>CBFIFE010000001.1:0-81281 GCA_965661765.1 uncultured Flavobacteriales bacterium
TGAACACACTTCCGGCCGAGCGGGTTTTGTGCATCCCTACGAGATGACGGGATCGGTGGAGCGCGCGGAAATCACGTTCATCGTCCGGAGCTTTGAAACGGCGGAATTGGCCGACTACACTCAGCGCCTGAAGTCATTGCAGGAGGAAGTCTTGAAGGATTGGCCCGGGGCCAAGGGTCGCGTGAAGATCCGCGAACAGTACCGCAACATGAAGGAAGTGTTGGCCCATCACCCACATGTTGCCGAACGCGCCGCCGCCGCCATCGAAGCCTCCGGTTTGACGCTCAAACGAGGCGCCATTCGCGGCGGCACCGACGGCAGCCGACTGAGCTTCATGGGTCTGCCTTGCCCCAACGTCTTCGCCGGCGAGCATGCTTTCCACAGCCGCGAGGAATGGGTGAGTGTCCAGGACATGCAGAAAGCCGTCGAGGTTCTCATCCGCATTGCAACCGGTCCTTGACGGAGCATCCAGCCGTTTTTCACGACGCACGACCGCTCCGGGGGCACCTGGGAAGGTTGAGGGAGATTGCGGGTTTGCAAAAAAAAATCGTCACACTCTGCAGCGTAACGATTTTTCTTTTTCTGTGGCTCCCCCTGCTGGACTTGAACCAGCGACCCTCTGATTAACAGTCAGATGCTCTAACCAGCTGAGCTAAGGAGGAATTTCAGGACGGCAAAGATAAGAAGAAATACGTCAATCCCCTCGATGAGGTTTCATTTTTGCCGGAATTTTTTCGGGTTCACAACAACGCCGAAAGTAACTTTGTCACATGAGCATGATTGTTGTCGGTACTGTTGCCTTTGATGGCATTGAAACGCCTTTCGGGGCATCTGGTAAAGTCGTGGGCGGCGCGGCGACATACATTGGGCTGAGCGCCAGTGCTTTCGTGAAGAACCAACATTTGGTCTCGGTCATTGGCGAGGACTTTCCCGAAGATGTGGTTGCTGATTTTGAGCGCCGCGGAATTTCCACCGAAGGCCTCGAGCGCCGCAAGGGGGAGAAGAGTTTTTACTGGGCGGGCAAGTACCATTATGACATGAACTCCAGGGACACGCTGGCCACGGAGTTGAATGTTTTGGCGGATTTCAAGCCAGTTGTTCCAGCGGCTGCGCGCAATGCGAAGTTTGTGATGCTCGGCAATTTGGATCCACAGGTTCAGGCCTCAGTTTTGGACCAAATGTCAGAGCGCCCCGAGCTCATCGTCATGGACACCATGAATTTCTGGATGGACATCGCATTGGAGCCCCTCAAATCGGTCATTGCGCGTGTAGATGTTTTGACCATCAATGATGAAGAAGCGCGTCAACTGACTGGAGAGCATTCTTTGGTCCGCGCAGCGCGTCAAATCCTGGACATGGGTCCCCGGGTATTGGTCATCAAGAAAGGAGAGCACGGGGCTTTGTTGTTCAACAAGGACGAGGTCTTTTTTGCGCCGGCGATGCCGTTGGAAGACGTGGTCGATCCTACAGGTGCGGGGGACACGTTCGCTGGTGGCTTCATCGGCCACTTGGCGGCCACGGGGGACACGAGTTTTGAGAACATGAAGCGGGCGGTGATTGTGGGCAGTGCCATGGCCAGTTTCACTTGTGAACGGTTTGGCACAGCGCGTTTGGCGGAACTGACCCAGGAGGAAATCACCGACCGGGTGGATGACTTCGTTCGCTTGGTGCAAGTGGATATGGCTTGGCCCCAGGCCTGATCAACGCTTTTGGGGCAACCAGAGCGAAGGATCTTGTGGCGATCCGTTCACCCACCATTCGAAATGCAGGTGCGGTCCTGAGCTGTGTGTGCCCGTCCCGCCCAAGATGGCAATGGGCTCGCCGACCCGAACCGGTTCCCCCACTTCGTGCATCAGCGATGCGTTGTGCTTGTAGATGGACAGGCGATTCTTGTTGTGCTGGATCCCGATGACGTAGCCGCCATCCACAGTGTACGAAGCCAGCACCACCGTGCCGTCGTCTACCGCGTGGACCACCGACCCCAACGGTGCGACAAAATCGATCCCGTGATGCCCGCCTGCAACGTCGAAGTTGGACGAAACTTCCCCGTCGAGCGGAAGGAAGGGAATCGATCGTGCGCTCCATTCCTCGGGCCGGCCCCGTTGCAGCGAAAACCGATCTTCTTCAGCGAGCCGAGCGCGCAGCGCCGAGTCTTCGGGGGTCAGGGCTGCATCCAAGGAATCCACAGCGTTGTCGTTGCCCACCAAACTGTCCATCAAAGCCACCAAGCCCACCTCGTCGGGAATGCCGTCCTGGAGAATGGACTGCAAAGCCACCAGGTATCGGGATTGCTGTTCGAGTTGTCGGGAGATTTCGATGGTTTGGCCTTCAGCGGATTTGGCAGCCTTTCGCGCATCTTCTGCCAAATACCCCGGGATGACATGCTCTCGCAATGGCGTGTGAGCCACAACGAAATAGGTCAACCCCACGATCAACCCCACCGAAAAAGTGGACGCCAGCCCCAGCCCCAGCCGCGTCACGGGCAGTTCCCATCGCTCAGAGAACGTCTGCTGTTCCTGCAACTTGAGCACGAACGGCTCGAGCCAATACCGCTTGTTCGGGTCTTTCTTCGGATTCGACACAAAGCAAAGATGCTTCAATCGTCTCAGAGCACCACAAACCTGCGCCGAAATGGAATAATTTAGCGGATTCTGCGTTGAACAGCACGACCATGTCTTTTTCGAATTCGCGTTTTTGGGTGATAGGGGGGTCCCTGGCTGTTTTTGCCTTGGGGTTGTCGGGGTGTTCGAACACAAGAGACGGTCGGTTGTACAGGCTCTACCACAACATGCACGCGCAGTACAATGGCTACTTCTACGCGAACGAATCCATGGCAGAGGCGGACGCCTCGCTCAAGGAAGGCTATGTGGAGAATTGGGACGAGATTCTGCCCATCTTTTTCCCGATTGATGCAGAGGCGGCGCAGCAAGTCTACCCATTGCTCGAGCGGGCCATTGAGAAGTGTTCGAACGTCGTTGACAAGCACACCATGCAACCTGCGCGGCGTGACCAGAAGGACATCAAGTGGCCGGAGCTCAACAAGTGGATCGATGAGAATTACGACGTCATCGGACGCGCGCACTTGTTGAAGGGCGACCACCAGAAAGCCATCGAGGTCTTCCAGTACCTCATCCGCACATTGGATTACCCCGACGCACAGGCCTGGAGCAATGCTTGGCTTGCGCGAACGTACATGGAGATGGGGGACATGGTGCGGGCTTCGAACGCCTTGATGAAGGCAGAAGGAGAGGAGCGGCGGGTCGAGGACCCAGAGGTGATGGCCTACGTTTACCAAGTCTACGCCGCCTATCACCTGTTGGACGAGGACACAGAGGCCGCGGTCAGGAAACTCGAAAAGGCACTGGACTTCATCGAAAAGAAGAAGGACCAGGCGCGGACGCTGTTCATTTTGGCCCAATGTCACGAAGCCATTGGTGAATCGAAACAAGCCATTGCACGCTACAAGGAAGTGGTCGATCTGCGAACGCCCTATGAGTTGGAGTTTTATGCGAAAATCAAGCAGGCCATGGCTTACGATCGTCGGGGTGGCAGCAGCGAACCGATCATTGAGGAGCTGATGGACATGTTGGACGATGGCAAAAACGAGATTTATCAAGACCAAATCTATTACGCCCTCGCCGTCCTCGCCCTCGAAGAACGTCGCCGGGACGATGGCATTGGCTTGCTCGAAACCTCCTTGGCGGTCAACACAGACAACACCCGTCAGCGCATGAAGAGTTTCTTGCGACTGGGTGATTTGTACCTCGAGGACCTCAATTACCCGTTGTCCCAGGCGTATTACGATTCGGCTCGCACGTACATGGAGGAGGACAACGATCGGTTCGAGGAAGTGGACGCATTGGCCACGAACCTGACAGATTTGGTGAATCAGTTGAACATCATTTCGGAGCAAGACAGCCTCTTGGCGTTGTGCGACATGTCCGAATCGGATCGGCTGGCGAAGATTGACACCATCATTGCAAACCTTGAATACGAGGCGGAGCAACGCCGCTTGGCTGCAGAAGCTGCAGAGGCGGAGGCGTTGGCGGCCATGGACGACGGGGGACAGGGGATGTTTTGGCCTTACAATGCCCAACTGAAAATGGCGGGCCGCAGGAACTTTCTGGATTTCTGGGGGGACAGGCCGCTCGAAGACAATTGGCGACGATCGAGAAAAGTGGGCGTGACTTTCAGCGATTTGGCGGAGGATGCCCCGGCCGAAGCGGGTGGGGGAGAGAGTTCGGAAGTGCGAGATCCGGATGACATTCCGTCGAAGGAGGAATTGCTGGCTGGATTGCCATGCGAACCGGGGGCCCGGGATACGTCTTTGGCGATGATTGCCGAGGCGTATTACAATGCGGGTTTGGCCTACAAAGAGAAAATGAACGATCCGGAAAACGCCATCGACAGCTGGCAGACCTTGATCGAGCGGTTTGATGATTCGGACGTTCACCCGACAGCGTACTACCAGCTGTTTCGAACCTATTTGCAACGCGAAATCGAAGAGAATTATCAGAACCCATTTTGCGAAACCTGCAACTCGGTGTATTGGGAGGAAGAAATTTTGAGGCGCTATCCGGGGAGTGAATGGGCCACGCTGATTGAGAACCCCGAGTATGCGGATGAGGACGCCATGGTTCGCGAAGAGCAACGCTTGGAATACGAGCAGCACCTGGCGGCGTATTACGGCAAGGCGTACCAGCAGACTTTGTTGGATGTCAACGCGGTCATTGAGCGGGATTCCGTCAACCACTTCATGTGTCAGTACCGTTTGTTGCGAGCCCAGTGTGTCGCGGGATTGAGTTCCTACGCAGGCGGAGACCGTGAGGCCTACATCAATGCGCTGTTGGAAGTGGTTTCCTCTTGTCCCGACACCGAGGAGGCAGATCACGCCCGGGAGCTTGTCGAATTGTTGGGCGGCACGTTGGGCGAGGATGAAGTGGATGAGGCGGTGGGGGGAACGGATTTGGCACAAGAACCCAGCCGATACAAGCACAAGCCTTTCCTTGAGCATTACTTTGCTGTTTTGATTCCGGTCGGCAGAGGGAAGGTGGAGGACATCCGTGCCACCATCAGCGATTTCAACAGCGATTATTATGGCTCCTTGAACCTCCGTGTCACGGCAAATTTGATCGATCGCAACCACCAAATCGTGTTGATCAAATCCTTCCCCCGCCAAGACAAGGGCATGGAGTACCACGACATCTTCACCTCGAATCGAGAGGACTTGATCACCATCAACTCATCGGGCTACACGATGTTTCTCATCTCGAGCGAGAACTATGTGGAACTGTTCAAGTCGAAGGACACAGAGGGATACCTCACGTTTTTCGATGAGTTCTACCTGCAGGGCGGGGAGTGATTGTCAGGGATTCCGCTCCAATTCCCGTATTTTTGCGCCACATGCGCGGATCCAAAAGAAGAGCACCCATGGACAATTTGTCCGAAAGAGCCATCAACCGAATTGTTGAAGGCACTTCGTTCGTCGGCAATGTGCGTTGTGAGAGCAACATTCGGATCGATGGCGAATTCGAAGGCGAGCTGTCCACCACCGGTCGGCTGGTGGTCGGCGCCACCGGAAAGGTCAATGGACAAGTGCGTTGCGTGGCTTGTGAAATCGAAGGGAAGTTCGAGGGTTTGTTGCAGGTGGAGGAATTGTTGGCGCTCAAAAGCGATTCGAGGGTGCACGGTGACATTTACTACGGTCAACTCTCCGTGGAGTCGGGCGCGCAACCCACAGGCGCTTTGCATTTGATTTCGAACATCAAAGAGATGCGTCCGGCGTCATCGTCAGACGCAGAGAGCAAGCGTTCGGAAGCCTTGGGTTCGTAAAGCCGTCCATCATGGCATTGAACGAGGAAGCGTCTGATGACCAGCAACCCTCCAATCGTCAGAAAAAGGGGTTCCACCCGATCATGAAGTTTTCAGGGATGGCGTTTTCCATGGCTGCGTCCATTGCTTTGGGCACATTCGCCGGCCGGTGGTTGGATGGCCAAATGGAAACCGCCCGCCCCCTCTGGACAGCTGCCGGCGCTTTGTTGGGCACGCTGCTGGCCATCTATCAAGTCATCAAAACCTTGAAAACATGAAGTTCAACGTTCAATTGTTGGTTTTGGCGGTGTGTCTGTATGGACTCGGGTGGTTGATTCCGCCGTTCCGTGGGTTTGCGGCCACTTGGTTGTGGCCGGGTTTGGTCATGGGCTATGGGGCTTTGACGGGTGCGTTGCACCGCTGGTTGCTCCAGTCAGCCAAGGGTTCGGCAAATGCATTTGTTACGGCAGTCAATGGCTCTACTGCAGCCAAGATGTTTCTTTCGATGGTGGTGGTTGCGGTGTATCTGTTGGCCAAGGCGCCTTACCGTGTCGAATTTGCGTTGGGCCTGTTTTGCGTTTTCATGGCGAACACCATTGTTCTTGTGGTGTCAGCGCAAAACCACGTCAGGTCCAAATGAATTTTTCTCCCGACTTTGGAAATTAAATGCCTTTTTTCCTCGAAATGCACGGGGGCGTGTCTATTTTTGCGCCGAATTACGGACGGAGTGCCATGAACCTTGGACGATTCACACAACACCTTGCACCGCTGGCCTTGTTTTGGGCTGGCCTATTGATTGTGCAACCTTCGGTCGCCCAGGATCACGTTCATTCTGACGACCATGCAGTTCATGCCCATTCTTCCGTTGACGGGCATGGCGAGCATGACGGGCACGATGCGCACGGGCACGAACCCTTCAAGGCTGGGGAATTCATTGTCAACCACATTGCGGATGCGCATGACATTCACCTGTTTGGGGATGTCCACATTCCGCTCCCGGTGATTCTGCACATTGAAGGTCAGGGGCTTCGGTTTTTCATGAGCAATGCTTTCGAGGGTCACGGTCATGGCGACAAGCATCTTTCCATCGACGATGAGGTCAAACTGACCTTGCACGGCGAGCATCCCGAGGGAGACCACAAGCCAGGAAGCATCAGTGGAAAGAACCGGGCAGGCGATGAGGTTTCTGTTTTGGATGTTTCAATCACCAAGTCAGTATTTGGTTTGATTCTCGTGCTGATTTTCATGGTTGGGTTGTTCCGATCTGCTGCCAAGTCTTACGGTCGCAATCCGGACAAAGCACCCAAAGGCTTGGCGAATGCCGTTGAACCCTTGATTCTGTTTCTTCGGGATGAGGTGGCTCGGCCATCCATCGGCAAAGATGCCGATCGCTTCATGCCGTTCTTGCTGACCGTGTTCTTCTTCATCTTCTTTGCGAATTTGTTGGGGCTGGTTCCATTTATTGGGGGGTTCAACATCACGGGCACCCTTGGGGTCACCATGGTTTTGGCGACGCTCGTGTTTTTGATCACCAGTTTCAGTGGGAACAAGCATTACTGGGGTCACGTTTTTGCCATGCCTGGTGTGCCCAAATGGGTTCTGGTCATTTTGACACCGATTGAAATCATTGGCCTTCTGCTCAAACCACTTGTTTTGATGATTCGTTTGACGGCGAACATCACGGCTGGTCACATCATCATTTTGGCCTTCACAAGTTTGATTTTCATCTTTGGGAAGGGCGGGGAATCTGCGGTTGCTGGTTACGGCATCGGTTTGTTTTCGACTGCCTTCATGATTTTCATGTTCTTCTTGGAGTTGCTTGTGGCTTTCTTGCAAGCTTTTGTTTTCACGCTCTTGGCGGCCATCTATTTTGGTGACGCTCGACAGGAGGCACATCACTGAATTTTTGAAATCCATTCACTCAAATCCTTTACAATGGAATTGCTGACTATTCTTCTCGAAATCGGACAGGGTCTTGCGGCCCTCGGTGCTGGCGCAGCTGCAATCGCAGCAGGTATTGGTGTTGGACGCATTGGTGGCAGTGCCATGGATGCAATCGCTCGTCAGCCGGAGGCTGCAGGGGAGATTCGCTCGAACATGATTGTTGCCGCTGCACTTGTTGAGGGTGTTGCGCTCTTCGGTGTGATTGTAGGTCTGCTCGTAGCGATCGGCTGATTCCATGGGCGCTTTGCTTTCACCGGCTATCGGTACCATTTTCTGGTCTTCCATCGCTTTTGTGGTGGTCCTCTTGTTGCTGAAGAAAATGGCTTGGGGTCCTATCCTCACGGCACTCAGCGAAAGAGAAGCTTCCATCAGTGAAGCCTTGAACGCTGCCGAGAAGGCGCGCCAGGAAATGTCTTCCTTGCAGTCGGACAACGAGCGTTTGCTCCAAGATGCGCGCGTGGAGCGTGACAGACTGGTTCAGGAGGCACGCGACATGGCTGACAAAATCGTTTCCGATGCCAAATCTCAGGCAAAAGAGGAAGCGAGTCGTGAGGTGGCCAATGCCCGCCAGGCGATTGAGGTGGAGAGAAAAAGCGCAGTTGCCAAGCTCAAGGCCGAGGTTGCAAGTCTTTCCATTGACATTGCGGAGCAGGTGCTTCGCAGTGAGCTGAAGGAGACGGACAAGCAGCAGGCTTTGGTCAGGAAGATGATTGATGAATCACCTTTGAACTGATTTGGCCATGGCGAATGCACGCGTTGCCCATCGTTATGCCAAATCATTGATTTCATTGGCGGAACAACACAGTACTGTGGACCAAATCCAATCGGATTTGGAAACCATCGTGGCTGCGCTTCAATCCAGTCATGATTTGGTGCTTCTTTTGAAGTCACCGATTGTGACAGGCGACCGGAAGTTGAGGGTCTTGGAGGCCATTTTTGGTGGCTCTCTCTCAACGCTGAGCATGAGTTTCTTGCGCATCCTTGTTGAAAAGGGCAGGGAGTCAAAGGTTGGGGACATTGCTGAATCAGGGTTGGCCTTGATTCGGAAATTGAAAAACATCCAGGTGGCTGAGGTGACCACTGCGGTCGCGCTGGATGATGCCGCGCGTGAACGAATTCTGGCGGAGGTTCAGAAGTTGCACGCGGGGGCGATAGAGCTCTTGGAGCGAGTGGATGATTCAGTCATCGGTGGGTACGTCCTGAAGTTGGATGACCGGATGATTGACGCATCTTCTCGCCGTCAGCTGCAAATGTTGCGGCGAGAATTGACAGAACACGATTACGAACCTGAATTCTGAGCAGGCGCTCAGAAACATTCAATAGCCCACAAGATGGCAGATATCAATCCAGCAGAAGTATCCTCGATCCTGCGTGAACAGTTGGCAGGTGTCAAAACGGCCACAGAACTCGAGGAAGTAGGATCAGTTTTGCAAGTCGGTGACGGAATTGCCCGTGTGTATGGACTGAGCAACGTGGAATCCGGTGAATTGATTGAATTCGACAACGGCGTTCGAGGCATCGCATTGAACTTGGAAGAGGACAATGTGGGCGCGGTGTTGTTGGGGCCGTCGGGGACGTTGCGAGAAGGTTCTTCTGTAAAGCGAACCGGTCGCATCGCATCGGTCAATGTGGGTGAGGGCATGTTGGGACGGGTTGTGAACACATTGGGAGAGCCCATTGACGGAAAAGGACCGATCACTGGAGAGCTCTTTGAGATGCCTTTGGAGCGAAAGGCGCCAGGTGTGATTTATCGTCAGCCGGTCAGCGAGCCGTTGCAAACAGGAATCAAGGCGATTGATGCGATGATTCCGATTGGTCGTGGTCAGCGTGAGTTGATCATTGGGGACCGCCAGACAGGCAAAACCACGGTAGCAATTGACACCATCATCAACCAGAAGGAATTCTACGATGCGGGTGAGCCGGTCTTTTGCATTTATGTGGCGATTGGACAAAAGGGTTCAACGGTAGCGGGAATTCTCAAAACGTTGGAGGATGCGGGTGCGATGCCTTACACGGTGATTGTCGCGGCCACCGCATCTGATCCTGCACCCCTGCAGTTTTACGCACCTTTCACCGGCGCTGCAATAGGCGAGTTCTTCCGGGATACGGGTCGTCCAGCACTTGTGGTGTATGACGATTTGTCGAAGCAAGCAGTGGCTTACCGTGAGGTGTCGTTGTTGTTGCGTCGCCCGCCGGGACGGGAAGCCTACCCAGGTGACGTATTTTACTTGCACAGCCGGCTCCTGGAGCGTGCGGCAAAGGTCATCAGCGAAGACACCATTGCACGGGACATGAACGACTTGCCTGCATCATTGCGTGGCAAGGTCAAAGGGGGGGGGTCATTGACAGCCCTTCCCATCATTGAGACTCAAGCGGGTGACGTATCGGCCTACATTCCGACAAACGTCATTTCCATTACGGACGGCCAGATTTTCTTGGAGTCGAACCTCTTCCTGAGTGGTGTACGACCTGCCATCAACGTGGGAATTTCAGTGAGTCGTGTAGGGGGTTCGGCACAGATCAAATCCATGAAGAAGGTCTCTGGAACCCTGAAGCTTGACCAAGCCCAGTATCGTGAGTTGGAGGCGTTTTCGAAGTTTGGTTCGGACCTTGACGAGGCGACCAAGGCTGTTTTGGACAAGGGGGAGAGGAATGTGGAGATTCTCAAACAAGACCAGAACAGTCCGATGCCCGTGGAGGAACAAGTCGCCATCATTTACTGCGGCACAAAAGGTTTGTTGAAGTCAGTGCCAGTGAATCAAGTGAAGAAATTCGAACGCGATTTGATGGACCTGATGCGGACAAAGTACGCCGACGCCCTGGCGTCGCTCAAGAAGGGCATCTACAAGGATGAGCAGACGGACGCCATTGAGAAGGCGGCAGCAGAGTTGACGGCACAATACAAGTAATCGCAAGCGGGTCATGGCAGGAGGTCTCAAAGAAGTACGGGAGCGCATCAGTTCTGTTCAGAACACGATGCAAATCACGTCGGCGATGAAAATGGTTTCGGCGGCAAAGCTTCGCCGGGCCCAAGATGCGATCACCCGAATGAGGCCGTATGCGGAGAAGCTGCAAGGTGTCTTGAACAATGTGAGTGCGTCGTTGGACATCACGGAGGGTTTGTTCTCGCGCGACAATGGCGATTCGAAAACATTGTTGGTGGTCATCACGTCGAACCGAGGTTTGTGTGGGGCGTTCAACAACAATGTGATCAAGGCGGCCAAGCTGGCCATGTCAGGCCGGGAGCTCGTTCATGTCTTGCCTTTGGGCAAGAAGGCGCATGACGCCTTCAAGGCGGACCTCAACCGCAAACCCAGCGGCTTTGATGAGGACGCCTGGAACATTTTCGAGCGGCTCAGTTTCGACGAGGTCAAGCGGTTGGGTGATGTGATTCTGTCAGCTTTTGTTGAGGGCACGTATGACCGCGTGGAGTTGGTGTACAACAGGTTTGTGAATGCTGCGGTTCAAGACACGACCACAGAGCAAATGCTCCCACTTGTTGCTGCTACAAACGATGAAGAGACGCAGAGCACGGGTGAATACATTTTCGAGCCATCGAGGGAGGAGATTGTCAATGGAATCATCCCTAGCTCATTGAAAATTCAATTGTACAAGGCGATCTTGGACAGTCATGCATCTGAGCATGGTGCCCGAATGACAGCAATGCACCAAGCCACAGAAAATGCGGGGGACTTGTTGCGGGATTTGCGAATCTCTTACAACAAAGCCCGTCAGGCGTCGATTACCACGGAAATTCTGGAGATTGTTGCCGGGTCCGAGGCTTTGGGTTCCTGATATCATTAGCTTCGTGTCGCATCATGGCACTGGGAAGCAAAATATTTTGGGCAATGATGACAATCATTGCCCTTTCTTTTGTCGCCACCTTGGTGGTGGCCTTCCAAACGTCCAATCGCCAAGACGAGTTGTACAATGAGCAGCGATTGGAGCGCAAGGAACGGGCGATTGAGCGGTCGCTGTCATACCTCGTCGATGGCGTGGATCTTGAAGTTTCTGACTCTGAGCGGCTGGCGTTGCTGCTCAACGACCGCATCTGTGAGTTGGCGGAGATTCACGACCTCACCATCGCGATCTACACATTGGATGGGCTCAAGATCACCAGTTCCAGTCTTGAAGGCACCCGTTATCGCATCCCACCACAGGTGCTCGGCAATCTGTTCGTAGCGGAGCGCGGTGATGAAGATTTGGGCTGGGATGTGGATTTGGGCGAGGCGGTGGAGGCATACTTGCCGTTTCGGGATGGAAGCGGTGAGCCTTTGGCCATTGTGGGGCTCAATTACGAGAAGCGGCAGGTGGAAGGAGCGGATTTCTTTGCCTTTTTCAAGGGTTTGGCCCCTGTTTATGCGGCACTGTTCATGATGACAACGGCGTTGGCTGTTTTTCTGACCCAGACGATCACCCGTCCCATTCGTCAGTTGACCATCGGTTTGGGTCGGCTGGACCCGGACCATCCTGAAGTCCGGCCCTTGCGCTATGGGGCGAATGATGACATCGGCCGGTTGGTCAATGAATACAACACATTGCAAAACGAATTGGTTCAGAAGGTCCAGGAACTCAGTCGCCGGGAGCGGGAGTCAGCGTGGCGAACCATGGCCATGCAGGTGGCTCACGAGATCAAGAACCCACTGACCCCGATTCGCCTGGGGCTGCAGCAATTGGTGCGGTCATGGACGGACCAGCGAGCGGACTTCAGCGATCGTTTGCATCGATTTGAAGACACCGCGTCCGCCCAGATTGAAGTTCTGAACACCATTGCCTCAGATTTTGCCTTGCTCGCTGAGCTGAACCCAAAACTCGGGCATGCAGAGCTTGCGGATTTGCGCACAGCAGCCTCAGACGCCTTGGGCCTGTGGTCTGCTGGTCATCCGAATGTGGATTGGCAACAGCAATGGCCAGAAGACCCCGTTATGGTGCGTGGCAAGCAAACCCACCTCACCCGGGTCTTGAACAACTTGCTGAGCAACGCCTTGCATGCCGTCGAGCAGCACGCAGGAACAAAGCGGATTGCTGTCTCCATTTCGCATTTGCCTTCAGGCCAAATCCGCTGCCGAATCGCCGATTCTGGTCCAGGCATACCCTTGGCGGAGCGTTCTCGGATTTTCGAGCCGCGATTCACCACCAAATCCCACGGCACCGGAATGGGGCTCGCGATGGTTCAGGCGATCACACGTCAGTACGGCGGAGAGGTTTACGTTGGGGACAGCGAATGGGGCGGAGCGAGTTTCGATTTGGTCTTCCCTGAGCCCTAAGCCGTCAAAAGGCGTATCCGAGCTGAATCGCCCCGTATTGCAGTGCATCAAGTGGATCGCCACCAGTGGGCGTTTCCGGTGCGGGCTGCAGAAACTGGCTAATGCCGAAAGAAACCATGTTGTAGCGAGCGGAGATGGTGGCGCAATAGGTCATTGGGATGGACATGTCTGCACCGGGGTTGAGCTCGAACAAGGGTTGTTCCAAATCGGCCACAAGGTCTTGATGCCAAGATGTGATGGCGTTTTTCGCGCCTGGGGCAAGGAGTGCCGACACACCGATTTGAACAAAACTGCCCAGGTTTTTGGAGAGTCCGAGTTCGACATGTGGCAAACGAAAGGGCGTGCCGACTTCAATGGGCTCAGAGATGTAGTAGTTGTAGATCTCCCGCAAGTAGAGAAAATCTTCCACCAGGGGCTGAACAAGAGCCCGTGAGCTGTTGATTTGGGCTGTTCGACCCTCGGATGTGGTTCCTGTGGCCTGCCATTGAAGGGACATCAAATGAATGCCTGCGAAGACCCCAAACGGAAACTTGTCTTCTGCTTGATAGCCCATCCGAATGCCCCGGTGCTTGCCAGCGTAATTCTGCTGGTCATTCAGGTTGTAGAACAAGTTGTTGTTGTCCATTTGCTGCATGCGGTACGACAGCTCGTTGGGCGAAGTATTGGGCAAAACCATTTCGTGCCACTCTCGGGCAAAGACGCGCAAATCTTCTGAGTCGAAAAGTTGGGTTCGCGAGACATTCGATACGAAGGAGATTTGGAATGGCAACCAATCTCCTTGCTCATTCATGCCATCGAAAAGGTCCTGCATGGATCGCGTCGACCCATCGGCTTCTTCGGCGGACTTGACGGCACCCAAGTCAAACTGCTGAGCATGCAACGTCCCAGTGGTGCACAGGGCGCCCCAAAAAGCGACGAAAGCGAGGGGTTTGTACAAAGACATCAGCCGGCTCATTGGAACTCGAATTTGCCCCCGTAACCGGCCACAGCACAGGTGGTGCGACGAAAGAACAATGCGCGGTTGACTTTGACGATGTATTTGGGATTGACCAAAACATCAAAGTCAGTACCATCCAAGGCTTTGTAAATGGCTGCCCGCTTCTCACGTGTGGCAGCACCAGGTCCAAAAGGCATGCCTGGGTAGTCCGCAAACTTGTTGTCTCCGATGCGGATGAGGCCAAGGATGACGGTTGTTTTGGAAATGCCCTGCAGTGATTGTGTCGTGTCCACGAGAACATCGACTTGCACGGGTGCAATGTCCAACACCACACCGCCTTCGACGAGCTTGGTGCTTTGCTGCAAGCTGGAACAGCTGGCGAAGCTCACAACGATGAGGGCTGTGATCAAGGATAGATGGAGAGATCGAAACATGAAAAAGGAAAAAGATTAGTGTTCAAAGGGGATGAGCAGCGGTCTGCTCGGGGTTGCATCGTTTTCAAAGGGGGCAGTCTGCAAATTGAGCAGGTACCGGCCATCTTGGACTTCGTCAGGAATGAAGACGAATTCGGTGATGGTGGCATTGGGACGAGGTGCATCTGGAATCCCCCAAAACACGTGGTGTGCAGCCAAAACCCCATCATCTTCCTCTCGATCCACACTGGGCAGGTCAATCAGGAGGTGATTCACCCCGCTTTCCACGAGGTGGGCCATGGCTTCAGCCGTGATGTAGGGTGGGTTCGTGTTGGACCAAGCCTTCGTCATTTTCTCGAGTTTGTTGGGCAAGGTCCGAATCACCAAGGCCACAGGTGGTTTGGGGGCAGCGTTGAGAAGGGTGGCCAAATCGATGATTTGGTCTCCATTTTCAAGGGTCTTCGGACGCATTGTCACCAGTTCGCAGGGCATCAACCAAGGAATGCTGACTGCGTTGACGGAATGCACTTCGTGGGTGATGTGCCCCATGCATTCGGTGTGGGTGCCATGTCCATGCGGGTTGAAGAAAATGTCTCGAAAATTGACAGCGCCCCCCTCCGCCACAGAACCTACAAATCCATTTGCGCGAACCGGCTCAATCCGAACTGGCGGCACATACCAAGCGGACGTGCGTCCCTTGCCGGATGCCAGCGGAATGCTGATGTCAATCGGAACGGTTTGGGTCAACAATTCAACAGCTGATGCCATGGGCAAGCGGGATTTGACAGGTGGGGGAGGCGTGCACCTCCAGAAGCAACCACCGAAACTGAAAACGGCCGCAAACCAGAGAAGGTTGCGGCCGTTTCCCAAGCGATTGCAATCGCTGTCCATTCGGTCAAAGATCAATCGAACAAAAAGCCCACACGGAGTGAAGCCTGGAACATGTTGCCCAACTCGAAAGAAGAGAGGTAACCGTACTCCAAGTCGTCTGCACTCACCAAACCGACAATGGCGACAGGTGCGTCTGCATCTTGCGCTTGTCCAGTGGCCAGGTTGTAGGCGACGAGGTCGCTGATTTCGTACTCGTAATTCGTGACGTTTGTGGAAGACAAGCCCAAACCTGCCTCAAAGCCCAAATACATGGCGTCAGTGAAGTAGAAGTCAGCGCCCGTGACGAAGTTCAATCCGAAAGCGTTCGAACCCTGCGAATACTTCACAGACCAAGTCACGTTCTTCTCGAGTTGACCGATGTTGTCTACATCGTTGGGTCCCCAAGACTCGACCTCATAGGTGTTGTTGTTGCGGAGGAAAAACGCCTCGATTCCGAAGTAGGGCGACACGCGGTCCGTTCCGTCAAAGTGGAATTCGTAACCTGGCGCAATGCCGATGCTGCTGCTGCCCACGAAGTCATGCAATTGTGGGCTTACTGGATCCTCCTCTGAAAAGTCACCCTCCTGGTAAGTCACATACGTGTCCATGGTGGATTGGAGAATCAAGGAAAGGCGGAAAGCCCGGTTGTCTTCAACGAAATTCCGGTACTTGATGGTGGTTCCGTCGATGACGTCTGAACCGAAGGGCGTAAAGCTCACCTCGATGTTGTGCTCGTCACCCATTTGCTTCTGCGCCTCAGCGCCGAATGAGATCAGCGCTGTAAGCGCCAATGCGAACATGATTTTTTTCATGACTAGTAGTTGTGGTTTCTGTATCCGTGCCGCAATTACGGGAAAAAATGGTCATGCTGATGCGGCAAATTGGGAAAATCTTTGACGGCAAGAGCTGCAAAAGCACGAATGACAGGCATTTCTGTGCTGAAAGAACTCACTCCACGGTGACGGATTTGGCCAAATTCCGGGGTTGATCCACATTGCATCCGCGCATAACGGCAATGTGATAGCTCAGAAGTTGGAGCGGAATCACAGTCAACAGTGGCGCCAACAAATCATCGCATTTCGGGACCTCAATGGTGTATTCAGCCATGTTTGAGATCTCCCGGTCCCCAGCGGTGACCACAGCAATCAATCGTCCGCCGCGGGCTTTGACCTCCTGGATGTTGGACACGACCTTTTCGTAAACTTCGTCCTTGGTTGCAATGAAAACAACCGGCATTTCGCTGTCAATCAGCGCGATGGGCCCATGCTTCATCTCTGCAGCAGGATAGCCTTCTGCATGGATGTAGCTGATTTCCTTGAGTTTCAACGCACCCTCGAGGGCCACGGGAAAATTGTAACCCCGTCCGAGGTAAAGGGCATTGGAGGCGTCCTTGAAGTCCTTTGCGATGGCCTGAATCAAATCGTCTTGTTGCAGCAGCCGTTCGACTTTGTCCGAAATGGAGGCCAATTCCGCCAACAGCCTGTGGTACCTGTCCACTGGAAGAACCTCCTTTCGCCGTCCAATGTGAAAGGCAATCAAGGTCAGCACCGTGACTTGCGCGGTGAAAGCTTTCGTGGAAGCCACCCCGATTTCAGGCCCTGCATGCGTGTAAGCTCCGGCATGTGTTTCTCGGGAAATGCTTGATCCCACCACGTTGCAGACCCCGAAGACGTGTGCACCTTGTTCTTTCGCCATCCGAATGGCGGCCAAGGTGTCGGCTGTTTCCCCACTTTGAGAAATGGCAAGAACAACGTCTGTGGGCAAAATGATGGGCTTGCGGTAGCGAAACTCCGATGCGTATTCCACTTCAACGGGAATTCGAGCGCATGTTTCGATCAGGTACTCTGCAACAAGGCCCGCATGCCAACTGGTTCCGCATGCGATGACCAAGATGCGAGAGGCGTTGTTCCAACGGTCCCAGTGGTCATCAATGCCTGACATTTTGATCTCGCCACGTTGCAAGCTCATCCGGCCGCGGATCGAATCGACGATGGACCGGGGTTGTTCGAAGATTTCTTTGAGCATGAAATGCTCGTAGCCTCCTTTCTCCAATGCCTCCAATTGCATTTCGAGTGCATGGATTTCCGGCGTGACGTCGTGGTTGTGGATGGTTCGGATGAGCAATCCACCCTTGCGATCCACCCTTGCGATTTCCTCATCTTCGAGGTAGATGACGTTCTGGGTGTACTCGATGATTGGCGTCGCATCAGAAGCGATGTAGTAATCTGATTCAGAACCGACACCGATGACGAGGGGGCTGGACTTCCGCGCACAGACCAACTCTTCGGGGTGATCCTCGTCCATGACCACAATGGCGTAAGCTCCTTCAACGCGCGCGAGCGCCAACCGCACACTGTCGAACAGGTCGCGCTCGGTGGTGTCTTGGATTTCTTGGATCAGGTGGGCAAGCACCTCGGTGTCGGTATCGCTCTCGAAAACGTGGCCACGCTGCATCAAACCTTGTTTGAGGGTGTGGTAATTTTCGATGATGCCATTGTGGATCAAGGTCAATCGGCCTTCTCTGGCAGAATGTGGGTGGGCGTTGACATCGTTGGGCGGTCCATGCGTGGCCCAGCGCGTGTGGCCGATGCCCATCGTGCCATTGGGCAATGCTTGACCGACGTGGTCGAGCAAGTCCTGAACCTTTCCTTTCCGCTTCTGAATGTTGATGCCACCGCCGGTTTCATAGACGGCAACCCCCGCACTGTCGTACCCCCGATACTCGAGGCGTTGAAGTCCTTTGATCAAAATGGGAAAGGCCTCCTGCCCGCCCACGTATGCCACGATTCCACACATGTGGCGAATTTACGCGTTTTCAGCGACTAAATGTCAATACAATCCTGGCGTGTCTTGGCACCGCGAGGGTGTCTCCCTCAATGGGTTGACTGCCAGAAAGGTGAACCCCTTGAAAGGCAATGCCCCCGCGGCTGGAAACGATGTACAATTCATCGGAATCCAATGATTCATTGAGGTGTTGTTGGATCGTTGAGGTCAACGTGAACCGATACGCGGCATTTTCGGCATCGTATGCGCCGTTGATGTTGACGGCCCCGGAGGTTTGGTCCGGCGTTGCGACGAATTCACCAGATGCATTTTTTGTCAGCACAAACAACTCGGCAGGCCGATCGAATCGTCCGCCGTGGACATCTTCTTCGGCAGGCAGCCACAATTCGGCTTTGTTGATCACTGTTTCAGGATTGTCCTTGAGAAAAGCCAAATCCGGCAACCGCATCCTGACCTTCGCCCCGCTGCCGGAAAAGACATGCAGCCCGTTGTCCCCAGGGATCTCTTGAACAGATGGGTCATTGAATGCTGCGAGGTCGCCCTCCCACACATGCTGAAAATGGTTGATGCGCGCGGAAAGTGCGTTGATGGCAAAGGCATATTCCAACGTGTCGGTGTCGTTGTGGTAGAAGAGCCGCAGGCCGCTCACACCATTCACAATATCCACTGCGGCGGCCGAAGTGCCGAATTGCCCACCAGAAGTTTTGACATAAATCCCTGGAAAATGTGCGGTCCAAGCGTCGTTCGATGCGTAAACGGCAGGATCATTTTGCAACAAAGACTGACCAAATTCGTCCTTGAGAAACACCCGAATCTGTGGGGCCAACGTGTCGTCCCCGACGTACAACGGTGCCAGGGGATCCAAGGCAATGGGCTGAAAATCGGGATCGACAAGGTTCGTCAGTTCGTGTTCGGGCACGCGGTTGGAATAGTAGGCGCTGTCGTAGCTCAGGGAATCCAACAAGGGGTAGACTTCGACAAATGCATCCCCGCGTTGGCCGTAGGCGTCGCCCGTGTAGATGAGTTGGAGAAAGACACTGTCCACTTGCGGGTTTGTGCCAAAATCAATGTCCGGCGCGCTGAGCCGAAGTTGTGTAGAGAATCCCCCGCGATGCCACCCAAAGCCAGGAAAATAGGCCTGACCCAGGACAGCTGTGCTCAATTTGTCCGTTTCCAAACTGTCTTCCCGGACAGTGACCAAATCCAGAAGGATTGTATCGGTCGATGTCAAGCCCAACAAATCACCGTCTTCTTGCAGCGATGTCCCGATTTCCGTCACCGGACGCTTGCAGCCATTGAGGATGGCGAGTCCTCCAATACATGCCATGACTGCCGGGACCAGGCCGGCGCACAATTTCCTCCGCATGGTGCGAAGTTCGTTATTCCGCGACAGCCTCAGCCTTTCCCTCGAGAATCGTATCGTAAAAATTGTTGATATCCCCGACATACCCCTCTTCTCCGTGGAAAGGAAGCATGGGTACATTCACATTTTTCAGGGCCGCTTGCGTTTCTTCATCGAGATCTTCGGACCCCACCACCAAACCATCGGCATGCTCAATGGCCAGTTTGTTCAAAGCATTGAAGGTGGGCGTTGCAATCGAGGATATGGTTTCTGGTGCGATGCCATCCTGAACCATTTTGTCCGCCATCCGCGCATCCAAAGCGCCGTCAAAGCCTTCGTCGTAAATGCTGCAGACCACCTTGCTGTTCTCGAAGTAAGGGTCCTTGCTGTAAATCTGCTTCAAGTAAACCGGCAGCAAATTCGTCATCCAGCCATTGCAGTGAATGATATCGGGCGCCCAACCCAACTTTTTGACCGTTTCCAAAACGCCGCGCACGAAGAACATCGCTCGCTCGTCATTGTCCGGAAACATGTTCCCATCGGCATCCCGCAAAACAGCTTTCCGCTTGAAGTACTCGTCGTTGTCGATGAAGTACACCTGCATCCGTGCCGTGGGAATCGAGGCCACCTTGATGATCAGTGGATGATCGGTGTCGTCCACCACCAGATTCATCCCCGACAAGCGAATCACCTCATGCAACTGGTGGCGGCGCTCGTTGATTTTCCCAAAACGTGGTGTGAACACTCGGATTTCTCGTCCCTTTTCGTGAACCCCTTGTGGCAGATTTCTGCTGACAGAACTCATCTGTGTGGCAGGCAAAAAGGGGACGACATGTTGCGAGACGTAAAGGATCCGTGCTTTGCTCATCGGAATTTGGTTCGGGATGGACGAATATCTCACAAATATACGCACATTTGCCCGAGAAACCGAATTTGGCCTCCTCCTTAAACCGCCACAAGTACAAACATTCGATGCAAAAAATCAACAGCATTCGAGCGTTCAATGCAAAAAAATTGGAATGGCGCTCTGCTGGGGCATCTTGGGCATTCGTTCCGACCATGGGCGCCCTGCATGCGGGACATGCGTCGTTGATTCGAAAGGCCGCCACATTGTGCAAAGAGGTTGTGGTCAGTGTCTTTGTGAACCCCACACAGTTCAACAACCCAGACGACTTCGACAAATACCCCAGCACACCCGAGCAGGATGCCAACATCGCCCGGGAAGCGGGTGCCACGTTGCTGTTGACCCCGCAAGCATCGGATCTCTATGGCGGTCGTGTTGCTGCTCCCGCTGTGGATTATGGCCCATTGACTTCGCTTTTCGAAGCCGCAGATCGCCCAGGGCATTTCGATGGGGTTGTGGCAGTTGTCGACAAGTTGTTTGCGCTGGTTGAACCGGAGATTGCTGTTTTTGGAGAAAAAGACCTGCAGCAAGTGGCTGTGGTCCGTCGCTTGGCCAAGGAGCGACACCCGAATGTGAAAATCCATTGCGCGCCGTTGGTGCGGGATGAGGGCGGGTTGGCTTTGAGCTCACGCAATGTGCGGTTGACCGCCCGGGGCCGGCAGCAAGCCTTGGCCTTGTCGCAAGCCCTGAAGCAGGTCCAGGCCGCGCATTGGGCGCATCGGGATTTGCAGGAAGCACTGGTGAAGGCAAGGGCATGGGTGAGGGAGCAGGAAGGAGTGGATTTGGCCTACCTTGAAGCCGTGCATACGGATTCATTCCAAACCCATCTCGACCCCGCCCACCACCCCATCCACCTCATCATTGCTGCTCATGTAGAAGGCGTTCGGCTCATCGACAACATTGCCCTTGTGCCACGTTCAGAGCCAGTGATTGTCCCTTAACTTCGCCACAAAATTCAAGTCATGGGAGGTATCGGTCCATCTCAAGTCATTCTGATTGCGCTCGTCGTTTTGCTGCTGTTTGGCGGCCGGAAAATTCCGGAGTTGATGCGCGGTTTGGGCAAGGGTGTCAAGGAATTCAAGGACGCCACGAACAATGATGAAGATCGTCGCAAGGACGACCAGAACGATTGATTTGTCAGTTCGGATGAGGGGAAGTGGTGTGGCCTTTGTGGCCGTTTGGGTCGTCTTTTGTCTGTTCGGCGTTGCCATGCCGCCCGTTTCCGCGCAGGACACGCTCCCCCCCAGTCTCCCTACTCCCCCTGGTCTCCCTAGTCTCCCTAGTCTCCCTAGTCCCTGGGAGTCCGTCTGGCTCAATTGGTGCGAACAATCCACCTGTTTGAGCACGGACACTGGACTTTGGAACATCCGTGATTTTTCACCCGAGGAGGTGCCCGCTCTGGACACGGCCGAAATTGTTCAGCGGATGGCGCTCCTCGATGCAGCCTCCCCCATGGACCTCGCGTGGAATCCGGTCGTTCAGCCGCGGATTTCGTTTTACGCGCATCACCGCCGCCAACACCTCGGCAAAATGCTTGGCAGAGCGCCGCATTTCTTCCCCATTTTCGAAGCTGCGCTCGATCGGCACGAGATGCCATTGGAATTGAAGTACCTGCCCATTGTGGAAAGCGGCCTCAATCCTGCGGCCCGCTCGCCGATGGGCGCCAGAGGTTTGTGGCAGTTCATGTATTACACAGCCAAGGCAAACGGCCTGCGCATCGACTCCTACATCGACGAGCGCCGCGATCCCGAAAGAGCCTCCGAAGCCGCCTGTCAGTTTTTGGGCACGCTTTACGACACATACGGCGATTGGGCCCTCGCCTTGGCCGCTTACAATGCAGGTCCGGGCAACGTCAACAAAGCAATCCGCCGCGCCGGAGGCAAGCGGAATTACTGGGAAATTCGGCATTTCTTGCCCCGAGAGACGCGGAATTATGTGCCCGCGTTTTTGGCCGTAGTGTACCTGATGAATCACCACGCGGAACACAACATTTACCCCATTGAGCCCTTGCCACCTGCGCCGGTGATGGACACCCTCGGCGTGCGGGCGGTGATGCGTTTTGACCAAATCTCCGCCGTCACGGGCATTTCGGAGGCAGAGCTCACGCTGTTCAACCCCATGTACCGGCTCGAGGTCTTGCCAGGATCGCCAGAGGTTTGGCCTTTGCGATTGCCCCAAGACCAAATCTTGGCAGTCCTCGCCCTCCAAGACTCCATCCTCGCCCACGAGCCGGAGAAAACCCCGGACATCGTTTTTGTGCCGGAGCCTGTGGTGTACCGCGTCAGGAGCGGTGACGTGCTCGGCAGCATCGCGAACCGCCATGGCGTGACGGTCAGGCAATTGCAAGAATGGAACGATCTTCGCGGAACGATGATCCGTGCCGGCCAAAAGCTCTACATCCATGCAGATCCCAGCAAATTGTAACCCCCGACGAATGCCAGCAGCCCTGTGGTTTGCCGCCGTCGTCAGCCTCTTGTTCACCGCCTGCGGCAGTCAGGAGGGCGCTCGGTCGGCATTGCCAGGAAAGGTTGGGGCCAGCGGAGAAGTGGTGGTGGTGTGTGACTTTGCGACCTGGAATGGCCCGGTCGGCGATACGCTCCAGTCCATATTTGGTGTGCCGACCCCGGTATTGCCACAATACGAGCCGTTGTTTGATTTGGTCCACCTGCCGATTGAGGAATTCGATCGCTTTTGGAAACCTCACCGCAATCTTGTGGTCATTGACATCGCTGACCGGATTGATACCCAAGAGCCTTCGGTGAAGTTTTACAGGAATCGCTTTTCGTCAGGCCAAATCTACGCCGAAGCAAAAGCCCGGTCCGCCGCGGAACTCGCCCAGGCGATCCACGACCGGCGACAGGAACTCGTCTCGTTGCTTCATGCGGAAGAGGTCGACCGCTTTGCGGACTTGATTGCCCTCGACGACAACGAGGTCATCGCCCGCGACCTCGGCGAGCGCCACGGCATCCGTCTGACCCTGCCGCGCGATGCCAGAATCGTCAAGGAGAATGAGGAGTTTGTGTGGATGGACAGGCAGTTGACCCGAATGAAGGGAGGAGAGAACCACGACGTGCAGCAGGGCTTCGCGGTGTACTTCGAGCCGTACGTGAGTGACACAATGTTCACCATGCAAGCCCGCATTCGTGCGCGCAATCGATTCATGCGCAAGTACATCCCTGGCCCGACCCCGGGCAGCTTCATGACCTCTGAGCTTCGCTTTTTTCCGAGCTACGAGGAGACCCTGCACGACAAGGCCTTTGCCGCGGAGCTTCGCGGTTTGTGGAAAATCGAAAACGACTTCATGGGCGGTCCGTTCGTGAGCATGACCGTTTATGACGAAGCCCGCGGACGGCTGGTCACGGTGGAGGCGTACGTTTACGCCCCGTATTTTGACAAACGCGAATACATGCGTGAAGTGGAAGCCGTGGTCCGTTCCCTTGTTGTGTTGGACCCCCAGCCAGCCTGATTCCGATGCGTGCAGCCATTTTCATCGGGCCCATTGGCCTCTTGGCCGCTGTGCTGTTGACCCCCCCGGATGGATGTGGTTTCCGCCCACCGAAGGTTGGCCTTGCGATTTGGTCGGCTCCGGCGGCCAGCATTCGCGCCTTGGAGGTTGTCTCGTCCCAGGAAGTTTGGTACGCTGGCAGCGGGGGCCATTTCGGTTGCACCTTCGACGCAGGGGCGACATGGCATCACGACAGCATCACGGACCGAGCCTTTCGCTCGCTGGCCGTGACCCGCGACGCGGTCCACCTGCTCACCATTGGATCGCCTGCACTCTTGCTGCGTTCCACGGATCGCGGCGCTCACTGGGACACGGTTTTTGTCGACGCGGATTCGGCGGCTTTCTACGACAGCATGGTGTTTTTTGATGACCGCGAAGGCTTGGCCATCGGAGACCCTGTGGATGGTTGCTTGCGGGTGATTCGGACCGAGGACGGGGGCCAAACCTGGTCCATCCTGCCCTGCATCGACCTCCCCGAAGCCATTCCTGGCGAAGCGGCGTTTGCCGCATCGAACACGAACATTGCCGTTCACGGCGACCGGGCTTGGGTCGCCACAGGGGGCGCGGCCGCTCGGGTGTTGCGATCCGAGGACCGCGGTCATTCCTGGTCCGTGGTGGAGACCCCGATGAGCCAAGGCGGCCCGATGACCGGCACTTTCGGCATGGCGATCGCTGGCGATGGGCAGCACGGCCTGTTGGTGGGCGGGGATTGGTCCGACAAAGCCCAGCGGCCGGGGTCCATGGCCAGAACCACAGATGGCGGCCAAACCTGGCATTCACTGTCCGGAACAGGGTACCGTTCCTGCGTGCAGTTCGACCCCAGCGATCCGAAGGGGCGGCGGGTTGTGGCCATCGGCACACCGGGACTCAGTTTCTCCACCGATGGTGGTGAACATTGGCACACCGATGCCGCCTCAGACTCGTTGTTCTACACCGGTCGGTTTGCACCTGGTGAGGGCGGCCAGGTTTGGCTGGCGGGCCGCGGGGTCATCGGCCTTTGGACGCCATCGTTCAGTGACCGGTAACCACGAGTGACCGGGCTTGGCCCTGTCCCGCACAACGCACTTGGTAGATCCCGGCGGGCCATTGCCCCACGTCGAGGGTGGCCGCCGCGTCGGGGTGGACCCGCAAATGGGCCACCCGTGCGCCTCGGGCGTCAAACACCTCGACCCGGCCGCCATGGTTCCCTGTGATTTGGACATGGTCGGTGGTGGGGTTTGGCCCCAGGGCCCAATCCTCTCCAATCGCTTCCGAATGCGCCAACCCAGCGGAAACATCCCCGTTCGCAAAGGCATACTGGCCCTTCAGCAGCTGCGGAATCCGGAACAGGCCAGCCCCATTCGCCAGCGAGCCCGCCTGCCACTCGTAATCCGGGAACTCCTGCCACGGCGCTGCAGCGGACGGCCGCCAAGCCAAGAACGCATTCGCCTCGGTCGCAGCGTACAAATCGTGGTCCAAGTCTTGTGGATCCGCCCCCACATATTGCAGTCGGGCATCCATCACGAGCCCTTCTGGCCAAACCCCATCGACCACCCAGAAATGCGTTGAACTCAAGGCCTCCACGTAAGGCGCGACGGGGCTCGCATCGGGAGCAGCCCAGTGGTGTTCCACGCGCACGATGGCGGAGTCGCCTTCGGGGATCGCATCGCATCCGACCCGCATGTCCACCCAGGGCAGGGCGGAGATGCCCGATGTTTCATGGACAGTGTACGTGATGTCCATGCGGCCTTGGTTCAAGCGCCCCGTCTCGTTCAAGGCGGCGAATGCGACGGGACCGCCCCAACCGGGGTGCGGAATGGTGATGGATTCATACGGTCCGCCAACGACAATGCTGGTTTCATAAGTGGAGCCGTCTTCGGCATAGAGCTTCACGTCCAAGGGCTCGTTGAAGTGGTGGTTCTCACAAGCGCGCAGTTTTTGTTGCAAATGCAAGGTGGTTGCGGGCTCGTTCCCGACTGCAGGCGTGATCGAATCCACCACCCAAGTGGAGAAACCGGGCTGGTAGACCTGGGCGTCAAAAAAGGGATCCATGTCCACACCGGTGACCGCCTCGAGGGTCTCTGCAAACAAGGCGGCGTCCATGTGGCTGTCGTACAAGGTGGCGATGACATTTTGCATGCCGCTCCGGAAGAGCTCATCTCCGAGGTAGGCCCGCAGGTTGTGGAGGACCGATGCCCCTTTGTAATAGGTGTGTCGGCCATAAATCTCTTCATCCGGCATCGGCGACATGGGGTGGAAACCGTTGTCGTCGATGTGGGCTTGCTCGAGGACAAAGAGTTGGTTGTCCTTGACCGTCTCGATGAAGGCCGCTTCGCCGTCTTTCCACTCAACAAACAGGTGGCTGCTGTATTCCGCCGGGCCTTCTTTGAGCCACATGTGGTTGTGCAAGGTAGGGGCAACCAAATCTCCCCACCAGTGATGCCCCAACTCATGGCTCAACAGCCCCCCGTTTGCCACGAGTCCTTCCCCGACCATGAAGACGGGGTATGCGATGTTCGTCGGAATCTCCAAGGCGCCATCGGTGGTCAAAACGTAACCCACGCGTTCCCAAGCATAGGGTCCCCACCAATGCTCGAGGGCATCAATGGCGTACCCGAGTTCCACAAATTTGTCGACCATTTGGTTGATGTCCTCAGCCTTGCCGGTCAATCGAATGGGAACTTCCCCGTATTCGCCGGTGTGGACGTCATTCGAGTCCACGTAGGGCGCCGCGGCAATGGCGGCTTGGTGCGTGGTGATGGGGTGGGTCAATTGAAAACTTCGCACGACCGTGTCCCCGCCCAAGTTGGTTTCGCCGAGAAAGGTGCCCTGGCAATGGGCCGTCCGCCCGCCCGCCGTTTTCACATGGTAGGTGTAGGCCGCGCGTTCGACGAAGTTGTCAAAACAGGGGTGCCAAACCTTGCCGAAATTTGGGGGAATTGTGGTCAGCCCAATCCCGAGGTTGTAGATGTAATCGTTGACGAAGTAAAACCCACCCCAATAGGGATCCGCGTAGGGCGAACCACCGTACCAAACATCCAGCACGTGCTCGTCCCCGGCCACCCACAAACCCTCTGCGGGGGGGACGTGGAGTGCGTTGTCGGTTTGGGTGAAGGGAACATCGACGCCATCCACTTGGACGCTGTCGACCGCGAGGTCCACAAGGTCAAACCAAAGGTCTTGTGCCGCACCATCGAGCACCGTCAGCCCGATGCGCGCGTGTCCTTCGATGGTCTGTCCGTTGTAGTCGGTCAGGTCCAGGGTGAGTTCGTAGCCAGAGATGTCGAAGGAGTCGCTTCGGGCGATGGAGCCGGACATGTCGTAATTCTGGAAGCGCTCAGGGACCGCGATGTCTGGGCGCTCTGCGTGATGCCGACCGTGGTGGCACATGATGTGGTGGACATGGGGGGGTGTGGTGCGGAGGGGCGACTGGGTTTGGCCTGAAATGGGTGCCAAACCGAATGCAAAACCGCCTGCGAAAAGGGTGGCGAAGAATCGAAGCATGCTGCAATTTACAGCGTACTTTCGCCGCATGAATCCATTGCACATCGGAACAGGTCATTTGGTGCGTTTGACCTATGTCTTGCGAGAAACTGGCCCGGAAGGGGAGGAGCTCGAAGTTTGCACCCAAGAGGACCCGTTCGAATTCGTTTTCGGTGGAGATGAAGTGCTGCCAGCATTTGAAGAAGTGTTGATGGGCAAGACATCTGGGGACACATTTCAAATTGCGTTGAAATGCGAGGATGCCTATGGGGAGGAGGATGAGGAGGCTTATGTGGAGGTGCCCAAGGAGGCGTTTTTGGTGGATGGAGAGGTGGATGAGTCGGTGTTTGAAGAGGGCGAGGTGGTGCCGATGGAAACGGAGGACGGAGAGACGTTGATCGGGGTGGTGGCGGAAGTGAAGCTCAACAGCGTGGTGGTGGATTTCAATCATCCGTTTGCGGGGCTCGACTTGTACTTCGAGGGCAAAGTGGAGTCCGTGGAGGTGGCGCCGACGTCAAACTAACAGCGTTTTCAGGATGCATTTCGTTGACGCTGTGTCAACGAAAGCGTAACGTTTGGGGTGCGGTGAAGTCAAGGCAGCGCGTCATTTTTGGCGCACTCATGAATTCCCAATTGCACCCATTTCCGCCACAGCTGGTGGTCTTTGACCTCGCGGGGGTTGTGCTCGGACAATCGGAGGGTTTGCTGAATTCGTTTGTCGTGGCCATGCAGGCGCATGGTGTGGTGGTGGAGCCCGAAGTGGCTTCTGTGGCGATGGGTTATCCGGCCATGGTGGGCATTGAGAGAATGTTGGCTTGGTTGAGACCGGAGGCGACTGCGGGCAGCGCTTTGCATGAACAGATTTTTCAGTCATTTCTGAAACAGCATCTCAGGTATTGTCGGTACACAGATCGGATGGAATGGGTGCCTGGCCTGTTGACCACCTGTGCGGCCTTGCGCAAAGGTGGCGTGAGAATTGCCATGGCAACGAGCCTGGAGGATGAGGTTGTGGAGCTGCTCAACGACCGGTTGCAGTGGCGTCAAAGCGGTCTGTTCGATCTCTGGCAGTCAGGCACGCGGGTGGCAGATGTTCGGCCTGGACCTGGCTTGATCCGCGATTTGATGGCCCGTGCTGACGTGGCGAACCCTGCGGCCGTGGTCAAGGTGGGCGACACACCAGTGGACATGGAGGAAGGGCACCATGCAGGTTGTGGGTGGACCATGCTGCTGGACTCGGGTTGGCTGGACGGCCTGGCCATTGCCTCTGCAAGACCCGATGCCATTTTGGAATACGTGGACGATTTGTTGGCCTATTTGCCCATTCGACTGCCTCATGGTGTGCGCCCCTGAGGCGTACCTTTGCGGGCATGGAGCGGACGGAAATTCAAGACCTGGGCGAGTTTGGCCTGATCGCCAGAATCACTGAAGATTTGCAACGGCAACGGCCCGAAACATTGCTTGGGGTGGGCGATGACGGCGCGGTGCTGGATGTAGGGAACAAGCGCACGGTGGTGTCCACGGACATGCTCTGCGAAGGCATTCACTTTGACCTGTCTTATGTGCCATTGAAGCACCTGGGCTACAAGGCGGTGGTGGTCAACTTGAGCGACATCTGTGCGATGAATGCCGAGCCGGTCGCCGTGACTGTTTCGATGGCTTTGTCCAGTCGGTTTTCCGTGGAAGCTGTGGATGAACTCTACGCAGGAATTCGACGAGCTTGTGAAGTGTACAAGGTCGACTTGATCGGTGGAGACACGACGACCAGCCGAGCGGGCTTGGTGTTGAGCGTGACGGCGATTGGGCTCGCAGAGCGGGATCAAGTGGTCACTCGTTCGGGGGCAGGGGAGAACGACTTGGTCGTGGTGTCCGGGGAGCTCGGGGGTGCATACATGGGCCTGCAAGTGTTGGAACGGGAGAAGGAGGTGTTTCAAGCCGCACCCACTGCGCAGCCGGACCTGCAGAACCACGAAGCGGTGTTGGAGCGTCAATTGAAACCGGAAGCCCGGGTGGATGTGATTCGCGAAATGGCGGATCTCGGGCTGAAGCCGACGAGCATGATTGATGTCAGTGATGGTTTGGCCTCAGAAGCCTTGCACCTGAGCACCGCCAGCCGCCATGGCATCCGGATCTATGAAGAGAAATTGCCGATTGCGCAGAAAACGTACGAAACCGCGCGTGAGTTCAACCTCGATCCCACCATGTGCATGCTCAGCGGGGGAGAAGATTATGAGCTGCTGTTCACGATAGCGCAAACGGATTATGAGAAGGTGCACAATCATCCGCTGCTGACCGTGATCGGCCATATGGTCGCAGATCCTGAGGAGCGCAAACTGGTGACCAAGAATGGTTTGCACGTGGATTTGACAGCACAGGGCTGGGACAGCATGCGGGATGGGGACAGCGGAGGGATGGAAGCAGAAGGGGAGGACTGATGTGCGGCATTTCGGGCATCATTGGGCTGGATGATTTCAGCAATTGGGGCGCCGCAGCGGATGTGGTGGTGAAGATGAACCGGGCGATGGCCCATCGTGGTCCAGATGCGACGGGGGTTTGGTCGGATGAGGCGGAGGTGGTGTTGGGCCACCAAAGGCTGAGCATCATTGACACTTCCGACGCGGCCAATCAGCCGTGGCATCACGGCCCGACTGGGGACGCCTTCGTGTTCAATGGAGAAGTGTACAATTATCGGGAGTTGCGGGAGGAATTGAAGCATGATTTTGTGTTTCGGACAGACAGCGACACGGAGGTGGTGTTGGCGGCCCTGCAGGTCTGGGGGCCGGAAAGGGCGCTCCGGCGGTGCAATGGCATGTTCGGTTTTGCCTGGTGGCAGGCGTCTGAGCAAACCTTGATCATCGCCCGCGACCGCTTGGGGATCAAGCCCATTTATTATGCCGAGCGTGGCGCCGCGCTGTTGTTTGCCTCAGAGATTCGTGCCTTGTTGGCTTCTGGCCAGGTATCGCGACGGCACGATCCGGCTGGGCTTGTGGACTACTTGCGGTACCAAACCGTGCACGCCCCCCGCACCATGTTGGCGGAGGTGAGCATGCTGCCACCGGGCCATTACATCCGCGTGCAAGGGCAGGAAATGGATGTGGTGAAGTGGTGGGATTTGGCGCATGAGGCGATGCAGCATCCGGCGGCGGCGAACCGATCGGAATTGTTGGGTCGTGTTCGCGACACCTTGCGGGACGCGGTCCAGTTGCGAATGCGGGCGGATGTGCCGCTCGGGGCGTTTTTGTCTGGTGGCATCGATTCCAGTGCCATTGTGGGGCTGATGAAGGAGGTGGCGGAAACGCGGGTGTCAACGTTCAGTGTGACCTTCAACGAGGGCGACTTTGATGAAAGTCCCTGGTCTCGCATGGTAGCCCAGCGATTTGACACGGATCACCATGAGATTCGGCTGACGCCTGGCGATTTTCTTCAGGAGGTCCCAGCTGCTTTGGCCGCCATGGACCACCCGAGTGGCGATGGACCCAACACGTTTGTTGTCAGCCAGGCCACAAAAAAAGCTGGCATCACCGTGGCGTTGAGCGGACTGGGCGGCGATGAATTGTTTGCGGGCTACCCGGTCTTTTTGCGGTCGCGCGAATTGCTCGACAAGCGCTGGCTCACTTCTTGGCCGAAGGGTTTGCGCAAGCTCGCCGGAAAGGCCTATGTAGCCGCAAAACCCAGCATGACTTCGCGGAAGATGGCCGACATCCTCGCCGGGGATTACTTCGACCTCGAGCACACCTATCCCCTGTCGCGGCAGATGATGTTGGAGTCGGACGTGCGGCGGTTGGTGCCGGGTTTGGCTTCCACGCCCAACGCAGTTCACGCCTGGGTCAAAGAAGCGTTGAGGCCCGGAACCGATGGTTACCGCCTGCCGTTCCTATCAAAGGTCAGCCTGGCGGAAATCCACACCTACATGGGGCACACGCTGCTTCGCGACACCGACCAAATGTCCATGGCGCACGCCCTCGAGGTTCGCGTCCCCTTTCTCGACCACCGGCTGGCGATTGAGGCGCTGCGGGCTTCGGACAACGAAACCTGGCCGCACACACAGAAGCAGTTGTTGACGGATGCCTTGGGCGACCTGTTGCCCGATGAGGTCATGAACCGCCCGAAGATGGGGTTTGTGCTGCCTTGGGAGCATTGGATGCGTGGCGAATTGCGGGGTTTGTGTGAGCAGGGCCTGGCGTCGCTCGGGCGTTTGGACCCGCTGGTGGGGCAAGAAGTCGATCGAATTTGGCAGGCGTTTTTGGCCGGGAATCCGGCTTGGACCTTCGCCCGCTTGTGGATGCTCGTGGTGCTTGGCGATTGGGTCGAACGCAACGGCATCTCATGAGGTCTGTGGTGCTGATCGGTGTGGATTGGTTCTTGCCGGCTTACAAGGCAGGGGGGCCGATTCGAAGCGTGGCGAATTTGGTGGCGTTGCTCGCCGAGACGCATGAGGTTTGGGTGTTGACTGGCGCGTACGATTTGGGCGAGGCGAATGCGCTCCCGGTGGCGTTGAACACGTGGGTGAATCAAGGACCGCATGTGCGGGTGAAGCACTTGACCCGAGAGGCGATGGGGCAAGGAGCTTGGCAGGAGGCCTTGGCCCAGGCCAAACCCGATTTCCTCTACCTCAATTCCGTCTACTCCAAACCTTTTGCGCTTGACGCCTTGCGCGCGGCACGGTCGTTTCCGTCGGTCCAAGTTGTCCTCGCACCTCGGGGCATGCTCGGGGCGGGCGCGTTGTCGATCAAACCTTTGAAAAAGCGGTTGTTCCTTGCGGCGGCACGTCGGCTGGGCTGGTTCAAGGGGGTTCGGTGGCACGCGTCCACGGATTACGAGCGGGAGGAAGTCCAGCAATGGTTCCCGGGGGCGTCAGTGGTTGTGGCGGGCAACTTGCCCACCCCGCCGCCGACAGAAAACCCGCCCCGTCCGACGGACAAGTGGGTGATTGTCAACATCGGCCGCATTCACAAAGTCAAGAACACCTTGTTTTCGTTGGAAGCCATCCGCGACGCCGACAGTGGGCGACCTGTTGCACTCGACTTCATCGGTCCGGCGGAAGATGAGGCCTACATGAATGAATTGCGCAAGGCGGCTTTGGCGGCAGGGCCTGATGTCACCATTCGTTTCCTCGGTGCCATCCCGCCGCACGAACTCGGCGCTCACCTCAACCGTGCCCATTTCCTGACCTCCAGCACCACCCAAGAAAACTTTGGCCATTCCATTGCCGAGGCCTGGGCGCACGGATGCCCGGTCATCATCGCTGACACCACGCCTTGGCGTGACCTTGAAGCGAAAGGCATCGGATGGGATTTGCCGTTGCAACCGGAGGCTTGGTCCCGGGGTTTGGCGCAAGCCCTGGCCCTCGAACCCGATCAATGGCAGGCCCTTTCTGACAACGCCCGTGCCTTCTTCCGCGCCCAAGTTTGGAGTCCGGAAGTCCGGGAAGCGAACCGCCGTATTTTTCGTGCATGAATCGGATTTGTGAGCTTTTTGGCATCCGCGTGCCCATTGTGCAGGCGGGCATGATTTGGTGCAGCGGCTGGGAATTGGCCAGCGCAGTGAGCAATGCGGGCGGGTTGGGCATTCTGGGTGCTGGATCGATGTATCCCGAAGTCTTGAAAGGCCAAATCCGCTGCACCAGCGAGTCGACTTCCTCTCCATTTGCCGTCAACGTCCCGCTCCTCTACCCCTCGATCGAAGAGCACATGCGCTCGATTGTCGAGGCAAAGGTGCCCATCGTGTTCACCAGCGCGGGCAACCCGAAAACTTGGACAACCCACCTCCAATCCCATGGCATCAAGGTCGTCCATGTGGTCAGCAGTGTGAAATTCGCCTTGAAAGCCCAAGACGCAGGGGTCGATGCTGTGGTCGCCGAGGGCTTCGAGGCCGGCGGGCACAACGGGCGGGAAGAGACCACCACCCTTTGCCTTGTCCCTGCAGTCGCTGACGCCCTAGACATCCCGGTCATTGCCGCCGGGGGCATCCACGATGGCCGCACGACCCTCGCGGCCTTCGCCATGGGCGCTTCAGCCGTCCAAATCGGCAGCCGCTTCGTCGCCACCCCCGAATCCAGCGCCCACCAAGCGTTCAAACAGCGCGTCGTTGAGGCCGCTGAGGGCGAAACCCGACTGAGCCTCAAGGCGCTGACCCCGGTTCGATTGCTGCACAACCCGTTTGCCGAAGCGGTGTCCGCAGCCGAGCGCCGCGGGGACAGCCCGGAGCAGCTCCAATCGCTTCTGGGTCGGGGTCGCGCAAAGAAAGGCATGTACGAGGGGGACTTGTCGGAAGGCGAGCTCGAAATCGGTCAGGTGTCCGGCAGCATCGCCGGCCTCAAACCCGCAGCGGACATCGTTCATGACATCGAAGCCTCCTACCGCGCGTTGACGTCGGGCATGACGGATCCGCATTTTTCGTGGTGACTTCAGGACTCGCCCCTGAAATGCTGAAGAATCGCTGCCGCCACCCGCTTGTTGACGACCGCCAACAAGGCCTCCTCTGACGCCTCGCGAATGGCCGCCACAGTTTTGAAATGCGCCAGCAAAGCCCGGCGGGTGGCCGGACCGACCCCCGCGATGTCGTCGAGCTCGGAACGCAGAGCCGCTTTGCTCCGGCGCTTTCGGTGGTGCGCCAGCGAGAACCGGTGCGCCTCATCTCGCAATTGTTGAATCAACCGCAAAGTGGAAGACCGCTTGTCGATGTACAACGGAATGGAATCGCCTGGAAAGTAAATCTCTTCGAGTCGCTTGGCGATGCCGATGACCGCGATTTCGCCCCGCAACCCCAGTTCGTCGAGGGCCTCCATGGCGTGGGAGAGTTGGCCTTTGCCCCCATCAATCACCACCAATTGCGGGAGCCCTTCACCATCTTCGCTCAGCCGCTTGTAGCGCCGGTACACCACCTCCCGCATCGAGGCGAAGTCATCCGGTCCGACCACCGTTTTGATGTTGAACTTGCGGTAGTCCGCCTTCGCCGGTTTGCCATCGCGGAACACCACGCAGGCGGAGGCGGGGTTCGTGCCTTGGATGTTCGAGTTGTCAAAGCACTCGATGTGGCGTGGCAGGGTTTGCAGCCGAAGATCTGACGCAGCGGTCTCCAACAACCGGGTCACGGCTTGTTCGGGATCGGTTTGCTCGAGCTGCTTTTGCCGATCGCGCATCGCGTAGGTGGCATTGCGTTCGGAGAGTTCAATCAAGCGTTTTTTGTCGCCGCGTTGGGGCACATGAAAGGTGATGTGGTCGGGCATCCCGGTGCAATCCACTGCCATCGGGGTGTAGACCCAGGTGGACTCGCTGTTGAATTTGTCTCGGATCAAGGGGATGGCTGCCGCCAAAACCTCCGCATCCGATTCGCCCAATCGCCGCTTCACTTCCGAGGTATGGCCTTGCACGATGCTGCCGTTGAGGATCTTCAAGAAGTTGACGTAAGCGGCACGTGCATCGCTGACGATGGAGAACACGTCCACATTGTGGATGGTGGGGTGGACGACCGTGTTTTTTGCTTGGAATCGCTTCACCGCTTCGAGCCGGGTTTTGAACCGCGCCGCCTCCTCAAACCGAAAATCCGCCGCCGCCGCCGCCATCGCCTCTTCAAGCAAATTCACCACGTCCAGCAAATTCCCTTTCAAGATCGCCCGAATCGCCACAATGCTCTCCTCGTAACTCGCTTCCGACTGTTTGCCCACGCAGGGGGCGAGGCAGTTGCCGATGTGGTATTCGAGGCACTCACGGAACTTTCCGCCATCGACATTGGCCTTTGTCAACGGCAAACGACAAGTGCGGATGGGGTAGAGCTTTCTGCACAAATCCAAAACCGTGTGCATCGTTTTCACACTGGGGTATGGACCGAAGTATTCGCTGCCATCTCGGAGGAGCTGTCGCGTGGGAAACACCCGGGGAAACCGTTCCTTTTTGATGACAATGAACGGGTAGGTTTTGTCATCCTTCAGCTGGATGTTGTACAGCGGTTTGTGCTCTTTGATCAAGCTGTTTTCCAGCAGCAACGCATCCGCTTCCGTCGGGGTGACCAGCCACTTGATGTCCACGATTTTCGACACCAGCAGCCGCGTTTTCCCATTGTCCTGGGTTTTGCTGAAGTAGCTCGCGACCCGTTTTTTGAGGTCCTTGGCCTTGCCCACATACAACAAGCGGCCTTGGCTGTCGTAGTGCTGATAGACGCCAGGGGCATTCGGCAGGCGATCGAGCAGGCGCTGAATGTGTGGGCTTTTCTCCATTCAGGCCAAATTTCGCTCATCTTCCCCCTCCCTCGGCCGTAACTTCGTGCGCATGGATTTGGTCACTGGCGCCACCGGCGCCCTCGGCATGCACATTGCTGCGGAATTGCTTGGTGCGGGGCGGGTGGTTCGCGGCCTTTGCCGCACCGACTCGGATCGCCGCCTTGCCGAGGATTTCTTGGCGCGGCGTCTCGCCGGCGATGCTTGGCGGTCCCGCTGGTCGTGGCGCGAAGGGGATGTCTTGGATGGATTCTCCCTGGAAGACGCCTTGTCGGGCGGAGTGGAGCGGGTGTTTCATTCAGCGGCTTTGGTCTCCTTCCACCCGAAGGATGTCGCTGCCATGATGGCGGTCAATCGGGATGGCACCGCAAACCTGGTCAATGCCATGTTGCACGTGGGTGTTCCAGAGTTGGTTCACGTCTCATCGGTGGCCGCGCTGGGCCGAAAAGCCGGCGAGCCGGTCCATGAAGAAACACCCTACGAGGAGGGGCCAGATGTCTCGCCCTACGGCCAATCCAAACACATGGCCGAGCGGGAGGCTTGGCGTGGGGCGGCAGAGGGACTGAAAGTGTTGGCCGTTCATCCAGTGATCATTCTCGGTGAGGGCAATTACGAACGCAGCTCGGCTGCGTTGTTCGATTTGGTGGCACGGGGCATCCGTTGGTTTCCGACCGGCGAAAACGGGTTCGTTTCCGCCAGCGACGTGGCACGCGCGTCTCTGGCGTTGGCCGAGGCGGGGGCGTGGGAAGAGCGCTTCGTGCTTTGCGCGGAAAACAGAAGTTACAAGTCCATTTTGTCGGCGATGGCGACGTGTTTTGACCTGCCATTGCCCAACAAGCCGCTCCGACCTTGGGTCATGGCACTGGCTTGGCGCTTGGCGGCACTCGGTGAAAGGCTCACCGGCAAGCGAGCGGTCCTCACGCGCCACAGCGTTGCGAATACGGCTCGGGTGCACCACTACGAAAGCGACAAACTGCAGAGGTTTTTGCCCGGTTGGAAATACGAGCGGATGGATGACGTCATTGCCACCACGGCGAGGGCTTATCGGGCTTCCCAATCCCGCTCCTGATCGCTGATGGCCTCTGTGACCTCTTGCAACAAAGGGATCATGGCTTCTGCTTGACCAAACCACCAGGCCTGCGCATCTTCAAACTCAGAAGCCGCAATGCCGTGTTGCGCAAACAGGGCCTCGTAAGCAGCTTGCAGCCGCAGGCTGTCGTCGTCGTTCCGAAAAACGCGCTGTTTCCGCGCCGCCTCGATCAGCAAGGCCTCAGTGAGGATGGCCTTGTACGTGTCGCGGTCCAAGATGCTGTCTGGCGGTGTGACCTGCGCAGCGCTGGAGCGCCTTGCCTCGGGTCCATTGCATCCTGCAAACACCCACAACAGTCCGAAAAGCCACACCGCGGCGAGGGGTTTCATCGGTTGAAGGTCAGGCGTTTTGCAGCGCCCAAATGGATTCGCTCACCATCGAAGACGAGCTGACCATTGACCCAGGTTCGCTTCACGGCAGATCGGAAACGCTTGCCCTCGAATGGCGACCAGCCGCACTTGTAGCGCAGGCTTGGGCGTTCCACTGTCCAGGGTTCATCTGGAGCGACCAAGACCAAATCAGCAGCTTGTCCCACCCGCACATGCCCCCGGTCAGCGATGTCGAACAACTCGGCGACTTGGTGCGCCATCAAACGCGGCACATCCGTCAGGGCCAAATGTCCATCGTGGACCAGCTCGAGCATCGCGACCAAGGCATGCTGAACCAACGGCCCCCCAGACGGGGCATCAAAGTACCCCTGGCTCTTTTCGGCCAAGGTATGCGGCGCGTGGTCTGTGGCGACCACATCAATTCGTCCGGAAGTCAGCGCAGCCCGAATGGCGGCGCGGTCTGCGGCGGTTTTTACAGCGGGATTCCATTTGATGTGCGATCCCTTTTCTGCATAGTCGGCATCGGTGAAGGTCAAGTGGTGAATGCAAGCTTCGGCCGTGATCTTTTTCTCTGCCAAGGGAATGTCATTTCGGAACAAGCCCAATTCTTTTTCCGTCGAAATGTGCAAGATGTGCAGCCGCGTGCCGCAAGCTTCTGCCAATTCCACAGCCAGTGAAGAGCTCTTGTAGCAAGCCTCTTCATTTCGGATGATGGGGTGTTGGGCCATGGGCACATCGTCACCATATCGCTCGCGCGCCGCCGCTAAGTTTCGCCGAATGGTGTCCTCGTCTTCGCAATGGGTGGCCAAAATCGTTGGGGCCTCACAAAAGATTCGCTTGAGTGTTTCCCGGTCGTCCACCAACATGTTTCCAGTCGAGGAGCCCATGAACACCTTGATGCCACAAACCGTTTTGGGGTCCGTTTTCAACACCTCCTCGAGGTTGGAATTGGAGGCCCCCATAAAGAAAGAGTAGTTCACAGCGCTGACCTCCGCCGCGCGGTCATATTTGTCTTGCAGCAACTGCTGGGTCAAGGCTTGCGGCACGGTGTTGGGCATTTCCATAAAGGACGTGATGCCTCCTGCGGCGGCGGCGGCAGATTCTGTGGCGATTTCCCCCTTGTGGGTCAGCCCGGGCTCACGGAAGTGGACTTGGTCATCGATGCAACCAGGAAACAACCAGTGTCCTGTCCCATTGACAATGGTGGCACCTGCAGCAGCAGGCGTTTCCCGCAGCTTCGGGCCGATGGCGGCAATGGTTTCGCCGACAATCAAAACGTCTGCTTGCTGTTCCTTGCCTTCATTGACAATGAGGGCGTTTTCAATCAATGTGGGGTTCATGGTTTCTACGGAGTTGCGGGTTGAATCTTTCGGAATCGCATTTGCAGGACACCCAGAAATGCTTCGCGGAAAATGTTCATGCTCATTTTGCTCGTCCCAAACTGACGGTCGATGAAGGTGATGGGCACTTCGGCGATTTGAAAGCCCAATCGCCGCGCGTTGTATTTCATCTCAATTTGGAATGCATAACCCACGAAATGGATTCGACCCAAGTCAATGGTTTCCAAAACTTTGCGGCGGTAGCATTTGAAGCCAGCGGTGGAATCTTGCACGCCCAACCAAAGCACCAAATTGACGTACACCGATGCGAAGTAACTCATCAAAATCCGGCCCATCGGCCAGTTGTCCACCTTCCCGCCACGGGTGTAGCGCGATCCCACCGCGACATCGGCACCGGCCTCACACGCCTCTCGAAGGCGGATGAGGTCCTTTGGGTTGTGCGAGAAATCGCAGTCCATCTCAAAGACGAACAGGTAATCGCGCTCCAGCGCCCACCGGAATCCGGCGATGTACGCAGTGCCGAGCCCAAGTTTGCCCGCTCGTTCCAGGATGTGAATGCGACCAGGGTGGGCGGCCATCTTGCCCCGAACCAGTGCTGCGGTGCCATCGGGCGATCCGTCATCCACGATCAAGACGTCGAAAGGTTTTGCGTCCAACCCCATGACGGTGTCGAGCATGCGCTCGACGTTTTCCTTCTCGTTGTAGGTCGGTATGATGACGAGGCTGTTGCTCATTTTCGTTTTCCTAGGCGCGCGAGATCACGAAGACATGCGCAGCAAGTTGAGTTCTTCGGGCTTCAATTCGCGGTAATGCCCACGGGGCAAATCCTTTTTCGTCAAAGGCCCCAATCGCACGCGATCCACTTTCAAGACCACGTACCCGAGTTGTTCGAGCATGCGCTTGGCGATTCGGCTGCGTTGGCTGCGCAACTCAAGCCCCACCGAAAACGCACTTTTTTCGTCGATGCTGGCCGCCTCTGCACGGATGGTTTTGCCATCGACTGTGACCCCGCCAAGCAGCGCTTGAATGTGTTCTGCGGCCACCTTGGTTTTCAGTTCCAAGTGAAAAAGCTGTTTCGTCCCTGTGACCAAATGTGTCATCCGCTGTGTCAATTCCAAATCATTCGTCATCAGCACCAGACCACAGGCCTCGGGTTCCATTTTGCCCACAGGGAACAGGGGTTCCCGACATGCTTTGGCGATCAAGTCCCCGATGGTGCGGCGCCCGCTCGGATCAATGGGCGTGGCTGCAAAACCTTTGGGTTTGTTGACGAGCAAATAGCGCTTTGTTTCAGGCTTGATGCGCTGTTCCCCCACTTGCACTTGGTCAGCAGGGCTGACACGCCGGCCCATCTCTGTGACCACTTCGCCATTGACGCGGACAGCACCGGAGGTGATCAAGACATCCGCCTCCCGCCGAGAGCAGACACCTGCATTGGCGATGTAGCGGTTGAGCCGGATCGGTCCATTGGGGTCTGCTGGAACAGGTTTGCGGCTGGTCGGCCGGCGAACAACTCCCCCCGGGCCGGACTTTCGCGCCCCGGGCTTGAACGGCTTTCCCTGCTCAGTGGGTTGTTGTTTTCCCCGAGCCGGGGTGTTGCGGCCAGTTCGCCGAGATCGTCCAGGAGGTTTTTGCATCGCAGCCCAAAAATACGCCAAGCCCATTACACCGCGCCATCCCCCCGACCCATCAAACGTGAATGGGCAAGAAAGCATCCACAACATGGTCCAAGCGCCAGCCCTTCCGGCTCCGGGTGATGTGAATGATGTCGAATCGTGGCGCTCCAGACATGGCTTGCCGCGACCGCAGAAAAGCGTGAGCAGCGTGAATCAACCGCCGCCTTTGCGCCGATGACAACAACTCCTCCGTTTGTTCCCATGCGGTGGAGGAGCGAACCTTGACCTCGACGAAGATGGTTTGGTCTCCGTTTGTGGCAATCAAATCTATTTCACAACGGCGATGCCGCCAGTTCCGCGCCAACACCCGATGTCCACAAGCGACCAAATGCCCCGCGGCCATGTCTTCGCCCCAGCGCCCCAATTCTCCCTTCGTCATGCTTTCCATGGGGGCAAAGGAAACGGGATGGGACGCTTTTGCCGCGGCTCAATTCACGGTTGCGGGGGGGAACTTCACGAACGCGCCCCAATGGCTCAGCGCAAGGCATACTCCGACCGGCCGATCACCTCGTCCTCCTCGAGAACTTCCACGGCGATGACCCCTTCTGCAAGGGGTGTGGCGGGGGAGAAGAAAATGCAGGCGTCCAGGCGCTCGTTGGCATAGTCGATGCTTCGGGCGGCTGAGATGGGCAAGCCTGAGGAAGTGGCTGATGGGAGATCATCTGCGGGCTTCAGCACTTGGCCAGTCGCATCGACCAACCGAACGTAAAGCTGCTTGCGCCCCGCCTCGGCAATGCGGTTTTCGAGCAGGGCAAAGCACACACGAATCATGTCCGCACGGGATGCTCGGTCGGTGTCTCTCTGTCGCCCGGAATCGAGCACGCGAATCGCCTGCACCGTGACCTCCGCCGCCTGCAAAACCTGGCCGGTGGAAATGATTTCTTCCATGTTTTCCTGCCGTTGTTGCAATTTCCGGTTGCGGTCTTCCACGGTCGCCACCTGTTCCCGCATCGCCTCATTTTCGTCAATCAGCGCAAGATTCAGTTGGTTGAGCGAATCAATCGTCACCAGGTAGCCTTGCATGATGGAGCGCAGCGTTTCGGCCTCTTTTTTTGCCTTTGCGAGGGACCAGTTTTGGTTTTTCACCCGATTCATCAGGTCGTCCACTTTCGCGCGTTGGTCCTGAATTTCGGCCAGCATCAGGTCGTTTTCCACCTGAAGTGTATCGTAGCTGAAACGCATTTTTTCAAGGTCAAAAGTCAACTGATTGCGTTCGAGCGTCAGCTGCTCCTGGTTTTCTTGGGCGGTTTCGATGGTGGCGTTTTGTTGGAAGATTTGGTAAACCAAACCCACACACACCACCCCCAACACCACACTCACCCCGATGAGAATCCGTTGTGTGTTCATGCCCGGCAAAGGTGCAAAATTCCGCAATGCCTCAACCGCCGAACACCGTCCATTTCATCGGCAGCCGAAGTTGAGGCATGGCCTCATCCCCTTGATAGACATAGGTTGAGGTGAATGTCAGGTCGGCATCAGGCAGCGGATGACTTTGTGATTTTTTTCGGATTCGCAGTGCGGCGGTCCTGAAGCCGCCCGCTGGAATTTCAAGCCGTTCACGGGACCAGTGCCCTTCGAAATCCCAATTGTGCTGCACGTTCAACTCCACAAATGCCGGCACGTCCCGGTGGTTGTGGAATTGGACCCGAAGCTCTTCTTCGTGCGCTTCGTCCGAAATCAGCGGGGCGATGTTCACTTGATTTTCGAAGCGAACGGGGCGGCTGGCCTGGATTTGGGCCAAAACCTCCTCTGTCGACACCGAACGAACGTCATCTGGCAAAATTCCCTCCAGGAGCAAGTTCGCCACCCGGGGGCCTTCTGTGGTCATCGTCACCCACGCGACATGATCGAACTCCCCAAACTCAGGTCCTCGCAGCGGACTTCCCCCGCCAGTTGTGCTGAGGGTGTAGCAATTGGCGTTGGGTTTTTCCAGCTTCATGTACCGGTGTGCGTGCCCAGCGAAGGCGGAATAGGGGCATCCCTCGAGCAACTCTTCGATGTCGGGCCACCAGCCGGTTTTGCTGGGATCCATGGCCCAGAGGGGCTGGTGCATAAAGACCAAAATGTGGTCCACATCAGCATGCCGTTCGAGTTGCTCCTGCACAAAGAGGTATTGGCTTTCGCCCACGCCGCCATCGTCTGCTCCGCGCATTTCTTCTTCGGAATTCAGGCACAAAAACAGCACATTGTCCCTGCGCATGGCGTAGTGATCGGCGCCCCATCGATCGCGCCAAACCTTCGCCAGAACCTCATTGGTGTAATCGTGATTGCCGGGAACAAAGTAAAACGGCATCTTCAATTCGCCCACGATGTCGGTGATTTCATCCCATTGTCTGTGGGTTCGCCCACTCAAGGGCAAATACCCTTCAATCAAATCCCCAACGCTCATCACGAAGTCGGGTGAAAGCCAATTCAAACGGGCCATGGCCGATTCGAAGACCCCAGGCCGGTGCCAGCCCGTTCTGTCACTCACGATGGCGAAGGTGAACAAGGTTTGGGGGGCGGTTTGTTCAGGTCGGATGATGGGCATTTGCATGGGACCACCTGCTGGAATGATGTGCATGACACCCTTTTCTGCAGCATGTGGAAGCACAATGGAGTGGGATGGAGCAATGGCACGGGAGCCCATCCAAGCGGCGCTTGCGCCAATCCACACAATCAGTCCTACACGGGAGTGCCACTGCATGGACAGCAAAAATGCAAGCAAACCCGCGTTGCCGAATCAAGGCAAGCTCATGTTTCTGTGGCGTTCTCTGCAAGCGAACGCAAGGGAATTGTGACGGAATTGCAAAGGACGATGCACAAAAAAGGCCTCAAATGCATGAGGCCTTTTTCAGATCTGTGTGTGTCGGAGTTATCGCTGGGACGACGATGTCGACCGTTTGTTGCGCTTCCAGCGAGAAGGTCCTCCGCCTTCTCCCTTGGGGCGATTGCTTCCGCCATTGCTTTGCGGTTTGCGCCGTCCCGCGCCATTGCTGCTTTTCTTGTTGCGATTGGCAGCTTGTGCATTGCGGTCAGGTTTCATCCCGATCTCCGGCATGTCCATGTGCCATTTGTGCGTGTCGTCCACTTCGATTTCCTTGCGAATCAAAGTTTGGATGTCTCGCATGTAGGCGCGCTCTTCGGATTCATTCACAAAGGTCAGGGCAATGCCTGTTGCGCCCGCTCGGCCCGTTCGACCGATGCGGTGAACGTATGTCTCAGGCAGATTCGGAACCTCAAAATTGATGACGTGGCTCAGTTCGTCCACGTCGATGCCGCGGGCGGCGATGTCGGTGGCCACCAGCACATTGATTTTTCCTTGGCGGAAACCGTTCATGGCCCGGTCTCGCTGCGGTTGGGATTTGTTTCCATGGATGGCCTCACTGCGGATGCCAAACTTTTGCAGGTGCTTGCACACCTTGTCTGCTCCATACTTTGTCCGCGTGAAGACCAAGGCGGAAGTCACCTCGGGTCGATCGAGAATCGACACCAACAGGTCTCGCTTGTCCACCTGCGATACAGACATCAACTTCTGCTCAACAGTTTCAGCGGCAGAGCTGACCCGTGCCACCTCCACCTTCACGGGCAGGGTGAGGATGGATGATGACAAAGCCAAGATGCTCGGCGGCATCGTCGCTGAGAAAAACAGGCTCTGGCGGTCGTCGGGCAGCAAACGAATGATGCGCCGAATGTCATGAATGAAGCCCATGTCGAGCATGGTGTCGGCTTCATCGAGCACAAAAAACTCCAGGTTTTCCATGTGGACATGGCCTTGGTTGGCCAAATCCAAGAGCCGCCCAGGGGTGGCCACAATCACATCGACTCCTCGGCGCAGGGCTTCTACTTGGCGATGTTGGGAAACGCCGCCGAAGATCAGCGCGTGCCGAAGGCCTGTGAACTTGTTGTAAACCTGAAGGTTGTCGGCGATTTGTGTGGCCAGTTCTCGGGTCGGGGTCAAAATCAACCCGCGAACAGACCGATTGCCTTTTCCCGTTTCCCGGGCCATCAGCCGCTCAATCATCGGCAGAGCGAACGCCGCTGTTTTGCCGGTTCCGGTTTGGGCGCAGCCCAAAACGTCTTTGCCCTCCAACACGTGCGGAATCGCTTGTGCTTGGATGGGGGTGGGGTTCTCATACCCCAGGGGCTCTAGCGCACGCAAAACGGGTGCGGACAAGCCCAAATCTTGAAATGTTAACAATCGAATGGAATTCTACCCGCACAAAAACGTGTGCGGAACACGTGTCGGGTCCGGATTGTGAAACGAGTCAACGTCAATGTTGACAAGGTGCGTGCCGATCCCAACAAAACACGCAAGGTGTGCAAATGTAGTGGAAAACACCTTGGCCTCAACGCGGGGCCGCTACTTCCAGAATGCGGCGTTCACCGGTTGCGTCCCAAATTTCCGCAGTGATCCATGACGAATCGTTGTCCATGAACCGCAACAAGCCGATGTTGTTTTCCATCACAGGGCCCGCTGCCCGATTGGTGTTTTGGGTTGCGAAGGACCATGTGGAGGTGATTCCGCTGGAGGTGATGTCCCAAATCGGGGCCAAACTTTCCGGAACAGCCTGGCCATCGGCCCCAAGGGTCATTCGGGATGCTTCTGCATAATGGACGTCGCCCGAAATGAAGCAGGTGGCAACCGGCGGGTCCCCCTCGGCCAAGCGGCTGGCCGCTGCCGCTTCGAGCAATGCGACCATTCGCTGTTGTTCGTGTGGGAAGTTGGCCCAAGACTCGTAGCCATTGTAGGCGACCCCGAACTGGGTAGAGGTGCCGATCACCCGAATGTCACAAGGCACGGCGAGTTGCGCTTCGAGCCAGTCCCACTGGGGCGCGCCCAACAAGGTGGAGTCGGCCCCCTCATGCGGAATCCAATCGGCGGCGTAGATGGTCCCGTCGGCAGCCACGAGCTCCATCCCTTTCCCCGGCCTGAGGTCATCCCGAAAGGTGCGGGTGTCCAACAAAATGACGTGGACATCGGCCCGGGCGCCATCAAAGAGGGTGCTGGTGTAAACCCCTGGCCGGGTTCGCCGTGGGGAGGTCCTGGGCTCTTCCCAAAACGACAAGAAAACGTCTTTCGAAGCGTCCTTCTGGGCAAAGTGCCTGCCAGCATCATTGAGCCCGTAGTCGTGGTCATCCCAAGTGGCCATCATTCGAACGTCGGCCTTGAGGGCTTGAAAATCGGGCGATTCGGAGAGCGCGGCGTAGCGGCTTTGCAGGGTGTCCATGTTGTCCGTGTCCCCATAGACGTTGTCGCCCAACCACACAAACACATCGGGCCTCAACCCTTGTGCGACCCGAAGGACAGGCATGGAGTCCCGAGGCGCAGCACAACTGCCAAAGGCCAGCCGTCGAACTTCCTTCCGCACCACTTGGTCCGCTTGCGCCGGGGCTTGCGGCGCCTGGAGCACAACCAAAGGTGCCTTGTTGCCATCACATCCCCAGAGCAACAAGGCGAGCAAGCCACAAAATGAACCCCGTTTCAGCATCAGGTCATCAATCGTTCAGAACAAACCGAATGGGCAAGACATAACGGACGGAGACGTTCTTTCCCTTTTGTTGTGCGGGTCGCATGGTCGGCATGCTTTCAATGGCCGCGATGGCCGGGTCATTGAGCATCGGGTCGGGTGAGCGGAGGATTTCGGCATCTCGAATTTGGCCGGAGGCGTCCACCACAAACTGCGCAATCACAAGCCCGCTGATGTCTTTGCGCCGCGCTTTTTTCGGGTAATCCAAATGTTCCACCACATGCAGGGTCAGCTGCTCGGCTGTGCATTGGTCCCTGGCTTCAGGCGTCTCCAATCCCTCGCAACTGATGGCAATCGGCATTGTCTCGGGTTGATCAATGACTTCCCCCTGGGCAATCGCAGCGTTTGTGCCCATGCCTGCCAGCATCAAGAGCATTTTTGTCCAGAACATTCTCGTCCGCTTCATGGCCCTCGAAGGTACGGCATGAAGCGCCTTCTGCATCGTGCTACCGGGGAAACGACCGCAGGGTTTCGGCCGATGAAAGCACTGGTGCGGCCAGCAACAAATGGCTGTGAAGGCTGAGGCAGTTCATCCGGCGGGCCCAACTTTCTGCCGCTTGGAAGTGCTGGCTCCGCTCTTTTGCATCGCTGGTCAAATGCCCGTGCAGCGTGTGCCAGAGGACCAAGCAGGTGGAGCGGTCGTGCGCAGCGAAGGACTGTTCGTTGATTTTGTTGACGCTGTCAATGGCCAAATCCGTTTCGCCAGACAAGTAGGCCAACCACGCCAATTCCAAATTCAACGCATGCACAGCGTGAGACGCCTCCAATTGGAGTTCTGCCTGCCGCATGGCGGCCTCAAACACCTTCAATGTGGCTTGAATCAAATCCTTGTGACCGCTGATCAGAATCACGCGGACGGCGGCTGTCGCAAAGGCCGGAAAAGTGGTGGGGTCCGCTGGCGCGATGTTTTCTGCCAAATCCCGTTGAGCCTTCGCTTTCATGGCGACGTTTGCATTCCAGGAGCTGAGCAACCACTGAACGGCGCATGCACGGCTTTGGTGGATGGGCGGAGCCGGTGTCCCGCGGTGAATGCCGCCGAAATGTTTGAGCCAATTCTCACAAATGCCCAATTCACCGGCGAACAGTGCACCCTGGGCGAGCAGCCCAACAGCATAATCGCGTTCCTCCTGTTGGGTGGCCATCTGCAAGTAAGCCTCCATGAGGCGTGCGCCGTTCTGCCCGGGTGCCATCCAATCCAGGGGTGGGTACTTTTCGATGACCACAGCACGCAGCCTTTTGGAGGTGGTGAGCCGCTCAATCAGTTCGGGGGTCATCTTGTGATCGGAGGCATAGGTGCTGGCGGCAGCTTTGGCGAGTTGGTGCAAGAAATCGGAGCCGGGTGCCGCATAAGGCGCGAGCTCGAGGATGTCAATGAGTTGTTCAAGGCGAGTAGGCAGGATCCCGTCTTGTTGCTGGAACGATTCGGTCCCGATGTGGTCATTGCTGCTGAGACTCTCGGCCTTTGTCAGGTCCAAATAATGACTGAATGCCCGTTTTCCTGCAAATCGCGCCAGGGTGTTCAGCGTAGAAATGGAGAATTTGCTGTCCGAGGCGATCAGTTGGAAAAATCGCCTCAGCGTGCTCACGGCAAGGGGGAAACGGCGGTCGAACCGTTCAATTTCCCCAGACAGGATTTTGCACTCTTTGACCGTGCGGACATCAAAGCCCACTTTGCGGACAACGTCGCTGCGCAACGCGTGCACCGCTCGGTCGTAATGAGGTTGGTTGGAATCGACGTGTGCTCTTGGCATGGACCAAACTTATACCAAACACAATGACCAAGCCTGTTGAATTGTGTTCAATCGTGTTCAATTGTGTGAATGCAAAATGTGCCAATCTCCGAATGCACATTTTTCTGATGTGTGGGCTCCCTTTGAATCTCCTCGAGAAGGGAGTCGCAAGAATTATGAGTCAAAAGATTGAAAACCAATATATTGATTGTTTGAATCCTATGGTAAAATGGTCTCAAATGAAATGTGAATAGCGCGTTTTCAACATGTTGAAACGCATTTTTTCAGCTGTTTTTTTGGTTTGTCCAGGCACGATGTGTTGTGCCAAATGGAATTCGAATATTTCTTGTCCTCTCCTCGATGATTTTGTCGGATTTGAAAAAAGAAATAAAAGAAACAAAACACGAAAATCAGAACTTTTCGGATCTGTTGGAGGTCCGAAGCGGATTCGAACCGCTGTAGCAGCTTTTGCAGAGCTGAGCCTAGCCACTCGGCCATCGGACCATTCCCCTGTGGGGTTGACAAATATACGGAAAACTCCGGGCAGGGTTACAATTCCGAAAGGACGAAATGTACCTTCGCGGCGTGAAAGGCGTCAAGTGGATTCCCAATGCCCTGACCATGGGCAATTTGCTCGGTGGGGTTGTGGTGTGCTGGACAATCGTTCGTGGCCCCGATCTCGGCCAGGGCAGGTGCCGGGCATGGCCCATTGAAGCCGGGGAGTGGTCCGAAGAGCCCATCCGGTGGGACCTGGCAACGCTGGAGGGTGAGGGGTTGGTGTTGATTGCCGGGGTGTGGCTATTGGCCGTATTGTTCGATGTTTTTGATGGCTGGGCGGCCCGAAAGTTGGGCGTTGCGGGCCCGCTGGGTGTCCAGCTGGATAGCTTGGCGGATGTCGTCACCAGCGGTGTGGCCCCAGCGCTGGTGGGCGTGACATTGATGCACAGCTGGGCGCCGGGGCTTCCAGAAATTGTGCAGTGGTTGCCATTGACAATGGCCGCGGCCGCTGCCTTTCGCTTGGCCCGGTTCAATGTTTCGGCCGCAGAAGCGCCTGCACACCATTTGGGATTCGAAGGCATGCCAGCGCCGGCAGGGGCACTGTGGTGGTGGGGCACCTTGATGCTCGGGGCGCATTATAGCATGTATGGCGCACCGGGCCTGTATGGCACGGGAGGTTTGGCCTTCATGGGGCTCGCCATGCTCATCGGAGCGACGGCCATCCCGCTGATGATGGTCTCGAAAAAGCGCATGATGGATCTGAAAAGTTGGGGAAAATCGCCGGCGTATGACAAATTGCGTTGGTCTTTTTTCGGTGTGGCACTGGCGCTGGGCACCGCTGCCGGATTTTTCGCTGAGGCGTGGCCGGTGGGCGTGTTGTTGGCATTACTTTTGTACTTGATATGGGGCGGATTTGGCCAGGCCAAATTCAACCCACCCATACAACCGCAACACCATGAAATTTAGCGCTTCCATCGACATCATGCCGCTGCCAGCCCTCCTTGACCCTCAAGGAAAGGCGGTGTCGAACAACATGAAAAACATCGGTTTGGCTGCCATTTCCGACGTTCGCATCGGCAAGCACATCACCTTGACGGTCGACGCTGCGACAGAAGAAGATGCCATCAAGATGGTGAAGGAGGCCTGTGAGAAGCTCCTGGCAAATGCCATTATGGAGCGCTTTGAGTTCACCTTGCAGGCGGTCGAAACAGCTTGATCATGGGGCGTTTTTGGGTCGAAGGGGTCGCTTGGGTTTTGGCAAGCGCTGTGTTGTTGTGCAGTTGTCAAAGCAGCGTGCTCATCACCTCAGACCCGCCCCAAGCCTATGTTTCCATTGATGGCCGATTGGTGGGGAAGACCCCGTACCAGCACACCGACCGCAAAATCAGTGGTTACAACTTGGGTGTCATGTTGGAGAAAGACGGCTATGTCGCAGAGCACGACGTTGTGAAGCGGTTGGAGTTTGGCAACGCTGGGGCGATCATTGCCGGCTGTTTTTTCGTGTTCCCCTTGGTGTGGGCTCTGGATTACCCAGCTGTGGTGCAGTACCGGTTGGAGCCCGATTTTGATGCCGCGCCGGATCATTCCAATGCTGCCGTTGCAGAAGCGGGCAAGGTGGACGGTGTTGTGGTCACAATCAAAGACACCGAATCGGCCATTCGGAACATTTTTGTTGTGGCTGTGGATGCGCGGAATTGCCGGGGTGCGGACGATCCGGTGATTCTCGAAGAACAGGCGGGTGTGCGGTTGCTTCGCCACTATGACGTGCTCGAGCGCAGGGACATGGATGCCGTTTTGGACGAATCTGCGCGCGGCATGAATGGCCTGTTCAATGAGGATTCTTTCGTCGAGGCGGGGTTGCTTGCCGGCGCAGAAGGGGTGGTGTTGTTGCGGGAAAGTTGCGTGGCTGGTGCGCCGTACTTTTCAGCAAAGTTGGTGGACTGTCAGACGGGCCGACAAGTGTGGGCAGGAACTTCGGAAGGCCGGTCGTTGGGGGCGTTGATGGGGGTGATTGCCGCGCGCTTGTCCGAGTGAACTGCGCCCGTCCAACGGTTGTTCGCACATGGTCACAAATGCGCCAGCGCCTGGGCGAGGTCCGCAACCAAGTCGTCGGGGTGTTCCAGCCCCACACTGATTCGAATCAAGCCTTCCGTGATGCCATGCGCCGCTTTGACTTCAGGGGGAACACCGGCATGCGTCATGCTCGCTGGATGTTCGGCCAATGATTCGGTCGAGCCGAGGCTCACGGCGAGTTGGAAGTGCTGAAGTTTGTCCAGAACGCTGAATGCAGCCTGCCTCCCGCCGCGCACCACGAAGGCGGCCATGGCGCCGCCCCCCTGCATTTGTTCTGCTGCAATCGCACGGTCCGACTCGGTTTCCAAATCCGCAGGCCAAGCACTCAACAGCCGCTCAACGGCTGGGTGTTGGCGCAGAAAATCGAAGACAATGCCAGCGGTGGCTTGTTGTCGTTCCATCCGAATGGCCAGTGTTTCCATGCTTCGGGCGAGCATCCATGCGGTGTGTGGGTCCGCTGCACCACCGAGAAAATGGCGAAACTCCCGGACCCGCCCCACGGCATCCTCGGAACCGCTGACGGCACCGGCCACAAGGTCGCTGTGTCCGCCGATGTATTTGGTGGCGGAGTACACCAGAAGGTCTGCGCCAAGGGCGAGCGGGCGTTGCAAGATGGGCCCCATGTAGGTGTTGTCAACAATCACTTGGATGGGAAAATCTGGACGTTCGTGCTGGCGAGCCCAATTGGCGGCCACGCGAATCCGGTGCAGTTGCAAGGTCGGGTTGGCAGGGGTTTCGAGGTAGAGAATGCCAGGGATTTGGCCTGAATGAGCCGCCAAGGCATCATCCAATGCGGACAATGCGGACAACTCGTGCACTTGCACGCCCCAAGCCGGCAAAATGTCCCGGATGAAGTGCTCGCTGCCACCGTACAACGGTCCGCAATACCAAACCGGGCGGTCGGCCCCCGACCAAGCGAGCAACGCCGTGGAAATGGCGGCCATGCCAGAGGCAAAAAAGGCAGCTGATGCGGATTCGTCCCAAGCCGCGAGCCGTTGTTCGGCCATTTCCAATGTCGGATTGGAGAGGCGGCTGTAGATGTATCCTGGCGATTCGGGCGCTTTGGCACCGGGTACACCGTAAGCGGTTTCAAGGTGAGCCGCCCCGACCTCCGCTGAAGGAAAAACAAAGGTGCTCGCAGGGTGAAGTGGCGGTTTGACGGCACCGAGGTGATCGGCCGGCCGATGCCCGGCAAAGGGCGCCGAAGTTTCGAGGTGTGGCATGTGTGGAATTTCGGCGATTTGGGGGCAAAACGGATCACTTGCAGAACAAACGGTTGTTCATGGCCTTAAAACGAATAAAACGTTCTGTAATTTCGTCTCAAATGAACAACTTGCGGAACAAAATGCAGCCGGTGACCTTGGATGCATTGGATCGGGCCTTGGTCCATGCCTTGCGCACGGATGGCCGGAAGTCCATGCAGGCGCTCGGGGAGGAGACGGGATTGAGCCGATCGGCCGTCTTCACACGGGTGCGGCGGTTGGAAGCCGATGGATTGATTCAGGGGTACACCGCACGGATTGATCGCAGGAAGCTGGGCTTGCAGATCCGAGCGTTTTGCAACGTCCAGCTCAAACAACACGATGCGCGGTACTTGACGGAATTCGAAGCCAGGATCGGTGATTTCAAGGAAGTCCATTCCTGTTACCACATCGCCGGGTCATTCGACTACTTGTTGGCCGTTTTTGTGGCGGACATGGACGCCTACCACGATTTCATCTCACGCAAACTTGCTGCGATGGACAACATCGGAACGGTCCAAAGTTCCTTCGTGATGCGAGAAGTGATCGAACGTTGATGCCGCTCAATCCTTCAATGCGGCGACGCCCGGCAACACCTTGCCTTCAAGGTATTCGAGCATCGCTCCCCCGCCGGTGCTGACGTAGCTTACCTGCTGGGCGAGTCCGGCTTGGTTGATGGCCGCCACGGAATCCCCGCCCCCAATGAGCGTGAACGCCCCTTTGTGTGCGGTCACATCGGCCAAGGCTTGGGCAACAGCGTTGGTCCCAGCTGCAAAGGCGGCCATTTCAAAGACCCCCATGGGGCCGTTCCACAGAATGGTTTGGGACGTCAGGACGGCCTCCACAAAAGTGGCCGTGGTTGTCGGACCGATGTCCAAGCCCATCCACCCATCTGGAATGGCATGGGTGGGCACAATTTGTGTGTTGGCGTCTGCGGCAAACGCATCGGCTGCCAAGGTGTCGGTGGGCAACATCAATTGCGTGCCTGCGGCACGGGCTTTTTCCAAAATGGCCAAAGCTTGGGCGTGCATTTCGGGTTCCGCGAGGCTCTCGCCGATGTTTCCGCCCTGTGCTTGCACAAACGTGTAGGCCATGCCGCCGCCCACAATCAAGCGGTCCACCCGCCCGATGAGGTGTTCGATGATGCCGAGTTTTGAGCTCACTTTTGCGCCACCGATGATGGCTGTCAGGGGCTTTTCAGGATGGGCCAGGACCTTTTGCAGCGCGTCGATTTCGCGGGCCAGCAGCAGGCCATGCGCCTTGTCTTGTGGGAAAAACTTCGCGATCACCGCAGTGGATGCGTGCGCGCGGTGCGCGGTGCCGAAAGCGTCGTTGATGTAGCAATCGCCGTTTTCGGCGAGCTGGCCAGCAAAGAATTCATCGCCCGCCTTCTCTTCTTTGTGGAAGCGCAGGTTTTCGAGGATCACCACTTGACCCGGTTGCAATCCCGTGGTGACATCCAAAGCGGCATCGCCCACACAATCTGCGGCAAACACCACCGGTCGTCCGAGGAGGGATTCCACCGCAGGCACAATGTGCCGCAGGCTGAGGGCGTCTTCCCGCCCTCGGGGCCGGCCGAGATGAGACATCAGCACCACAGCGCCGCCCTCGCTCAACACGTGTTCAATCGTGGGCAAAGCCGCGCGAATTCGGGTATCATCGGTGACTTCCCGGGCTTCGTTCAAAGGGACGTTGAAGTCAACGCGAATCAAGGCGCGGCGACCGGCCAAATCAAGGTCTTGCAACAAACTCATTGTGCGATCAGAATTTCAGTGAAACAGTTGGGCGAGGCCCACTTTGTTGTGGACCACACCAGACAAGGCATCGATTGGGATGCGTTCTTGGGTCATGGTGTCGCGGTCGCGCACCGTGACGGCGCCATCGGTCAGGGTGTCGTGGTCAATGGTGATGCACAAGGGTGTTCCAATGGCATCTTGCCGCCTGTACCGCCGGCCGATGGCGTCTTTTTCGTCATACTGCACGTTGTGATCGAGTTGCAGCATGCGCAACACCTCGCGCGCCTTCTCGGGCAAACCGTCTTTTTTGATGAGGGGCAAGACCGCGGCCTTCACAGGGGCCAGCGGTGCAGGGATTCTCAGCACCGTCCGGGCCGAACCATCTTCCAGCGTTTCCTCCGCATAGGCCGCCGACAAGGTGGCGAGGAACATGCGATCGAGGCCGATGGACGTTTCCACCACATAGGGCACAAAGCTCTCTTTCGTCTCCGGGTCAAAGTACCGCAGTTTTCGGCCGCTGTGCTCTTCGTGTTGCCGCAAATCAAAATCGGTTCGGGAATGGATGCCCTCGAGCTCTTTGAATCCCATCGGGAAGCGGAATTCAATGTCTGCGGCGGCATCGGCGTAGTGGGCGAGTTTCACATGATCGTGAAAGCGGTGCATGCCATCGCCGAGGCCCAGCGCCTTGTGCCATTTCAACCGTTCGGCCTTCCAGTATTCGTACCATTCGCCCTGTGTGCCCGGCTTGACGAAGAATTGCATCTCCATTTGTTCGAATTCCCGCATGCGGAAAATGAACTGCCGGGCGATGATTTCATTGCGGAAAGCCTTGCCGATTTGGGCAATGCCAAATGGCAATTTCATCCGCCCACTTTTCTGCACGTTCAGGAAGTTGACAAAAATCCCCTGGGCCGTCTCCGGCCGCAAGTAGATGATCCCCGAGTCACCTGAGACTGCGCCCAATTCCGTCTTGAACATCAGGTTGAACTGCCGAACATCTGTCCAATTCCGGCTGCCTGTGTCGGGGTCGGCAATTTCCAAATCCTCAATCAAAGCTTTGACGCCAGCGAGGTCATCGGCATCCATCGCAGCCTTGAAACGGTCGCGGATGTCATCGATTTGCTTTTGACGATCCAACACCCGGCCATTTGTGGCGCGAAACTGGGCCTCATCGAACGCATCGCCAAACCGCTTGGCCGCCTTCGCCACGTCCTTTTCATTCTTCGCCTCGATTTTGGCCATGTGGTCCTCAATCAACACATCCGCCCGGTAGCGCTTCTTGGAATCCTTGTTGTCAATCAGCGGGTCGTTGAACGCGTCGACGTGTCCGGAGGCTTTCCAAGTCGTCGGATGCATGAAAATGGACGCGTCGATGCCCACGATGTTTTCGTGCATGCGGACCATCGCCGTCCACCAGTAATGCTTGATGTTGTTCTTCAGCTCAGCGCCCAACTGGCCGTAGTCGTATGCGGCAGATAGGCCGTCATAAATTTCGCTGGAGGGAAAGACGAAGCCATACTCCTTGGCGTGGCTGATGACTTGTTTGAGGAGGTCGTCGCTCATGGGGGTCCGGATTTGGTCTGCAAAGGTACGATTTCCCTTGTGCTTTCAGGCCAAATTCGCCGCCACCGCCACCATCCCGTTCCCCACAAATTAACCCGCGCCTGACCTACATTTGCCTCCGTGCAACAAAAACCCATTTTTCTGCTCGGGCTGGGCTTTCAAAAAGCAGGGACCACCTGGCTCAATGCGCATTTGAGCCAACACCCGGATACGGCTTTTCGGCACAACTTGACCAAGGAGTTGAACCTGGGGCTCAGTGGTTTTCAACGCAAGCCGAACCTGATTTTGGAGCCCCGAAGGTTTTGGAAATCCGTCAAGTGTGAGTTGCAGCTGCGCCAGCATTTGCGGAAGGGCGTTCAGGGCAGCTTTGACAAGCCTTTGTTGGGCCAGCCGCGTCGGAAGGTTCTTTGGCGTTTTGCGTCCACCGGGGCGATGCATCGGATGTTTTTGCGCTGGTCTCGGCCCACCCCTGAGCATCCGCGGGGACTGGTGGTGGGCGACATCACCCCGTATGCCATCTATCAGCCTGAGCGGCAGTTGGAGAAGTTGGTGGCCTTGCTGCGAAAGGACTTCGAGGTGAGGCCCTTTGTGATTTGGCGGGATCCCTTGACCCGTCTTGATTCGGCGATGAAGCATTCCAGAAGGCGTCCGGAAAACCAGGCCACAAAAGACCTGGAGCATTTCTGCAAGTGTGGATTCATTGCGGGGTGGGCTGCAAATGGACATTATGCGCTTGCTGTGGAGCGACTGAACGACATGTTTCCTGATGCGCATGAGTTGATTTATGAGGAGCTGTTCGGCCCGGATGGCCAAGCCCACCTCGACGCTTTTCACCGCTTCGCCGGCCTGAGCGAACGGCCTGGCGATTTTGGAATGCGGATTCACGATGCTGGCAAATCCGAAATTGGATTGAACCCAGAACAGCGATTGGCCGCTCGGGGGTTCTTGCAAGTTCAATACGACGTGATGGTGGAGCGGTTCGGCGCCGATCGTTTGGCCCCCATTTGGAACATCTGAATCACCATGGCGAAACAACCTTCCATCGGACTTCTCGGCAGCGGCAGTTGGGCCACGGCCATTGCAAAAATGCTGCTCAACAACGTGGACACCTTGCACTGGTGGGTTCGGCGGGAGGAGACGGCGGAATACCTCACCATGTACGGGCGCAACCCGCATTACATCCAGAGCATTGCCTTCAACCCGGTTCAGTTGGACGTCAGCACGGACATGCAGACGATTGTGGACAAAAGCGACATCCTCATTTTCGCCATTCCATCCATCCACTTGCACAACACCATGGAAAAGTTCAGGCCGACGGGGCTGGAAAACAAGATGTTGTTCAGTGCGATCAAGGGCATGGTGGTGGAATATGACAGCATTCCGGCGCGTTATCTGCACAAGCAGTTTGGGACGCCTTATGACCAAATCGGGCTCATCGCCGGCCCCTGTCACGCCGAGGAAGTGGCCCGAGAGAAGATGTCCTACCTGACGGTGGCCTGCCCAGACCTCGGGCCTGCCCGCGTGTTGGCGGACTTGCTGGAAAATCGGTTCATTCGCGTGAAGACCAGCCGAGATGTTTTCGGCACGGAACTCGCAGCGGTGCTCAAGAACATCTACGCGATTGCGGCGGGAATTGCCCACGGCTTGGGGTACGGTGACAACTTTCTGAGTGTGTTGATATCCAACGCGTCACAAGAAATGAAGGCCTTTCTGGCCGCCGTTCATCGCGTGGATCGGGACGTGAAGGAGAGTCCCTATCTCGGGGATTTGCTCGTGACCGCCTACAGTTTGCACAGCCGCAACCGCACACTTGGCACAATGATTGGCAAAGGGTACAGCGTCAAGGGCGCCATCATGGAAATGGACATGGTGGCCGAGGGGTTCAATGGCTCGCAAGGCATCCACGAGATGAACAAAAAGTTCCAAGTGAGTTTGCCGATTGCCGAAGCCGTTTATCGCATTCTCCACGAGAAAATGTCACCAGTCATCGAAATGCGACTGCTGGTGGAGGAGTTGAGTTGAAACCAGCTGTTGTCCGGGCAACCTCCGCGTGGATTCCTTCGTTATCTTGGGGGATGATGGTCAACCGATTGCAGCTGATGTTGTGGGCGACGTGCGTTTGGGCTGGTGGGCTTCCGCTTTCAGGCCAAACCGACGCCCCGCGCGTCCTCCGCGCTGACCACCATGCGCAGCCCAGTGGTTTCCTGCCGAACGGCGGGCAATGGCCGGATGAGGTCACGGGACGGTTGCGGATGGGGACGGCCGATCTTTGGATGACGGCCGACGGATGGCGCGCAGAGGTCTTCGGGCCGGGCTGGGATGCCCTGACGGCGCACGAGGCCGTGATGGGGGAGACCTCGTTGCAATCGCAAGTTTGGCAAGTGCGGTTCGTCGGTGGATCGACCGCCTTCGACCTCGAATGGGGGGACCCGACAGCGGAGACACGCTTCAATTTTTACCGGGGCAGCGACCCTTCCCGTTGGGCAGAAGGCTTGCAGTCTCGCCAATCCTTGTCATATCGTGGCGTTTGGCCCGGTGTGGACCTGCACATGCACCCGGTTCGCGGGGAACGCAACGCCGCGAAGTACGCGTGGACCCTCGCCCCGGGCGCCGACATCTCAGACATTGTATTGCAAATGACGGGTGCTCGTTCGGCGTCCGACGGGGAGGGCGGCTTGCGCCATGCCTTGGGTGGTCAGGACGCGCCGTGGGGGCTCATTTCGGAATCTGCCCCCTGGTGTTACCAAACCCATGGGGCCCGCCTCACCACCGTTCCTTGCCACTGCGACGTGACACCTTCCGAAGGCGGCGGACTGGAGGTTCGGTATGCAATCGACGGCCCGATGGACCCGACCCGCCCCTTGGTCATTGACCCAGAAATTCAATTCGCCAGTTTCGTGGGTTCAACGGGGGACAGCTGGGGTTTCACGGCGGGTTATGACGACAACGGCCGCCTCATTGGTGGCAGCGGCGCCCGAGAGACGGGCTACCCCACCACCGCGGGTGCCATCGACGCCACATTCAATGGGGGTGAATTCGACGTGGGCATCAGTGTTTGGTCCGAAGACGGAAGCGCCCTCGACTACAGCACCTACCTCGGTGGCGGCAACATGGAGTTCCCGCACAGCATTGCTTCCGATGCCGCAGGGGACATCTTCATCATGGGGACCACTGGGTCGGCATCCTTTCCTGTGACCGCGAACTCCTTGGGCACCTCATTCATCGGAGGGGACAACATCGACCTGGGCGCAAACCATTTTTACGGGTCGTACAACGCGGGTTGCGATTTGTTTGTCACCAAGCTGAGTGGGCCGGATGGTGCAATGCTCGCCAGCACCTTCATAGGTGGTTCCGGCAACGACGGGCTGAACATCGGTGAGAAGCTCAACTACAATTACGGCGACGTGTGTCGGGGAGAAATTGCCGTGGACCCATCCGGGGGCGTTTGGGTGGCTTCCTCCACGAACAGCCCCGATTTCCCGTTGTTTCAAGCCTTCGAACCCGTCTTGCAAGGCGGCAGCGATGGGGTGATTTTTCGCTTGTCGAACAACTTGGCTTCGCTGGAGTTTTCGTCCTACATCGGGGGGGCGGATGATGACGCGGCGTTTGGCATTCAATTCAATGCCGCGGGCGATTTGGCCTACATCGCCGGGGGGACGAAAAGCGCGGATTTCATCACCACAACGGGGGCAGTCGTGCCGGATTTGCAAGGAGATGTGGACGCTTTCTTGGCCCGATTGAACCTCGGTGGGGCTTTCCCCACAGTGGATGCGGCCACGTTTTTCGGCACGCAAGATTACGATCAGGCGTACTTCGTTCAGCTCGATACAGAGGATCATCCTTTTTTGATGGGCCAAACCCGGGGCCCCCTCCCCATCTCCGGCCCCGGCGTCTATGCCGACAACCCCAACGGCAGCACCTTCGTGGCGCGTTTCAGCCCCGACCTTGAAGCGCTGGAGTGGTGCACCCGCGTCGGCGCGAACCAAACGGACATTGACATCAGCCCCACCGCTTTTCTGGTGTCGGATTGTGACGAAGTGTATTTGTCGGGTTGGGGCGGGGCGACGAATGCATCGAACAGCGGCTATGCTTTCAGCAGCACCACCAATGGCATGCCGACGACGGCAGATGCCTACCAATTCTCAACGGATGGCAGCGATTTTTGGCTGGGTGTGTTGGCGCCTGGGGGAACGGATTTGACCTATGGTTCGTTTCTCGGTGGTCCTTTTGCCAATGAGCATGTCGATGGGGGGACATCGCGGTTTGACAAAAACGGCACCGTGTACCAGGCGGTGTGCGCGGGGTGTGGGGGATTTGACGATTTCCCCACCACCGATGGTGCCTACAGCGAAAACAACCTCTCCAGCAATTGCAACCTCGGGGTGTTCAAGTTCAATTTGGGCTCGCTCATTGCCATCATCGACATCGACAATTCTGACGGGCTGTGCGTGGGCGATCCGATTCAATTCGTGAACAATTCGTTTGGGGGAACGCAATACGAATGGTTCTTCGGCGACCTGAACACGTCCAACGAAGAAAACCCGGAATACCTCTACGATTCTGGAGGCCAGTGGGACATCATGCTGATCGTGTCTGACCCGACCGGTTCAGGGGGATGCCTCGAGCCGGACACGGCCGTGGCCTCGGTGTTCATCCAGGAAGTGCCCCAACCGACAGTGGATCTGGTGGAACCCATTTGCGAAGGCATGACGGTGACGTTGCAGGCGTGGGGTGGGTCGGATTTGGTCTGGCAAAATGACCCGACGCTCAACGCCACGGATACCCCCACGCCAGAGGCCACTCCGGCGGTCACAACCACCTACTATGTGGAAGAAACGAACGCCTGCGGAACGGGTGTCGACAGCGTGACAGTGGAGGTGACAAGCTTGGACATCAGTGTGTCGAATGATGCGACGATTTGTCTCGGGGAGACGGTGAATCTCGTTGCCTCGGGTGGTGACGATGTGGTTTGGAGTCCGGCCGTGGGGCTGTCCGATCCGCTTTCGGAAAGCACATCGGCGACACCGGACGCCACCACAACCTACACCGCGGCCGTCAGCACGGAAGAGGGGTGCTATGAGGAGGGCGAAGTGACCGTCAATGTGGTCACCAGCACCCCAGGAGGCGTGACCTGGCCGACCGAATACTTGTGTCCGGGTCAAGGGTTGTATTTGCAGGCCTCGCCTGGCGACACCTACCTGTGGTCGCCGGCAGAGTTTCTCAACAATCCCTTGTCGCCCACGCCATTTGCTGCGCCGCCGATGGACATGACATTTGTCGCACAAATCGCAAACGTCTGTGGCGTTGGCGTGGATTCTGTTGCGGTGGCCTTTGTCAGTCCCAGTGCATCCGCGGCCGGTGGGGGGTGGATTTGCGAAGGGTCGTCATTGGTGCTGGAGGCCTCAGAGGGGTCGGCCTACAGTTGGTCTCCAGCCTACCTGGTCGACAATCCCACGGCCCAGACCCCGGTTGCATCGCCTCTGGAATCGACACCTTTCGTGGTTCATGTGACGGATGCCTTTGGTTGCAGCGCGAGCGATACGGTGTGGGTGGAGGTTTGGCCTGCGCCGGAGGTGCATGCTGGCCCTGACCAAGCCGTGGATTTCTTCGAGTCCACCTTGTTGCAGGGATCGGTGTTTGGGGCGGTGGCCTTTGAATGGTCGCCGAGCGACGGGTTGTCTTGTTCCGATTGTCTCCAACCCATCTTGGAAGGGCCTGAAGCGCCACTGGCCTTCCAGTTGTTGGCCGTTTCTGAGGAAGGGTGCATCGGCTCAGACAGTGTGTTTGTGGACGTGTTTGCGCCGGCGTTTGTCCCCAATGCATTTACCCCGAACAATGATGGGGTCAATGACGTTTTTCGGGTGGCCGGCGAGCATCTGCGGGGTTACCAGCTCCAAATTTTTGACCGCTGGGGCAACTTGGTGTTTTTCAGTGAGGACCCGCAGGAGGTGTGGCTGGGAAATGACCAAATCCAGTCCGGCGACCATTTCCTGCCCGATGGGGTGTACAATTGGCGCCTTCGGCATGAACTTCGGGATGGCCCACGTTTGCTGAACGGCCATGTGGTTTTGGTGCGTTGATCGCCTGTTCGTTTCATCGGATTTCCCTACTTTCGGGGCATGTCTGAACCGAGGTTCATCTCCCAACATCTGCATCGTCTGTTCTCAGACCACGATTGCGTCGTGATCCCAGGACTGGGTGGCTTTGTTTGCAATCAACGTCCCGCGCGGTACGATGAAGACCGGCAAGAATTGACCCCCCCGTCACGAGATATCCTTTTCAATGAGCGGCTCATTCACAACGATGGCGTGTTGGCGCATGTTTTGGCGTCCACAGGGTCGTTGTCCTACGCTCAGGCGTTGGCCGAAATTGAGCGAGAGGCAGACTGGATGCGTGCGGCACTGCGTGCGGGGGATCCTGTGACTTTGGCGCACGTTGGCCGGTTGTTCCGCAGTTCCCCGACAGACCCGGTTGCGTTCGTGGCGAGTCCGACCTTGGAGCAGTTGTTGCAATCTTACGGCTTGCAGCGCATTCCATTGCGGTCCTTGGCGTCCTTGAAGGAACCCGTGGAGGCCCAAGCGACCGCGCCTCGTCCTGCCCAGGTGGTGCCGTTGGATCCAACGGCGCGACGCGCGGTGCACCCAATGTGGCGCAAAATCGCTGCAGCCCTGGCCATTCCGGTCATTGCAGGCTCTGCGTACTGGGGAATTCAACAAGACGCTTCATTGCTTCACGCCTTTCCTTGGGTTCGTTCAGCAGGCCATGAGGCGGCGGCAAGTGCTTTTCTGCCCAGGTTTGCAGAAGAAGGGGTTCATGTGCCAGATGCTGTAGAGACGCTCGACGTCAATCACTTGGAGAATTTGTTGGGCAGTGTGACGGATGCCGCAATGATTCGATATGACTTTGTTGCCGATGAGGTCCGTGCGGATGGTACCCGAATTCGATTGAAGGCGGAGGAAGGCCAAGAGAAGCTCGAGCACCCATCCGCTCCTGTTCCAGCGCCTGTTGCGAACGAGCAGTATTGGCTGGTTGCCGGTGCCTTTCGCGTTCCGAAAAATGCCGTCGACTACGCCGCAGAGGCAAAAGCCAGTGGTTGGAATGCCGCCGTTCGGTCCGGTGAGGGCGAACTGAACATGGTGATTTTGGGCGCTTTTGCCGACGTGGATGCCGCTCGGCAAGAAATGGCCCAAATCCGGGCTGCAGGGGAGTTCCAGGTTTGGCTCAAGAAATTGTGATGACAACCGCCGAGTCCGGGCAACCGTCGGCGCTGCCCGAAGCGGTCATTCTGGACTTTGGCGGGGTTTTGTATGACATCGACTATGACGCGCCCGTGCGTGCCTTTGCGGCGCTCGGCGTGGCTGATTTCGCTGGCATCTACCACCAAGACAACCAGTCAGATTTGTTTGACGACCTCGAGACGGGGGGGATTGCGCCGCAGGCCTTTTTGCGCGCGTTGCAGCAGCATTGCCGTCCGGGCACTTCGCTGTCGGCCGTCTCAGCAGCTTGGGATTCCATTTTGACGGGCATGCGGTCAGATCGGTTGGGGATGCTGATGCATTTGGCAAGCCAAACCCGCCTCTTCCTCCTCTCCAACACCAACGTGCTCCACGCCAGGCGCTTCGAGGCTTGGATCGAAACAAACTTGGGTTCACTGGCGGCGTGGCGAGGGGGGTTCGAAGCAGTCCACTACAGCCATGAGTTGGGCATGAGAAAGCCTCACCCATCTACTTTTCGCCGTGTTTGTGAAATGCACGGTCTGTCGCCCGAACGGACGTGGTTCATCGATGACAGCCGTCAGCACGTCGAAGGTGCGCTTTCTGCAGGTTTGCAGGCCACGCACCTTCAATTGCCAGGGCCGCTCGATGTGCGCGACTTGCTTGTTCAGCGTGGGTTTTCGCTCCCCGATTGATTGAGCGTGGCCTGCGCCGCTTCGAACTTCTCCCCCTTGCTGGGCTGGGCCCCTTGTTCCAAGAGCAAAAAGATCTCACGACCTCGTGCTTCAGGCTCGAAGGTCTTTTGGCCAGTCCCTGCGATTTGGCCTTGGCCATGATTGTCGATCTGCAGCCGAATCAGCGATGCTTCGCGCTCGCCGAAGGAGAACAGCCAAGTGGTGTCTCCATCTTGTCGCTCGAGGAATGTGATGGCGGCCGTCGCACGATCGAAAAAATATTCACTGAAACCGTCGAGGTGTTCTTCAACCCCTTCATTTGTCACCAAACGTCGTGCCCAGTCTTCGGCAGGAATTCCCTGCTGGGCGAGATAGTGCACAAACTCTTGCTTCAGTCCGTCCAGCTCATCTGTTGTCAGCCGGCGGTATTTCATCATGCATCGATTCCTTCAAGCATCAGGAAAAAGGCATATTCCATGGCGGTTTCTCGGAAACGCTTGAACCGCCCAGAGGCCCCGCCGTGCCCTGTTTCCATGTTGCAATGCATCACGAGAAGGTTGTCGTCGGTTTTGACATCGCGGAGCTTGGCCATCCACTTCGCCGGCTCCCAATACTGCACTTGGCTGTCCCAATACCCAGTCGTCACCAACATGTGGGGGTAAGGTTGTGCGCCCACCTGATCGTAAGGGCTGTATTGCATGATGTAGTCGAAATACGCCGCATTCTTGGGGTTGCCCCACTCATCGAACTCACCCGTGGTCAATGGGATGGATTCGTCGAGCATCGTGTTGATGACGTCCACAAAAGGCACGGCAGCAATGACCCCATTCCAAAGCTCAGGGGCCATGTTGATCACTGCGCCCATCAGCAGGCCACCAGCGGAGCCGCCCATTGCATAAAGGTGCTCCGGTGTGGTAAAGCCCAGCTCCACCATCGCCCGCCCACAATCGATGAAGTCGTTGAATGTATTCATCTTGTTGAACAACTTGCCGTCTTCATACCAATCCCGACCCATTTCCTGTCCGCCTCGGATGTGAGCAATGGCGTAGACAAAGCCGCGATCCAACAAGCTCAGTCGCGTGCTCGAGAAGCCCGCATCGAGGCTGTAACCATAACTGCCATACCCGTACAGCAGGAAGGGGTTGTTGCCATCCCGCTCGACACCATTGCGGTAAACGATGCTCACCGGAACCTGCGCCCCGTCGCGCGCTGTGACCATGATGCGTTCGCTGGTGTAATTCGCGGGGTCGAACTGGCCCCCAAGCACTTCTTGTTGCTTGAGCATCTCCCGTTCTTCTGTCACCATGTCGATTTCGTACACCGTGTTTGGCGTGGTCATGGAGGTATAGCCAAATCGCAGTTTGCGTGTATCGAAATCGGGGTTGCCGCCCACGTAAGCCATGTACGCAGGATCGTCAAAGGCGATGTAATCGTCCTTTGATCCATCCCAGGCTCGGAGTCGGATTTGGGTCAAACCATTCGTCCGTTCTTCAATCACCAAAAACTCCTTGAACATCTCAATCCCTTCGAGCAGCGTTTCGTCCCGATGGGGGATGACATCCACCCAATGGTCGTATGTCGTGGCATCCACAGGCGTCTTGACCAGTTTGAAGTTTTTCGCGTTGCGGTTGGTTGTGATGTAAAAGTGCGACCCCATGTGATCCACACTGTATTCGAGATCCCGCTCCCTGGGTTGAAGCACCGTCCACTCGCCGGCCGGTTGGTTCGCATCAATGAACCGCCACTCCGTGCTGACTGTCGAGTAGCTGCCAATCATGATGTACGCATCGCTTTTGGTCTTGCCCACCCCGCAGCTGAAGGTTTCATCTTTTTCCTCATACACCAAAACATCTTCTGACGCGTCCGTGCCCAGAACGTGCATGAAAATGCGATAAGAACGAAGGGTGATGGGGTCTTTCTTCGTGTAGAACACGGTCTTGTTGTCGTTCGCCCATGTTGCTCCGCCTGTGGTTTGCGGAATCTCATCGGCCAAATATTGTCCAGTGGTCAAATCTTTGAACCGAAGGGTGTATTCGCGGCGAGACACGGTGTCTTCACTGAATGCCAAGAGGCGGTTGTTGGGGCTGACCACACGCCCTCCCAAGGCATAGTACGCAAAGCCCTCCGACCGATCATTTTCATTGATCATCACCTCCTCGGCCGCATCCATTGTCTCGGGTTTCCGGCAGTGAATGGCGTACTCCTTGCCCTCCTCATAACGGGTGTAGTACCAGTAACCATTGTCTTTGAGCGGCACGCTGGCATCGTCTTGCTTGATCCGGCCGACAATTTCATTGAACAGGTCCTCTTGGAGCTTCTCTGTGGGCTTCAGAACCTCTTCTGTGTAGGCGTTTTCGCGATGGAGATAGTCCAAAACCGCCTCGGTCTGCGCATCCGGTTCCGCTGCTTCTTTTTGTTCGTCGCTCAAGCGCATCCAGAAATAGTCGTCGCTCAACGTCTGGCCGTGAATTTCTGTGATGTGCGGCTGTTTCTCCGCATCGGGGGCTTCGCCAAATGCTTTGGCTGTCAGTGGGGTCTTTGTCTTGTCAGACATCTTCTCGGGGGATGGGGTGTTTTGGCAACCGGCGGCAAAGATAGCGGTCGTCAAAGCGGCAAGGAATAGCGAATTTTGCATGTTCAGGCGTTGTTGCGAAAAGGGAATCTCAGTCAAGGGACCAATCCACCAAGGGCGATCAGTTTCTCAATGCTTTCAATGTCTTGCGGGGTGTCCACGGATGGCGATGGCGATGTCGTCAAACCGACCTGCACGCGCCAGCCGTGCTCGAGCCAACGAAGTTGTTCCAGTGACTCTCGTTTTTCGAGGGGCGTTGGGTGGAGCAGGGTGATGGCCTCAAAGGCGCCACGCGTGAAGGCATAGAGCCCATGATGCAAAATCGCCCCATCCTCACCCGCAGGGATGGGCATTCTGCTGAAATAGAGGGCCTTTCCTTTCAAGTCTGTCACGACCTTCACGCGATTGGGATCGGCAATGAGGCGGGCATCTCGGGTGTTGTGCCCAAGGGTGGCCACTGCTGCACCAGGGAGGTCGATGAGTTGGGCCAAATCCCTCAGCGATTCGGCGTCCACAAAAGGTTCATCGCCTTGGATGTTCAGAATGGCGCGGGCCGTCTTGCCCGTTTCCGCCTCCCATTGCACCAAGGCCGCATGGCAGCGCAAGGTGCCATTGGGAATTTCCGAATCGGTCATGATGGCCGCAGCGCCGGCACGCTTCGCTTCGCTGGCAATGTCCCTGTGGTCAGTGGCCACCAAAACATCGTCGAACACTTTTGCTGCAAGCGCTCGCTGGACCACCCTTGCCATCATGGTTTGGCCATGAATCATGGCGAGCGGTTTGCCGGGAAAGCGGCTCGAAGCCCACCGCGCCGGGATGATGCCGATCAATGGTTCCCTCATTGCACTTCGAGTGTGTACATGATTTGGACAAGCCGCGGGGGCTCCATGGCCAAGGGCCGAATCGCATACTCCGCATTGCCGGCGTTGTTGACCAACAAAGAGAATTGGTGCCCTGGCCGAACCGTCCAGCCCAGCCGCACGTCCACCAGCCAGGGCAAATCGGGGTGGTCCTCCAGCCAATCCTCCAGCCCCCACTCCACCAAGCCCTCCTGTTCGACTTGCACAAAGGCTGCGTCGAAATTTTGAAGATTGGATTGGTAACGCACGCTCAAACCAGCGCTCAACCGCCGCCAAGTCCACTGAACATCGCCGCGGAAAAGATGCTGTGAACGGTATTTCAGGATGGCATTGGTGGTGTCGTAACTCGTTGTGTTGTAGGATGAAATCCAGTTGACCCCTTCGAAAGGGTTGTAGTCCAAATCCGGCTCCAACGCCACAGGGCGGGTGTAAGTGTAACCGGTCAAGATGTCAATTTGGTGTTCGCCATGGGTCCAACGCCCTTGCAAGCTCGCTTCTGCCCCTGTGTTTTGCGTGGCGCCCGTATTGATGCTTGTGAAGCCCAGACCAGCCAATGGCGCACCCGGCCCGCCCCAGGGCCCGAAAGTGAATTCGATGTAGTCGTTGTACGCCTGGTGAAAAACCGCGACGTCAGCGAATCCTTTGAACCCCGCGATTTTGAACCCCTGCTTGAGTCCCCATTCCGCGGACCAGGCGGATTCGGGCCGCAGGTTCGAATTGGGATAGATCTGCAATGACCCCAAACCTGTTCGAATGAATCGCTCGGCAATGGTGGGAAACCGGAATCCCTCACCCCAGCTCGCGCGCATGAAGGTGGCTTCTGCCAATTGCCAGTTCAAACCTGCACGAAAAACCGGTCGGCCCTCCGCCTCCTCGTTGATGGTGAAGTGCTCGTACCGCCCGCCCGCAGACAGGTGCAGGCGAGGCACAGGAGACCAATCCACCTGCAAAAAAGCGGCGGTATTGCTGGCCTGATTGCTGCCACCATTTTCACCGCCACTGTACAATTCAGCTTCGCTCCAAGTTGAACTCCAAACCAATCCGCCAGTCACATCCAACCCCTCTGTGGGCTGCCAGGCGCTTTGGTACTCGCTGTACAAGACATCGGAAGCATTGCTTTGGTCGTTGTCGTTGTCATTGACCAAATGAAACCAGCGCCCCCGCAGCACATGGCGCCAATTGCCATGCACATATTGGACATTTGGATCCACAGTCCCCGCCAACTGGCGCGTTCGGGTGGCGGCACCTTCGTAACTGCCATAAATGGCCTGAGGAGCCTGTTCCCAAATCAGCGTGTTCAGAAAATCGCTTTTCTGCCAATTTGTGTTCAGGCCATATTGCAATCCCGCAATGCGGCTCGTGCGCTTGCGCAAATTGACATTGAATCGGCCGCGTTTTTCCGCCGCAAAGTGGTTGATCTCCCAGGGACGATAGCCCCGGGAATCCCCGCTGTCCACCGGGGCGAGGTAGCCCTCGTCGGCCAGGACATTTCCGCCCACGACGATGTCCCAATCACCGAGCTGTTGGCTGTGCAAAAACCGGAGGTTGGATTGCATGTGGGTGCCGTCCCAAGATTTGGCCTCAGCAGACCTCGGTGTGGAAAAGACCCCGTGCTGCAAGCTCACCCTTGTCAAAGGCCGGGCATCCGGGAAACGCGTCCGCACGTTGATCACACCACTCAACGCGGCGCTGCCATAAAGCACGGAAGAAGCGCCTTTGATGATCTCGACTTGCTCCAGGTTCTCCAGCGGCAGGAATCCCCATGTGGGTCGGCCTGCGTCTCCGCTCAAGACAGGCAAATCGTCCACGAGCACCATGACGCGAGACCCAGCGCCATAGCTGAAACCGCTGCCGCTTCGGATCTGGGGTTCGCCGTCTACCATGCTCACGCCGGGGCTTTGTTCCAGCGCAGTTTCAAGAGATGTTGTGCCTTTCGATTCAACCAACCTCGGCGGCAAAACATCGAGCGAAACGGTGACCTCGGCGGCCGATTGTTCGAACCTGCCGGCGCTCACGACAACGGCATCGAGGCCGAGCGCGACTTCTTCCAATACAAGGTTCCATGTTGCACGTTCGCCAGGGCGGATTGTCTGAGCGGTTTCAACCGGTTGGAAGCCGATGAAGGAGCAGCGGAAGCGGCAAGTTTGGCTTTCCGTCAAGGCCAAATCCAAGACGAACGAACCATCCAGCCCACTCGCTGTCGCCTGCGGCTCTGGTCCATTGAGCCACTGAATGGTCGCCCCCACAATGGGCATTCCTGCGGCATCCGTGACTGCTCCTTGCAGTGCGGTTTGGCCCCAAACTGACGTCGCGGCCCAAGCGCAAAACGCGGCGCTCACCAGCCATTTCTCCAACAAGCGAATCATGTGTGCAAGATGCGACGAATCCAGCGGACTTGCATGCGCCTGTCAGGGCGCACTCACAAAAGAAACGGGTGCGTTTGCAAAGTCATGCTGTTGGCAGGCCAAATCCCGCTGCAGATTTGCCCCATGAGGCAGACGGAAAAGTGGAGAATGGCGGCCCAGATGCCGCGGGTCGGGCTGGCGCAATTGCACAAGCGATTGGCGGCGGGAGAAGCGTTGGATGAGATGCTGGCGGATTGGGCGAGGCGGGATCATTCGGGTTGGAGGATGGCACGGGATCAGGCCACCATGGAGTTGACCGATGTCGAGGCCATCGGGGGATGGGCCATGTGTTTGGATGACCCCGATTACCCACGTCGATTGCGGGAGTTGCCAGATGCGCCGGTCGTGCTTTTCGGCCTTGGCGATCCGAAGGCGATGACGAAGCGACATTTGGTGGCTGTTGTGGGCACGCGAAACTGCAGCCCCTTGGGGGCGACAATGGCCCGAACCACGGGTGTCTTGTTGGGGCAGGCAGGTGCCACTGTCGTCAACGGTTTGGCCGCGGGTGTGGATGCAGCTGCTCTTCGTGGTGGGCTGCAGTCGGGCGGGGGAGGCGTGGTTTGTTTGGGCCACGGATTGGACCGCATTCACCCACGTCTGAACGCGCCGTTGGCGGCTGAGATCGTCGCGGCGGGTGGGGCGCTTCTGTCGGAGTACCCTGTCGGTTCCTCCATTCAGAAGTGGCATTTTGCTGCGCGAAACCGAATCGCTGTGGGGATGGCGGACACTTTGGTGGTGATCGAGAGCCCTGAACGTGGGGGGTCCATGATCTCGGTGGACATTGCGTTGGACATGGGCGTGAACCTGTTTGTTTTGAATCCCCCTGCCGGTGGGAGGCGTTGGAAGGGAAATCAAATGCTGATCGACGCCTTCCCCGGCACGGCCTTTGAAGACCCGAGGGAGTTGTTGACGCGTTTGTCAGGTCTGAAAGGCGCTGCACACTGGGTCTCGAAGCGCCCACCGGTTCTGCTGGGCATGGCGGAGGCCTTGCCGACGGCTTTGCAGTCGTTGTGGATGTTTTTGATGAAGCAATCCGGAGCCCATCGTGCGGCCTGCGCGGAAGCGCTGAAACAACCGGACCATGAGGTGCAATCGCTGCTCACCCGACTCGAATTGATGGGATGGGTGGTTCGTTCCCCGGGTGGAATCTATGTGCCTGTTTCGTCTTCAGCGGCCTCCGAGGAGGGTGCTGGGCCAGTAGAGGGTTGATCCAAATCCAGGGAAAGCGCAGCCGTATCTGGCTCCCGTGGGATTTCTCGAATGCCAAGGCCATGTTGGATGAGTGCGGCGGTCATGACCAGGCTCGTCACGAGAATCACCACCAGCAAGATCCCTTGGTCGAAAGCTGGGCTGAGGTACTCCGGGTAGGAGGATTGAATTTGGAAAAAGAGCAAAATGGTGATGAGGCCTCGCGGCGCGATGTACAGCAGCGGGAACAGTTGCTGACGTTGGAACAACAACAAGAAAACCAACCGAACCGCGAACAGGATGAGGCAAATCAACAGGCCGTCCACCAAGACATCCAAGTTGCTCAAAGCGGCCAGCGAAACGGTCATTCCAAACAGCACGAAAAAGAACGTTCGAATGACAAATGCGCTTTCAAGGGTCAACAAATGGTAATCGTGGTGAAGGCTCTCCATGCGCTTGTCGTCCAAGAGGTGAACAAAGCGACCTTCTTCCTGCTGCCGTCTGAAAATGCGCCAATTGCCGGGAAAGAAAATCCGGTGGTTGTTGAGCATCAGCCCGAAAATCAGAATCAAAATCAATGGGCTCAGGTGCAACAACTTCTGGATGGCATAAATCAGAAGGAGCACAGCCACAGACAGAAACAACTTGACCTGGCTGGTGATTTTCTGAAGCACCCAGACCAGCAAGTAACTGACCAATACGGCAATGGCGAGGGTCAAAATCAGGTTCGAACCGATGTTCAGGAGAACAGATTGTGTCGAGGCCACATCGGAGTTCTCCAGCAAGAGATAGAAGGCCATGATGCCGAAGATGTCCGAGAACGTGCTCTCGTAGACCATGAATTCCTTCGGGTCGTGGTGCAGCCCACCCACACTCGGGATGATGATGGCGCTGCTCATGATGCTCAAGGGGATGGCGTAGACCAATCCCTGAAACAATGGCATCCCCATCAATTGGGCCAACAGCGCTGCGATGCCCATCGAACTGCCAGCCAGAGCAAGCAAGGCGAGGCTGGCACTTTTCAAAATGAGGGGCAGTTTTTCCTTCTTCAGTTCGAGGTCGAGCGCGGCTTCGAGCACAATGAAAATCAATCCAATGGTCCCCAGGAGCTCGAGGACCAGGCCTTCGTACGGAATCCCGGTGAGCCCCATGGCATTCAGGCCCTGTCGAAGGGCGACGCCCATCCCGATGAGCACCAGCACACTGGGAATGTTTGTGCGCTTGGCCAGCAGGTTTGCGAAATAAGAAAGGATGATCACCAGCGAACCGCCGATGACCAAACCGTATGCGTTGATGTCATTGACAGACATGGGGCCAAGTTAGCCGAATTGGCCCGTGATGAGCCGCCAAATGTCATTGCCAAGTGCGAAGACCATCAACGACAGAAGCAGCACGATGCCGACAATCTGGGCACGCTCCAGGAATTTTTCTGGGGCAGGGCGACCCACCACCATCTCGTAGAGCAGAAAGGCCACATGCCCGCCATCGAGTGCGGGGATGGGCAACAAGTTCATGAAAGCGAGAATCAACGAAAAGAAAGCGGTGTTCCGCCAGAACACCTCCCAATCCCAACCGGCGTCGAAGATGCTGCCAAAGGTCACGAGGCTGCCCACTTGGCTTGCCCCGGACTTGGAAAACAGAAACCGCATGGAAAGGACATAATCCTGCAAAGTGGTGGCAGCCAATTGAAATCCGCTGACAACGCCTTCCCCAAGACCGTAAGTTCGACGTGTGATGGTGAAATCATCGAGCGCATTGGGCATGGCATTGTTGAACCCAAAGGCACCGGTTTCGTCCGTCTGTCCGGTCAAAGCCACTTGGCCTTGGCCTTCCCGTTCCACGACAAACTCAAAAGACTCCCCCGGGTGGCTGCGCAAGAAGCTCACCACCTGGTCGTAGGCAAATGTGGGCACCCCATTCAGGGACACCATTCGATCGCCGGCCAACAAACCCGCTTGGTCTGCATACGAGCCGTCTTCCACCCTTGCAACGACCAATGGCAACCGCAAGTTGATCGGGGAGCGAACCGAATGGTCAATCAGTTGCTGGCCAATTTCCTCTTCGAAATGCAGCTCGCGCATTTCTCCGTTGGGCTTGCGAACCACCACATCATGAACTGGGGCGAAAAACAATTTGCGGCGGAGCTCGTTGTAGGTCTCGGGCTGGAAATCGTTGAGCTGCACGATTTGGTCTCCATCTTCAAACCCCCATTCTTCCATTTTCTCATGGAATTCCAAGCCGTAGGGAATGTTTTTTGTTTCGATCACCGTCTCTCCCCAAACCATCAAGACCATGCTGTAAATGGCAAAGCCGAGGATGAGGTTGACGATGATGCCGCCAAGCATGATGATGAGGCGCTGCCAAGCTGGTTTCGACCGAAATTCCCAGGGTTCCGGGTCGGATTTGAGCTGTTCGGTGTCCATCGACTCGTCGATCATCCCTGAGATTTTGACATAACCGCCGAGCGGCAGCCAGCCGATGCCCCATTCGGTCTCACCGATTTGTTTCTTGAACAACGAAAAGCCAGGATTCATGAAGAGGTAGAACTTTTCCACCCGGGTTTTGAACGCCCGGGCAGCCCAATAGTGACCGAGTTCGTGCAGCACCACCAATATCGACAAGCTCAGCAACAACTGAGCGGCTTTGATCAAACCCACCATAACCGGCAAAGGTACACCTTGAGTCGGGCGGTCTTCCCTCAATAAATCCCTAATCTTGCAAAAGGAATTCATGGCAAAGAAAAAGTCGACATCGCCGCCCCGACCGAAGGGCAAGACCGCAAGACCTTCCTACGGACGCCAGCGCTTTTGGCTGTGGCTCGCCGGTTTGGCCCCCTTGTTGGGCATTGCTTCTTTGGTGACCCTCGCCAGTTTTCGAAACCTGCCTGATACAGAAGCTTTGGCGAATCCGCGGACGGATTTGGCCACTCGGGTGTTCTCCGCAGACGGACGTGTGATTGGGCGGTATTATTCGGAGAATCGTGCCGATGCCCGTTTCGAGGAGCTCCCCCAAGAATTGGTGGATGCCTTGGTTTGCACCGAAGATGTCCGCTTTGACATGCACAGTGGCATTGACTTTTATGCCTTCGGTCGGGCTGTGGCTTTTTTGGGCAAACGCGGTGGCGGCAGCACGATCACGCAGCAGTTGGCCAAGCTGCTGTTCACCGAGTCCTATGATTCTACGGGGCTGATCGAACGGGCCCTGTTGCAAAAACCGAAGGAGTGGATCATCGCAGCGCGGCTTGAGCGCCATTACACGAAAGGGGAGATTTTGGCCCTCTATTTGAACCGGTACGATTTCCTCAACCAAGCGGTCGGCATCAAATCCGCAGCTGACATTTATTTCGACAAGCAAGTCGGTGAATTGGAGACACAGGAGGCGGCCATGTTGGTGGGAATGCTGAAAAACAGCGCCTTGTACAATCCGATTCGTCGGCCTGAGTTGGTCTTGCAACGCAGGGAAGTGGTGTTGGGCCAAATGAAGCGCTACGGCAAATTGACCGACGCGGCATACGACTCCCTTCGCGCATTGCCGCTGGGCTTGAACTTCCAAAGGGTCAGCCATGACGAAGGACCGGCGCCGTATTTCCGTGAAAATCTTCGTGCCTTCCTCAAAGATTTGTTGAAGCAAAAGGGACCCGATGGACTGCCTCTTCTCGCCAAAGCAGACGGCTCCCCCTACGACTTGTACCGGGATGGCCTTCAAATCCACACCACCATCGACAGCCGCATGCAAGCAGCAGCTGAGCAGGCGGTGTCAGAACATCTCGGAGGGGAATTGCAGGCAGCGCTGAACCGAGATTTGCGCAGTCGCTCACAGTCGGAGTGGCCCTTTTATGAAGGCATTTCACGGCGCGATCGCGATGGCATTTTGGCATCTGCTGTGCGGGCGAGTGATCGCCACCTCAAGTACACCGGAAAGTTGTGTCCAGAGTGCAACCGGCCTGGGCATTACATTGACAAATCCGATTCAGAGGGCAAGTTGGTTTGGTTGTGCAATCCCGAGAAAGGGGGGTGCAGCCACACTTGGGCCAGAATGACGTCAAAGGAAATTGATGCCGCATTTGACTCGCCTGTGCCGATGAAGGTTTTCACACACCGAGGTCCGAGAGATACGGTGTTGTCGCCGATGGACTCCATCAAGTACCACAAGAGCATCTTGCATGCCGGGCTTGTGTCCATCGAACCAGAAACGGGTGCGATCAAGGCCTGGGTGGGTGGCGTTGATTACCGGTTCTTTCAATACGACAACGTTGCCCAGTCTCGTCGCCAGGTGGGGTCGGTCTTCAAGCCATTTGTCTATGCGACCGCGTTGCGACACGGCAAAAGCCGTTGCACCGAATACCCGAACCAAATCACCTGCCTTGAAATGCCCGATGGCCAGCCAGATTGGTGCCCAGACAATTCCGATTTTGCCTACGGCGATGTGGTGACCCTCGAATATGCGTTGGCGAACTCCATGAACACCATCACGGCCAAGCTGATCAAAGACTACGGCCCAGAGCGGGTGATTCAACTTGCTCATGCCTTGGGCATTGAATCGGAGATTCCGAATGTGCCCTCCATTGCCCTGGGTGCGGCCCAGCTCACCGTCCGGGAGATGACTGCGGCAAATGCTGCGCTGGTCAACGGCGGTGTGTACATCAAGCCGACATTCATCGCGCGAATTGAAGACAAGTTTGGCAATGTGATTTGGTCCCCAGAGCCGGTCATTCGCCAAGGGCTTGACAAGCGAACGGCTGCAACGGTTGTTGAGATGATGAAGGGTGTCGTGGACGGGGCGTACAATGTCGAAACAGGAAAGCGCATGGGGACGGGCATTCGTTTGCGCATGGACCTTGAGAGCCGGGATTACGACGGCATCAAAGTGCCCATGGCAGGCAAAACGGGCACCACCCAAAACCACACCGATGGTTGGTTCATGGGCCTGACGCCTGAATTGGTCACGGGGATTTGGGTGGGCGCCCAAGACCCGACCGTCCGTTTTTCCAGCCTGCGCTACGGACAGGGCGCCAACACAGCCTTGCCCATTTATGGTTACTACATGAAAGACGTTTATGCGAATTCTCGCATCGGCCTGAGCCAATCGGATTTTGAAAAGCCCGAATCCTTGGGGCTTGATTCCTTGGATTGCCAGGACTGGTTGCAAATGCAGCAATCGACTTTTGGCACAGGAGGAGGGTTTGATGACGAGGATTTGTTCAATTGATGAAACACAAAAGAAATGGCAATCCATAAAGTGGTTTCCAGTGCTGCTGCCGCCTGTGAAGGTGTGGAGGACGGCATGACCCTGATGCTGGGCGGGTTTGGCCTTTGTGGCATTCCCGAATGCAGCATTGCCGAGCTGGTGAGGCTTGGTGTCAAGGAATTGACCTGCATTTCGAACAATGCAGGTGTGGATGATTTTGGGCTGGGCTTGCTGCTGCAATCCCGCCAAATCCGAAAGATGATTTCCTCCTATGTCGGTGAGAATGACGAGTTCGAGAGACAAATGCTGAGCGGGGAGTTGGAGGTGGACCTGATTCCACAGGGATCATTGGCAGAGCGCTGTCGCGCAGGAGGTGCAGGCATTCCCGCGTTTTTCACCCCAGCGGGGTTTGGGACGGAAGTGGCCGAGGGCAAGGAGGTGCGGATGTTTGGTGGCAAGCCGCACATTCTGGAGTCCGCCCTCACAGCCGACTTCGCATTTGTCAAGGCATGGAAAGGGGACACCGCGGGGAATTTGGTCTTCAAAGCGACAGCAAAAAACTTCAACCCGATGATGGCCATGGCAGGCAAAATCACGGTGGCGGAAGTGGAAGAACTCCTGCCTGTCGGCGAACTCGACCCCAACACCATTCATACACCCGGGATATTCGTTCAGCGGATTTTCCAAGGGGATCGTTACGAGAAACGCATCGAACAGCGGACGGTGCGTGCAGCTGCAAATCCAAAAGCCTGAGACATGTTGGACAAAAATGGCATTGCAAAGCGCATCGCGCAGGAAGTCAGGAATGGCTGGTATGTGAACCTCGGCATTGGCATTCCGACCCTTGTGGCGAATTTCATTCCCGAAGGGATGGAGGTGGAGTTTCAGTCGGAAAACGGAATTTTGGGGATGGGTCCTTTCCCCGTTGAGGGCGATGAAGACGCTGATTTGATCAACGCAGGCAAGCAAACGATTACGGCCTTGCCAGGTGCGGTGTACTTCGACAGCGCCACCTCCTTTGCCATGATTCGTGGACGCCATGTGCAGTTGACGGTCTTGGGGGCGATGGAAGTGGCCCAGAACGGTGACATTGCGAACTGGAAAATCCCTGGCAAAATGGTCAAAGGAATGGGCGGAGCGATGGACCTCGTGGCGAGTGCCGAAAACATCATCGTGGCCATGATGCACACGAATCGCGCGGGCGAATCGAAACTGTTGCCGGCTTGTACGTTGCCGTTGACCGGCGTGGGCTGCGTGAAGCGGGTGGTGACGAACATGGCCGTGCTGGACATCCGCGACGGGGCATTTCACCTGGTGGAACGCGCCCCAGGTGTGTCAGTCGCAGACATCGAAGCCGCCACGGCGGGCGAACTCGTCGTGCCCACGAATGTCCCGGAGATGCAGATTTAGTGGGCCAGCGCCCGCATCCCCGCAATGGTTTGAAGCCCGTGGTCGATGCGGTGGAGCGTCTCGGTTTGGCCCAAATAAGCGGCAAACGCGAACATGGACGGCCCGCCGCCGATGCCCGTCAGAACGATGCGCAGGGGAAGCAACACGGCCCCAAAGCCAAGCCCCTCGGCCTCCAAGTAGCTTTTGAAGGCGGTCTCAATGGCCTCGGCGTTGAAGTCCGAAAGGGCCTCCAGCTTGTCGCGAACGGCCAGAATGTAACCCGCCGTTTCGTCCTTCCACTTCTTGCGAATCAGCTTCTCGTCGAAGGATGTGGGGGCCTCGAACAACCAAGTGGTGGCTGGGATTTCGTTCAAGAAAGTCACCCGTTCGAGCATGAGATGAAGGAGGGAGTGGGTTTGGTCTGAAGGCAAATCGGCCGCCTCCAGCAGGGGCTTCAACATTGTGGCCAAATCCGCCATCGGCGTTTGCCGCAGGTATTGTTCATTGAACCACCGGGCCTTGTCTGGATTGAAACGGGCCCCAGATTTGACAACGCGGTTGAGGTCAAACTCCGCTGCAGCGGCTTCCATGGAGAACAATTCTCGATCGTCGCCAGGGCTCCACCCGAGGAGCAACAGCATGTTGAGAAACGCCTCGGGGAGATAGCCTTTTTCGCGATACCCCATCAGTGCATCGCCTGAAGCTGGGTCTGTCCAAGCCAGTGGAAACACGGGAAATCCGCCCTTGATCCCATCACGCTTGCCCAGTTTTCCGTTGCCCTCCGGTTTGAGGATCAATGGCAAGTGAGCGAACGCCGGTTGGGCCCAACCCAGCGCCCGATACAACAGCACGTGCAGCGCAGCGCTCGGAAGCCACTCCTCGCCGCGGATGACGTGGCTGATGGCCATGTCGTGGTCGTCGACGACATTCGCCAAGTGGTAGGTCGGCAGCCCATCAGGCTTCAGCAGCACCTTGTCGTCGAGCACGTGAGAAGAAACGGTGACTTCGCCTCGGATTTGGTCTTCAAAAACGATGTCTTTAGCGGTTTCCGGGGTTTTGAATCGGATGACACAGGGCACGCCTTGGTCCACCAGTGCATTCACTTCTTCAGGCTGCAAGGCCAAATCATTCCGCATTGTCATCCGCGAGGCCGCGTCGTATTGGAAGGTTTCGCCTCTTGACTCGGCGTCCGCCCGTTTCGCCGCCAATTCTTCTGCAGTATCAAAGGCCCGGTAGGCCCATCCCGTGGCCAGCAGCTGGTCCGCTGCCTTTTTGTAACCCTCGGTTCGCTCAGATTGCCTGTACGGTGTGTGTGGGCCTGGATTGGGCGCTCCGATGCCTTCATCGGGGGTGAGCCCGCACCACTTCAGCGCCTCGACCACGTATGCTTCAGCGCCTGGAACGAAGCGGGTTGCATCTGTGTCTTCGATGCGCAAAATGAAGGTTCCGCCATGTTTGCGTGCAAAAAGCCAGTTGTACAAGGCTGTGCGAACCCCGCCCATGTGCAATGGGCCTGTGGGGCTTGGGGCGAATCGAACGCGTGGGGGTGTGGTTGGGCTCATGAAGACACAAAATTACATCCTCGTTGTGGTGCATCTGCAAAGCCAATGCGCGCATCCACAAACAGAGCCGTAACCGTTACGGCTCTCGGCGTTGCTTCTGGGGAGATTTGGCCTGTTGAACAATTCAAAAACCCATTCAAAATGAATGCACTCAGAAACAAAGTCCAATTGATTGGACGACTCGGGAAAGACCCCGAGACTTTTCACTTCGATGGCGGCAAGACGAAGTGTGCTTTTCCAATTGCTACAAATGAAACCTTTCGCGGCAGTGATGGCGAGAAAGTGGAGCGAACCCAATGGCATGATGTGATCATGTGGGGCGGTTTGGCGGAGGTTTCAGGGCAGTACTTGAAAAAGGGCTCAGAAGTTGCCATTGAGGGCCGGCTGACTTATCGCACCTTCGAGGATGCCGAGGGGCATACGCGTTATGTGACGGAGGTTGTGGCGAGCGAAATGTTGATGCTCGAAAAGCGTCCTGCACAGGTGGCTGAAGTCTGATCCGGCGGTTTGGTGGGGGCGCGAAGGACTCCGGTGGGCTTCTTGAAACCTGCCGGGTGCGGAGCGCCCCCCTTTTTGTTCAGTATATGCCCGTTGCCTTTCCTTGGCCGTCAACTGCGCCGTAACTTTGTGGTCAATCTCATCGAATGACTATGAGCACAAAAGCGACGCAATCTTCATTGGTGAAGAAATATTTCATGGCCTTGACGGGTCTTTTTCTTTGCCTGTTTCTCGTGGGCCATTTGCTGGGCAACCTGCAGCTTCTGGGCAGTCCGGAAAGCAGCCGCTTGGCATTCAACGAATACGCCCTGTTCATGACCACCTTTCCACTGGTCAAGATTCTGAGCTATTTGACGTATTTCAGCGTGTTGTTCCACGTGGTCAGCGGCATTCGATTGACCATGCAAAACCGCGCTGCGCGCCCGGTCAAGTATGTGAAAGAAAACGGTGCAGCGAACGCGATTTGGAGCAGCAGAAACATGGGCATTTTGGGCACCATCATTTTGGTGTTCTTGGTGACGCACATGCAGAACTTTTGGTATGTCATGCATTTTGACGCGGACATTCCGATGCAGACACTGGCGAATGGGGAGTCATTGAAAGACTTGTATGCTGTGGTCACAAGCTTCTTCAATGCGCAAGAGAACCCATTGGCGTTGTTGGCGGTTGGATTGTATCTGGTCGCACAAGTTGCACTGGCCTTTCACTTGTATCACGGATTTGAAAGCGGATTTCAATCCTTGGGCGTGAGCCACCCGAAATACACGCCGATGATCAAGCGTGTCGGTCAAGTCTTCAGCTTGGGCGTGCCTGTTTTGTTCGCAGTGATCCCTGTTTACCTCTACATCACCCAATTGCCATGAGCACACTTGATTCGAAAATCCCAAAAGGCCCTTTGGCCGATAAGTGGAAAAACCACAAGAATGCGATTCGGTTGGTGAATCCAGCAAACAAGCGGTCAATTGACGTGATCGTTGTTGGAACGGGTTTGGCAGGCAGTTCGGCAGCGGCATCTCTGGCAGAGATGGGCTACAACGTCAAGGCGTTTTGTTTTCAGGATTCTCCACGCCGCGCGCACTCCATCGCCGCACAAGGGGGCATCAACGCCGCGAAGAACTACCAGAACGATGGCGATTCGGTGCATCGCTTGTTTTATGACACGGTCAAGGGTGGCGATTACCGAAGCCGAGAGGCAAATGTCTACCGCCTCGCGGAAGTCTCCACGAGCATCATTGACCAATGCGTGGCCCAAGGGGTTCCGTTTGCACGCGAATATGGCGGGTTGTTGGACAACCGCTCGTTTGGGGGGGTGCAGGTGTCCCGCACTTTCTACGCGAAGGGTCAGACAGGTCAGCAATTGCTCCTTGGGGCGTATTCTGCATTGAGCCGCCAAATCTCGAAGGGCAAGGTGCAGATGTTCAACCGTCATGAAATGATGGATGTGGTTGTTGTTGACGGCAAATGTCGCGGCATCATTGCGAGAAATTTGGTGACAGGAGCGCTTGAGCGGCATGCAGCCCACGCGGTTGTGCTGGCTTCAGGAGGGTACGGGAATGTGTTCTTTTTGAGCACGAATGCCATGGGGTCCAATGTCTCAGCGGCGTGGAAAGCGCACCGCAAAGGCGCCCACTTTGCGAATCCTTCCTTCACCCAGATTCACCCGACGTGCATTCCCGTATCAGGTCATCACCAATCCAAGCTGACCCTCATGTCAGAGTCCTTGAGGAATGATGGTCGGATTTGGGTTCCGAAGAAAAAAGAAGACGTGGAGGCCATCCGCAAAGGCACGAAACGCCCTGTGGAGATTCCAGAAGAGGATCGCGATTATTACCTCGAGCGTCGGTATCCGGCCTTTGGCAACTTGGTGCCCCGAGATGTCGCTTCTCGGGCAGCGAAAGAGCGTTGCGATGCTGGGTTTGGCGTCAACGAAACAGGGGAGGCGGTCTTCTTGGATTATGCATCAGCCATTGAGCGGTATGGGAAGACGGAAGCACACGTGCGTGGGTTGAAAAACCCGTCCGATGAAGAGGTTCGGGGATTGGGCAAGGAGGTGGTCAAGGCCAAATACGGCAACCTCTTTGACATGTACAAGCAAATCACAGCGGACAACCCCTACGAAACCCCGATGAAGATTTATCCCGCTGTGCACTACACCATGGGCGGGCTCTGGGTGGATTACAACCTGATGACCTCGGTGCCTGGTTTGTACGCTGCCGGCGAGGCGAATTTTTCAGATCACGGCGCAAATCGCCTGGGCGCTTCAGCCTTGATGCAAGGCTTGGCGGATGGCTATTTTGTCCTCCCCTACACCATCGGAGATTACCTCGCGGATGACATTCGAACGGGGCCCATTTCTTCGGACTTGCCTGAGTTCGAAGAGGCGGAAAAGCAGGTTGGAGATCGCATCGCGCACTTGATCAACAATGCGGGTGACACCCCTGTCGACGATTTTCACCGACGACTTGGCCGCATCATGTGGGACAACTGTGGCATGGCCAGAAATGAACAAGGTCTTCGACAGGCGATTGCCGACATTCAGGCCCTCCGAGAGGAATTTTACAAGAAGGTCCGTGTTCCTGGGAAGGCAGAAGGGTTCAATCCGGAATTGGACAAGGCGGGTCGTGTCGCTGACTTCTTGGAGCTTGGCGAATTGATGTGCAAGGATGCATTGGACCGGAACGAATCTTGCGGCGGACACTTCCGGGAAGAATACCAAACACCCGAGGGCGAGGCCTTGAGAGACGATGAGAACTACACCTTTGTCTCGGCCTGGAAATACAATGGAATGCCTTCGGAAGCAGAGTTGGTGAAGGAGGATTTGGTTTATGAAAACATCGAACTGAAGCAACGCAGTTACAAGTAAGAGAGCCATGGATTTGACACTGAAAATTTGGCGGCAAGACGGGCCTGACAACCCAGGCCGCATGGAGACATACCCGGTTTCTGGTGTGTCGGCTGACATGTCTTTTCTGGAGATGATGGACATGCTCAATGACCAGTTGATTCGAGAGGGCAAAGATCCGGTGGCTTTCGACCATGACTGCAGAGAAGGCATCTGCGGAATGTGTTCGATGTTCATCAACGGAGAGGCGCATGGACCTGGTCGCGGCGTCACGACTTGCCAGTTGCACATGCGTTCTTTTCAGGACGGTGAGACCATTTACATTGAGCCGTGGCGTGCCGCCGCTTTTCCCGTGGTCAAGGACCTGGCGGTGGACAGGAGTGCATTCGACCGCGTCATCCAAGCCGGCGGATACATTTCCGTCAATACTTCCGGAGAGACTTTGGATGCGAACGCCATTCCAGTGCCCAAAGAGGATGCAGATGCGGCCTTCAATGCCGCAACGTGCATTGGTTGTGGCGCTTGTGTAGCGACGTGCAAGAACTCATCTGCGATGCTTTTTGTTTCGGCCAAGGTTTCGCAATTCGCGCTGCTGCCTCAAGGCCAGCCGGAGCGGCTATCACGAGCCAAACGCATGGTCGAGCAAATGGATA
>CBFIFE010000001.1:81379-105859 GCA_965661765.1 uncultured Flavobacteriales bacterium
AAGGAAGGTTTTGGCAATTGCACGAATACTGGAGCGTGCGCAGTGGAATGCCCCAAAGGCATTGACCTGTCCAACATCGCTCGCATGAACCGAGATTACCTGGCGGCGACGCTGAAAGGAGAATAAACGCAGGTCTTGCGAGGCGATAGAAAGCCGTGCAAGCGCCGGTGTTTGGGAGCGCACGTTTCGGGACATAGCAATTGTCTACTGAAGGGCCTTGTGTGAACTTTTACATTCTTTGGACGAAGTCCGAACCACAGCTCATTGGAGCAATTGTATCTTGGAAGCATGAAAACGAAAATTTTGTTTGGCATTGTTGCCTTGCTCGTGACGCGCGCGACGCCTGCTTTCTCTTTTTCTGTCGGAGATTTGGACGCAACGGCGCTCGGAAAATCGGAGGATGGCAAAAAGGTGGAATTGACCTTTGCGGTTTCGGGAGTTTGCGGAATGTGCGAGGACCGAATCGAAGGGGCGCTGGATGTGAAGGGCGTCATCTTGGCGGATTGGGACATGGCGTCACAAGAACTGACGGTGGTCTTCAAGCCCAACGTCATCCCCGAAGCCAAAATCCACGAGCTGTTGAATCAAGCGGGGCACGATACGGCCAAGAGCAAGGCCACCGACGAGCAGTATGAAGGCCTTCACGGCTGTTGCAAGTATCGGGAGGGAGGCGCCGGTTCAGGGTGCTCTTCAAAGAAGAATTGAATCCCTCGCCTGTCGCCATGAGAACGTTCAGCGTGCGGATGATGATCATTGCTCTGCCTCTGTTGGCATTGGTTTCCATTGTTTCGGCGCAAGAGAACGTGAAGGGAAAGGTCTATGAGACCACCACCAAACCCAATGGGGAGACAGAACACATCCCTTTGCCAGGTGCATATGTGGCCTTGAAAGGGAGGGAATCGGCTGCGGCGACTGATTTGCATGGTTTTTTTCGGCTGGAGGACGTGTATCCAGGAGACACTTTGGTTGCCTCCATGGTGGGGTATGACGCGGTGGGATTGGTATTTGATGGCCAAAAAAAGTTTCTGGAGTTCGCCTTGAATCCAGGTGTATCTCTCGGTGTCGCGCAGGTTGAGGCGTCCGCATCGGCCACATCGTTTTCGTTGATTGATCCGTTGAATGCCCAAACCATCAATCGAAAGGAATTGGTCAAGGCGGCATGCTGCAATCTTTCTGAGGCTTTCGAAACCAACGCGTCCGTGGATGCCTCTTTCACGGATGCTGTCACTGGCACGAAGCAAATCCGGATGCTGGGTTTGGACGGAAAGTATTCGCAAATTCAAGTGGACAATTTGCCCGGCCCGCGGGGCTTGAGTGCAGTATTGGGGCTGACGTTCATTCCTGGTGATTGGGTGGATGCGATCCAAATCAGCAAAGGTGCGGGTTCGGTCACGGGTGGGCACGAGAGCATGACAGGCCAAATCAATGTGGCCATGAAAAACCCGAACAACGCGGATCCCTTTCACGCCAATCTGTACGGCAATGGCGCGGGGCGATTGGAATGGAACCACGTCAGCACCCATCAAGTGAGTCGCAAATGGCGGACCGCCATCTTGACCCATGCATTGTACAACGGGACGCAGAATGACCGCAACGCGGATGGTTTTCTGGATACACCTTTGCAGCGTCACGTGATTGCCCGAAATGAATGGAAGTACCAAGGAGACAGGAGCCTTCGAGGTGAGTATGCGGCAACAGTCGTTCGGACAGAGGTTGCAGGCGGTCAGTTGAGTGGATTGGGAGAGGGGCCTTTGGATTGGGCACGCATGAAGGGTTGGTTGGTCGCTCCCAATCCTGCGGGTTGGACCGCATGGTCAAGTGTCTCCCGGTTTGAGTTATCGGCAAAGACTGGATATGTGTTTCCGCAAGCCGAATGGCGCAGTTTGGGATCTCAGTTTTCCTGGACGGTTCACGATCAGCAGCATCGGTTTGGTCAAAAGGCCTATGATGGACAGGAGAATCACTTTCGAGGAAATGTCTTGCTGAATGACATTTTGGGCAACACAAACCACAAGTATGCAGTGGGCCTGAGTTTTGTTCGGGATGCTTTTGACGAGCGCGCCGATGTTGCCAATGACAGCACGCGCAGCTTCCAGCGCGTGGAGCAGGTTCCGGGCGCATTCCTCGAGTACACCTGGGACTTTCGGGAACGGCTCAATGTCATCCTTGGCGGGCGTTGGGACCAACACAACTTGTTTGGCGGGTTCTTCAGTCCGCGATTGCATGCACGTTGGACAATTCGAGAAAGTTTGTCGTTGAAGGTTGCTGCGGGCAGAGGCTGGCGCACCCCCAATGTTTTCATGGAACAGTTGGGGTTGTGGGCGAGCCAGCGGACGTGGCGCGTGGATGCCGGCGCCCAGGGCTTTGAACCTGAGGTCGCGACCAACCTTGGTTTGAACTTGACTTCCAAGTTTCGTATCAATTACAGGGATGCGAGCCTTGCTGTGGATGTCTATCGAACCACATTTGAAAATAGACTGGTGGTCGATCTTGAACGCCCGCAGGAGGCTCACATCTATGCTTTGCAAGGGATGTCCAGTGCCACTTCTGCGCAAGTGGAATTTGATTGGTCGGCGCATCGTCGTGTGGACATTCGGTTGGCCTACCGCTATGTGGATGCACAAACTGACCGGTTGTCTGATCCAACTTTGACCTGGGACCCATTTGTCCCGAGACACCGTGGGTTTGCGCAAGTGAGTTGGGCAAGCAAGGTGGGGAATGGCGGGGAACAGACCCGCATCGATGTGACGGGTCAGTACATTGGAGAGCAACGTCTGCCCTCGACACTGTCGTCACCAGAGCCTTTCCAAAGCTTGGAGCAGGCACCAGGCTTTGGTCAGTTGAACGTTCAGTTCAGTCGTGATTTTTCTGAGGCCTTGGGGTTGTATCTCGGTGTGGAGAATGTGACGAATGTGCGACAAAATCGCCCCATCATAGGAGCCGCCTATGACGGTGAGGTGGTGTCCCAACAGGATTTTGATGCGCACTTCGATGCGAGTTTGGTTTATGGCCCCATTTTTGGCCGCATGGTTTATGGCGGTTTGCGGTGGCGCATCCCTGGCGCAGAAGAGTGATTTCGGTCTGAATTGCGTTGCGTGTTCATTTCCAAGTGATTTTCTCGCCCAGTCCTGCCGACGGCGGTAATGGCCTGTCTGCGGGCTTCCATAACCCGACGATTGGACGGACGAGAGGCAGGAACCGGTGCGCCGGATTCACTGTACCGTGGATCGGGAATCAAGTCCAGTTTCGAGAGATGATCGGCAACCACATGGTGACACCCTTGGTCCTCTTGTACAACTCCGCAGATGCGGTAGATGCCGGGGCCGCGAAAGGGCGACCGTTTCAATTGCGGCGGGAAGTGCACAGAGTCCAGCCAATCTCCATGCTCATCCAAGAAACACCCGAACGCCATGCGTTCGCCCCGAGCGGTGGCCGTTTCTTTGACGGTCACCAAGTGCCCAACAACTTCAACCCGTCGCCGCGTGTGCCTTGAGAGTTCTTTCGAGGGCACAGCGCATTGGGACAGGATTTTCGCTTCAGGAGTCAACAAGTGGAATGGCGGTTCCAAGCAAAACCCAAACAATTCCAATTCGTCAAACGCATTTTCAAGCTGTCCTGACGCCAATTCTGGCAATTGGAAGCGACGGGCTTCATGCACAAAGAGTGAGGTTGTTGTCTGTGTCTTAGGCGCATGTCCGAGAAGGAAGTAGGCTTCCCACAACAACGCTTGCTTGGATCGCCCAGCAAACCGAAAGCCTCCGCATCGAATCATCAGCACGAATTGCTCAATCCCCACCCCATTGACGCGGCGGACACAGTCTTCCAATGATGCAAACGGTCCACCCCGTTTTCGCTCGTTTGAGATCTTCAAAACACAGGTGTGCTCGACGCCTTTGACGAGGTTGAATCCCAAAATGAGTCGCTTGTTCCTCGAATCACAAATCGCATTCCATCCCCCGTTGTTGACGCAGGGAGGCTCGATGTTTGCGCCCAAGGTCCGGGCTTCGTGGACGTAAAACTCAGTTCGGTAAAATCCACCAAAATTGTTGATGCATGCAGTCATGTATTCCAAGGGCCAGTAGGCCTTTAGGAACAGGCTTTGGTAGCTTTCCACGGCGTAAGATGCTGAATGGCCTTTTGCGAAAGCATAGCCGGCGAAACTTTCCACTTGCCGCCAGACCTCTTCGACTTCAACGGCGCGATGACCCTTGGCCATTGCTTTGGTCACGAAGGTGTCTTTGGCCTTGGCAAATTCCTCCTTGGACCGGAATTTGCCACTCATCCCGCGTCGGAGGACATCCGCTTCACCGAGGTCGAGTCCGGCGTAATGGTGCGCCACCTTGATGACATCTTCTTGATAGACCATCACCCCATAGGTCTCGGGCATAAGTGCATGAAGAATGGGATGAGCTTCCCGGCGCTTTCTGGGGTCTCGGTGTCGCTCGATGTATGCTTTCATCATGCCACTTCGCGCTACACCTGGTCGAATGACAGAACTGGCCGCTACGAGCCCCAGGTAGGTGTCCACTTGCAGCTTTCGCATGAGCATCCGCATGGCAGGTGATTCGACGTAGAAGCAGCCGACGGCCAATGCACCGCGCAAGAGGCGCTTGATGTTCTCATCCGTCTTGAATTTCTGCATGTCGTGGATGTCGATGGCTGCCGCCGCCTTGGGGTCGCTCTGGGCAATCAGGTCCATCGTGTCCCGGATTTTGCCCAGTCCGCGTTGGCTGAGGATGTCGAACTTGTAAAGTCCAATATCCTCAGCGACAACCATGTCAAACTGCGTGGTGGGGTACCCTTTGGGCGGCAAAAAAGTTCCACAGAAGTGCGAAATCGGCCTGTCTGCAATCAGAATGCCGCACGCGTGGATTGTCAAGGCGTTGGGAAAGTCCCGCAAATAGCCTGCATATTCGAGGACGATGCGTTCAATGTCGCCCAACTGGTTTGGGTCGAATTTCCCACTGGCGAGGACATCCACGTCGTGCTTCGGCAGGCCGAACACCTTGCCAAGTTCTCGAATGATGGCACGATACTGAAAAGTGCTGTATGCGCCCACAAGTGCCACATGTTCAAACCGCTCAAAGATGTATCGTGTCACGTCATCTCTGTCCGTCCAAGAAAAATCAATGTCGAAGTCTGGCGGATTCGTTCGGTACAGGTTGATGAAGCGTTCAAAATACAAGTCCAATTCGATGGGATCCACGTCCGTAATGCGCAGCAGGTAGGCCACGAGACTGTTGGCGCCGCTGCCACGGCCAACGTGAAAATATCCTCGGCTGCGTGCATAGCTCGTGATGTCCCAGTTGATGAGAAAGTAGGCCAAATAGCCTTGCTGACGAATGACCGCGAGTTCCATTTCCATGCGCTCCACAACCGGTTCTTCGTGGTCCGGGTAGCGGTAGGAGAGTCCTTCTGCGCAAAGGGACCGAATGAGCGCTTCGTCCTGTTCTTCTGACCCCGTGTACGTGTGTTGGTTGTTGTGCAACCTGCCCGCTGGCGGGGAGGGCATCTCAATGGAACACGACTGGACGAGCTGGTTTGCGTTGTCTGTAAGCAGGGGGTGGTCTTCAAACCCAGCTTCTATGCCCTCTCGGGATTTCACACGCTGATCTGGATGACCGTTGCGGGTGTCGGTCATTTGACTCAGCAGGGCATTGTGGTCAATGGCGCGCAAAATCCGGTGACAGTTCCAATCCCGTTTGTGACGAAACACCATGGAGTGCAAGGCAATGCACCGCTTGGGCGCAATGCCATGCGTTTTGTGCAGAAGGCCGTACTGGGGGACTTCCCAATGGTGAATGCCAACCCATTCGTGATTGCTGAGGTCTCGGTACAATTGCGGGGCTGATTCAACCCGTTTCCATGGATAGACGACCTGTACATGTTGCCAAATCTGGGGTCGCCGCGGCCCTGAAACACAATCTTTGCCTTGCAGGTGGTTGGAAAGGGCTGCGCAAATCTCCTCAAAGCCGGCATTGTTTTGTGCAATGGCAGTGAAGAGAGGGACACCTGCTTTGTGATCCCTGAAGACCACTCCGCAAATGGGGCGAATCCCTTGTTCAAGGGCCGTCGAAACAAAATCCCAAACCCCTGATGTGTTCATGATGTCGGCAAGGACAACATGCGTCAAGTTCATTTCCAGGGCGGCTTGGACAACCTCCGCGGGTGACATCAGGCCATAGCGAAGGCTGAACCAAGAGTGAGCGGTCCACAACATATGGGAAAGGTGAGGTTGTAGGACTCAAAAAAGAGAGCCCTGGTGTTGTGATCGATTGCGTGCCCGTGATTCCCCCATGCCAAACATTTCCATGCGTTCGTGAAGGGAAAAGGCATATTCCGGATACACCCGTTGTCCGACGGGCACCAAAAGGTCAGATCCATTCGCCCGAGGGTCTCGAATCACGGGTGAAACAGGATATGCATTCATCCATTTGTCGGGAAAGGGCCTGAGCATGGCAGTGACGTCTGACAGCGGAGTGTCCAAATCAAGCCATTTTTGCTCAACTTCAGGAGGCAGCACCACGGGGGAGCGATGATGTCCAATGGCTTGCATCAAGCCATTTGCAACAGTTGTGATGATGGCGAACGACCGAATGGACTGACCCGTATCGGGGTGTTTCCACTCGTCCCAGATTCCAGCAAGTGAAAAGGGTTGTTGTTTTTCGATGGGGTAGACCACATAAGGTTTTGCGAGCTTTTCGTGTTGCGGCCCCTCAATGAAGGCGTCAGCAATGATGAGGCATCTCCGATCGCGTATGGATTGTCGAAACATGGGCTTTTGGATGATGCCCATAGCCCCTGTATAGTTCGGGTCATCGACTGAATTCTGGTCGCCCTCTGAGCGTGCGTTGATCATGTAGAACTGCTTCTTGCCCCAACGTGGAGTGAAGCCAAATTGAAAGTGTTGTACTTTTTTCGGGGCATCACTTGCAATGACGGGCGCCCATTCTCCATGAGAAACATTCGTGTTCGGCCGCCACTTGGACCGTGCATTTTCTGGCACCTCGACTTGAAATCGTTTTTCAACAACCTCAATCGTGGATATGGTGGCGTATCGTCCGCACATGGAATGGAAATTTCAGTTTTTTGATGGTGCAATTACTGGTGGCGGTTGGCCAGAAGCAGCGGTGCTTCGCCATTGAAGGGGTTCGGTCGTCCGATGGTGCGGGCCTCCATGCCTGCTGCCGAAACAATGCTTCGATCGCCGAATTGATTGCGGATTTTGTCCATGGCATTGTAGAGCGCCATTCGTTCATCGTTTTCATCAAACAAATCGAGTTGACAGCCACCGCTGACCAGATGGCTAAAACGCACGCCAATCAGCCGAACCCGAACGCGCCGATCGTACAGTTTGTCGAACAGCTCTTGGGCTTTCGGCAGCAGTTTGTGATCTGCAGAGGTGTAAGGAATCTTTGTTTGTACAGAGCGGGTATCAAAATCAGCGTATCGAATCTTGACGGTGATACAGGCCGTTAGTTTCTTGCCTCGCCGGAGTTGATAAGCGAGGTTTTCCGTCATGGCGGTGAGAATGCCTTGAAGTTTGCTGACGTCGGTGGTGTCCTGCCCAAAGGTGCGTTCTGTAGAGATGGATTTTCGTTCATTGTACGCTACGACAGGTGCAGGATCATCTCCCTGTGCTTTGCGCCAAATCGTGACCCCATGTGCCCCCAATACCTGAGCCATCATTTCTGGGGGCATCTGTTGAAGGGTGAGGATTTTTCTGACCCCGAGGTTGCGAAGAATTTGAAAAGTTTGATTGCCGACCATGGGAATCTTTCGAATGGACAGCGGCGCGAGAAAGGGACGCTCCTTGCCGTCTTGAACATTCAGAATTCCGGCGGGTTTTGCTTCGCCGGTGGCCACTTTGCTAACGGTTTTGTTCGTGCTCATGCCGAAGGAAATCGGAAGCCCGGTTTCCTTGACAATCCGATTGCGCAACTCTTGGGCGAACCCCCAGCACCCGAAAAACTTGTCCATCCCTGTGAGGTCGGCGTAAAATTCATCGACGGAAGATTTCTCACAGACGGGAACAGCCTCTCGAACGATGTCGGTGACGGCTTGTGAGTGCTTCGTGTAATTGGCAGAATTTCCCCGGATAACCAAGGCCTCGGGGCACATTTGTCGCGCCTGTCGCATGGGCATGCCCGAGTGAACGCCGAACCGCCGGGTCTCGTAACTGCATGATGCAACCACCCCACGCTCTCCCGTTCCACCGATGAGGATGGGTTTGCCTTGCAGCCTGCTGTCCATGAGCCGTTCCACCGACACAAAGAATGTGTCGAGGTCGAGGTGAAGAATGGTTCGTTGTGGCATGTCTGTAACGCTGGCTGCTAAATTAAGTAGCAAAACCAAGAAAACAAGCAAATGCCAAGAAAAAGAGCAAAGATTTTTCAGGGACAAGACTGGCCATATGCTGACAGAATGGCCAAGGCATCTTCTACATTGACAGCGCCATCACCAGTTGCATCACCTTGCAAACAAGCCGTTGAACATCCAAATCCAATGAGCATTTCAAGAACATCTGCAACGTCGGTGATGCCGTTGCCAGATAGGTCTGTCAAGCAGTAACAAGATGATGGGGCGACAAAAACATTGGCAAAAGTTGCCGTACAGCTCGGCAATGCAGAAAACGACAGGGTCACATTTCTGCTGGTGCCATCCGCCTCCAACCCACTGACTACAATGGTTCTGGGACTGCTTCCCATGAAATAGGATTCGCCGTTCAGAAGCAAAAGGCCGTTGTTGGGCGCGCCTTGCCATTCGATGAGCAGCGTCTCAGAAAATGCATTTGTCTCGGGTTGACAGGGGGATTGGGCCAAACTGGTCACCGATTCAAACCCGCAATACTCCGCAGACCACCCCATGTCCCGCAGCATGGCGAGCACATTGGGCCCAGGATCGTGCTGGGCCTCGGCGGTGTTCAAGCTGGGGGTCATCAGCGCGTTCTGTGAGCCTGCCGGGTAGCTCGATTCATTCAGGTGGGAATAGCTCGTGCCAAGGGCGTAGTCAGCGGGCGCAAAGATGCGTGGCAATGATGGGCCAGGAAGTTCTTCAGCTTCCGGCCCTCCCCAAAACAAAGCATCTGATGTCAACGCCTCGCCGAGAATCAGGCTGCCATTGGGGAGATCCATGATGGCGGATCCATCGTCAAGTTCAACAAAGGTGTCGAAAATGTAGGGCGTGCCTGCGGTGCCAATGAAGCCGTAATCGTTTTGGTAATAAGCACTTCCGATGATTCCCAATCCATGGCCAATCTCATGAAGCGCGGCGGTGACAAGGTCAAACGTCCCACTTGTCGGGTTTCCATCCGTTCCGAAATACCAATTTGCCTCGCTGTTGATTGAACAATCAATGTCCGACTGGGGGCTCAAGTCTTCACCTGTCAAGGCATTGGCCAGGGCAGAGGCGTAATAAATGTCTGGAAATGCTGCCCCCTGAAAGTTCTCATGCAGGTTGTTGGGGCCGGCTTGCGCCAATGCACCTGAAGGAAGAGGCTCCCAAGTCGCGTCGATTCTGACAGCAATGGGGCTGTCAATCAGCGATGCCCAGATGTCGACCGCAAAGTTGAACGCCATTTGAGCCTCAGGCGGAAAGTTGTTGAAGTTGACAATGAACGCCGTTGATCGTTCGCCACCAAATGAAAATCCAGCTGGTGGTGGAACGAATGTGTTTGCATCCTCCTCAATGCCCTGGAGTCCTGAAATGCCACAAGTCGCTCGACATGCGTTGTGGTTTGGCTCAAAATTTTGGCAACCAAAGTAGGCTTGACCCCAAGAGAAATTCACCGCTAGTGTGGCCAAACACAGGGTCAAAAGCCAATATTTTGACGACGAAAACATCATTCTAAGATAAGCACGAATTCCGTTGGATTTTCAGCCACAAATCTGCTAATTTTGCCGGCAATACACAAAAGAATGGCAAGTTTTTCTTCGGAATCATTTGTCCAACGCCTGAAATCGTTGAGGAAGGGGAGAGGTTGGACACAACAGGAAGTAGCAGACCGGTTGGGGTTGAAGCGGTCAGCAATTGGAGCCTATGAGGAGGGCCGGGCAGAGCCCAAACTCACGAATTTGACGGCATTTGCAGAATTGTTCGGCGTATCGGTTGATGAACTGATGTTTGGCGATGCGGAGGATCAGGTGGTTCGGCACATCAGCGGGAACTCCTTGCGAATATTGACTGTTGCAACCGATTTTTCAGGAGATCGGGAACACGTTGCAGTTGTGCAAGAACGCGCAGCAGCAGGGTATTTGCAGGGATATGGCGACCCAGATTTTATGAGAACCTTGCCCGTTTTCAATTTGCCTTTGAAGGAAGTCTCGCCCAACGTCACCTATCGAATGTTCCAGATTGAGGGGGAGAGCATGTTGCCGGTTCCGTCAGGGAGTTACATTCTTTCGGATTTCGTCGAAGACTGGCGATCCATCGGTGGCATGCGGCCGTACATTGTCGTTACCCGAAGCGAGGGCGTGGTTTTCAAACGGGTTGAAAACCGATTGGACACGGAAACGGGCGACTTTCTGCTCATCTCCGACAATCCGGATTTTGCTCCTTTTGTTGCGAAGCCTGAGGACATTGTCGAGGTTTGGAGAGCCCGAGGGTATTTGGCCTTTGATTGGCCTACACCTGCATTTTCTGGAATGGAAAGAATCCAAAGCACGCTGGATGACATCCGATCAGACATCCGTGCGTTGGCACCCAAACGCTGAATCACCCACGCAATTCAGTCGTAGGCAATCACTTCTTCAACCACGTCCAATTTCGATCGGAGCAATTGTTCAATGCCGCCTTTGAGCGTTTGCATTGAAGAAGGGCAACCGCTGCAGGCACCACGCATCATCACATAAACTTTTCCGTCTTTGAACGCTTTGAAATCGATGGCCCCACCGTCTTGCTCCACAGCGGGGCGAACATATTCATCAAGCAATGACACGATCTCATCATCGTACGGTGAGGGCGAAAGCTCTGATTCTGGAATCGGGGGTGTGCTTTTTGACCCTGTGGCGGTGCTTTCTGCAGTTTTGGATGAGGGACGAAGCAATTCTGCGTCAAGTGCAGACAACTTTTCTTCATCCACAGCCACTTCATTTTCCATCAACCATTCTCGGATGTATTCTCGCAATTGCTGCACAATCATTTCCCAGCCTAGCGATTCGTCTTTCGTGACGGCCACGAATGGACCACTGATGAATATGGTTCGAACAAACGGAAAGTTGAACAACTCTTCCGCTAGCGGCGAACATCGGGCAGCGACAGCCTTGTTGTCAAATTCGATTTGTTGTCCGTTCGAGAGCAAGTCGCGGTCGGCTACAAATTTCATCACCGCTGGATTGGGGGTGATTTCTGCATACACATTTGTGGGAATCGCCATGCAGCAAAGGTAGCCTGTGCCCGTTAACTTGCAGCCTTCGAATCATCTTCTGAACATGCCAAATCCTGTGAACTTGACACGTCGAATTCCGCTTGTTTTTTTGCTTCCTCTCTTTGGGTTGCTGTGGGGTTCTGTTTTCGCACAGCGTGACATATCGACATTTCCTGACAACGGCACGGCGGACAAATCAGCCGTGCGCTGGGCGCTCGAGAACGTGACGGTCCACGTCAGTCCCGACCAGGTCATTTCCGATGCCACGGTGGTGATTTGCAATGGCCGAATTGAGCAAATTGGGCCGTCTGAGGCCCTGGCTTTGCCAGAGCCGATTCGCCGAGAGTCGTATGCGGGCTTGCACATTTATTCTGCGTTTGTGGATTTGGAATCGGATTGGGCCCTGCCGCCTTCTTCGGATCAAGAGCGGCGCCGCGGTCCACAAGATTTGAGTGACAAACGGGGCGCGTATGGTTGGAACGAAGCCATTCGTCCAGAAGTGGCTGCGGCGGAGGCATTTGACCCCACAAGAGAATCGGCAAGGACCCAGCGTGAAGGCTTGCTCCAAGCCGGGTTTGGTGCGGTGTTGACCCACCACCAAGATGGTTTGGTGAGAGGTTCGGGCAGTCTGGTGGCGCTCGGTGACAATCCGCGCAAGGCCTTGCTTCAGCCGATGGCGTCCAGTCATTTTTCGTTCCGAAAAGGCAGTTCTTCCCAAGATTACCCCCGATCTCTGATGGGGGCCATCGCCTTGCTCAAGCAAACCCACTTCGATGCTGCCTGGTACGAAAACCAGTTCAAGCAGCCAGGGGCTTCTGTGGCCGAAATGAATCTCTCCTTGGCTGCATTTGTCGAAAACCAGTCATTGCCGGCGATTTTTCACGCAGGGAATTGGCAGGACGCCCTGCGTTCTCTCAATTTGGCTGAGGAATTGGGCCAAACCACGCCTTGGATCATTCAGTCTGGTGGCGACGTGTATCAGCGGCTGGGTGAATTTGTGGACCGGTCATGTCGATTCATCTTGCCGGTGAATTTTCCAGAACCTTTTGATGTTTCCGACCCTTATCTGTCGAGGTGGATTGGGCTGGATGAGTTGAAGCATTGGGAAATGGCTCCTGACAACCCACTGCGCGTCTACCAAGCCGGAATTCCGTTTGCGCTCACAGCTGCTGGTTTGAAGAACCCAGAAAAGCAATGGCTGCCTGCCTTGCAGCGCATTGTGGCTTCAGGTGTTCCTGCCGAGGAAGTCTTGCGAGCGGTGACGACGACGCCAGCAACATGGTTGGGGGTGGAAACCATGCTCGGCGAAGTCCGCCCAGGTGCAGTGGCAAATCTGCTCGTTACGGATGGGCCGATTTTCGAAGCAGGCACTGCGTTGATGGAAAACATTGTCCTGGGTGAGCGGCACGTGTTCAAGGACAAGAATGCCCTTGACCTTTCGGGCACGTACGATGCGGTATTGGACGAAAAGATGGGCGAAATCCAAGTCGGGAAAAAGAAGGATGGAGGATGGAAAGCCACATTTGCTTGGGCAGGGGACACGCTCCGGCAACCCCTTCGTTTGGCAGCGGAGCAGCGGCAATTGACGTTGGGCTTGACAGTGGATACGCTGGGCTTGTCAGGCCAAATCCGGCTTTGGGGAAACATTTGGCGTGACAGCAGGATTTGGGAAGGATCCGGAACCTTGCCGGATGGTTCCACATGCACTTGGAGCGCAATCAAGCGCCTCGATGCTGAGGGAACGGCAACAACCACAGCGGAAACATTGGTCCCGACCAGAGATCGCACTGGAGAACTCATTCGGCCTTTTGTGGCCTTTGGGAATCTTGAACAACCCCGTCAAGAAACGCTTTGGATTCAGCACGCAACGCTCTGGACTTGCGGGCCGGATGGGGTTTTGGAGGACGGAGAAATGGTCATTCACAATGGCAAGGTATTGGCGGTGGGGACCGCCTTGGATTTGGCCTCCATTCTCGGAACAAAAAGCGCGGTCCAGCCCACCATCATCGACGCGCGAGGCCTCCACATCACGCCTGGCATCATCGATGAGCACAGCCACATTGCCATCAGTCGCGGTGTCAACGAAGGCACCCAAGCGAGCAGTGCGGAGGTCGAAATTGGATCCGCGCTGAACAGTGAGGATGTGAACATTTATCGGCAGCTTGCGGGTGGTGTGACGACCTCACAGTTGCTTCACGGATCTGCGAATCCGATTGGTGGTCAAAGTGCTTTGATCAAATTGCGGTGGGGTGAAGACCCGGAAGGTCTGAAATTTGAGGATGCCCCTGGGTTCATCAAGTTTGCTTTGGGGGAGAATGTGAAGCAGTCGAATTGGGGGGATGATTACCGCTCGCGCTTCCCGCAGACCCGAATGGGGGTTGAACAAGTGTACTACGACCTCTTTGTGCAAGCCATGGAGTACAAATCCCGTTGGCAAGCTCACGACCGCGCCCTCAGCAACATGAGCATTGGAGCGCGATGGCGGAAGGAGTTTCCTGTTCCGCCTCGAAGGGACCTGGAGATGGAGACACTGGTGGAAATACTGGACGGACAGCGGCACATCACCTGCCACAGTTACCGACAAGACGAGATCAACATGTTGATGCATGTTGCCGACTCGCTCGGGTTCAAAATCAACACATTCACGCACATTTTGGAGGGATACAAATTGGCCGATAAGCTTGCCGCTCACGGTGCTGGGGGTTCAACCTTCAGTGACTGGTGGGCGTACAAATACGAAGTCAAAGATGCCATTCCCTACAACGGAGCTGTTTTGCATGGTCAGGGTGTCGTCACAGCCATCAATTCGGACGATGACGAAATGGCCAGGCGGCTGAACCAAGAAGCGGCCAAGGCCGTGAAATATGGTGGGGTCTCGGAGGAGGATGCGCTCAAGTTTGTGACGTTGAACCCCGCCAAGTTGTTGCATATTGATGATCGGGTCGGTTCGTTGGAGCCGGGCAAGGATGCGGATTTCGTGATTTGGGATGATCATCCGCTGAGCATGTATGCACAGGTTCGCCAAACGTTTGTCGACGGCCGCAGGTATTTCGATTGGGATGAGGACCAGGCGAAACGAACCTGGATGCGGACAGAGCGTGCACGGTTGATGGAAGCCATGCAAGACTTGCCGAGCAAACCCCAAGAAGAACGAAGGCGTCCGGCAGAGCGGATCCGACCAGAATACCATTGCGAAACCTTAACCGACGAGAACCGATGAAGCAGTTGTTTGTCTTGGGGATGGCTTGTTTGGGCTGCTTGGCGCCGCTTTTGAGCCAGCCTGTACCTGCGCCTGAACAGGAGCAGTCCGTTTTGATTTTGCACGGGACAGCTCACTTGGGAACGGGTGATGCGATTGTCGATGCAGCCATCGGGTTCCGAGCTGGCCGCATCGATTTTGTTGGGCGTGCCAGCCAAGCAGATCCGGGCCGTTACCAAACCGAAATCGACGCCACAGGCCAGCACATTTATCCGGGGTTCATTGCGCCGAACTCAACGCTGGGTTTGCAGGAGATTGGCGCGGTCCGAGCCACTCGTGATGATTACGAGGTGGGCACATTCAAGCCCAATGTGCGTGCTTTGATCGCTTTCAACACGGACAGCGAAGTCACGCCGACCGTGCGCTCGAATGGTGTTTTGGTCGGGCAGATTGTCCCGAGAGGCGGAACCATCAGCGGGTCGAGTGCCGTCGTGCACTTCGACGGCTGGAATTGGGAAGATGCAGCCATCGTCGAGGCTGATGGTGTGCACTTGAATTGGCCATCCATGCACCACAAGCACAGGGCTGACGGCTCCATTGACATTCGGAAGCGGAAAACCTACGACCAACAATTCGAGGAAATTCACCATTTTTTTGCGGAGGCTCAGGCCTATGCTTCAGGCACTTCCAATGTGCTTGTGCGCCCCAATCCCATGGACCTCCGTTATGAGGCGTTGCGCGGGGTCTTTTCGGGTGCTCAGCGCTTGTACGTGCATGCGGACGAATTGCGCGCCATCACCGAAGCGGTTCACTTCAAGCGCGCCTTTGAAATTCCACATCTCGTGATTGTCGGTGGCTATGATGCGCATTTGGTGGCAGACGTGCTGCGTGAAAACGAGGTCAGTGTGTTGCTGCGGCGTGTGCACGAATTGCCTTGGTACGCTGAGGATGACATTGATTTGCCTTACCGGTTGCCCAAGCTGCTCGAGGATGAGGGGGTCTTGTATGCGTTGCAGAATGCGGGTTCGATGGAGCACATGGGCACTCGAAATCTTCCATTCTACGCAGGAACTGCGCATGCCTATGGCTTGACCTATGAGCAGGCCGTCCGAAGCTTGACGTTGAATTCAGCCCAAATCTTGGGCATTGATGCCCTTTATGGTTCTCTGGAAACGGGAAAATCTGCGACGTTGTTCATCAGCACCGGTGATGCCTTGGATGTTCGTGGCAATGACATCACAACGGCCTTCATTGATGGACGATCGATCGATTTGGACAACCGCCAGAAGCAGTTGTATCGCAAGTTCCAGACAAAGTACGGCGCACCCATCATCGATTGATGAGCGCAACGGCAAATCAGTGAAGGACAAAAAGAAAAGACCCTGCGATCGTGAAATTGCAGGGTCTTTCGTGCTGTGGGCGGATTTCAACTACTCGACCCGAAGCCCCATTTCTTTGGGCGCTTTGATTTCGTATTTCAGCTCGAAGGTCTTGGACTTGCCAGCGGGGATGTCCAAATCCCACAGGACTTGGCCGGTTTCATCGTCCAATGCGCCCCCGTCGAGTTTGAGTGCACTGATTTCAATGTCTTCACTCTCGGCGATGGGCATTTGATCATCCACCTGGATGTGAATGTCGCTTCGCTTTCGATTTGTGATTTTGAACTCGTAAGCCCGCTGGTATTCACGCTTTCCACTGATGATGCTTGTCCGGTCTTCGCGGAGGGTGCGTTTGCGCCGGATTTGAATGCTTGGATCTGGACCGAGGGAGATGGCAAGGGTGTCCTCGACAAAGTCGAGTTGGAGTTGGCTTTCTCCAACGTAATCGTCTTCGAAGTAGATGTGCATCCGCCCGTCGAGCAAATCCAATTCCTCCCAGTCGGTGAACAAAGCAGTCAGGTACACTTGCGGGTCGAGCTTCGGGGTGGCTTGGTACAAGTACTCCACCGCCAACTCATGCGACAAAATGCGGACGGCATGCGGTTGATTGTCAGCAGGGATGTCGTATTTCGAACTGATGTCAAACCGCGTTGAAGTGGGGCTGTACCCGATTTCAACTGCTGCGAAGTTCATGGCATTGGGGGCTTGGGCGTTGAAGTTTTCTCTCCGACGTTCGGCGCGTCCGCCGAATAGGGATTCTGCGTCTTCTTCCATGTTGATAGTCATTTCATCGAGCATGACGGACGAGGAGGAGAGGGCCACATTCATGACCGGCTGAGAAATGTTGATGGTTTCTTGGGCATACCCGGAGTAGGAATACGAGAGGTTGGAGACGTTTTGTGGGACAGCCATCGTGTAGAAACCGTTGACATCAGTGGTCGTGTAGGCACCATTGTTGGCACGGACTTGGGCCCCGATCAACGGGCTGCCGTTTTCATCATACAATTGGCCACGCACTTCTCGAATGTTCGGATTGTAGGGCTGTGACTTGAGCCAAGCGTTGGCCACAGACCCTTTCATGGCCCGACCAGTATAGGCGCCGTCGAGTTTGATGGGCGTCAAATTGGGCTTGGATCGGTTGCTGCTGGGTGTTCCCGTGGCGATGCTCATGCCGACGTTGTCCCAGTCTTCCCCAGTGGATTGACGGACCAAGGCTTGGTATTCCAACCGCAATGGATCTTCGATGTCGGCGACGCGAGCGTTGTACGATGGCGTCCATCCAGCGTTTTGCATCCAATAACTCAACAACATCTTCCCTGCTTCCGTCGCGTCAGCCTCCACCCGGACCAAAATCTCCAGCCAAGTTTCCGTTTGAAACGGAGGCAAGGCATTCATCTGAAGCTGAAGGTCATTGATTTCGTTTTGAATTTTTTTGACATCCTCATCGATGGCTTTGCGGCCTTCGTGAATCGCCAAGAAACGCTCCCGGAAGAAGGTGTTCGCCCGCATCAGCCGGTCGAGATCGACACCGCTGTCCTTGACGGTGAAGGACTGGTTGTTGAGCAGCAGCTGTTCTTCTCGATCGAACAGGACGCGCTGGGCGTTGATTTCATTGATCCGTTGGCTGAGCGCCGTTTGCTGGCGCTGGAGGTCGTTCCGTTCTCGGGCACTCTCCGCGCCGCTGAGGGTGTCGGTGGCGTATCGGTGGGAAATGCTGAGAACCGTGAAATTGCCGTTGCCTGTGACGCGCAATTGATTGGGATCGATGGAGGTGTTGAGTTTTGTGAAGACCAACTCCGTCACACCCTTCGCCACGGACACGTCCGCAACGCGTTCGACCTGGGCACCTTGCTGATAAACAACGACATGGTCAATTTCCGTGGCGATTTCTTTCTCCACGGCGTTGACCAATGTCATGTTCTCGCCAAGGGAGTGAGCTTCGGAATTTCCGATCCAAATCAAGAGAAGTGCCGTCATCAAGCGGCGTGAGCATCTGCCAGTCATTTGTTCTGAAATAGGGGTTCCTGCACCCCTGAACAATGAGCGTGCCAAACTTCACAAAGCTTGGCCAAACAAATGTCAATATCCCGTTGCGCGGCGCACCCGAGAGAGCACGTTCGTCGCCAGGGGCTTCGCCTTTTCGGCACCTTTGGTCAGTTCATTGTCAATGGCTTGCGGATCAGCAAACCAACGATGAAATGCATCTCTTTCTGTCGCGAAACCGTCGACAATGGCGGCAAGCAATTCTTGCTTGGCGTGGCCCCATCCCAGTCCTCCGGCTCGGAGTCGCTCTCCCAACCCCGCCGCAGCCTGCTCACCGGCCACGACGGCATAAAGGGCAACAATGGGGTTGCTGTCTGGATCTTTCGGGTCTTCGAGCGCAGTGGCATCCGTGACAATTTCCTTGTTGATGCGCTTTTTGAGGGCTTTGGGGTCGTCGAAAACATTGAGCACGTTGTCCCGTGATTTCGACATCTTGCCGCCATCAAGCCCTGGCACGTACATGGTTTCTCGTTGTGTCATCTCCCGCGGGATCACGAAAATCTCCTCGCCGACCTTGTGGTTGAAGCGACTCGCGACGTCGCGGGTCATCTCGAGGTGTTGGAGTTGGTCCTTCCCAACAGGCACGAAATCAGCGTCATACAGCAGAATGTCAGCGGCCATCAGCATCGGATAGCTGAAGAGCCCCGCATTGACATCGGCGAGTCGATCGGCCTTGTCTTTGAAACTGTGCGCCAGCGTCAGTCGGTTGTAGGGAAAGTAGCAACTGAGGTACCAGGCGAGCTCGGTCACCTCTGGGATGTCGCTTTGGCGGTAAAACACTGTGCGTTCCGTGTCGAGCCCCATGGCCAGCCAGGCCGCGGCCACAGCACGGGTGTTGTTTCGGAGTGTTTCGCCGTCCTTGATTTGGGTCAAAGAGTGCAAATCTGCGATGAACAGGTAGCTCTCGTTGTCTGATGCCGATGCCAAATCAATCGCTGGCCGGATCGCTCCGAGCAGGTTGCCCAGGTGCGGGACCCCTGTGCTTTGAATGCCGGTGAGGATGCGCGCCATGGCCAGGAATGGTTCAGCAGTGCTCGTCGAAGGCCAACTGCAGGTTCTCTGCAATCATCTCGGCTGTCCGCCCTTCAATGTGATGACGTTCAATCATGTGGACCAATTTGCCATTTTTGAAGAGCGCAATGCTCGGCGAACTGGGCGGGTAAGGCAACATGAATTTTCGTGCGCGATCAACGGCATCACGGTCCACGCCTGCGAAGGCGGTGGTCAATTTGCCGGGGACTTTGTTGTGTTGTACAGCCAACTTCACCGCAGGGCGCATGGAGCCGGCAGCACAGCCGCAGACGCTGTTCAGAACCACGAGCGTCGTGCCTTCGGCGTTCAGTGCGCCGTCGACGTCTTCAGCGGTGAGCAACTCTTCAAACCCCACAGCAGTGAGGTCGGTTTTCATCGGGGCAACGAGTTCAGGTGGGTACATGGAGAATCAATTTTTCTTGTCAAAGGTCGGGACTCAGTCCTCCTTCTCAACAGTTGATGCGAGATGAAGTTCGTCATACTGCGCAGCGTCAATCGGACTGGGGGCGTCGATCATGACATCGCGGCCAGCATTGTTCTTCGGGAAGGCAATGAAATCTCGAATCGAGTCGCTTCCGCCAAACAGCGAGCAAAGGCGGTCAAAGCCCAGGGCCAGCCCGCCGTGGGGTGGTGCACCGTACTGAAATGCATTCATCAAAAAGCCAAACTGCGCTTCGGCTTCCTCTGGGCTGAAGCCCAGCAGGTCGAACATGCGGCTCTGAATGGCTTTGTCGTGGATCCGGATCGATCCGCCGCCGATTTCGACGCCGTTGATCACCATGTCGTAGGCATTGGCCCGAACAGCGGCCGGATCGGTATCGATGATGGCCATGTGGTCCGGCTTCGGTGAGGTGAACGGGTGGTGCATGGCGTGGTAGCGCTCGCTGTCTTCGTCCCATTCGAGCAGGGGAAAGTCAATGACCCACAATGGCCGGAACACCTTGGGATCGCGCAGGCCCAGGGCCGAACCCATGTGCAGACGGAGCTCGTTGAGTTGCTTTCGCGTCTTGTCGAGGTCGCCACTGAGCATGAGGATCAAATCGCCAGGCTTCGCCCCAGCATGTGCAGCCCATGCCGCTTGGGCTTCAGCATTGAAAAATTTGTCGACGCTCGATTTGAAGGTCCCGTCTTCATTGACTTTGCAGTACACGAGCCCTTTGGCACCGATTTGCGGACGCTTCACCCAATCGGTCAAGGCGTCGAGTTGCTTGCGAGTGTAGTTTGCGCAGCCCGGGGCGACAATGCCGAGAACGGCCTCTGCGCTGTCGAAGACGCCGAAGCCCTGGTTTTGGCCTACAGGCGCCATGTCCACGAACTCCATCCCAAACCGAACGTCTGGCTTATCGCTTCCATAACGGCGCATCGCCTCATCGAACGTCATCCGCGGGAAGGCAGGCACTTCCACGCCCAGCACGACTTGGAACAAGTGCCGGACCAGCCCTTCAAAAGTGTTGAGAATGTCTTCTTGTTCCACAAAGGCCATCTCGCAGTCGATCTGGGTGAATTCCGGTTGGCGGTCTGCCCGGAGATCCTCGTCGCGGAAACACTTGACAATCTGGTAATAGCGATCGAAACCGCTGACCATCAGCAATTGCTTGAAAGTTTGCGGCGATTGCGGCAGGGCGTAGAATTGACCCGGATTCATGCGGCTCGGCACGACAAAGTCGCGTGCGCCTTCTGGGGTGCTTTTGATCAAATACGGGGTTTCGACTTCCACAAAGGCAACGCTATCGAGGTATTTGCGGGTTTCGATGCTGATCCGGTGGCGGAGCATGAGGTTGTTCTGGACGGGCTTCCTCCGCAGGTCCAGGTAGCGGTACTGCATCCTCAAGTCGTCGCCGCCGTCGGTGTCGTCCTCAATGGTGAAAGGCGGTGTTTTGCTCGCATTCAGCAATTCGATCGACGTCACGTCCACTTCAATTTCGCCAGTGGGCATGTTCATGTTTTTCGACTCGCGTTCTCGAATGGTGCCGGTGACCTTCACAACGAACTCTCTTCCGAGCTTCCGAGCTTGCAAGCACAGTCCCTCGTTTGTGTCCATGTTGAATGCCAATTGCGTGAGCCCATAACGATCCCGGAGATCGACAAAGGTCATTCCGCCCAAGTCCCGGGTCCGTTGGACCCAACCACTCAAAGTCACAGAGGTTCCGGCGTGTTCGAGGCGGAGTTCGCCGCAGGTGTGGGTGCGATGCATGCTGATTCGAATTCGGCCCGAAAGATACGGATGAAACCAGACCCAAAGGTGCTGATTCGGTCGGTTCTGCTGTAGTTTCGCATGCATGAGCGACAAGTCACAACACGAGGCCATTGCGCGGTTGGATGCCCTGCGCGAAGAAGCCCTTCTCGGCGGTGGGCAGCAGCGCATTGAGGCCCAGCACGAAAAAGGCAAGCTGACCGCACGGGAGCGCTTGGACCTTTTGCTGGATCCGGGAACCTTTCAAGAATTGGGGATGCTGGTGAAGCACCGATCGACGAATTTTGGCCTCGACAAACAGCGGTTTCTCGGGGATGGGGTGGTGACAGGGTATGGCAAAGTCAATGACAGGCTGGTCTATGTGTTCTCCCAGGATTTCACCGTGCTGGGGGGTTCGTTGGCCGAGGCGCATGCCGAGAAGATCTGCAAAGTGATGGATTTGGCGATGAAAAATGGCGCCCCTGTCATCGGCCTCAACGATTCTGGCGGCGCACGCATTCAGGAAGGGGTGGTGTCGCTTGGAGGTTATGCGGACATCTTCTACCGGAATGTCCGTGCCAGCGGTGTGGTGCCGCAATTGAGTGCGATTTTGGGCCCTTGCGCCGGAGGGGCTGTGTATTCCCCGGCTTTGACGGACTTCATTTTCATGGCGGAAGGCACCAGTTACATGTTTGTCACTGGGCCGAATGTGGTGAAAACGGTGACGCATGAGGAGGTGACTTCCGAGGACTTGGGGGGAGCGAAAGCGCATGGGGCCAAATCCGGCGTGACCCACTTCACCGCCCCCAACGAGGCTGCCGTCATTGAGCAATTGAAGCAGGTCCTCTCCTTCTTGCCGCAAAACTGCGAGGAGGTGCCGGGTCGTTTGGCCTACGCCCAGCAGCAAGATGAGAGCCGGCCTGGGCTCGACAGCATCATCCCCGCGAGCGCCCAACAACCTTACGACATTCGCGATGTGATTCAGGGTGTGGTCGATGGCGAATCGTTCACAGAAGTGCAGAAGGACCACGCGGAAAATATGGTCTGCGGGTTTGCCCGTCTCGCGGGTCGGAGCATCGGCATTGTGGCGAATCAGCCCGCATTTCTTGCGGGTGTCCTGGACATCAACGCCTCGACAAAGGCGGCCCGATTTGTTCGGACATGCGACAGTTTCAACGTGCCGCTTCTCGTCCTTGAGGACGTCCCCGGCTTCCTCCCGGGCACCGATCAAGAGTGGAATGGCATCATTTCCAATGGGGCCAAGCTGCTTTATGCATTCAGCGAGGCCACCGTCCCGCGCATTACAGTGATCACCCGAAAGGCCTACGGTGGCGCTTATGATGTGATGAACAGCACGCACATCGGTGCGGATTTGGTCTATGCCTGGCCCACCGCGGAAATTGCTGTGATGGGGGCCAAAGGCGCTGCGGAAATCATTTTCAGGAAGGAAATCGCGGCTGCGTCAGATCCCGCGGCCAAGCTTGCGGAAAAGGAGGCCGAATACGCTGAGATGTTCGCTCATCCGTACAACGCTGCGGCGCGCGGCTATGTTGACGAAGTCATTTTGCCGAGAAACACCCGTGCCAAGCTCATCGCCGCCTACGAGATGCTTGAAAACAAAGTGGACACCTTGCCGCGCAAAAAGCACGGAAACATGCCTTTGTGATGGGCAACACGAGGCTGCCACGGCACCACCGGGCCATTCTGCGGACAGCTCCGATGATGCCCGGCGCGCCCAACCATCGCTTGGTCTTGTTTCCTGACGTGAAGGCCATTTGGCATCAAGTGCCGAAGGTCGGGAGTTCTTCCATCTGGAAGGCTTTGAGTGCCCAAGCAGAAGTGAATTGGGAACAACTTCACGGGAAGGCATTGTTGCCCAGCTGGATGTACAAAGATTGGACGGCGTTTGCATTCGTCCGAAGCCCTGAACAACGGCTGCTGAGTGCCTGGAGAGACAAGGTCTTGCGCAGCAACCTGTTTGGTTTTTCCCCGGCCACACACGCCAAGATGCACGAGCTCGATGCGTTCCTCGACTGGCTCGAAGACCAAGACCTTCGGCTGGCGGAACCTCACATCCGGTGGCAAAGTGCGCTGTTCAACCCCGATCGAATGGATTTCATCGGCAGAATGGAGAACATTCAGAAGGATTGGCGCGAACTGGCCCAGAAGCTGGAGCTCCCACGGGCGAGTTGGGACCTTCCCCATATCAATGCGTCCACGTTCGTTCAACCGTTGAGCAGCGTCCGAGAAGACCAAACCCTCCGCATCCTTCGCCTCTACGCCCCGGATGTCCAAAACTTCTATCCCGACTTGGCCAATGCGCCGAACAGTCGGACATCAGCATTTCAGGACGTCAAAGGCGCTTGATGGAGCAACCCAATGCCTTCGTCTCTGAGACTTGGGGTTTTTTGCCTGCGCCAACTTCCGCAATGGCATCGAGCAAGTAGGTCTCCCCAACTTTCTGAGCGTTTTGGACGTTGTCATCGATGGCCCCCCGGTACATCAGCGTCCCATTCGCACCGAAGAGGTAGACGTGTGGGGTTTTTGTTGCGCCGAAAGCGTCCGCAACGCGGTGGCCTGCATCCACGACATACGGCATGGTGTACTCCGCGATTTCGGCATGCTTTTGCATGGCCCGAAAGCTGTCGTCCCCCTCGCGTTTGGCCTCATTTGAATTCACCAAAACCATCTGGATTCCAGCCGCTTCTGCCGCTGCGTGCAATCCATTGTAACGTCCTTCCCAGCCTTCGCTTTTCTCGCCATTGCCGACAACAAAAGGGCAGGTATTGCAGCTGAAAACCACCAAGAGTCCCTGTTCACCGAGGTTGTCGTTGAGCATGAACTTGCCGCCGTCGATGTTCATCATGACGTGGTCGCCCATGGGCATTTTGTCTCCGATGGCCAGTTCTTCGGCGATTCCGTTGACACTGGCTTGGGCAGATGCTTCTGGCGCAAGACCGAGAAAAGTTGTGCCAAATGCCAAGACAGCACTGGCGAAAGCGAACAGAAAGTTGTGGGTGTTTTTCATGGTTCCAAGTTAACCTCAGAAATGGGCTTTTCGTTCAAAGCCCACCTCATCTTGGATGATGTCAAGCAGAATGCATGCCGAGAAAGCTTGGATTTCCCGCGCCCCGCGCCCTGCGCCCTGCGCCCCCTCGTCACCCTCCCCTCCCTCGTCTCCCTAGTCTCCCTGGTCACCCTAGTCCCCCTCGTCTCCCTCGTCTCCCTGGTCACCCTCGTCTCCCTCGTCCCCCTCGTCTCCCTCGTCTCCCTCGTCTCCCTCGTCTCC
>CBFIFE010000002.1:0-104539 GCA_965661765.1 uncultured Flavobacteriales bacterium
ATAGATGCAATCGATGGGCTGGCTCAAGGTAATGGTCGGGTCAGCTCCTTCGTAGTTGCAGGCAGAGGGATTCAAGCAACCCGCGCAAATGGCAAAGTCGCATGATCCATCATTGTCCGTTGCGGTGGGATCATAATTGCAAGCTTGTGAATTTGTGCATCCAGAAACTTCAGCATCATCGCAAACGCCGTCTCCGTCAATATCGGATCCAAGAATGACACTGCCAGTTCCATCAGTTTCTCCTGAGCAAGTATCGCACCCTTCAGGAAACACACACGTAGAGGAAGCAGATATTGTAGCGCTCTCATCGAAGTTACAGGCCGTTGAGTTCATGCATCCGGCGCATGACGTGTATTCGCAAGATCCATCGCTGATTGAGGCTGTTTCATCGTAATTGCACGCACTGCTGACCAAGCAACCGACACAGGACGTGAAATCCGTGCATCCAGTGTTGTAGACTGCATCTTCGCTGTAATCGCAAGCCAAAGGATTCGTGCACCCGAAGCACGAGTAGTCACAAGGCGATTCTGGATCACCTCCAGGAGCATAGTTGCATGCCGCGAAGTCCGTGCAGCCAGATGCTGCAGTTCCTGGAGCTGGCATACCTGCCGGCACTGGGGATCCTACGCCAAAACCACAGACATCGAATACTGGCAAACCTTGAACGGTGGCCTCAACGGAATAATACGGCGCCCATGGAAGCATGCACCCGGTGCTCGACTCGCAACTGTCATCGTCTTCAGTAGCGTTGGGGTTGTAGTTCGCCGATGTGGTATCGGTACATCCGGGGATTTCATCCTCATCGCAAACGCCATCGTCGTCTGTATCATTCAAACATGTACCATCGCAGCCCAAATTCGATACGCCGAAAATGTCGAGTGGGAACTCACATGCCCCTTCATCTGTCGCCAGATCGTTGAAATTGCAGGCCGCCGAATCTTGACATCCGACAACTTCATCCTCGTCGCAGACGCCATCCTGGTCCGCATCATTCAAGCATGCGCCAGTGCAATCGAAATAGTTTGCTCCGTAGAGATCTACTGGATAGATGCATCCGCTATTGTTAGAGACCGAGGCATTCTCATCAAAATTGCATGCCTCTTCCACAGTGCAGCCGGAGCATGAACTGAAATCACAGCTGCCGTCATTCTCGGTGGCAGCACAATCGTAATTGCATGCCAAGACATTGTCACAACCCCCCAATTCTTGATCGTCAGTAATCCCATCCCCGTCGGCATCATTCGCCTCAGAAGTTGACACATTGACCAAAACGTCATGCCAGAGCTTCAAGTTTCCGCAAACGTCGTAGATGCCCACTGCGAGTGTATAATACCCCTCTGCGGTTGGGTCAAATTCAACGATGTTCTCTGAATCGAATGCCTGTACAAAGTTGCTGGCGAGGTTTTGGTTGATTCCAAAAGCAGAGAAATTTGCATTGCCAAAGAAATTTTGAAACTGCGTGGCAACATCGATTTCCACCATGTCTTCGACTTGTGCTGTGTAGCAAGGGTCGAGGTCCATGTAGAGTCGAATGTCAACGTCCTCGAACGTGTATTCTCCCAGGTTCGCGTACAAGAGAAAATTCCAGTTTGCCAAATCACTCATAGACGACGAGCCTTGCGAGAGTGGTGAATACCCTGGCTCGATGTTGTAAACATTGTCCACCATTTCAACGTTGTCACTAGGCGCCACAACATTTCTACGCTTTACACCAATAAAAGCTGAAATCGAGGAATTCTCAGCAACGGAGAGGTTCGCATTGCTGACACCAGTTCCAATGGTCCAGATGCCTTCGTATTGCGGCTCGTTCAGGGCATCTAGGTACAGATCTCCGTCAACGTACGAGGTGTTTTGGGTTGTGCTCCAGCTGGACAGCGGAACGCTTTCAAGTTGCGCTGGACATATTTGACCATGGACTTGCGAGAAGACCAAGAATCCTAAGAGAGTGAAGAAGGTCCGCATGGGGCTGTTATTGTGTAGATTGTAAACCAGAATGACTGTCTAAAGTTACAAAAGAAAAACAAACGAAACAAGAAAAAATATCGGCCAATCATTGAAAATTGCATTTCAACTGCATTTGCCTCATGTGGATTTCGTTGGTATTGATCATTCGCGGTCATTTTCCGGGATTCTGCCTGGGCGCGAAGCCAAATATTGATGGAATTTGAGCTTCCTTGTAAATTGTACGCTTTGGCAACCTACCTTCGCATCCTTAAGTTATTTATCGTGAATATTTTTGTTGGAAATCTTGCATGGGGCGTCGATGACGTGGTTTTGCGAGAAGCGTTTGAAGCACATGGTGTTGTTGAGCGTGCGAAAGTCGTCCATGACCGTGAAACCGGCCGCAGCCGGGGTTTTGGCTTTGTAGAAATGCCGAATCAGGACGAGGCCGAGGCCGCTCTTGAAGCAATGGCAGGTAAAGATTTGATGGGGCGACCCATCCGTTGCAACGAGAGCGAGGCGCGTGAGCGTCGGTAATTGTTGACCACTACTGAATGTAAATCCCCAGGCTTGCGCCTGGGGATTTTTTTTGTCGTCATTTTTGACCTTTGACTGCTTTGCTCGATAACCGCCTCTGGGCCACCAACCCTCTGAATGTCAGTTGCAAGGGAATCCAAACACAGACAGGAACAGGAGCAAATCTGCTGTGCCCACGATGCTGTCATTGTCCAGATCGCCCGCACATGAATTTTGCCCATTTTCACAAAAACTACAGCTGCCATCGTCTGATGTGGCGTTCTCGTCGAAATTGTCTGCGCTTGCGTCAGTGCAGCCCCAGCAGGTGTAATCGCAACTGCCATCGTCCATTGAAGCATCTGCGTTGAAGTTGCACGCGTCTGGGTAGGTGCAACCCATGGTGGGCGTTTCTGTGTAGGTGCAGCTGCCATCGTCTGATGTGGCGCTCTCGTCGAAATTGTCTGCGCTTGCGTCAGTGCAGCCCCAGCAGGTGTAATCGCAACTGCCGTTGTCAGCAGTCGCGGCAGGATCGAAGTTGCAGGCGTTGCCATAGGTGCAGCCGTAGACAAAAACATCATCGAACACGCAGGATCCGTCATCTGACGTGGCCTCTGAATTGAAGTTGAAGGCAGTCGCATTTGTACATCCAAAACAGGTGTAATCGCAGGTGCCATCATCGACAACCGCGGATGGGTTGTAATTGCAGGCGCCATGATATGTGCACCCTGCAGTTGGCGGTTCTGGGAATTCGCAACTGCCATCTTCATCGGTTGCTGTGGCATTGAAGTTGAGCGCCAAGGGTTCTGTGCAGCCCGCTATTTCTGATTCATCGCATACGCCGTCGCCATCACTGTCATTGATGCAATCTCCTTCGCAATCGAGCCAGATTTCCGGGGGGTATTGGCACCCAAAGTTTTCCGTGGCATTTGGGACAAAATTGCATGCATTTTCATCCAAGCAACCATAGACCTCCTCTGCGTCGCAAATGCCATCTTCGTCGATGTCAGCGCAAGGCGGCAATGTGCAACTGCCATCATCGGTGGTTGCGGAGGGATCGAAGTTGGGTGAAAATGGATAAGTGCAGCCTAGAACTTCCTCCGCTGCATACTCACAATTGTCTGAAGGTTCTGTCGCATCGCAATTGAAATTCGCGGCATCGGGATCTGTACAACCGAGAATCTCAGCACCATCACAGACGCCATCCCCATCGCTGTCCGTGGTGATGATGACGTTGTTGGCACAGGTTTGGCACAAAAGAGGGTCGGCATAGATGCATGAACCATCATCGTCCGTCGCGGAGGAATCAAAATTGCAGGCATCCGCATAAGTGCAGCCCGGCTGCTCGTCATGATCACACACCCCGTCGCCATCGGCATCGGCAAGGAGCACTTCGCCCGTTCCATCCGTTGCCCCGCTGCAGAATTCACAACCAGAAGCATAAACGCACAGCCCACTTTCATCCGTGGCAGTGGATTGATAGTTACAAGCCAGAGGGTCCTGGCAACCTGAGATTTCCTGGCTGTTGCAGACCCCGTCACCGTCATCGTCATTGGCTACAATCACACCGGTTCCATCCGATTCTCCGGAGCATGACTCGCAGCCAGAGGGGAATATGCAGAAAGCGCCCGGGTCTGTCGCCGCTGCGTTGTAGTTGCATGCAAAAGTATCCTGACAGCCTGCGATTTCGTCATCATCGCAAACCCCATCGCCATCCTCGTCATTGAGCACAGGCACACCGCTTCCATCGGTTTGGCCAGAGCAACTCTCACACCCTTCGGCAAAGATACAAGGGGAGTCATCTGTCGCCGCTGCATTGTAGTTGCAGGCCTGGGGGGTTTGGCAGCCCAAAACTTCGTCGAAATCACAGACCCCGTCGCCATCAACGTCCGAAATCACGACGACACCTGATCCATCCGTCTCGCCTGAGCATGATGCGCATTCGGCTGTGGGATAAACACAAGAGGCATCATTGTCGGTGGCATCTTGATTGAAATTGCAAGCGAAACTGTCTTGACATCCAGCGACTTCATCCTGATCGCAAATGCCATCGCCATCGGCATCCACGACGATGACCCCGCCTGTTTCGCCGCATGTTTCGCATGGCCCATCCGGAAAGGTGCAACTGCCGTCTTCTTCGGTCGCATTCAAGGCATAGTTGCAAGCCAGGTTTTGGGTGCATCCGAGGATTTCATTTGCGTTGCAAACCCCATCACCATCGTCATCATTTCCAAGAACCACACCGGTTCCATCCGATTCGCCAGAACACGTTTCACAGGCCGAGTCCGGATAAACACAAGAAGCCGGGTCGGTTGCATTCTGGTTGAAATTGCACGCAGTGGCATCCAAACAGCCAGCAACCTCATTGCCATTGCAGATACCGTCGTTGTCATCATCGTTTTCGACGACGACACCGGTCCCGTCGGTTGAGCCGGAACAGGTTTCGCAGCCTGTCGGGTACGTGCACTCGCTGTTGTCCGTATCCGTCGTGGGCCTGCTGTCGTAATTGCATGCCGCCGCGTCAGTGCAACCCTGAATTTCCTGGGTATCGCAGACGCCGTCCCCATCGGCATCCGCTGTGTCCAATTCGCCATTTGGCCCACAGAATTCGCAAGCGTCCGCATTGGGCAAAATACAACTTCCGTTGTCGTCTGTGGCTGTGGTGAGGTAGTTGCAAGCCTGAAGGTTTGTGCATCCTGCCACCTCGTCGTCATCGCAAATCCCATCGTCATCCGCATCACCATCGATCAAGGTTCCTGTTCCATCCTCACTGTCGCCAAAACACGCATCGCATGCCGAGGGAATTAGACAAGTTCCATCATCCTGCGTTGCAGAAACATTGTAGTTGCAGGCGGAAACATCGGTGCAGCCCAATATCGCTGCTGTCCCCAAGGTCAACGTTGCACCGGTGGCATTGAAGGATTCGCCGGTGGCGTTTTTCCATTGCAAATTCATCTGTACTTCCACGATGCCTGTTGTGGTGAGTTGGGCCAGCAAGATTTTGCCTGAGGCGCCAGCGACAAATGGAGGGTTTGTCGTGCTGAACCAACTCCCACCTGTGTAAGATCCCTGGGTGTTGATGTTGCCTCCGGCTTGAAAGGATGCCAATTCAAGATCGAGTCCAGCTTGTTGAACACCTGCCTGTATGCCCGGGCCACCTCCGATGGTGAGCCAACTGTCGAATTCCATTTCGGGAAACACAGCGAAGAAGCCGGGGTTGACTCCTCCTGCGTAAAATCCCGTTGCAAAAGTGGACTGAAAGAACTCTGTGGTTGTTGAAATGACTATGGGGGGGTCGTCATAGATGCTTTCTGTTGCATACACAGCCATGACATAATCTCCGGGCTGGTCAAAGTCCGCATACACCCGATAGGTGGTTCCCCACTCAGTTTCTGCATAGACTTCTCCGGAAAGCCCTGAAAACTGGCCGAGTGCCGCGAACGGAGCGGTGCTCAGCACAATCAAACAAATCGCACAAATCGTCTTCCATTGCATGGAATGAATTTACGAAAAGAATGCAGGAACACCAACACGAAAAAACGCTCAAAACGAATTTTTAACCGTTGAATAAGCCAGGTATGTCGACTGAATGACTTAGTCTTTGGGCGTTAGGCAAAAAAAAGCACCCGAATCTGGGTGCTTTTTTTGAGTAGCGGGAGAGAGACTTGAACTCTCGACCTCAGGATTATGAATCCTGCGCTCTAACCAGCTGAGCTACCCCGCCGCGAGCTCGAAAGCGGCCGCAAATATACATGAATATTCGCTCACTCCGCAAAAAGGGCGTATCTTGTGGTTTTCTCAGTTAGAGGCATGGAAAAGATCAAGTTTGTTTGCGAATACCCGGTCAACAGTTCCAAAGGAATCCTGTTCAACACGGTGAGCACACCCAGTGGATTGGCAGAGTGGTTTTGCGACGACGTGAACATCAAGAAGGAATTGCACACATTCATTTGGGAAGGCAGTGAGGAACAGGCGATTCTGGTTTCGAAGAAGCGCGATGAATTCGTCAAGTTCAAGTGGGTACAAGATGAAGAGGAGGGACACAACACATTCTTTGAGTTCCGAATCAAGATTGACTCATTGACCGGAGACACCGCCCTTGTCATCACGGACTTTGCAGAAGAAGATGAAGTGGAGGAAGCGCAAGAACTTTGGAATGCGCAAGTGGAAAAGCTCAAGCGGGTCCTCGGCGCCTGATCAACGGCGCAATTGAGGGAAATATGGCGCGAGCAGTTCGATGTATTCCTCTGAATACTCAGGAGGTTTCCCCGGCTGACGCGGGCAGGCTTCCACAAGAAACGGGGCCTCATCTGCTGTGGGGCCAATGGGCACTGCTGAGACCGATGACTTGGGTGCAAGTTCCAACAAATGCCGGAAAACCGGTGCCTCTGGGTGGCCTTTCACGGCGCGACGACGGAGCGTGAGCCAATTCTGCGCAGCCAACAGTTTGTCCAATTCCTGCATGCGCTCATCGGGCCAAACCAAGCTGAATCGCCCTCTCGATGACATTGCGCTCGGCAAAAGTTGCAAGAGCGTTTCAATGGGCATGGCCAAATCGTGTCGGGCCAAGTTGCGAGATGGATCTGGCCCCAACGGCTTGTCTCGGAAAAACGGCGGGTTGCACACAAACAAATCGACATTGCGCGCGATTTCAGTGCGCAACCACACCAACGCATCCGCTTGAACCACTTGGGCAGCGAATGGGCTGTCATCTGCGTTCGCTTGGCCTTGCGCAGCGGCTCGGGGATCCAGCTCGATGCCCGTCAGTTCGCATCCTGAAGCGGATCGCTGGGCGACCATCAACAGCACGATGGCAGAACCCGACCCTATATCGACAACGGATTGAACGCCTGCCGTGTTCGTCCATGCGCCCAACAACAGCGCATCCGTTCCGACTTTCATCGCACACTTGTCATCGCGAATGACAAAGTGCTGGGTCTCGATTCTTCGCCTGCCGTTGCGCCCCATTCAATGTCCCTTGTTCGGGTTGCTTTCTTGCGCGCGTTCTCGTTCGAGCCGGGATCGACGCGCCTGCCAGGTTTCAAAGTTGGGGAAGTGTGCCAAGCGGTTCGCTGGCATTTGTGGGAGCGCATCGCAAGGAATCAGGTCCCCGTTGTGGATGGAGTCCGGCAGGGATTGGTACAAAGCGGTGCCCTCTTGCTTGTGCGCATACAAATCATCGCTCACCTCGCCCACCTGTTTCGCCGGGTTGCCCACGATGAGGCTGCGCGCCGGCCACACCGACTGGGCCTTCAAAAAGGACAGCGCGCCCACGATTGACTCTGCACCCAAGACCACATCATCCATCAACACCGCATTCATCCCGACCAAGCACCCCCGCCCGACCGTCGCGCCATGAACCACAGCCCCATGACCAATGTGCGCCTCCGCTTGGAGATGAACGGTGGCTCCTGGAAACATGTGCACCACGCAGTTCTCTTGAACATTTGCGCCATCTTCACAGATGATGCGCCCCCAATCCCCACGAAGAACCGCGCCAGGACCGATGTACACCTTTTGTCCAATCGTCACATGGCCGATGAGTGTTGCGGACGGGTGAACATAAGCCGATGGATCCACAACAGGCTGCATGCCCTTGTATGCGTAAATCATTTCGGATCAAAAATTGTCTGCAGATGCATTGCGAATCACAGCAGCATAGCCCTGCCCAACCCCGACACACATGGTAACCAAGGCATGGGTTTTTCCCGTGCGAAAAAGGGTCCGACTTGCCGTCAACAACAACCGAGCACCGGTCATGCCCAAAGGATGGCCGAGGGCGATGGCTCCACCCAAGGGATTGATGCGGTCGTCCCGGTCATCCAACCCCAATGCACGGGTGCACGCCAAGGCCTGAGCTGCGAAGGCCTCATTGATTTCAATCAAATCCACATCGGCCAATGTGAGTCCCGCGCGCTGCAATGCCAGGCGTGAGGCTGGTACGGGCCCGATGCCCATGATGCGCGGCTCCACCCCGACGACCGCTGACGACAAGATTTGCGCCAAGGGCTGCTTGCCCGATCCGATCAAGCCCTCTCGGCTTGCCAACAGCAGCGCTGCTGCGCCATCGTTGAGACCGGATGCATTCCCAGCCGTTACGGTGCCATTGGGTTTGCGGAAAGCAGGCCGCAATCCAGCCAAAGCTTCAAGTGAAGAATCTGGGCGAACAAATTCGTCCTGCGAAAACATCAAAGGATCTTGTTTGCGCCTAGGAATTGGAACGGGGACAATCTCGGCAGCACGCTCATCAAGTCCTGCAGCGGCTTTTTGCTGCGACCACAACGCGAATGCATCTTGGTCCTGACGTTTGATGCCATGCTGATCGACCAAATTTTCAGCGGTTCCGCCCATGCTGTCTGTGCCGTACAAGGCGTCGAGTTGTGGATTGATGAAGCGCCAGCCAAAACTCGTGTCGTGCATTTGGCTGTCACGACCGAAAGGCTTCGAGGCCTTGCTGATGACCCAAGGGCCACGGGTCATGTGCTCAACCCCACCGGCGATTGCCCACTGGCCATCTCCAGAGGACAAAGCCCGTCCTGCATGAATGGCCGCAGACAACCCAGAGGAGCACAGGCGATTGATGGTTTCTCCTGGCACCTCTACTGGCAAGCCCGCCAGAAGAGAGGCCATGCGGGCCACATTCCGGTTGTCTTCACCAGCTTGGTTGGCGCAACCGAGGAGCACATCGCTGATTTGGTCCAAAGGAAGATCAGGATGCCGATTCAAAAGGGCCCGCAAGGCGTGCGCTGCCAAATCATCTGTCCGCACAGGCGCCAAAGTTCCCCCAAAATTCCCAATCGGCGTCCGCACGCCATCCACAACATATGCATTCATGTCATCCTTGTTTCAAGTTATCAACGCTCCAAGGCGACAAAGATAACGGAGTGCTGTCCGCCGCTCATGCGGACATATCCCCATCTTTGCGTCATGCGCATCGGCATCCCTTCGACATTCCCGCCTTTCCGTGGCGGCATTGCGGCGTTCAACCAAAACATGGCGGAGGCGTTTTCAAAGGCGGGGCATGACGTCGTTTGCGTGAATTGGACGCGGCAATACCCGAAAATCCTGTTCCCTGGCACCAGCCAGTATGCGCCGAATGCTGCTCCTTCGGTTTGTCCGGCGGTGGTGGATTCCATCAACCCTTGGACTTGGGCAAAGGCGGCCGAGGTGTTGCAAGCCGACGGTCCTTTGGATGTTGCAGTGTTGCCGTTTTGGCATGCATTTCTGTCCGCTTCGTCAGCGGGAATTGCAGGCCAAATCCGTCGCAACCACCCCGCGACGCGCATCATCGGATTGATGCACAACGCAGGGAGCCACGATGGCCCTGTCATGATGGAGCACTTGACCCGTCGTTTCGTGAGCAAGCTCGACGAAGTCTGGACCTTGAGTTCGGATGTGTCCGCGCGCGTTGCAAGCATGTCCGCGGCCAAGGGGCTGGAAATCAAGACGCTGTTCCATCCGTTGTACGACCACTTCCCCCCTGCCCCGAACCGCGAAGCGTCTTTGGCCCAATTGGGGTTGCCCGCCGATGCGGAGGTGTATTTGTTTTTCGGTCTGATTCGGCCGTACAAAGGGCTGATGCGGCTTTTGGAGGTATGGGATGCCTTTGCCCGTGTTCGCCCATCGGCCCACATGTTGATTGCAGGCGAATGTTATGGGGATTGGGGTCAGTATGAAAAGGCCATTGTGTCATTGCGCTATGGAGACAGGGTGCATGCAGCGAATGCCTTTGTCCCCGATGCTCAAGTCGGCATCCATTTTGGCGCAGCGAAAGCAGTGATTTTGCCCTACGAACGGGCTTCTCAAAGCGGGGTGACTGCGATGGCGTTGCACTATGGCGTGCCCACGGTGGCAAGTGATGTTGGGGGTTTGTCCGAGTACATCACTTCAGGCCAAACCGGCGAACTCTTCACCCCCCGTTCCTCCCCCTCCCTTCTCGAGGCCCTGTCGCGCGTCGCGGCACATGATGCCGGCACCTCTGTAGGGGCATTCGCTCAGGCGCGACGCGATTTTTCTTGGGTGCAGTTTGCCGAACGGGGATTGGCCCACGCCAAGCGGCACTAGCGGGCCATCGCGGAGAGCGGAAGCAAAAGCGGGTCGAAAACGAAGCGCTGTACCAGTACGACTTCATCGCCGTTGACAAGGCCGTACATCCTGGAACCATCCCAAGGTTTGGGCTGTCCTTGCTCATCGTATTCGACCACCGCAGGCGACTTCCAAAACAATTGAATGCTGTCAGGCTCCGATTCGTTAGCGGCCCATGTGCGCAGGGTGAAAGCCGGCTCTGCCTGGGTCTTCATGCTGTCCAACCCTTCTGGGGTCAGGTGGTGATTGTACGTTTCGAGGTGCACTTTCCTGTATCGCAAGAACAGGTCCTGGACGCCGACAGTATCTGCATACGCCAAGGTTTGTCCTTGTGGAGTGGCAAGGGCAAGGCTGCCGTTGGGATCAGCTGTCAACGCCCAGGATTCCGAAGGCTCCTCGTGAAAGATGCATTCGGCCTTCGCCAAACTTCGACCGGGGTGGTCAAAAACCCCAGTGTAGCGCCATTCGCGTTCATCTGTAAAGAAGCGGGTAGACAGGAAACCGGTGAACCCCTCCATGTGCACAATGAACGGCTCCTCTGCCATGCCGTTCTTGGTCTCCAGAAGCATGTAAGTGCCTGTATGGTTGGAAGTGGCCGTGCCGATGTACCATGTCTTTACAGGGGAGGCGCTTCCTTGGAGGAAGATTTCCACTTTCTTTGCTCGCCCGGCGAGCATTCGCATCACCGTAGGCCGCTCTGATTGCGGCACGGGACCTTTGACGGCAACGCGGCGGAACGTCTTCAACAACAATTCCACCGCGTCTTTTCGCGCGCTGTGCCGGTTGTTCAGGCTCCAGTACCGTTGGCCATGCTCCCTTCTGAGGTCGGCGGTGAAGCCATCTTTGTCCGCAATGACAATGCGTGTGACCATGGAGGTGTCCGAAATGGCAAATGCCGCAGCCTCTTCGGTATTGAGGTTGGCATGATCGCCGCGATTCAAATACCAGCGCGCACCAAGGGCAAGAAGCGTGACCGCAATCAATACATAAAAAAGCTGAAGGTTCTTGTGCATGGTTGTCAATGGATTTGCTTTCAGGTGTTGGATTGGCCATAGCGCCGGCGCCGGAGGGATGTCAACAAGCCACCCGCAAAGACCACCGCGAGCAGCGGCGCCCCGACAGCCAATGCCTGCCAACCCAAACGCTCCGCACGAATCCGCTCCACATTCAAAGGACGCAAACTGATGCTCCTCGAACGAACCGAAATGTTCGCTTGTTCATCGAGCAGGTAGCTCACGGCATTCATCAAAAATTCTTTGTTGTCGTAAACAACGCGTCCCGCATAGCGGTCATAGCCCAATGGCAAAACCATGGGGCCGTTCTCCCCGATTTTCACCTTGTTTCGACAAATGTCACCATCGCCCACAACCAACATCGCAGTGGCAGGACTTCGGTCGCGAAACGCAAAGTCAGGATCGTTCCGGAGATCTTCACCCAAACGATGAGAGAAGGACGACGTGAACGTCCCTTCCAGCAGCACAGCCAACGGCTGATGTGGTTCTGGGGCCTCTTGGAAATAGCTTGGTGTCAAATCGACAATGGAACTGCTGATGCGAACCGGCGCCTTGTAGGAACGGGAGAGTTCAGAAGAAGCGAGAAGGATGCTTTTCCGCACATCAGGCTGGTTGGACGTGGTGTCGAGGCGAGAGACGAAATCCAAATGAATGGGGTCCAAATTTGTCGTGATGGGGTGGCTGATGCCCTGAGGAAGTGCAATGGGGGCGAAATACCAACTGAACATCTCGTACTGCCGCTGGTTGCCATTGGGACCGACATCGAACATGATCGGTGCCGATTGAACATCGATGACCAGGTTGCGATTCATCCGGACCCCATAATCGAACAACAGATCGTAAAACTCCAAAGGTGCGGTTGTGCCAAGGGTGTAACCAGCACTTGCCAAACTGTCCAGGTTCGTGACAATCGGATCGACCAGCCACATCAACTTCCCCCCGTTCATGAGGAATTGGTCCAAAATCACTTGGTCCTTCTGTGAAAAGGCAGAATCAGGTTTGGCAATGATGGCCAGATCAAACCGATTCACCCGATGGGTCATGCCATCGATTTTCTCACTTAAACGGTTCAGCTGTTCGTCCAAACGAATGCGAAACACCTCGTAATCCTCTTCCAGGGTCTGGGTCCAATCTGCGACATCCGCCTCGGCAAGTTCCCCATGCCCTTCGATGAACGCGATCCGCGGGACTTCCTGGCGAATCGCTCGACGCAAGGCCGTCGCAAGCTCGAACTCCACCGCGTTGATGGACCCTTGAATCATTGCTTCTGTCGGTTGCGGAGACTCGCTTTTGAAAAACTGAACAGGAACTTCCTTGCCTCGAAACGTCAAAACGGCCGCAGGCCAAAGGGTCTTGTATGCTTTTGCGCCTTGTTGGTCGTAAGCAATTCGTGTAAATCGAAGTCCTTTTTCGTAGAGTGTCTGCTCATTTTCCCCAATGGTCTTGGGGTCATCGATGCCATAGACATCCACAAACTGGAAGCGCAAGCGGCCATTCGATGCATCGGCAAACTGCCGCAGTTTTTCCTCAATGGCCGTTTCCAGTCGCTGCCACAACGCAGGATTCTCGCCGGTCAAATAGCAAGTCACAAACACTTCGTCTTCCAAAGTCGACAGGGTGGATTCTGTCGCCGCTGTCAACGTGTGCCGTTTCTCTGCAGTCAAATCCACAAAGGCGGGCACAGTCGAAATGGCCGCAAATCCGGCCGCCACAATGCCGATTCGAAGGAACAAGGCAGTGGCGTTTGACCGGGGTTGGGCCAATCGTTTTTGGAGTCCCCACTGGGCCAGTGCCAAGAAGACAACGTCCAACCCAATGAAATAGAAAACATCCGGGGTGTCCAAACGGCCATGGCTCAAAGCCTCATAGTGCGCCTGCATGCCGATTTTCTGAAACCACCAGTCCCAAGACCCGAAAAGCGAAAAGCTGCTGAGGGCCGAAAACCCAACGTACAGCACAACAGAAAATGAAACCGTGCCGAGAAAAGCCACCAAGGCATTGTTGGTCAAAGTCGACAGCCAAATGCCCATGGCCACAAGTGAACTCGAAAGCAACAACAAACCGATGTAGCTCCCCATGATTGCCCCCAAATCGAGGTTCCACGTGGGCTGTCCCAACCAACCGACAACCAAAACATAGCTCAGCGTGGGCAGCAACGAGAGGGCCGCCACGAGAAAGCTCCCGAAAAATTTCGCCCGAATGATTTGGCCATCGCTGAGGGGACGCGTCAACAAGGTCTCCAGTGTTCCCGTTCGCATTTCTTCTGCGAAACTTCGCATAGTCACAGCTGGAATCAGCAACATCAATACCCAGGGCGCCCAGTTGAAAAACGGCGAGAGAGTGGCCATCCCACCATCGAGAATGTTCCAAGTCCCTGGGAAGATCCAAAGAAACAGTCCCGTCAGAACCAAAAACACCGCCACCACCACATAGCCCAGCAAGGAACTGAAAAAGCCCCGAATTTCTTTCAACAGCAATGACCTCATGAGGGGGACGAATTTAGGAAGGGAATCCCAGGGAAGGGTTCCAAAAATAGCTTTCCGCTGCAGCAGGGGCTTTGAATTGCGCTTTTGTGTTGGGCCAAATCTCGCCAAACAAAGCTGAATTGCGGTAGGCGTCCAATGCCTCTGCATTTGCCCAAAGGCTCAAAGTGCTCACCGCGGAGACATCTGCAGCATCCCGCAACAGCATAACGCCCAAACACCCCGGCACTGCTGCGACTTGGGGCTGTATGTCATCGAATGCGTCAACAAAGTTCGCAACGCATTCTTCGCGGAAATGCATGCGGACAATGCGCAAAATGGGTCTCTGGTCAGGCGTCCGGCGCTCCAACGGTTTCATGAAAAGGCAAAGAAATCAGGTGCTGGGGCCTCCTCTCCAATGCTGATTCGAATGGCGGTGCCTCGTTGCAAACCCAACAAACTGTCTGCGCCACCATGTCCGCCAGGCACTTGGTGGTTGTTCATGGCAATCTCCAGCAAGTCCATGTGATTGAACACTGCCACACGTTCCCCGACGGGAACATCGGCATAAGTCGTGTGAATGCGCTTGATTTCCATGCGCGTCGAGCGCAGTCGAATGGTGATGGGGCGCCCACCCACTGCCGCGTGGAAATCCGCTCGGGAAATGTTGGTGACCGCATTGCCATAACCATCGACAAAAATGACTTCGCCGATGATGGAGGCATCGTCGATGCGGGGCTGCATGGATTTGGCCTCAACACAAGATGATGCAGGCTGTCCCAAGTGGTTCAGGCCATTGCCCCTCGCCAAGCGGACGGCCGCAGGCACGAAAGATGCCAACTCGGGGAAAGTGGGCCAAAACCGCTCCGCTGCTGGCGCGTCCAAATTGACCAATGCCTCAGGTTGTCCGATCAACGAAAAAATCCCCGTATCGGCGGCAATCACGTGTTGCTTGGCAAAAGATGCGGCCCGATGCGGGCTTGTCTCCGAAGCTGCTGAGCGCACGCCGACAATGTGGGTGCTGCCAATGGGGAAATGCGGCAAGGCTTTTTTGATGTGGAATGCGGCTTCGCTGATGTCGAATTTCCGGACACCATGCGTGATGTCAATCAGCTGTACATCAGGGACTTCCTTCAAAATGGCCCCTTTCAAAAGCGCCACGTCTGGATTGTCTGAACCAAAATCCGTTGTGAATGTTACAATCGCCACAATGCAAAGGTGGTGAAACCTACTTTTGCATCGGCATATGTTACAGTCAGAAATTCTTTTGGAGGGCATCGAGCCCATCGACTTCCTCGGGGTGAAGGAGGAAAATTGGCGCATGTTGCGGAGCCATTTTCCCACCTTGAGTTTGGTGACCCGTGGCAGCATGGTCAAGGCCAAGGGCAGCCGCGAAGACCTCGGACGCTTTGAGGAGGTGATGCGCATGTTGCTTTGGCATCTGGAGCGGTTTGGGCGATTGACAGAAGATGATGTGGCTCGTTTGGTTCGTGCTGAAGAAGGAGAATTGCTCCAACAGGCCGGCAAAGACGATACCATTGTTTATGGAAATGGTGGCACCCGAATCGCTGCTCGCACGCCCAATCAGCACAAGCTCGTCGAAGCCATTCGGGCAAACGACATGGTGTTTGCAGTGGGGCCAGCTGGGACAGGCAAAACCTACACTGCCATGGCCCTGGCCGTCGCTGCGCTGAAGGATCGGCGGGTGAAGAAAATCATTTTGACGCGACCCGCTGTCGAGGCTGGTGAAAATCTCGGCTTTCTGCCTGGGGACTTGAAGGAAAAACTGGATCCCTATTTGCAGCCGCTGTACGACGCGCTGCTGGACATGTTGCCCTATGAAAAGGTCGCCGATCACATGGAAAAGGGCGTCATCGAGGTCGCGCCGCTGGCATTCATGCGGGGGCGAACGTTGGACAAAGCTTTTGTCATTTTGGATGAGGCTCAGAACACCACTGTAGCCCAAATCCGAATGTTCCTCACCCGCATGGGCCGGGATGCCAAGTTTGTCATTACTGGGGATGCTTCTCAAGTGGACCTTCCCAAAAAACAAGGGTCTGGCCTGCTCTATGCCCAACGGCATCTGAACAACGTTGACGGCATCGTTTTTCAGTATTTGACTGGCGAGGATGTCATCCGACATCGGTTGGTGAAAGCGGTCATCGAGGCGTTCGATGCAGCGGACGCAAGCGAAGAACAAGCCCGCTTGGATCGGGCGGAAGCGCGAAAGCGCAAACAATCAGGACTCCCATTTTCCCCGCGTGAGCATGGACACGATTCAACAAACTGACTTTCAATTCACCGGACAAGTCTCCGCCTATCATGGCAAGGTCCGCGATATGTATGGCCTGGCCGACGGCCGCATTGTGGGCGTGGTTTCCGACCGGATTTCGGCATTCGATGTGATTTTGCCTCGAGGCATCCCGCACAAAGGGGCCGTGCTGAACGGTGTGGCCAATTGTTTCTTGGACGCTGTGAGCGATATCGTCCCGACGTGGAAGCTGGGGTCTCCACACAGCCACGTCACCATCGGCCACCGGTGCGAGCCGATTCGCATTGAAATGGTCATTCGGGGACATCTGACAGGGCACGCATGGCGCACCTACAGCTCTGGTCTCCGTTCGCTCTGCGGGGTCACGTTGCCAGAGGGCATGAAAGAGCACGACCGCTTTCCCACACCGATCATCACCCCTGCCACAAAAGCGGAAGCAGGGCACGATGAGGACATCAGCCGTGAGGAAATTTTGCGTCGTGGACTCGTCGATGAGGCGTTGTACCTTCAAATGGAGTCTGTGACCCGAGCGCTTTTTCAGCGCGGCAACGAGATGGCCGCCGAGCGGGGGTTGATTTTGGCGGACACGAAGTATGAGTTTGGCATCAAAGACGGAAAATTGATGCTCATCGATGAAATTCACACGCCCGACAGCTCCCGGTATTTCTACGCGGAGGGGTTTGATGAACGGCAAGCGGCTGGAGCGCCGCAGCGACAACTCAGCAAAGAATTCGTGCGTGAGTGGCTGATGCAGAATGGTTTCATGGGGAAAACTGGTCAAACTTGCCCCGAGATGCCCGATGCCTTCGTCGAGCAAGTTGCCCAGCGCTACATCGAGTTGTTCGAGCGATTGACCGGTCGCACCTTTCCTGTTCCCAGCGCCCCCCCCACGGATGGGTTGGTCGATGCGGTGGAGGCATGGCTCAAGGCGAATCCCGCGGAGCCGGTTTGACATGGCCAAACGTCGCCCCAGACCAGACTGGCAAGCAGATGCACTCCAGGCCATCGCCGCGCTCAAGGCAGGAAAATTGCTGTTGCACCCGACAGACACCGTGTGGGGCTTGGCCGCAATGCCGACGGATGAATCTGCTTTGCGCTCCATGAACCGCTTGAAAGGACGCGCCGAGGAGACCCCTCTTCTGTTGTTGGTCGCTGATGAAGGTTCGCTCGATCGGTTGTTGCCAGCTTTGCCCGAAGGGGCTTGGTCCTTGATCGAAACGAGCGATCGGCCGGTGACCCTCGTCGGTTCTCCGAAGCTGCCCCATTCCTTCCCGCCCGTGTGTTATGGAAGCGACGGGCGGCTGGCTGTCAGATGGGTTCAGGATGACCCCTACACCCAATTCGTGATTCGAGGAGTGGGCGGGGTTTTGGCCTCCACAAGTGCCAATGCACATGGCACTGAAACGCCCAAGCGGATGGATGACCTCTCCCCTGCCATCCGCGCCGGGGTCGGACATGTCGCCGATCACCGCCGGTCGGAAGTGCTCGATGGACGCCCCTCGATGATGGTGGGCTTCGACCAGAACGGTCGGTTCTCCTTGTTGAGGGATTGAGCGTTAATTTCGCACCGGGAAAGGAACCTGAGATGAATTACGCTGAGCACATCCAACATCGGCTCTTCCGAACCATCGGAGAGATCGCAGACAAAAATGGCCAGCGGGCATTCGCCATCGGCGGATTCACGAGAGACCTGTTGCTCGGGCGTCCTTCAAAAGACGTGGACATCGTTGTGGAGGGCAGCGGAATCGCCCTGGCAGAAGAGGCCGCTTCTTCGCTCCGTGCCGGTCGGGTGAGTGTTTTTCGCAACTTTGGCACAGCCATGTTCCGCCTTGGCGATTTGGAAGTTGAATTCGTGGGCGCTCGCCGGGAATCCTATGAACGCGGGAGCCGAAAGCCGGTTGTGGAAAACGGGACGATCGAAGATGACCAGCGGCGTCGAGATTTCACAATCAATGCCTTGGCGATCAGTCTGAACGGAAGAACCTTTGGGGACTTGGTGGATCCTTTTCACGGCGTGACGGACTTGCGCAGTGGCAGAATTCGCACCCCGCTGGATCCGGACATCACCTACAGTGACGACCCGCTGCGCATGTTGCGCGCCATCCGGTTTGCCGCTCAGTTGGGGTTCCAAATCACTGATGCGAATTTGGCCTCCATCACCCGCAACAGTGAACGGCTGGAGATCATTTCCTCAGAACGCATTCATGCAGAACTGAACAAAATCATCCTGTCTGACCAGCCCTCCGTGGGGTTCAAATTGTTGTACAAAACCCGCCTGCTTCATCAGTTTTTTCCGGAAATGGTGGCCTTGCAGGGTGTTGAATGGCGAAATGGCATCGGGCACAAGGACAATTTCTACCATACCCTCGAAGTGCTCGACAATGTCGCAGAGACATCTGATGACCTTTGGCTGCGCTGGGCTGCCATTCTTCACGACATTGCCAAGCCACCCACGAAGCGCTTTCATCCACAGCAAGGCTGGACATTTCATGGCCATGAAGACCGCGGGGCACGAATGGTTCCGAAGATTTTCAAACGGTTGAAACTTCCCTTGGACGGCAAGATGAAATACGTCCAGAAATTGGTCTTGCTGCACTTGCGTCCCATTGCGTTGACGAAGAATCAAATCACGGACAGTGCGGTTCGCCGATTGTTGTTTGAGGCCGGAGATGACATTGATGATTTGATGGTCTTGTGCAAAGCGGACATCACATCGAAGAATGAAGCGAAGGTCAAGCGGTACCTGAAAAATTACGATGTCGTCATCGAGAAATTGAAGGAGGTTGAGGAAAAAGACCAAATCCGAAACTTCCAGCCCCCCATCAGCGGTGAAGAAATCATGGCGGTGTTCGGCATCCCCCCAAGTCGTCCCGTGGGCGACATCAAAAAGGCCATCAAAGAGGCCATTCTCGATGGGGACATCCCCAATGAAAGAGACGCCGCCTGGCAATTGATGCTTCAGCTCGGCAAGTCCCTTTCTCTGGCTCCGGTGGCAGATCACGGGGTGCCGCGCAGAACCAGGGCTTGAGGCCGTTGCAACACTTCCTGTCGCTTCCTCTGTTTCGTCGGTTTGTCTGTATGGCTGGGGTTCAGCTGCCCTTCCAGCCGTCCTTCAAGGTCACAGCGCGGTTGAACACCAAGCGTTCGCCGGGGACATGATGCACCTCGTCCGCCGTGAAGTAGCCCAAACGCGTGAACTGATAAGGGGTGCCCGGTTCAGCCGTGGCCAGGCTCGGTTCCAATTTGCACCCCTTGAGCAGGGTCAAACTGGTCGGATTGAGGAACGCGGTGAAGTCTTTGTCTTCATGTTGATCTGGGGCAGGATCGTCGAAGAGGCGGTCGTAGAGCCGAACCTCGGCGTCGACAGCGGAGGGGGCATGCACCCAATGCAAGGTCCCCTTTGCCTTGATGCCAGATGTGTCTGAGCCGCTCTTGGAGTCGGGGAAATATTCGACGTGGACCTCTTGGATTTGGCCTGAAGCATCCAAGACATGATCCACATAACGCACGATGTACGCCGATTTCAAACGAACGGTCTTCCCCGGTGCAAGGCGAAACCACTTTTTGTTCGCCTCCAACTTGAAATCGTCTGCCTCCATCCACAATTCACGCCCGAAAGGAATGTCGCGTCGACCGGCACCCTCATCCTCTGGATTGTTGTCCGTGGGCAACCAGGCGACTTCATTTTCCGGAAAGTTGACCACCACCAGCTTGATCGGGTTCAAAACGCCCATCACCCGCGTGGCGACTTTGTTCAAATGCTCGCGCAAGGCCCATTCCAGCAAACCGAAATCAATGATGTTGTCCCGCTTGGCCAAGCCCACGCGCTCCGCGAACAACCGGATGGATTCTGGAGAATACCCCCGGCGCCTCAAGCCACTGAGCGTGGGCATGCGCGGGTCATTCCATCCCTCCACATGGCCTTCTTCGACCAACCGCAGGAGCTTTCGCTTCGACATGATGGTGTAGTTGAGGTTCAGGCGCGCAAACTCCGTTTGTTCGCTGGGGTAGATGCCCAATTTTTCGATGAACCAATTGTAAAGTGGGCGGTGGTTTTCGAATTCCAGGGAACAGAGGCTGTGGGTGATGTGCTCGATGGCATCCGACTGCCCATGCGCAAAGTCGTACATGGGATAAATGCACCACTTGTCACCGGTTCTGTGGTGTGCAACTTTTTTGATGCGGTACATCAATGGGTCCCGCATCAACATGTTCTCATGTCCCATGTCAATCTTCGCCCGCAAGACCCGGCTTCCTTCATCAAATTCACCTGACCGCATCCGCCGAAACAAACCCTCGTTTTCTTCGGGGGTGCGATCCCGAAACGGACTCGGGGTGCCAGGGACACCCGGCGCTCCCTTCTGTGCCGCGATGTCCGCAGGGGATTGATCATCCACATAGGCATCGCCTTGTCGAATCAGCGTCAGTGCAAATTCATAGAGTTGCTCGAAATAATCGCTGGTGAAATGTTCTGACTGCCATTCAAACCCCAGCCACGAAACATCTTTTCGGATCGCCTCCACATACTCGGTGCTCTCTTTTTCCGGGTTTGTGTCATCGAAGCGCAGGTTTGTCGCTCCGCCATATTGTTCAGCCAAACCAAAACTGACGCAGATGGCTTTCGCATGTCCAATGTGCAGATATCCATTGGGCTCCGGGGGAAAACGTGTCAACACTTGACCGCCGTGTTTCCCTTCGGCGAGGTCGCGCTCGATTTTTTGTTCGATGAAGTTCTTCGACCGGGTGGGCGCGTCGCCCGAATGCGCTTGGTTGGACATGCGCGCAAAAATACGGCGTAGCTTTGTCCCATGCATGGAAGCCAGCCAGAATTCCGCGTTCGATCTGGAAACCAAATTTTGGGCTACGCCCGTGAGATTTCTGGCCGAGAATGGTTCAGTTCAGACGGCTTGTGGTGGAGGGGTGAAAGGCTTGTGGCCGCTGGAGAAGTGGATGAGACAGATTGGCAAAGGGATGCATGCACTTCGTGGCGGGATGCGAACAACCGCTGGGTATTCAGTCACGACGTCTTGAACGTGGTTTGGCGCAATCCGTTCCGGGGCAAGTGGACGGCAGTGGTGTCGTTCACAGCGGACGGACATGTGCTCGAAGGGCTGTCGGGCCGGCGAGTCAACATTGAGGAATTGGCATTCGCCAAATCGTTTGAAGTCATCTCACACGACTGGCTGCTTTGATCAGAGCATCTGAATGTGCCGCATCAAGTTCTCCTTGTAGGTCCTGCTGATCGGGATTTCTTGTTCACCGATTCGGATGGTGTATTGAAAGGTGTCAATGTGATCGATGTGTTCAATGTTGATCACATAGTTTCTGCTGACACGAACAAAACCATCATTCGGGAGCTTCGTCAACAAATCCTTCAGCGATGCCTTGACGTTGAACTTCCGATCGGCGACGCAAATCGCGCTGTACTTTCCCTCCACCTCAATGTAGCGGATGTCTTCCACATTGACGCGGCGCAACTTGTTGCCAACTTTTGTGTAAAAATGCGTGATGGCAGGAGGAGATCCTGCTTCGATCGCAGCGTCCAGCGCCATGCCCAAGTCTTCTTCTGAGACCCTGCCGAGGCCCATCGGCCCATCCGCATCTTCTGCCACGAAGGCATGCCCATTGCCGTTGCCATTGCCGTTCTTGGCATGACCATTTCCATTTCCATTGCTGTGCGCAGCGTGGGATTTGACCGCCAAATCCTCACTCACCCCAATCAAGGCTTCCAACTCTAGGATGGGGAAGCCGACGCGCAGTTCCTCCAAAATGTCTTCAAAGACTTCCTCCTGCGACGTGGCCATCAGGCCGATGTCTGGACGCCACTTCAAGGCGAGCAAGGCCGCCTCTGCTGCTGTCTCCGCTTCCTTGACTTCAAATCCGAGTTGCGCCAACGGCTGTGAGAGGCCGTTCAACTCACTCGTTCCCAGGACCAAAACCTTTCCTCGTTGCATGTTCAAATGGATTAATAGTGGAACAAGAGTTTTCGAGTTTTGTTCCAATCCTTCGAATTATTTTTGCAGGATGCCGAAGAATGCCATTTCTTTTTTTGGGAGCGATCCTGACGTTGCCGTTGAAGAGGAGGTTTTGCTGGAGGAACAAGTGGCCCAAGATTGGCGAATTGTGTTGTACAACGACGAGCACAACACGTTCGACCATGTCATTGAGATGCTCGTGAAGGTGTGCAAACACGACCCGCTACAGGCGGAGCAATGCGCTGTCCTTGTTCATTTTCAAGGGAAGTGTGACGTCAAACACGGGAGCTACGAAGAGTTGGAGCCCATGTGCACTGCCCTGCTGGAGGCGGATTTGACCGCAGAGATTGAGGCTTGACGCACTGGGTCCCTGGGGCGGCGTGTCCTCAAGTCCTCAAGGTTGGGTGACAGCAGCGTCTTTCATCCTTTGAATCGCACCCGCAGGGTCCTTTGCCCGGAATGTTGACGAACCCGCAACAAGCACATCAGCGCCAGCCTCAAAAAGCTTGGGCGCATTGTCCGCGTTGACGCCACCGTCAATTTCGATCCAGCGCCCCGTGCCATTGCTTGGCCACATTTCTCGAAGCTCTCGAGTCTTTTCGTATGTCGTGTCTATGAATGTCTGCCCCCCAAATCCGGGATTGACAGACATCAGGCACACCAAATCCAGCATGCCAAGCACGTGCTGCAGGCCCGCCACTGGTGTGTGTGGATTGAGGGCCACACCGGCTTTCATGCCCAAATCCCGAATGCGCTGGAGGGTGCGGTGCAGGTGGGGGCAAGCTTCTATGTGCACTGTCAGGACATGCGCGCCCAAATCTGCAAAGGTCTCGAGGTACCGATCGGGATCGACAATCATCAGATGCACATCCAAGGGCTTGGTCGCGTGGCGGTGGATGGCCTCGATGACGGGCATGCCAAAACTGATGTTTGGCACAAACACCCCATCCATCACATCAAGATGAAACCAGTCCGCATCGGAGGCATTCACCATTGTGATATCCCGCTGAAGGTTCGCGAAATCCGCTGCAAGCATCGAAGGAGCAATCATTCGGTTCATGGGGCAAAATTGAACTTTTCCTGCGACATTCGCGGCATGGGGCGTCCAAAAATCGTGGGATTGACCGGTGGGCTGGGGAGCGGCAAGAGCGTTGTTCGCTCGATGTTCCTCGCTCTGGGCATTCCGGCATGGGATGCGGACCAAGCGGGTCATGCGGTTTATCGGGCGCACCCAGAGCTGAGGCGAGCCTGTGCGGCGCGTTGGGGCGACATTGTTTTGCAGCCCAACGGCGACGTGAATCGCAAGCAAATTGCACAGATCGTGTTTTCATCGCCTGCCGAGCTTGAGTGGTTGAATCAGCAAGTTCATCCGCTTGTGCAGAAGGATTTCGAGGAATGGTTGGAAGGGGTCAGCTCCTCCGTCGCGTATGTCATTCGAGAATCGGCCATCTTGTTTGAATCCCAGTCACAACTTGGATGCGACGCAGTGATCTGCGTCTCTGCCAATGAGGCCGTCCGGGTCGATCGGGCGATGAAACGCGACGGGACAGTGGAAGCAGATGTTCGGGCAAGGATGTCCAGACAATGGACCGACGCCCTGCGAGAATCCCGAAGCGACTTTGTCATCCGCAACGATGGATCCGTGACCTTGGGGGAGTTGTCCTCAAAAGTGGATTTCGTCCATCGCGCTTTGTTGGAATCCCTAAATTGAACGCATGAATTGGTCTGATGCTGAAATTTGGGTCTTGTTGGCTTTGGCGTTGAGCATTGCCGAAATTTTCGTAGCCGGTTTTGTGTTGGCCTGTCTTGCTGCAGGGGCCGCCATTGCTGCTGTTTCGGCAGCTTTGGGCTGGGGGTTTTCAGGCCAAATCTTGACGGCATCTGCAGCTTCGACGCTCGCCTTTGTCTTCTTGCGCCCCGTCGCTCAGCGCTGGTTCTTTTCAAGGATTGAGACCAAAACCGGCGTTGATGCCTTGTCCGGTCGCACCGCTTTTGTCACCCAGGCCTTTGACCCACAAACCCGATTGGGTCGGTGCAAAGTGGATGGGGATGATTGGCTGGCGCTTTGGCTTGGTGATGGGGCCTTCCCCGCTCTTGGCGACCGGGTGCACATCCATTCCGTTGACAGCAACATCCTTCAAATCAAACACCTGCCCACATGAGTCCTTCTCAAATTCTTTCGGTAATTCTTCTGCTTTTTGTTGTTGCCATTGTCGTCAAAGGTGTCCGAATTGTTCAACAAAGCCAAGCCATGGTGATTGAGCGATTGGGGCGGTACCACAAGACGCTCGCTGCTGGCATCAACATCATCATCCCTGTCATCGACAAACCGCGAGCCATGACTTGGCGTCACATTTTGGACACCCCGCAGGGCCGAAAGGTGACAAGGTTCAAAGATTACGAGAAGATTGACATGCGAGAGACGGTGTTCGATTTCCCCAAACAGGGTGTGATCACAAAGGACAACGTGGTCACAGAAATCAATGCGTTGATTTATTTCCAAATCGTCGATCCGGTCAAAGCGGTTTATGAAATCAGCAACTTGCCGAGCGCCATCGAAAAGTTGACGCAAACCACCTTGAGAAATGTCATCGGGGAACTCGAACTCGATGAATGTTTGACTTCGCGAGACACGATCAATATGAAATTGCGCACCATTCTCGATGAAGCCACAAACAAATGGGGTGTGAAGGTCAATCGGGTGGAGCTGCAGGACATCAACCCGCCGACGGACATCAAGGAGGCCATGGAGAAGCAGATGCGGGCCGAACGATCTCGCAGAGCGCAAATCATCGAAGCCGAAGGCGGAAAAACAGCTGCAATTCTCGATGCAGAAGGGCGAAAGGGTGCCGACATCAACGAAGCCGAAGGAAAGCGGCAAGCCCTCATTTTGAAGGCCGAAGGAGAAGCCCAAGCAAGATTGACCATCGCAGAGGCAGAGGCCGAAGCCATTCGACGGATCGCGGATGCCGTCAAGGATTCAAAAGCGGACCCCACACAATACCTTATTGCCATCAAATACATCGATACGCTCGAGCAAATCCTTCGCGAGGGCAAGGCTGGGCAGAAAACGGTTTTCATGCCTTACGAAGCTGGCGGATTGATGAGCAGTGTAGGCGGTCTGAAAGAACTTCTCGACGGCACGAAATAAGCCGCTTTTCGTTGTCGCGGCCTTATCTTCGTGGGCATGCTCGTGGAGACTCACTTCCCGCGGCGTCTGTCCCCGATTCGATACGACGCCTACCTCGCATCGGGCTGGTTTCGAGGGAGTTTGATGCTCTACAAAATGGACTTGCTCTGCGTGGATGAGACGCTGTATTCCATTGTCAACATTCGGATCAACCTGCACAAACACCACATGTCGAAGCGGCAGAGAAAGCTGGTGGCCCGGAACAAAAAGAAATTCAACGTGGTGTTTGGTCCTGTCGACATCACACCAGAAAAGGAACGACTTTACGACCTGCAAAAGCCTCGGTTCAAAGGCTACATCCACGAAACCCTCACCGAATACCTCGCGGCAGGCATCTCTGACCATGTTTTCGATACGCGGGAGGTGCGGATCTACGACGACCACAAGTTGGTCGCGGTGAGTTACTTCGATGTGGGATCGGCGAGTTTGGCAAGTCTGCTGGGCCTGCATGATCCTGAATACAGTGCTTCCAGCCTGGGCACCTATACCCTCCTTCAGGAGATGTCCTGGGCGCAAGCCCATGGATTCAAATGGTTTTATCCGGGCTATGTTTTGGACCAACCCTCGGCATTCGACTACAAGCTCAGGCTCGGTGATATCGAATATTATACCCCCACGCAGCGGTGGGGCAAATGGGCAGGTTTCGACCGAACCCGAACGGCTGCCTTTCGGATCGAACAGGCGATGGCAACCGCCCAAGAGGCGTTGGCAGAAAAGAATTTGCCTTCGCGCTCTTGGTTGTACCCATTTTTCACCTTGGGCAATTTGCCTTTTGTCCGTCTGGAATTTTTGAATTTGCCTTGGTTCATCGCATTGGGACATGATTTGGAAGGCATGCTCGTTGTGGGGTATTCCACCTTGAGTGGCGGCTATGTGTTGGGTCACATCCTTCCCTGCCCCAACGAATTTCCGCAGGCCGCACTGGAATTCGCCAGCGAATACGACAACTCCGATGTGTATTGGAATGCTTTGATGAAATACGGGGACATCATCAGCAACCCCACTTCCCTTTCGGACATCCTCGATTATGCCGAGACTTGGCAACAAAGAATGGACGCCATCCCCACTCCCCTGTGACATGAATACATTGAACCTCGCCTCTTGGAATGTCAACGGCATTCGGGCCATTGCCCAAAAGAATTTTGCAGAAGCGCTGTCCACATTGGCGCCAGATGTGATTGGCATACAAGAAACAAAGGCACAAGACGATCAGGTGCAAGCTGCCTTGAAGGACTTGCCCGGCTTGAATGCATACCAAATCCATTCCTCCTCCGCAGAGAAGAAGGGATACGCCGGGACAGCAATTCTGACCAAGGTTCCCCCCATTGCGGTCTTCTCCGGCATTGGAGATCCGGCATGGGACACCGAGGGGCGGGTGTTGACAGCGGAGTTTGAGGGGTTTTATTTTGTTACCGTCTATACCCCCAATTCGTCCTCCGGTCTGAAACGTCTGCCCTACCGCACCCAATGGGACGTCGTCTTTCGATCGTTTGTGCGCAAATTGGATGCAGACAAGCCCGTGATTGTGTGTGGCGATTTGAATGTCGCTCATTCAGAGATGGATTTGGCCAGGCCCAAATCGAACTACAACAAGACCCCGGGATACACGCAAGATGAAATCGATGGCATGGATGCTTTGCTCGGCGAGGGCGATTTGATGGACACTTGGCGAACGGCACACCCCACGGATGTCAAGTATTCCTGGTGGTCCTACCGAGGCGGGGCGCGCGAGAAAAACGTGGGCTGGCGACTGGATTACATGCTGGCTTCGGCCCGATGGAAGGATCGGGTTGTGGAGACAGAAATCCACAACGATATCCTCGGCTCTGACCACTGTCCGGTCAGTCTTTTGTTGCAATTGTAAATCGCCTCTGGGCGTTGATGAAATTGGGCGAATTGACGTGGGATTCCGCTGTTGCTTGCGGCGTAATTCTAACCTCAAATGCTCAAAAAAATGAAGCGAAAGTGGCGTGTGATTGTGCTGACCAGCTGGTTGGCCGTGTGCAGCGGTGCCCTGAAGGCACAAGCAGAAAACCCCGGGTGCATCGGGGATTTGGACAACAACATGCAGGTGGACTTGGACGATTTGATGACCTTGCTCACCTTGTACGGCAGTTCGTGTTCCTTCACCGATGACCCGACAGAGAACGAGTCCACCCAAGGTCGTGTGGCCATCTCCGAAATCATGTACAACCCGAGTTCAGCACAGGGAAATGACTCAGAATACGAATTTCTCGAGTTGCACAACTTGGACACCTTTTCTGTGGATCTTTCGGGTTGGGTCCTCGACAACGCTGTGGCCATGACATTTCCAGAGGGCACGATGCTTCCACCCAATGGGTTCGTCGCTGTGGTCAGAGACCTCGATGTGATGCTTCCACTGGTGCCGCCCACAGCCATCTGCATTCAATGGAACAGCGGCGAGAGCCTCAACAACACGGGGGAAACCATCGAGTTGTGGCGCGCTGATGGTTCCCTCAGCGATGCGGTGTCCTACGAAGATGACGACGGTTGGGTGGGGCAACCCGATGGCGGCGGCCCCTCATTGGAATGGTTCGATACCGGCTTGGACAATGACTTCGCAGACGCTTGGACCTTCTCCGCTCAAATCGGCGGCACACCCGGGGCGGCAAATTCGATGTGGGGCCTCAGTGATCCTGAATGAATTGTGCGTTTCAGGAGGGTTGCAGGGTTTGCAACTCTCCTGAAACTTTCACATCCAGTGCCGGACCGCTCAACAAAACCACTTGGGTTTTGCCGTTGGCCACATCAACCTGCAACTGCCTGCCTCGGAACCCCACCCTGAATGACAAACCTGTCCACTGCTCCGGCAACCTGCCATCAAAACAGGGAATGTTCTCACGAACGCGAAAGCCACCAAATCCCTCGACAACAGCCAGCCAAGTGCCTGCCATTGATGTGATGTGCAATCCTTGATAAGCTTCTCGATTGTAATCATCCAAGTCGAGCCGCGAAGTTCGAAGGTACATCTCGTAGGCTTTGTCAAACAGGCCAAGACGAGACGCGAGCACCACATGGATGCAAGGGCTCAAGCTGGATTCATGGACTGTTTTGGGCTCATAAAAATCAAAATTCGCTCGGTGCTCTTCGTCGGTGAAGTCATCCTCAAAGAAATAGAATCCCTGCAACACGTCAGCCTGCTTGATGAAGATGCTGCGCAAAATGCGGTCCCAACTCCAATGTTGGTTGATCGGGCGCTCTCCTGGGTCCAAGTCACTGGCTTCCCGCTGCTCTTTGTCCAAGAATCCATCTTGCTGCAATCGGATGCCCCCGTTGTGTTCAGGGAGGAACATGTTCTCCGCTTTGTTTCGCCAATCCCGACATTCAGCCTCTGCATCGAAGTGGTATGCCTCCGCGTGTTTGCGCAGTTCTGAAGGTGCTTCACCAGACATGCGATCAGCGACATCCGCAGCGTACATCAAGCACCACCGAGCGATGTAATTGGTGTACCAGTTGTTGTTGACGTTGTTCTCGTATTCATTCGGACCTGTGACCCCGAGAATGACAAATTTGTTGCGATTGTCTGACCAATTCACACGTTGCGCCCAAAACCGAGCAATGCCAAGCAAGACGGGAAATCCAAACTCATGCGTGTAAGCCCGATTGCCAGTGTACCGTTCATGATTCATGATGGCATAGGCAATGGCCCCATTCCTGTGGATCTCCTCAAAGGTGATTTCCCACTCATTGTGGCATTCCTCGCCATTCATGGTCACCATGGGATACAGCGCAGCACCGCAACCAAAACCCAACTTTTCCGCATTTTCCACAGCTCTTTCGAGGTGGTTGAATCGGTACATTAGAAGCTGACGTGCCACATCGGGTGAATGACTTGCGAGGTAGAATGGCAAGCAATAAGCTTCGGTATCCCAATAACTTGCTCCCCCGTATTTTTCACCAGTGAACCCCTTGGGACCGATGTTCAATCGCGGATCGTCCCCTTGATAGGTTTGATTGAGATGGAAGATGTTGAAGCGAATGGCTTGTTGAGAGGCTTCATCTCCATCAATGAGAATGTCTGATCGCTCCCAAATTTGGGCCCATTTCGCAACATGTTCTTGTTTCAGCAGTTCGAAGCCTCGCTTGGCATTTTTGCTGGCCTCAGCACGGGCAAATGCCCCGCATTCTTCCGGCTCATGGTGCAGGGATGTTCCTATGCAACAAGTCCTGTCCCAGGTAGCCTGTTCATTTGCAGGCAAGACAAACTCGTAATCCAGCCATGCTGAGGCCCCTTCGGTGCGATGCCCTGCCGCTGGGATCAAAACCTGGGGCGCTTGCATTTTCGTCACGATGGCGGAAGCCACACGGAAATGGGTTTTGTTCGTCTCATTGACGACCATGGCCGAGGAAGTCGCTGCGTCGGCCTCAACGCCGCAATGGCGCCAAAAAGCATCGTCCCAATTCGTGTCTTCATTTCGCACGTTCCCATCAACGCCCAAGGAAATCTGGACTTTGATGGGTCGGTTTGCAGAGATGCTCATCCGGCCCGCCGCAATGTCTTGATTCGACATCGAGCAAAACCGTTCAGCCGTCAGCAAAATTTCTGTTCCATCGGCCAAACAAAAGGTGGTTTGGCGCGACAACAAACCCTGCCGCATGTCCAAGACGCGCTCAAACTGCAGCGGCGCCAACCGGCCCAAATCAAGGCGCTGCCCATCCACCCAGATTTGGGTGGCCATCCAATTCGCAGCGTTCAGGACCTTGGCGAAGTACTCTGGGTAGCCATTTTTCCACCATCCGACCTTTGTTTTGTCTGGATAATAAATGCCGCCGATGTAATTGCCCAAAAGGTGGTCTCCTGAATACCCCTCCTCAAAGTTCGCTCGTTGACCAAATCTTCCATTCCCAATGGAGAATATGGATTCTGATCGGCGCACATCTTCTGGATTCCACCCGCGCTCCACCACGAGCCAAGGGTCGACTTTCAAATACGGATCCATCTCAAGACAATTTGCAATTCAACTTCTTCCCAACCGGTTTTCGATGTCCTGCGGTGTGCAATCGAGCAGGTCAGAAACCACGAAATCTGCGCCCTTCAACACATCCGGATCTCCGACACCGAGAACGGGGAAACCACCGGCTTTGCCAGCTGCAACTCCTGAAGATGCGTCTTCCACAACCAAACAACAATGTGGGTCAAGCCCCAACGCCTGGGCCCCAAGCAAGAAAACTTCGGGATCGGGTTTTGACAGCGTGATTCGGTTCCCATCAATGATTGCTTCAAAGTGGTGAGACAGACCGATGGCGTTCAGGATCTTGACTGCGTTCTTCGAGGAACTGCCCAAGCCCACCCGCCATCCATGCGCCTTGGAAGCGAGAATGAATGCCTCAGCTCCCGGCAAGATGTCCGCGGTTCCCAGCCCCTCGATCAGTTCGAGGTAGCGCGCATTTTTGCGATCCATCAAAGCGCGTTTGGTGTTGGAATCCAGCACGAGTCCCCCTTTGGCCAAAATCCACTCCAAGGAATCCACGCGGCTAACACCTTTCAGAGATTCCTCATCTTCAGGCACAAGCGAAATGCCGAGTTCTTCCGCCAAATCTCGCCAAGCGCCGAAATGATGGCCCGCCGTATCGACAATCACACCATCGAGGTCAAACAATACGCCTGCTATGCCCCTCCCTTTCATTCCACAGTTGCGAAAATGTGTTGAACATGGTAATGGGCCAATCCATCCACTGGACGTTTGATCAACTCCCCCACTTGCACGCCCTCCCGTTCGCAGACGTGACGAAGAACATCTTGGAAGTGATACGCGACACTGCCCACGAAATGAACAGGTACGTCCTTGTAATTGGTGAAACACTTCACATGCACATCGACAAAGGCCTGGAAGCCTTCTTCCAACCAACTGATCACCTGCGGCACATCCTGATGTTTGCCCAGAAAGGTCATAAAACTGGCCAGGAATACGTTGGCGTTGGGCTCTTTGTACACCCGATTGACCAATTCGTCCTTCGAAAAACCAAACGTCGCGTTGAAATCCTCATCTACCGTCGGGTCAAGGCGCTTGTACAAATGGGCTGCCAGAAGCTTTTTGCCAAACCAACTGCCGCTGGCCTCGTCGCCCAAGATGTAGGCAAGGGCAGGCACTTCCTCTGAAACAGTCTCGCCATCGAAATAGCACGAATTCGAGCCAGTTCCGATGATGCAAGTGATGGCTGGCGTTCCGGTGTACGTTGAAAACGCAGCGCCCTCGAGGTCATGCCCAACGTGTACGACCGCGTTTTTGAACACGTTTCTGAGGCCTTCGGCAATGACCTCACACAACGCTGGACTGCTGCTTCCTGCCCCGTAGAAATAAACCCGGTCGATTTCATCTGCGCAAGCCACGGCCTTGGGAGTGGCACTCATCTTCTCCGCAACCAACTCGCTGCTGTGGAAGTAGGGATTGAAGCCCATGGTGTGGAACTCGTCATGGACGGCTCCCGTTTCGTCAATGCACAACCAATCACATTTGGTCGAGCCACTATCTGCTATCAGTACTCGCAAAACCTGGAATTCTTTAATCAGTGGAATGCCCGAAGGCGATTGTCAAAGGCGTTGGGCCAAATCTGCAACTCGTGTGGCATAGCCTGCCTCGTTGTCATACCAGCCGAACACCTTGACCAGCGTGCCTTGGCATTTCGTCAAGTCGCTGTCGAAAATGCAACTGTGCGGGTTGCCGACGATGTCGACGGAGACCAATGGATCCGTTGAAAACTCCAACACGCCCTTCATCGGACCTTCGGCAGCCGCTTTCATTGCGGCATTGACTTCTTCTGCCGTGGCCTCCTTGCGGAGTACCGCTGTGAGGTCTGTGACCGAGCCTGTCGGTGTCGGAACTCGAACGGCCAAGCCATCGAGACGTCCAGCCAACTGCGGCAACACCAGCCCCACTGCCTTGGCGGCACCCGTTGAGGTCGGAATCATTGACAAGGCCGCAGCGCGAGCGCGGCGGAGGTCCTTGTGAGGTGCATCCTGCAAACGCTGGTCCGCCGTGTAGGCGTGAACGGTGGTGATGAAACCCTGTTCAATGCCGAAAGTATCATCGAGCACCTTGGCCATGGGCGCGAGGCAATTCGTCGTGCATGACGCATTCGAGACGATCACGTCATCGGCGGTCAGAACATCGTCATTGACGCCCAGCACAATGGTTTTCAGGTCACCTTTCGCCGGGGCTGAAATCAAAACCTTCTTTGCTCCAGCGCGCAAGTGTGCCGAGGCCTTCTCGGCGTCTGCAAACATGCCCGTGGATTCGACCACAATGTCCACCGAGGATGCCGCCCAAGCCAATTGCTCTGGGTTGCGCTCTGCCGAAATCAAAATGGTCTGGCCATTGACGACCAAATTGCCGTCGACCACCCCCACTTCGCCTTGGAACTTCCCGTGGATGCTGTCATAGCGCAGCAAGTGCGCCAGTGTTTCGACATCCGTCAGGTCATTGATGGCAACGACTTCAAGGTCTTGTCTTCCCTGCATGGCTCGAAAGGCCAAACGCCCAATGCGTCCGAATCCATTGATGGCAATCCGCTTCTTCATAATGCTTATATCGATAGTATTTTCGCAATTCTCACCTCGTCGTCCAACGAGGCTGTTTTGTTTTTGATCGCTTCTTCAAAGGGATAATACACCAGTGAATCGTTCACAAATCCGGCCATTGCGTTGTGTTTGCCGGACAACAATCCCTCGACAGCGGCCACACCCAAGCGCGATGCCAAAACCCGGTCGAAACAAGAAGGATCCCCACCACGCTGCAAATGACCGAGCACTGTCACCCGGACTTCGTATTGGTTGGAACGCTGGTGCACCAATTTCGCAATTTCGAAAGCGCCTCCTGCCGGATGCCCTTCGGCCACGATGACGATGGAACTGGTCTTGTTGGACTGTTGGCCTTTTTCCAGGATTTGGACCAATTCATCCACATCGATGTTCGTCTCAGGCGTCATCACCGCAATGGCGCCTGTGGCAATGCCCGTTTGCAAAGCAATGAAACCTGAATCCCGGCCCATGACCTCCACGAAAAACAACCGGTTGTGGCTATCCGCAGTATCCCGGATTTTGTCGACAGCCTCCACAACCGTATTGGTGGCTGTGTCAAACCCAATCGTGAAATCGGTTCCTGCCAAATCATTGTCTATCGTCCCCGGCACACCAATCACTGGAAATCCCGTTTCCTCGTAGAACAACTTTGCCCCTGTGAACGTGCCATTGCCGCCGATGACCACCAAGCCATCCACTTCGTTGGAGAGCAGATGAGCGTGCGCCGCCATGCGTCCTTCCTTTGTTCGGAATTCCTCGCTTCGCGCGCTTTTGAGAATGGTGCCACCTCGGCCCAGAATCTTGGCAACCGATCGAACGTGGAGCCTCTTGAAATCGCCACGGACAAGTCCTTGGTATCCCTGAAAAACCCCCACCACTTCGCAGTCGTTGAACACCGCGGTTCGAACCACTGCACGAATGGCAGCGTTCATTCCGGGTGAGTCCCCGCCAGAAGTCAAAACAGCAATTTTCTTCATGAAAAAATCTACAATTCGTGTCTACTGCGGCGATGAACGTTGCGATCGCTTCGTGGCGCGAATGTAAGGCTTAAGATTCGGATAATTTGCATGGCACTTGGCTTAGTGTTGAGAATACACGAACTGCTTTTTCCTACCTTTGAAGCATGGACAAAATGGAAAACGCTGATTTTGCACAGGTGGATGTGTCTGTCGACTGCGTTGTTTTCGGTTACAATGACGATGGCCTGAAGGTTTTGCTGATTGACCAAAAGCGACCTGAAGGCGCGCTGCCGAGCATTCAAACGCTGTACAAGGCATTGCCAGGCGACTTGATTCTCGAGCAAGAATCCTTCGAAGACGCGGCCAACCGCGTGCTTTTTGAACTCACCCGACTGCGCGGCATTTTTCTTCAGCAGTTCCACGCCTTTGGGGATCCCTGCCGAGTTCGGGACTTGAAAGACCAAGAATGGCTGAGGAGCTTTCGAACCCATCCCGATCGTCGTGTGATCACGGTCGCCTATTACGGTTTGGTGAGTTTGCACGAGCACACCCCTGAACCTGCGAGTTTCGCGGGAAAGACGGATTGGGTGGACATCAACGAAATTCCGGATTTGGCCTTCGACCACAACGAAATTGTTGAAGAGGCGCTCAAAACATTGCGGAATCACCTGGAAAATCAGCACATCAGCTTTGAACTGTTGCCGAAGAAATTCACCTTGAGCCAACTTCAAGTGTTGCATGAGTTGGTTTTGGACAAAAAGCTGGACAAGAGGAATTTCCGTAAGAATGTAAAGAAAATGAGTCATGTGGTGGCTTTGGACGAGAAGCAAACAGGGGTTTTGCACAAGCCGGCTCAACTTTTCAGCTACGCACCCGATGCCATTTCCAACGACGCCAATTGATTTCCCTTGCATGCGATTTTTCATCCTACAACTGCCCTCTGAATTTCTCCAATTTCCAAGCATGAACATTTTATTCAACCGCGCCCTTTGGCTGTGTGCATCCCTGATGGCGGGCCCTTTGGTTGCCCAGGTGGTCTGGACGGAACCTGCCCTGCCTTCACCTGAAGATCAGGTGACTTTGTATTATGACGCCGGTGAAGGGAACGGCGAACTCACCGGGGTGATTCCCGTTTACATCCACACGGGGGTCATCACGAGCAGCAGTTCGGGGCCCTCAGATTGGCAAAATGTGCAGACCAGCTGGGGCACAGCAGATCCCAATGCGGTCTTGGATTATGCCGGTGGGACATTGCACACATTCGATTTCAATGGATTGTCGATTGGCGAATATTATGGCATCGATGCTGGAGAGACCATCGAATCCTTGGCCATGGTGTTTCGCAATGCCCCGGGAACACTTGTCGGCAGGAATGCTGATGGGTCTGATATTTTTTATGGAATTTCCGACGGGAACTTTGCGGCACAGGTCACCAACCCCACCTTGAACTATGCCGTATTGAATTTGGGCGAATCGCTCAACATCAGCGGTGTTGCCTCAGAGCCGGCCGAGCTCACCCTGCTCGTCAATGGCGTGGCCGTTGCCAGCGCCGCCGATGCAATGGAATTGACCCACACATTCGAGGCCACAACCAGTGGGGGGTATGAAATCGCACTGGAGGCGACCTCTTTGGCTACAGGGGCCACAGCGAGCGATTTGTTCGAAATCACAGTCTTGCCCACGACAGCCCCCACAGCTTGGCCGCCATCGGGAAGCGTTGACGGCATCACCTACTTGTCCGATTCGAGTGTTCGATTGCAACTCGTTGCACCAGGCAAAGATTTCGTGTTTGTGACTGGGGACTTCAATGATTGGTCGCTCTCGTTCGACTACATGATGACCCAGACGCCGGATCAGCAAAGGTTCTGGATCGACATCACAGGATTGACGCCTGGGGAGATGTACCGGTTTCATTACCACATCATGCCGGATGACATCCGAGTCACAGATGCGCACACAGAATTGGTGATCTACCCCAATGGTGATCAATGGATTCCGGAAGAGACATTCCCCAACATGCCGCAGTTTCCGAACATGCAAACCGCCAACGTCCCTGTGGGTGTGCTGACGCCTGGCGCCCCGACTTACGATTGGACAGATCAATCGTTTGAACGCCCGCATCCTTCGGATTTGGTCATCTATGAATTGCTTGTGCGTGACTTCACCGAGGAGAGAAACTACCAAGCCATCATCGACACCTTGGATTACCTTGACCGCATGGGGGTCAATGCACTTGAGCTGATGCCCGTCAATGAATTCAACGGCAACGACAGCTGGGGCTACAACCCGACCTTCTATTGGGCGCCTGACAAAGCTTACGGCACGAAAGAGAAATTGCAGGAGCTCATTGATTTGTGCCACAGCCGAGACATTGCGGTGATTGTGGACGTTGTTTGGAATCACGCCGATCAACCGAATCCATTCCTCATGATGTATTGGAATTCCGATTCGTTTCAGCCTCTGCCGAACAATCCATGGTTCAATGTGGTGGCCCCGCACGCCCTGAACTGGTTTTACGATTGGAACCACGAAAGCAATTTCACAAGGGAGTTTGTGAAGCGGACCTTGGATCATTGGGTCGATGTTTACCACATTGATGGTTTCCGATGGGATTTCACGCAAGGGTTGTCCCAAACGCCCAATGGCAACGGCGCCTATGACCAATCCCGGATCAACATTCTCAACGACTATGGTGACCATGTTTGGTCCCAAGACGAGGGGGTCTACATGATTTTGGAGCATTGGTGCGACGTTGCGGAGGAGGCCGCTTTGGCTGAGGAGGGCTTCATGTTTTGGGCAAATGCCACCCACGACTACCAAGAAGCTGCCATGGGGTATCCCTCCAACCTCAATTGGGCAAACTACCAAGCGCACAACATGTCAGAGCCTCGTGTTGTCTCTTATGCGGAGTCCCATGACGAGGAGCGGTTGATGTACAAGAACCTCGAATTTGGCGGAAGCAATGGGGATTATGATGCATCGGACCTGGGCACAGCCCTTGCGCGCATGGAGGCCATTCAATGTTTCAACATTCCGCTGCCAGGCCCGAAGATGATCTGGCAGTTTGGTGAATTGGGATACGATTACAGCATCAATACCTGCAGTGATGGAGTGACTGTCGATCCGAATTGCCGAGTGGAGGCCAAACCCGTCCGCTGGGACTACCGCGATGACCCCGAACGCTATCGCATCCACCAAGTCATCGGCGGGTTGGCGTTTCTGAAGACGGCGCATCCAGGCACCTTCAGAACAACCGATTTTGTTTGGGATGTCGGCGGGTATGGCAAGCGACTCATCCTCAATGGCCAAGAATTCGATGCTGTCATCGCTGCAAACTTCCACACCGAATCCATCAACATGGTCCCCGGCTTCACCCACACTGGGGAATGGTACGACTATTTCACCGGGGAGGTCCTCGAGGTCAATTCGACCAATGACGCCCTGGCCTTTGCACCCGGGGAGTACCATGTTTTCCTCGATGCGCCGATTGCAGCACCTGAACCCGTCATGGCGGTTGCAAGGCTTGAAGCGCCGCAGCCCGAGTTCACACTGTCCCCCAACCCGGCATCCACGACTTTGACTTTGGACTTGCGCCACTGGCCGATGGGCGCTTACCAAATGGAGGTGATGAATTTGACCGGACAGGTTCAAATCTCAACCCCCGTTCACACCGGAATGAATCGAAGCGCGCGGGCCACTTTTGCCATCGATGACCTTGTCCCAGGGCCATATTTGGTGCGGGTCTCCGGCCCTGGTGGACATGCGGTTGAAACGTTTGTGAAAATCAATTGAGCAGACTTCGTGTCAATTTGACACTCTCTGTTTAATTTCGCCAAAGAAATCCAAAAGATGATGAGACGAATCTTCCTGCTTGGTTTGCTCGGATGGCTCATGCCAAGTGCCTGGTCGCAATCGGTGACCGGTTTGGTGACAGACGCAAATGGAACACCATTGCCTTCGGCCACGGTCCTGTTGGACGATGGTGAAAAGGGCGTTTTCACGGATCTCGATGGCAAGTTCTCCGTTTCCACAACGGCCGGAGCCCACGAGCTGACTGCGAAATTCATTGGCTACCTGCCCCAGACGACAAAAGTGAACCTTGAACCCGGCGAAACGTACGTCTGGAATGTTGCTTTGGACGAGGACGCAGTCCTCATCAATGATGTTGTCGTTGTGGGCTATGGCGTCCAACGGAAGAAAGAAGTCACAGGGTCCATCGCCCAAGTCGATGCGAAACAAATCACTTCCGTTCAAACGCCTTCTTTCGAGGCCGCCTTGCAGGGCCAAGCAGCGGGCGTCCAGGTCTCCCAATCATCGGGCATTGCAGGAGCGCCTTCTTTGATCCGGGTGCGCGGTGTGGCTTCTGTTTCCGCCGCTGGCGACCCCTTGTATGTCGTCGATGGCATCCCCATCACCCAGGAATACTTCTTGCGCGGTAACAGCGGTGCCATGAACAACAACCCGCTGGCCGCCATCAACCCCAATGACATTGAGAGCGTTGAGATTCTCAAAGATGCCGCTGCAACAGGCATCTATGGCTCTCGGGGGGCGAATGGCGTCATTTTGATCACCACAAAACGAGGACGCAAAGGCACCAGCTTTGACTTCAGCACCCGTGTGGGCATCGGCCAAGCGGCCACCCTGCCCAACATGGTGGACACAGAGACCTACCTCCAGCTTCGACAAGAAGCTTGGGAAAACGATGGTGGAACAGGATATGTTTGGTTGCCGAATTTGACTTCATCTGCTGATGGACCAGAAACGCGCCGGGAGGCCTTCTTGAATGCCATGGAAACCAACACCGATTGGGTGGATGAAACCATAGGCACTGGAATGAAGCAAGCCTACAGCTTTGGGGTGAGGCATGGCGGTGAGAAATACAACCTCTACGGTGGATTGTCCTACGACGACAATGAAAGCTACCTCAGAGGCAACAGCTACGAACGCATTTCTGGCCGAATGAACGTTGATTTTGAACCTGTTGACTGGATGACAGTCATGGTCAGCACATCCTTGAGCCAAGGTCGAAACAACCGAATTGATGCCGCATGGTCAGGCGGATTGGGCGATGCCATGTCCAATGCCCTCCCCTATTACCCTGTTCGTTATGAAGACGATGTGATCAGCAACGGCGGCGACACCCTCCACAATGCGGGCGATTATTTTCTGTGGTTTGACGAATGGGGGGGCACGAAGAACCCCACTGCTGTGCGAGAGCTCAAAAAGTGGCGAACGACCGAAGACCGCAGCATCTCGAATGCACAAATGATCTTGACGCCCATTGAGGACCTGCATGTCAAGTTCAGTGGCGGGTTTGATTACTTGCACTTGCGTGAGGACGTGTTCAACCCTGGCGCTTTGTCCATCTCCACTGAACTGGGCAGTGCGAACCGCTATGCGAATTACGTTTTGAATTGGAATGGATCGGCCACCGTCGATTACTACCATGACATTGACGATACCCAATCGTTGAGTTTCATGCTGGGCACGGAGTTTCAGCGCACCGACAATTACGGATACAGCCTTTTTTATGGGCAGGTGGATGGGCCGGTGTTCGAAGTGGATTCCTTGCAGGATGACGCAACAAATGTGAACCGGACCGTGAACCTTCCTTCGCAGCACAGCTTTTTGTCCTATTTCGGTAGAACCAACTACACCCTCAAGGACCGCTATTTCTTTCAACTGACGGCAAGGGTGGACGGAAGTTCTCGGTTCGGGCGTGAAAGTCGCTATGGCTTCTTCCCATCGCTCTCTGCTGGTTGGGTCATGTCCGATGAGGACTGGTTCCATGCAGAGCGCATTTCGTTTTTGAAGTTGCGTTCGAGCTGGGGCCGAACTGGCAATGCAGCCTTGCCTGATTATGCTCGGTTTGGCACTTATTCAGCGGCTGACAATGGCATCACCTACGCAGGAGACTCCATCCTGTTTCCGATGCAGCCGGAGAATCCCAATTTGCGATGGGAAACATCCACGACGCTCGACGCGTCGGTCGAAATGGGTTTGTGGGAGGACCGCGTCACCTTCACCTTGGCCGCCTATCGGAAAATGTCTGACGACGTGCTGATGAATGTCTCAACGCCAGCCTCAACGGGTTTCTCGAATTATTGGGACAATGTGGCGCAAATCCTGAACCGAGGCGTGGAATTCTCCATCAAATCAAGGAACATTGATCGGCCCGACTTTCAGTGGACGACGAATTTGAACATTTCCAGGAACTACAATGAACTTGTTGACATCGGAAACTACACCCCCGATGCGGTTTCTGGTGGGACGAATGACTCACGCGTGATCGTGGGGCAGCCTGTCGGCAGCTTCTTCCTTGTCGAACACAGCCATGTCGACCCAGAAACAGGTTTGCCCGTTTACATTGACTTGGACGGAAATGAGACCTTTGACTACGACAACAACATCCGAAAGTATGTCGGTGACGGTCTGCCAGACGTGATTGGAGGCGTCACGAACGAATTCCGATACAAAAATTGGGATTTGAATTTCTTGGCCAGCTTCAGCTTGGGTGCGAAGATTTTCGATTCCTCAGCGAAACGACAACTGGGCGTAGTTTCCGGGTGGAATATGCGTGATGAGAAGCTTGATCGTTGGCGTCAACCTGGTGATGAGGCATTGTTCCCTCGCCTGACACTCGACGAGACGAATTATGGTTTGCCCTCAGGTTTCCCTTGGTGGAACACCAGCTTGTTTGTTTACGATGCGTCTTACTTGCGATTGCGGAACTTGACACTCGGGTACAACTTGCCATCGTTCGAAGCAGGCAAAATGAACTTCGACAACTTCCGCATTGCCGTCAATGCGACCAACTTGTTCACGATCACGAACTTCCCAGGTCTCGATCCAGAAGTCGTGCGAGACTTTGAAAATGCGCAGGATCGGAACATGTCGCCCAATGTGACGTACCTCACCCCACCACAAGAACGCGCCTTCACGCTTTCGATCACCACTAACTTTTGATTGCCATGAACATTCAGACAGCTACATGGACATTGGGACTGGTCGGGTTGCTGGCCCTGACGTCCTGCGATTCCTTTTTGGAGTTTGAGCCCGGCGATGTGATTTTGGCAGAAGATGCCATCAAAACGCCCGAAGACTTGCAACGCTTGGTGACGAGTACTTACGATGTGATGGGCAACCTCTATGGCGGTCGCGTACAAATCGTCAATGAGCTTCGCGGGCCCAACTTCGGAAAGCCCGACAACTCGCTGGACTACACGGCAGTGTACAATCGAGAAACCAATTTCTTCACCCCAGTCAGCGGTGGTCTTTACAGTGATTTTTATTATGCGATTTACCGTTGCAATGTCGTTCTGGAGAGTTTTGACCTCGTGGGCGATCTGGCCGAGTCAGAGGAACTCCGATTGACTGCGGAATCTCGGTTTGTCCGGGCGTTTGGTCATTGGGGGCTGGTGAAAATTTATGCCAAACCCTACGGATACACGCCAGACAATTCGCACCTCGGTGTTCCATTGCGCACTTCCGCGTCGCAAGAACCCATTCCAAGGGCGACTGTCGGGGACGTTTATGCATCCATCGTACAAGACATGGAATTTGCTGCCGAAAATCTACCGGCAGAAAACGGGGCCTATGCCACGAAGTGGGCTGCACTGGCTACACTGGCTGAGATTCACTTCTTGATGGGCAATGCCGAACAGGCTGCCAGCTATGCCAGTCAAGTCATCGATAGCGGGGCATTCAGCCTGGACCCTGACCTCGATCGGTTTGAGACCGATGAAATCAACCCGGAAACCATTTTCGGCATCGTTTCTATGCCTTTCGATTTCCGCAGCAGTGCGTTTCGTGACAATTTGCGATCCGACAACAATCCGACACCACAACTTGCATTCAGTGAGGATTTCTCGTTCTTCATGAATTTGTCCGGTGGCGGTGACGCCCGTTCAGATTGGTACACACCGGGGACACGGGCGCTGTGCAACCGCTTCAACGGCAAGGAATATTTCAATGTGCCCGTTTTGCATTTGACGGCTTTGAAATTGATTCGAGCAGAAGCCCTTGCCGCATCTGGCGGGGATTTGGCATTGGCCATTCAAGACATCAATGACATCCGCGATCGGGCATTCGGCCCAGGCAACAACACATTTGAGGCCACCACAGCCGAAGAAGTCATCTTGGCTGCCCGCGATGAATACAGAAAGGAGACCATCTGTGAAGGCCGTTGGACAGAACAACTTTTGCGCCGTGGTGCAGCCGGCGAAGACATTTCCATTCGGGATGGCGCATGGGATTGTCCTGGCATGTCTTTGCAATTTCCGAACTCCGAGACAACAGCTGCAGGTTTCGAGTTGAATGACGAAGGCGGCTGCCTTTAAAATCTGAATCCGATGAACCAACACAAGCACATCATTCACCACATGCTCACCGCCGTTTTGGTCGGCGGCCTTCTTTTCCAGGGCTGCAAGCCAGAAATCGAAGGTGAGCTGGGCGAGCCGTTTGACAAGTCAGAAGGCATTGCGGGGACTTGGCAACTCAACTCTTTTGTCCAAAAGGACCTGAACAGCCCCGTCCAAGAGGAACGCGATTTGAGCAGTTTTTTTGTCGACGGAACGGTCACTCCCTTGCAACTCTCCTTTGCTGCCGATGGGACCTATTCTGTCGCCATTGAAAAGGGAAAGAATTACTTTGGCGAAGGCGGGCAGTGGATGTTCGACGACCCAGATTACCCCTCGCTGATCGAATTGCACACCGCTACGGACACCTTGGTCTACAACCTGGGCAGCATGGTGCGAACTTTTGATCCTTCCATGAAGATTGAATATCGTCGCTCCTGCAATGGGACTGCCACGAACATTTACACCTTCGAATTCAACCGCTTGAACTGAGGCCATGAAGATTGCAAACCAAATGATGAAAGGCTTTTCGCTCTTGGCGCTTGTCGCCTGCCTTTCGATTTCTGCGTCGGCGCAAAAGGCTTACGTGCTTCCCTCCCCCACCGATGCAAATGCAGAGCTCACTTTGTACATTGACATGAACCAGTCCGAAGACGGGTTGCAGAACAACGGCCTGTCTGCCATTCTGGACGCCTTTCCTGACACCTCGGTCTATCTCTGGACTTGGGATCCAGCAGGACCTGCGGCTGGGAACGGTGATTGGGACAATTCAGCGGATCATCAGGAATTGACGAAAGTGGGGTCCAAACTGTACGCCATGACGTTTGTGCCGACCGAGTATTACGGCGTTGATGGACCCACGTTGTTTGCGCGTGGCATCTCCTGTCTTGCGAAGCTCAAGAACGGTGGTGCCATGGATGGATTTCCTTTTGAGGCCAAATCCGAGGACCTCCACGTGGACATCATTCCGCAACTCTGTTCCGCTCGGATTTGCTTGTTTCCCGAATTGCGACAACGCGACGATTATTTGTCCATCACCTACGACAACAACAAGGAAGTCCAATACGAAGGGCTCCAAAACATGGGGGATGACGATTGCTACATTTACTTGCTGGGCAAAGTCGATGCATTCACGAGTTTCGAATACGTTCCTCTGGACCAAGTGACCAGCACACCTGAATTGAAACTCGAACGCATCGACGATGCGAAATTCCGCACCACCTTTATTCCCGAAGACCTGTTCTCGTCGGTGTTGGAAGATGGGATGGAATTGTCCGAGGTTTGGTACTACATCGTGCGCCCTGGATACACCTATCCACCAGGGCCACCTCCTTACGAAATCATCAACCTTCTCGATTGCGAATGAGCCATCGTTCTCCAATTTTCGAAGCCGTCTCGATCACCATCTTGACGGCTTCTTTGTTCGTTGCCTGTGGTTCCATGGACACGAGACCTTCGAATGCGGCAGCGGCAACAGCGGCTCAAGTGGCCTTGCCTGCGCTGAACCGACCGATTCCGTTGCATTCGGATTCCACCCGCATCGTCCTGAGCGATCATCTGCCTGTGGGGAGCGTGGCAGATTCCGTGCGCTCGGAGCGCGGCGGGCTTCTGCCCATTGTGAACGATTCGTTGTTTGGGCCATGTGTTTGGCTGACCGAACAACCCGAACTGGCCATGGGCTTTGTCCAAATCTGGACGGCTGACCGGCATCTGGAGATTCCCACCTTGAAATCGAGAACATTGAGCACCCGCTTCTCTCATGAGGGAAATGCAGGAGATGTCGTGCATGTGATGGGCGACTTCAACGGTTGGAGCCGAACAGCTACGCCCATGACGGAAACGGCGCCAGGAGCGTTTTCAGCAGAAGTGACTTTGCCAATCGGCAAACACCCGTATCAATTCGTCGTGAACGCCGCGGAAATTCCCGACGCGGCGAACCCCGAGCGTGTTCCCAATGGGTTTGGCGGTTGGAACAGTATGTTGACGGTTGGCGAACCCGACGCCCAACCGCTGCCGCTCAGCGCGCAGTGGGGCATGAGCGACAACAACCAGCCTGAGGTGCGGCTCAACGGTGTGCCAGGAACGCAGGTATGGGCCTACTGGAATGATGAACTGTATGACAGCCAAGCGCTAAATGCCGAGGGAAAACTTGTTTTCAACATCCCGGCGGTCGCGTTCGAAAAGGAGCGCTCCGATTTGAGGTTTTGGGCCGCCTCCGCAACGCAGTACAGCCAAGTGGTTCGCCTGCCGTTGATTTTTGGGCAACTCATCACCCACCCCGATTTGCTGTCCCGACAAGAGCCCTCGAAAATGATCATGTACTTCTTGATGGTCGACCGGTTCATCAACGGCGACAGCTTGAACGATTCAGCCGTGGACGATCCAGGCATTCGACCAGCAGCAAACCACCACGGGGGCGATCTCCAGGGCGTTCTGAAAGCCGTTGAACAAGGGTATTTCGATTCCCTTGGGGTGAATACCGTCTGGGTCTCCCCCATCGTACAAAACCCAGAAGATGCGTGGGGATATTGGCAAGACCCCAACACGGACATCACCTCGAAATTTTCAGGTTATCACGGTTACTGGCCCATCCGATCCACAGCCATTGATCACAGGTTTGGCACAATGCAAGCCCTGCAAAACTTGACGAATGCCTTGCATGCCCGGAACAGCAACTTGCTTCTCGATTATGTCGCCAATCACGTGCATGAAGCACATCCAGTTTACAGGCAACACCCGGATTGGGCAACGAACCTCTACCTGCCCGATGGCAGAATGAACACCCAGCTATGGGACGAGCAAAGGTTGACAACATGGTTCGATTCGTTCATGCCCTCCCTGGACTTTTCCCGGCCAGAAGTGGTCGAGACCATGACAGACAGTGCTGCGTGGTGGATCGAAAACACGGGCATCGATGGGTTTCGCCATGATGCCACAAAACACATCCCTGCGTTGTTCTGGCGACGGTTGACGGCGAAGGTTCGGACTGTCGCTGCGGATGACAATCGACAGATTTTCCAAATCGGAGAGACCTACGGCTCACCAGATTTGATCAACAGCTACATCAATCATGGGATGTTGGATGCCCAGTTTGACTTCAATCTGTACGACGCTGCCGTCGACGCCTTCGGTCGAGGGGATTCCAACTTCGATCATCTGGTGGACGTCGCTCGCAAAAGCAGTGCGACATATGGAGCTGACCACTTCATGGGAAACATCACAGGCAATCAAGACAGGGCGAGGTTTGCATCCTTGGCGGAGGGAACGGTCGCCTTTGATGAAGACCACAAATTTGCTGGTTGGACCCGGCAGATTGGCCACAAGGGCCAGTTGGGGTATGCCAGAATGCAACAATTGCAAACCTTCATTTTGGCCATGCCTGGCATTCCCTGTCTCTACTACGGTGACGAAATCGCAGATGTGGGCGGGAACGACCCCGACAACAGAAGGATGTTTCGGTGGACGAATTTGAACCCCTTCGAGGAGCAGACCCGGGAGCACTTTTCAGCGTATGCCCATCTTCGTCTGAACCGAATGTCCATGATCGCTGGCACGACCACACTGGAAGCTTCTGCAGCGGGTTTGCTTGCCATTCAGCGGGATTATCCTGGCGAACGCACCATCGTTTACATCAACAAATCGGATGCAACACTGCCCTTGCCCTTGGCCCGTGGCATGAAGCACTTGGCTGGCGATGGAGAACTGGCCGAAACGGGACCGAATGGCGAGGTATCGCTGATTTTGCCGCCACTGAGCACGGCTGCTGTCGGAAATTGAACCGAATCTGTCGGAAGGGTGCCTTCAATCTTCCTGGACGAAGTCGTTCAGCATGTACCGATGGACGACGGTCCACTTGCCATCGCCGGCGTTGACGCGGCGTTCGAACCGGATTTGGCCTGCCAAACGCTCCAGGGTCAACCGATGCAACGCCGGGGCATTTGCCCATTCTCCTCCTCGTTCCAAAACAGCCCGAGAACTGGTTTCATCCATCACAAACCAGTCCTCAATGATCGGTTTGTTGTCGACAATCCGCGTGATCACCATGCGCCCTCTGTTGTCGTCCCAGTGCCAGGTTTCCAATTGCTCGGTGACCATGAGAACGGCGACAGAATCTGAGGTCTGCTGAGCGTTCGATACGTCTTTCGCCAACTTCCACTGCAGCACAAAGCCGTCTTCTGCGCCGTTTCGCCGGCCGTCCAGCCGCGCATCCAAGGTCCGCCGTCCGCCACCTGCTGTGGCATCGGGAATTTCCTTCTGCCCCACGTAAGTTCCCTCAAGGGCGAACATGAAATCAGGGGTTTGGCCCTGAAAGGAGAGAAAGGCAAAACAAGTGAGGAGGAAAAGCAAAGAAGGCTTGCGCATCGGATTCATCTTTGAAGGGAGCAAATTTCAGGTGTTCGAACGCTAACTTGCATTCGAAACCTGCATACGAAGATCATGAAGAATTGGTTGCTTTGCGTTGGCGCCTTGGCGTGCTTTGGAGGAAACAGCCTCGCCCAAACCACCTGGGACATCGGTGGAACAGAAGTCACTGCGTACGACCTTGTCACGGGGATTGACGTGCCCTGGGATTTGGCTTGGGGGCCTGATGATCACCTGTGGGCGACCTCGCGACAAGGTGAAGTTTGGCGCATCGATCCTGCCACAGGCGCCTATGATGTGGTCCTTTCGATCGATGTGATGAACAATGGATTCGGTGAGCCAGGGCTGTTGGGGATGGCCTTTCACCCCGATTTTGCCCAGACGCCTGAAGTTTTCCTGGTTTATTGCGTCGGCAGTTCTTGGAATGGTGAAGAGCGCTTGGCCAAATTCACCTGGGATGGCGCCCAGCTCATCAATGAAGAAGTTCTGATGACCCTCGATGCAGGAGGCATCCACAATGGTTCGCGGCTGCTGTTTTTGGCCGATGGCACCTTGTTGATGAGTGCTGGAGATGTGGGCGTTTCGAGTTTGGCCCAAAGCCTGAACAGCAAGCAAGGCAAGATTTTGCGCCTGAACCCCGATGGGTCCATTCCCGCGGACAATCCGTATCCAGACAGCTACGTTTTCACCTTCGGCAATCGAAATGTTCAAGGGCTCGCGCTGCGAGCGGATGGGATGATTTTTGCCTCAGAACATGGCCAAAACCAAGACGACGAACTCAACCTCGTGCTGCCAGGGCGAAACTACGGCTGGCCGAATGTGGAGGGCCCATGCAACACCGCTCAGGAGGAAAATTTTTGTGCGGACAACGATGTGATGGAACCGCTGGTGTCATGGACGCCTTGCATCGCCGTCAATGGCATGGAATTCTACAACCACGAGGCCATTCCAGCATGGAACGGCAAACTCCTGATGTCTGTCCTCGGAGGCTTGGGCGGTGCCTATGAGCGTCTGAGTGTCTTGGATATCGCTGCAGATGGCACCGTGTTGGGGGAAGAATCTTATTTCAGTTCCTTCAATCAGCGCATTCGGGATGTGGCGGTCAACCCAGAGACGGGTTCGGTGTACGTGGCCTTCAATGGTCCTTCCTATCCGGGATCTGGCCCCAACGTGATCAAAGAGTTCCGCAATGAGGCATTCGCCTCAGGCATTTCGTCGTCCGTCCGTCCTGAAGCGATTCAAGTCTTCCCCAATCCTGCCACGGAGCGTTTCTCGATTGTTGTGCCTGAGGGGCCTGGACTGGCAAGGGTGCAAATCTTCAATTCACTTGGACTGCGTGTGGCTGACCTGACGACCGAAGGAAGCGAAGGCACGATCACCTTGACATGCGGGGACTGGACAGCGGGCACTTATGTGGTTCGTTGTGAGAAAAATGAGCGCATCTTCACGCGGTCGCTGACCAAGCATTGATCGGCTTGCGCTTCTTGTCGTCGCGATGCTCGGGTTTGTTGTTGTGTGGGTGGGTTTGGGTGGGCATTGCATCGGCTCAGGGCCCACCCCCTCTCCCCCGCCCGGATTCATTGTTTCTGTTGCCAGATGCTGAAGTGGAGGTTCACAGGCTGCCGACGTTGACTTCAGCAATGCCTGCTTCTGTCCGACAGTTGGATGCACCGGCGCTGAACCGATCGGCGTCGCCCGATCTTGCCGAGGCCTTGAATCAGATTCCTGGGGTGTGGATGGAGACCCGGGGACAAGGAGGTTCACGTCGCATCCAACTTCGATCCAGTGGCTTGCGATCTCCTTTTGCTGTGCGCAATTTGACCATGCTGCATGATGGGTTTCTCCTCACCCAAGCCGATGGCACGTCTCCGATGGAATGGTGGGTGCCGGCAGTGTTGGATGGGGTGCAAGTGGCCTCGGGCCCTGCCGGCGCTGCATGGGGAGGCGGTTACGGCGGGGTGATCTCGGGGCAAAGCCCTTCACCATCCGGAAACTCCTACGTGGAAAGCCGTTTTGGCGCCCCGGCCGCAGGCAGTTTTGAGGAGTCCAGGGGCGACCAACAAGTCTCGGTGCGATTGGGTGGACAATCCTTTTCCAACGACCGTGCGATGGGGTCCATTGCCATTCTCAAACAAAACAACGACGGATTTCGACATCAAGAAGCCAACGATCGCTTGCAATTCGATGGCCATTTGCGCTGGCAGACTCGAGAGCAAGTGGCTCACCATGTTTGGCTGGGATTGTTGAGCGCCCGCTGGGAACTGCCAGGGTCCCTGAATGAACCTGTGGCTGACACCTTGCCTACATTTGCCCCGGGTGCCCCCTTCGAGGCCCGCGTGGATCGACGTTCTGGCGTGCTGGGTTACAGCCGGGTTCAAGACTGGGGCAAGAACCACCATCGGGGAATTTGGGCACTGTTGCAACAATCGGACAAGCACAACCCTTTCGGCACCAGCCGGTTCTACCAAGGCAACAAATTCGAGCAGGAAACAAATGGTTCGTTCCGCTTTCAGGAATGGTGGCGAATCCATCCAGCCGCCAAGGGCTGGCAATGGCTTTTCGAAGTGTCAGCCACTGGACAGGCAGATCGTCTGGCGGTGCAGGAATTCGACACGCTTGCGACGAATGCAGGGCAGCGCTATGCTTTGGATTTGTCGGCCTTTCGGGGCTGGACTGGCGCAAGTGTCCGCGGGACCTCTCCTGCTGGATGGTCGTTTGAAGGACAGCTGGCCATTGAAGGATTCTTGAGGACGTTGAAGGGAATTGGCGGAGAAGATGGCCAAACCGATTTGAATGATGCTTTCGAAAGACTTGCAGTTCTGCCAAGGCTCTCCATTTCGCGTGCGTTGCCAGGCCGGTGGGGCCACGCAACCTTGCAAGCCGCGACAGGGATCAGCGACCCCACTGCTTTTGAATTGCTTGACCCGGTTTCCCTTCTGCCCAATCGGTTGAATCCGGAATTTGCTCAGTCAGTGGAATTGGGATGGCGGCATGCGCACTGGACACTTGTGGGGTATGCCATGCAGGTCAATGATGCCATTGTAACCGTAGCGGGTCCCAACGATGCACCCACAACAGCGAATGCAGGAACGCTGACCATGCTCGGCTTGGAATCCACTGCTCATTGGATGTGGATTCAAGGAAAACAGTGGACAGTGGAGCAATTTGTGGGCGCCAATCTGCCCAAGCACCGAAACTTGTTGCACGGCGACACGCCATTGCCAGGAACGCCCATGGTCTGGGGCAATGCCCGGTGTGTGGCCACGTGGACAAGGGGGCTCACCATTGATTTCTTGGCCACTTACCGAGGTCGTGTGCCATTGAACGATGAAGGCACCTTTCTGGCTGATCCCGCATGGCTTTTGGATTTGGTCATGGCCTGGTCAGCGAAAGAGCGGAGATGGTCCGGCCAGATGGGCATTCGAAATCTGACGGATGTTCGAACCTCCAACTGGTGGCAACTCAATGCGTTTGGCGACCGGCACCACAACCCTGCGCCGGGTCGCCAACTCTGGGCTGCATTGCGGTTGGACATCAGTCCAGCACGATGAGCTCCGTGCGCCGGTTCGCCGCCTTTCCTTCAGGCGTATCATTGGACATCAGCGGCTCGGTTTCGCCGCGTCCCTCAGTTTCGAATCGTTCCCGCGACAGACCAGCGTTGGCAAAATATTCAAGCACAGCTTTGGCGCGTGCCTCACTCAGCTGCAGGTTGGACTTCGGATTTCCCGTGTTGTCCGTATGACCAACGATTCGGACACGCAAATCAGGTTGATTGCGAAGGGCTTCGATGATGGGGTCCAAATCGGGCTGAAAACCATCTGAGAGCAGCGAAGAACCCGATTCAAAGCGCAAGTTTTTCAGCACAAGCGAACTGCCCACAGCCAGGCGAGACAAGGCAATGTCGAGTCGTTTGGCAGGTTGCCAGGTCGACAAGGACATGGGAACGATGGACATGATGTAATGGGGGTGATGGGCTCGGAACCACCACTTCTCCCCCACAGGGATGGGCAATGAGAATAGACCATCAGCGGTGGCCACTTGTGCCAGCAGTTCGCCCAAATCGGAAACCACTTCCACCATTGCACCTTCTATGGGTTGTCCTGAGACCAAATCTGTGACCCGGCCCTCTATCGCCACAACTGGCGAAGGACGCGCGGACATCGGCAATTCCAGTTCCCACAAATCAAGGTTGCCTGGATCGTCCCTGTCGGTTGCAAAGTAGGCCAAATCGCCCGCGGCTGTCACCAACAAATGGCCTTCATCGGCCTGTGTATTGATGGGATAGCCGAGGTTTTTCGGGCTTCCCCACCGGCCATCGGCTTGCAGCCGAGAGACAAAGAGGTCCTTGCCGCCCATCCCCGGGTGACCATCGGAAACGAAGTACAGCGTTTTGCCGTCAGGGTGCAACATCGGATTGCTCTCGTCCCCTGGGGTGTTCACCTCACCTCGCAGGGGTTGCGCAGCAGACCAATCGTCTTCTGGCCCCTGACGGGTTGCGAAAAAAACGTCGGCATGCCGACGTCCAGGCCCGTCGCTGATGGACCGCACAAACAGAAGGGTTCGGCCATCTGCCGACAAGGATGGTTGGCTCTCCCAAGCCCTGGTGTTCGGGGCATCGAGGTTGGTCCCCAAACCAAATCTCCCATTCGCATTTTCAACGCGGGTTTCGAACAGATCACATGAACCCTTGCCGCGTCGCCCGAAATAATCATAACGTGGCGACTCGCAAGCTGCAAAACAAAATGAACGGCCATCGCCGGCCATCGTGGCTGCACCTTCGTTTCCAGAGGTATTTACGCTGACCAAGGGCATGGCATCTTCCCAAGGGGCACCTACGGCGCGACGGGTGCTGACGAAAAAATCTTCTTGGCGATGCCCCGCGTCGGCGCGTGATTCGCGGGTAAAGAGGAGCGTCAACCCGTTCAGCGTGATGGCAGGACCATATTCAGGATCCGCGGTGTTCACAGCGCCGGGCATGGCGCGCGCCTGAACCTCAACGGGTTGCTTGTGGGCCTGGGCAGCGAAACGGACCGATTCCCGCGTCCGGTGCCAGGCAGCCAATTCGCCCTCTTCCCAGCGGATCGGCAACAAAAACTCATTTCGTTCTACATCTTCGAGGGCCTCCAGGGCCTCGTCATAGCGTCCGCTCATGTGCAACAACCGCACCCAATCGGCGTAGCCACGAAGGAATCCACGGGGCCTGCGTTCCAACCCCTCCCGCAGCGCATCGGCTGCCTCGCTTGGGCGGTTGAGGTCCTCGCAGATTTGGCCCATCATCAGCCAAGCCTCCACAAAGCCATCGTCCCTGTTCACCGCATAGCGCAAGGACTCCAATGCCGCCTCCAGCTCCTGATTCATGTACGCCGCAAGCCCTGCATCAAAAGCCTTTTGCGCCTTTCTGTCCTCTGATTTTCCCATGCCTTGCGCCCACAATTGCGCGCTCATTGCCACCAGCGAGACGAACAATGCCCAACGAACAAACCCTTTCATGTGGCAAATGAACGATGTTCTGCCGACCTTTCGCGCATGGCAGGGACAGGAATTCGGGTGGGGCTGCTTTCGGATACGCACAGCCACATGGACGATCGGATTTTGCACCACTTCAAGGGTGTGGATGAGATTTGGCATGCGGGGGACATCGGGCGGTTGGAGGTCGTGGATGAACTGGCCAAACTCGCTCCGGTCCGTGCCGTCTTTGGCAACATCGACGACCAGCGCGTGCGCTCTGAGCATCCGGAGGTGCGGGATTGGAGGATCGGAAGGCACCGCATTTTGATGCTCCACATTGGTGGCCGGCCCGGTCGATATGCGAAAGGGGTGCGGTCGCTGCTGATGGCGCGACAACCGAGTTTGTTCATTTGTGGCCACAGCCATTTGTTGCGGGTGGAGCGGGATGCCACTTGGGGCGGGCTCTATGTCAATCCCGGGGCTGCAGGGGTGCACGGCTTCCATCGTGTGCGCACCTTGCTGAGATTCCACTTTCATCCAGAAAATGGACTTTCCGACCTCGAAGTTGTGGAATTGGCCCCTCGAACTGCACAATCTTCCGTATCATTGCAGCGCAGTTGAAGGAAGCACGCGTGTTGCTCTGCAACAGACGGCTTGTCAGAAGATGATTCTGTCCCTTCAAATCTCCACAGATTTACTGAAAACACATTTGATGTACGACATCATAGAATTGAATGGCAAGAAAGTTGCCGACCTGCGCGAAATCGCAAAAAACCTGGGCATTCGTCGTTTGGACAAGTTGAAAAAGCAGGATTTGGTGTATTCCATCCTCGACGAGCAAGCCCTGAAGCCTGTGAAACAGTCTGGCTCACCCTCGTCCGCAGCTTCTGGCAACAACAATGGCAGGAGGCAGAATGTTGAATCGGAAGCAAAAGCAACGACACCCCCGCCATCCAAGGATTCCGACGGCGACCGCCAGGCTGGAGACGCCATGCGCGCACGGCGAAATCAACGCAACAATCGCGGTGCAAAGGAGCGTGTTGCACGGCCAGAAAACGCAGAAGAGACCGAAAAGGCTCGTCACGCAGACGCCCGACCAACGGATTCGTCAGGAGCGCATGCGACAAACCAAGAACAGGCTGCAACATCGGACGCCAGCAAGGATGGAGACAACCGTTCCAAGCCAGAGCGCTCAGCAAACCCGGACGCTCGTGCCCCCAGGAAAGATCGCTCGCAGAACCGTCGTCGCGGAAACAATGCCGAAGGGACTCCTGTCCAAGAGGCCACTCCCAATGACGAGGCATCAACCGTTGACACGTCCCCTGCCCATTCAGGCAATCGCCGTGAAGGGGAACGCACAAGTGGGCGAAACCCCAGGGGTGGGCGTGGTGCGGAGGGTGCCAAAGCCGATTCCCGAGGCAATCGCAATGATGGCAACGAACGCGGGGAACGCAGCAACAACCGCAACGACGGCAACGAACGCGGGGATCGCAACAACAATCGAAACGACCGCAACAGTCGCAATGACCGAGGCGATCGCAATGACCGAGGCGATCGAAACAACAACAGACGCCAGAAGCGGGACCCCTTCATCAGTGAGCCTGAAGAACACGGTTTCAACTTCGACGGGATCATCGAAGCCGAAGGCGTACTCGAAGTTCAGCCTGAAGGGTATGGTTTCCTTCGGTCAGCGGATTACAACTACCTGAACTCCCCGGATGACGTTTACGTCAGTGCAAAGCAAATCAAGCAGTTTTCGCTGCAAACCGGTGACAATGTCGTCGCGAAAATCCGTCCGCCCAGGATTGGGGAGAAATTCTATCCGCTGATTGATGTGGACAGCATCAACGGCCGCTCTCCTGAGTGGGTGCGAGATCGTGTTCCTTTCAAATTCCTGACGCCCCTGTTCCCACAAGAACAGTTCAAATTGAGCACACGCGGGGGAAACATCTCAACGCGTCTCATGGACCTCTTCGCCCCCGTCGGAAAAGGACAGCGAGGAATGCTGGTCTCGCAACCGAAAACAGGAAAGACCACCTTGTTGAAAGATGTAGCCAATGCCATCAGCATCAACCACCCAGAAGTTTATTTGATCATCCTCCTCATCGACGAGCGTCCTGAGGAAGTCACTGACATGAAACGCAGCGTCAATGCAGAGGTCATCGCCTCGACGTTTGACGAGCCGGCAGATCGCCATGTCAAGATTGCGAACTTGGTGCTCGAAAAGTCCAAAAGAATGGTGGAATGCGGACATGACGTTTGCATTCTGCTCGATTCCATCACGCGATTGGCTCGGGCGTACAACACTGTTTCTCCGAGCTCCGGCAAGATCCTGAGTGGCGGTGTCGAGGCGAATGCATTGCAGAAACCCAAGCGCTTTTTTGGTGCAGCGAGGAACATTGAAAACGGAGGCTCGCTTTCCATCATTGCCACGGCCTTGACAGAGACCGGCTCGAAAATGGATGAAGTGATTTTTGAGGAATTCAAAGGAACCGGCAATATGGAATTGCAACTCGATCGTCGGATTTCGAACCGGCGCATTTACCCTGCCATTGACATTCTTTCCTCCGGTACCCGCAGAGAAGATTTGCTCATTGACAAAGAGTCGATGCAGCGCATTTGGATCTTGCGAAAGCATCTGGCCGATATGAACCCCGTCGAGGCCATGGAATTCATGAAAGAGCGAATGGAAGCCACACGATCGAATGAAGAATTCCTCAGTTCGATGAACGGATGATGATGCCGGACCGGATGCTCCCCGTTGTCGGTGCGCTCGTTTGGCTCACCTTCAAATATGTTGGCCTGATTTGGTTGACTTGGGACGCTTCTGCCATGGCCGGTGGTTTGGTTCATATGCTCATTCTGTTGGGGTTGGGTGCTTGGGCTGCACAGACCAAGGGCATTGCAGATTCCAACCGATGCGTCAGTTTTTTGGATGCGTTGATTGCCGTGCTTCGGGTGACCTTTCGGTATGTGCTCGTGGGGGGCGTTGCGGTCGGAGTTTGGTACTTTGTGTTGAACGCCGATGGTGTCGCTGCGCGCAAGGCCGAGCAAGTCATGCGCATTGAAGAGGCCTTGGGGTCCGACGAGGCTTTTCAGCGAACCCTTGAATTTGCTCCAGAATTGTCCACGATGGATCGCCAAACTGTCTACGAAAATCAGTTGGAGACGCTCGAGATGTATTACTCGGCCCCCTTCCATTTGGGCTTTGCTCTCTTGGCTTTGGCCGGTGCAGCGCTCGGATTCAGTTTGGTGGTGACTTTGGTGTGGCGATTCGTTTGGGGGAATTGAAACAATTTGAGATTGTTGACGTTCCTTTGTCGCATGAATCCACGAATGTTCAGCCAGCGCGCGGCGTTGTTGGTCTTTGCTTGGATGTTCCTCGGTGGGATGGTTCTGGGTCAAGGCATGGGGCGCAAAAACCTCGCAGCTTTCGATACCAAGCAGTACCATTTCGGTTTTGCTCTCTCGGGCAACTCTGCTGGTTTCCGCGTCAACATGGCTCAATTGGACAGTCTGAGTGGGAACTTGTTGGGCATTGAAAACAAACCCCAGAGTGGATTCAATCTGGCCATGATCGCCAGTTGGAATTTCAACAAGTACCTGCGTGTTCGTTTCTTGCCTGGGCTCTCATTCCAGGACCGGGCATTGGTCTACAACTTCAGCGAACCGGACGGTTCCATCACGCCCGTTACACGTCGAACGGAATCCGTTTATCTCGACTTCCCTCTGGCCGTCAAGTTTCGGACCGAAAGGGTCGGGAACATTGCAGCATACGGGTTGATTGGCGCCAAGATATCCAAGGACATGCAATCGCAAGAAGATGTGAACCAGGCGCTGCTGGAAGAATATCTGCTCATCTTGGACTCTCGAAACCAATCCTTTGATTTGGGGGCTGGCATCGACATTTTCTTGCCCTTTTTCAAGTTCAGCATCGAGGGGAAATACGAGATCGGTCGAGCGAATGTCTTGTTCCAAGACAACAATGCCTTCGCGAATCCGATTGAATCCCTGCGCACCCGCTCCTTCATTTTGTCTTTGTGCTTTGAAGGGTAATCCCTGTTGAACATGGCCCTGTCTCCAGCCTTCGATCAGTTCTTGCGACATCGTTTCGCGCCGAGATGGTTGGTTCTGGCGTTGGATCTTTGCCTGGTGTTGTTGGCGTTGGTGGCCGCGGCTTTGCTTCGGTTCGACTTCCAAGTCCCTGAGCACGAGTGGGCCGTTTTGTGGCGTTTTTTGCCTTGGTTTGTCGGCTTTCGGTTGCTGGGCTTCCGTTTGTTCGAGACCTATGCGGGCATCATTCGACACACCGGATCGGCCGATGCGCAGCGTGTATTTTGGGCGCTGTCCCTGGGGAGCATCGCGTTTGTTTTGGGCAACTTCATTTCTGCCCAAGTTCAACCAGACCACAAATTCCTCGCTCCTTTCTCCATTGTCGCCATCGAGTGGCTGAGTTCTGTGGTGGCCTTGATCGCTGTTCGCCTGCTGATCAAATGGGCCTTGATGAGCAGCAGACGTTTTGACGGCGAGTGGATTCAAGTGGCCATTTTTGGCGCTGGCGAAGCCGGTTTGATGGCCAAACGAGCCATCGATCGAGACCTCGCCACTGCGCGCATGCGTGTGGCGACCTTCGTGGACGACGACCCCGGCAAGATTGGCAAAAAACTGGAGGGTGTCGACATCCTCACTCTTCAAGAAGCCCGCAGGCTTTTTGAGTCCGGACGCATCCACCGACTGATTTTTGCCGTTCGTGATTTGCCCTCAGAGAAACGACGGAGACTGGTCGACTTGGCCCTGGCCTCTGGGGTCAGGCCGCTTCACGTTCCACCGATTGAACAATGGATTGGCGGGGAGTTGTCTGTGGGGCAGATCCGTGAACTTCGAATTGAAGATCTGCTCGGTAGGCCGCCCATCCAAATCGATGAGCACTTGGTTCCTTCGACCATCCGCGGCAAACGCGTGGCTGTGACCGGGGCTGCAGGTTCCATTGGAAGCGAATGTGTCCGGCAACTGATGATGCACAAACCGGCTCAATTGCTGGCCATTGATCAGGCCGAGACCCCGATGCATGATTTGTTGTTGGAAATGACCAAACTCGGTGTCCATTCGCACATGGACTTGCAAATCGGCGATGTTCGGGATGCCAGACAAGTGCACGACACCTTGATGGCATTCCGCCCCGACGTGGTTGTCCATGCGGCAGCCTACAAACACGTCCCGATGATGGAAAAGCAGCCCTGGCAGGCTTTTGAGACCAACGTCGTTGGCACCCTCAACGTGCTGGAATCCGCCATTTCCAGTGGGGCGAAGCAATTCATTCAAGTCTCCACGGACAAAGCTGTGAACCCAACGAGTGTCATGGGCGCGACCAAACGAATGGCAGAGCTCGTTGTGATGGCCCACCACGGCTCCTCCCCCACCCGCCTGATCACCACTCGGTTTGGCAATGTCTTGGGCAGCAATGGCAGCGTCATTCCACTCTTTCGGGCACAAATTGCCGCAGGTGGCCCAGTGACCGTCACCGACGCAGAGGTCACCCGGTTTTTCATGACCATTCCAGAGGCGGTTTCGCTCATTCTGGAGGCGGGATCGATGGGGGAAGGTGGCGAGGTCTTCTTGTTTGACATGGGCGAGGCGGTCCGGATTCTGGATTTGGCCCAAAAGATGATCTCCCTCGCAGGGCTCGAACCTGGCAAGGACATCGAAGTACAGATTACCGGGATGCGGCCAGGAGAGAAAATGCACGAAGAGTTGAGCTCCCAGAAGGAAGACCATTTGCCCACCCACCACAAAAAAATCATGCGGGTTGCGCATCGAGCAGACCTCCCACTGGATTTGATTCCGAGGATCCGGGCTTGTGCTGAAGACAAAGGAAACCATGCAGCAGCAATGGAATTGCTGTCGAATTGCATTCCAGAATACGTTCAGGGCTCCATACCTTTGAACGCATGAGCACGAACGATCCCGAGGGCGAAATTCAACGGCTGGAAGAAGCAGTGATGAAAACGTTTGGAGCCGTTGCTCCAAGTCTGGACTATTCAGAAATGAATGGGGTGGTCGAGCTCACTGTGACCACTTCCAATCCCAGGCACCAGCAGCGGTTCTTGTTTCATCGAAGCAACGGTGCGACGAAGCGCCAGGCTTTGGAAGACATGCTGGACTACATCCGCGAACACCGAGGCGCCGAGCCCACTTACACCATTCAGTGGCGGGCCTTCGGTGACACCGAGTTGCACACCTCCTATTTCTCCGCCCCCAACATTCTCGGGGCGCTGGACAAGTTCTTTTTTGGGCGGGATTTGCACGTGATCACGGTTTTCTCCGTGACATTGAACCCACTTTCGTGATGCCGTTTTGAGTTCAGCACAGTCGCCTTCAGCCGATCGCTACTTCACTATCGAATCCCCAAGTGAGGGCCTTTTCAAGGCCAAAGGTTCCAAGCATTTGGGTTATGTTTTCCCGGTTTCCTCCAAAGAGGAAATCGAACACCACTTGCAGCAACTTCGCAAGCAACACCACTCGGCCCGTCATCACTGCTACGCATACCGTCTGGGGGCGCAAGGAGAGGTGTTCAGGTCCAACGATGATGGGGAACCCAACAATTCTGCAGGTCCGCCAATCCTGGGGGCGCTCAGAAGCAAAGAGGTTACGAATTGCCTCGCTGTTGTTGTGCGGTATTTTGGCGGGACCAAACTGGGTGTGGGCGGACTCATAGAGGCCTACAGGGAAGCCACCTTCGCGGCTTTGGACCAAGGTCAAATTGTCGAGCGGTTCATCCACACCACGTTCAAAATCTCCTTCTCCTACGCCAAAATGGGAGAAGTCATGAGCCAATTGAACCGATGGTCTGTCACGCCGGAAGTGACAGATTTCACAGTAAGCTGTTCGCTTGAAGCATCCGTAAGGCTGCGAGATGCAGACGCATTTGCCCAAAGCTTTGACGACCCCGGCATCCAGGTTCAAGCCTTGCGCACAAAGTAGACGAAGTGCTCTTCGCCCAACGAATAGCGTTCTGCCTTGGCAGTCCCCACTTCCTGGGCCACATTGTGCACGATGACCTCAAATCCAGCCGCTTTCAATCGCGCCGGGTAGTCGCGATGACCAAACAGCCGCAAATGGTCGCGCTGCCAATACAAGCGCTCGCGTTCGGCTGGATCCACCACTGATGGATCCTCTTCCGTCTCTGGATTTTTGTAATCGATGGGCACTTGAAAAATCCCCCAACCGCCAGGCTTCATGACCCGAAAGAATTCTTTCAAAACTGCCCGGTCGTCAGCCACGTGTTCCAACAAGTGATTCGCCATCACCACATCAAAGCTGTTGTCGTCAAATGGAATGCTGTGAACATCGAAGTGGTGATCAGCCCAGGGCGAATTCAAATCTCCCGTGACATAGTCCAGGTTTCCCATGTTTCGGAACAACTTCAAGTAGCAATACTCAGGGGCCAAATGAAGCATTCGCAATGGCGCCTGAAAAAAATCTGTGTGCTTTTGCAGATAGAGCCAAACCGTCCTGTGCCGCTCCAAACTCAACGAATGAGGCGCCAAGGCATTGGGCCGCGGATTGACACGCCCATAAGGCAACATTTTCCGGTAAGTCTTTCCAGTGATTGGATCTTCGAAATTGTTGCCCTTCCACAAGAATGCAATTCTCAAGATCGTCCAGTGGGTGACTTGTTGCAGAATGTGTCTTGGGACAAAACGGGTCAAAAAGGCAATGAGTTGCTGCATAACGTACGGGGCAAGAACAGTTGCGTGAATCGGCGCAAAGAAAAGTCAAAAAGAAACGGCGACATCGGGAAAACCCCGACCTCGCCGTTTCGTTACGGAATGCCTCACCCGAAAGTTGCGGCAATCTGTTTATTGGACAACCACCTGGGCGCTGCCACTGGCCGTCTGCACGGTGTACAAACCAGGCGCAAGCCCGCTGACATTCAATCTCCACCCTTGATTCGTTCGAACTGAACTTGCATCCACGGCCCGTCCAGCCGCATCAAAGAGAGACACCCATTCAGACTGCACAGATTGCTCGACGTAAATCACGTCTTGTGCTGGGTTCGGGTAAACTTGGAATCCAGCATCCGACAACTCGCTCAGGCCAACCACTGTGACCGTCACTTCAACGCGCTCTGAGGCACAGCTCACAGCAGGCGTGCGCACGTTCCAGTCGTAGAAGAAGTAATAGTAGTTGAAGGCGTTGTCTCCGGACGCTGTGCTGGACACAATGGTGGCCAAATCGCCCACCGCGTATGGGTAGTCCAAATCTGAGGCGATGCCATCGCGCCACAATTGCGGGTCATCAGAGAAACAACGCAAGCCATAACCCTCCCCTGCCGGAATGAAGAAGTTCACCGGAACTTCCGAATCCCCGTCTTGCAGGTATACGGTCGTGCTGGCAATGGCATTGCCAGAAGCGTCAATCACGCCGAATTCACGTTCACCAGCGCCGTTTGCGCGGACTTTGAACGACTGAAGAATGATGTCTTCATGTGCATCAAAAATCAACCAACGCACCGAGTTGTTGTGAAACTGTCCTTGGTCTGGTTCCATTTCTCCGCCGTTTGCCTCTTCAAAATCAGACGTCAAAACATCCTCAACCCAAAATGACGTGGTGGCATTCAGCACAGGTGTCTCCATCTCGGGGCCGACATGAAATGGATCCTCATCATCTTCTCCGTAATACCAATGCAGATTCTCAGACGTTCCCGACAAAACAACGGTATTGCCCGCTCCGATGGATTCGCCAGCGATGACAGGTGTTGCTGGTGTTTCGAAGACCCCAACTGCGAACGTTTCTGATGCATTCGAATTGCCACAAACATCTGTGAGAGACAAGAAGTACTCACCCGCTTCCGACACAGTAATGGATTGAGTGGTCTCCCCGTTTGACCATGACCAATCGCCTCCTGCCGGACCGACCAAATCGACGCTTCCCCCAGCGCAGAAGGACAAATCCCCGATGACCGCTACTTGCGGCGTCTCGGAGGTGACGACGTCAATGGAATAGATGTCGGTCACGGCTGCGCAACCATTGGCGTCATACACGACCGCCGAGTAGTTCCCTTCTTCCATGACTTCCAACACATTGCCAAACGAACCGTTGGACCACTCCACCGAGACGAAGTCCCCATCCACTTGAATCGTGGCGGTCTCCCCCGGGCACAACTCCAGAGTGCTCGCTGAAGACGCAACCGATGTCATGCAAGGCGCCTCGAGCACACTGTGGTGCGTGTCAATTTCTGGGTTTGTCATTTCTGTCACAAGACCGCTCGGCCATTGAATGGTAACGTTCTCAATGCTCGTGGCACTGCCAAGTCCAAAGTGGCACACGAAGGTGTTCGTGATGCCATAGCTTTCGCCGCTCCGAACCTCGCGCACTTGCGTGCCGAACTCCCCTGTGATGGTCACCTTTGCCCCGACCGCATCCATGTTCGATTCGATGCCTTCGAGGTCGAAGACCACCCAATGGTTGTCGTTGCCATCGTTGATCCACAGGATGTCGTCGTTGCCATTGTCGGGTGAGTTGTACCCGTTGCCGTAGGAGGCATACAGGTCCATGAAACCATCCCGATTCACATCTCCTACCGCGAAGCTGTGCATGGTGTCTCCGTATGGGAAGGCGTCCGACTGGACAAAAGTTCCATCACCATTGTTCCGCATGTAGCGGTGAATGCCGCCACTGATGACCACATCAACGAAGCCATCGTTGTCAAAATCGGCGAGTTTCGCTTGAAGGGCAAAGCCCGAAATGTCCAAACCACTTCCGGGTGTGATGTCGGTGAAATAGCCGTTGCCGTCATTCTCCAACAAAGTCATTGTGGTGCTGTGGTTTGTGATGAAGCAATCGAAATCGCCATCGTTGTCCACATCGGCAAAGTCCGCCGTCCAGCTTTGCTCATTCAGCACGAGGCCGCGAGCGTCAGCTTGTTCGCTGTAATTGCCCTGACCATCGTTGACCCAAAGTTGGTTCACACGACGCGGGTCGAAAGGGTCATTGACAAACTGTCTGCATTTGGCAATCATCAAATCCGTATCGCCATCATTGTCAAAGTCTGACCACACAGTCCCGTAATTTCCACTGTGATCGTTGCCGGGATAATCCTGCAAGTCGTAATCGGTCAAATCGAAGAACTCCGGGTAATAATCGAGCGCCGAACCGTTGCCTTTCCACATGCGGGACAAGGCGTCGTCGTGACAGCCGAAAGCATCGAGTTGTCCGTCGTTGTCAATGTCCGCAAAATTGCAGGCCTGCATGAACATCGACCCATCGGAAAGGTCGAAGGAAGTGAAATCACCAGCAGCATCGATGTTTTTGATGTGGACCCCGTCGTAAGCGCCGCCGCTGAAAACGTCTTTGTGGCCGTCATTGTCATAATCCGCAATGCACATGCCCCACTGGTTGTTGTTGCTGACATTGCCATAATCCACCTCGTTGAATTCTCCCGGGGCGACTTGGTAGAGAACCTTCACCACCTTGGAGTCATCAAGGGCCACGATGTCATCGAAGCCATCGCCATCCATGTCTACAAAACCCACACAGTTGCCTGAGTGGTAGCTGCCGGGCAACGCGCTGTTGCCGTTTGTAAAGGTTTGGCCTGTGGCCAAAGAGGTCAACGCAGCGCCAGCTGCAAAGAGGAAAAATTGTTTCATTCGCATGGGTTTCATGTCTACAGGTGCGCTCAATTTACGTCGGTTTCAGTCGAAACTTGGAAGTTTTGCCCGTTGAATTGAATGGGCTGGGGCTCAGGACGTTGTTTTTCAGTGGTTAAAGCCAACACCGACCGGGGGCATGCCACCTCACAGAGCCCACACCCCACGCAGGAAGCGCGACGGATGGGCTCCCCCCTTTCTGCGTAATCCTGAACATTGATGCCCATTTCGCAGGCAGCGGAACAGGCGCCGCAGGAGATGCAGGATTTGGCCTGAACCTCAATCCGAAAACGCGACTTCCAACGCTGAATGATGCCCATGTAAGCGGCCAGAGGACAGCCGTATCTGCACCAAAACCGATTCCCCAAAAGCGGATAAAACCCAACGCCGAGCACCCCACTGAACAGGCTGCTCACCCAAAAAGCATAGGGTTTTGTGAACGTGTGATAAATGTCCACCCCCAAGCAAGTGCTGCTGCCCGAAAAATACCCCCACAATACAGCTGTGGTCGACAAGGTCACCCAAGCCAGGACTGCGTAAATCATGATGCGCTCCAGACGCCAGGCCTGTTGCGTCGGTTGATTGAGGTGGCGAACACTGTCGCCAGCGGTTTCGGCCAAGGCACCGCACCCGCACACCCAGCTGCAATACCAACCTTTGCCCCATTTGTAGGTGGCCCATGGCGCAACCAGCAAAAACATCAGGATGCCTGTCACCAGAGAGAGCCTTCCCAATGCGCCTCCATCGCGCATCGCATCCAAATGATTTGGTTCAAAATAACTCGAGTGCAAGGGCCAAAAAAGCTTGAAATCCAGGTTGAAAGAAACATCTTTGTCAAGCCAAGCAGGAATGAGAATTGGCAAGGCAAAGGCGAAGACGGTTTGGAAGGCCATCAAAGTCAAGTACCGCCTTCGCTGCTGCGGGTTGTGGCGATGCTTTCGGAGGGATTTCAAACCAAAAACCAACACCACCAATGTATACACAGCACCGTAGGCTTGCCAGCGGTCAAAGGAAGCATTGACCCACTGTTCACAAAGCGCGCTGACCTCAGCAAACCAAGCATCTGGCGCGAAATACAGCAAGGCGAATCCAGCAGTCAGCCCAGCGGATTGACCCCACCGAACCCATGCTGCAGGCTCGCGCCGCCATGGCCCTTTTCTCTGCCATGTTTTCTTCAGTGAAAGCGACGGATTCAATGCCATTCCGATTGCTCCTGGAGTTGTTCCGTCAACTTGATGTGACTGAAATTCACAACGCAGTCTCCGATTTGGGCGCGTGCCTCTTCCACCAGCCATCCCTGATCGAGCCGATGCAGCAAGTCCGCTCCCTTCATCACCAACCCCATCGTCACAACGCCTACACACTGGTCGGCATCCGCGATGAGTGCGCAAAAATAGCGCTGGTTGACGGGGGTCTCCCACAGCCGAGGATGCGCGCATCTTCCAAGGTCCGTCATGCCAAAAGCGGAAACCTTTTGACGAAAAAAGCTGGCATGAAATGGAATGCCTGACGCGGATGGTTGGGGCGGAGCGTCGCCCTTGTTCTGTGCCAAATGCCGCCCGATCGCCTCGCCATGGCGCATGGCCACTGCCCAACCCATGGGGCCGCCGAATGCGTCCCCCGCGTGCGCCACGATGCCAGCCACAGCTGAAGCGCCCGCAGGAGAATGCGCCTTCGCCCCGACAGCCATGCCCAGCACCTCTGGCGCCAACCCGACAGCGAACCCTGCCGCATCCTCGACAGACGCATGAACTTTCACGCCATGCAGCTGAGCCTCGGTCAGAAGAAGCGCCGAAGCCCTTGGGGACAATTGGGTGGGCCAAATTCGGCGCTCGCGCATGACCCAATGCACATCACAACTTTGTGAAACCGCCATCTCCACCATCTCGGCCCCAACCAACCCGCCGCCCACCACCACCACCCTCGTCCCGGGCGACAGGCGGGCCCAGGCCTTCATGTCTTGAGGGGAGTGAAAGTGCAGCACCTCGCCGGCAAAAGCCTTGGGCAAGTCCAATTGCCGAGGAACCGTGCCTGTGGCGACCACCATCTGCTCGAATCGGCAAACCACCTGTTGTCCGAATCCGTCCCGCCAAACCACTTGCCGGCCAAGGACGTCCACTGATTCCGCCGTTCCTGTGAAGACCTCTGCTGGCCAGTCCCGCGCTGCTTTCCAATCCGCGCCACGGGGCGGGACGTGGCCGAGCACCACTTGGGACATGCCCGGGACGCTCGGGGCGGGCCAATTCGGGGCCACAATGCTCGGCAGGACCTTTCCCCCGGCGCTTCGCCAACCCAGCGCTGCGCCGTAAGCCGCTGGTCCGTTTCCGAGGATGAGGAAAGAGCGATGCATTTGGCCTGAAAATTACCACAATGTCAGCTGCCGCCCAATCTCTAACTTCGCGGACGCAAACCCAGCCCACACAAACATGAGACCAGGCGGCACGGCAGCCTTTCACACCCTTGGATGCAAGCTGAATTTCAGCGAAACCTCCACCCTCGCTCGTCAACTTTCAGGTGCCGGATATGCGCGCGTGGGCATTGACGAATCTCCCGATGTGGTGGTCATCAATACGTGCAGCGTCACAGACCACGCCGATGCAAAGTGCAGGAATGCTGTGCGTCGTGCACTGAATTCCAACCCATCGGCCTATGTGGCCGTCGTGGGATGTTATGCCCAATTGAAGCCTGAAGAGATTGCCGCCATTCCAGGCGTCAACGTCGTTTTGGGGGCCGCGGAGAAATTCAACATTGTCGACAGGATTTCAGAAGCACAGCAGGCCGAGTCCCCAGCAATTCATGTCGGGGAAATCAAGGAGGTTCGCGCGTTTGTTCCCGGTTTTTCCTCGGGAGACCGAACCCGAACCTTCCTCAAGGTTCAAGATGGATGCGATTATTTTTGCTCGTTTTGCACCATTCCCCTCGCCAGAGGTCGCTCGCGCAGCGCCACGATTGAGGAGACGCTCGTGATCGCCCAGGAGGCCACAAAGGCTGGAGCGAAGGAGATTGTGTTGACGGGGGTGAACATTGGGGATTTTGGCAAAGCCCATGGCGAGAGTTTCCTGGAATTGTGCCAATCCCTCGATGCCCTGCCTGATCTCCACCGCTTTCGCATCAGCAGCATCGAACCCAACTTGCTGGATGATGAACTGATTGACTTTGTGGCGGACAGTGAAAAATTCATGCCTCACTTTCACATGCCGTTGCAAAGTGGATCGGACCAAATCTTGTCCGCAATGCGACGTCGCTACCGTGTGGACCGTTACGCATCTCGTGTGGAGAGAATCCGACATCGCCTGCCTTTGGCTTCCATTGGGGTGGATGTGATCGCAGGATTTCCGGGCGAAGATGATGCTGCGTTTGGCGAGACCATCCAGCGCCTTCAAGACTGGCCAGTCAGCTATTTGCACGCCTTTACCTACAGCGAGAGGCAACGCACCACAGCCCTGAGGATTGAAGATGTAGTGCCCATCCCCCTTCGCCAGGAACGCACACAACAATTGCGGGCGCTTTCCTTGAAAAAACAGCGTGCCCATTATCAGCAGTTTGTGGGCTTGACGCGCCCCGTTTTGTTCGAGAACAGCTCAGAAGACGGACTCCGCTTCGGGTTCACCCCAGAATATGTCCGGGTGGCCGCAGACGCCCAACGCGTCGAGGGCAACAAACTGACCTCCATTGCGCTGGAACGAATTCACGCTGCTGGGCACATGTCCGGTGAGCTCGTTGCGCAGACCACATCTCATTGACACCACAGCTCCCTGCCCATGTACCCCACCCTGTACCATGCCTTTCTCGATTTGTTCGGCTGGGATTTGCCGGGCCTGAAATTGGTCAATTCGTTCGGCTTCTTCGTGGCCATGGCTTTTGTCGTGGCCGCAGCGTTGCTCCGACGGGAAATGAATCGCCTGCAACAGTCGGGCACTTTTGACGGCGTGACCGTGCGCACCATGGTCGGGGTGCGTCCCAGCGCCCTGTCCTTGGGCGGACAGGCCCTGATTGGGTTTTTGTTCGGTTGGAAATTCTTGTATTTGATGCTCAATGCCGGTGAGCTGTTTGCTGGTGGCCGTTCGCCCCAAGCCCATCTCTTCAGCGGCGAAGGCAGCATTCCCCTCGGGCTCTTGCTGGCCGCAACCTTCGCGGGATGGCAGTGGTACGTGGGCAGACGTGACGCCCTGCCCAAGCCCGTGGAAAAGGTCATCAAGTTGCCGGCTTCGGAGCATGTAGGCGCTGTGGTCACTGCTGCTGCCATCGGCGGTTTGACAGGGGCCAAACTTTTCCACCTCCTCGAATATCCAGAAGAGTTCTACGCGTTTGTGGCAGCGCCATCTCTGAATGCCTTTCTGGGTGGACTGACCATCTACGGTGGGCTCATCGTCGGTGGACTGGCTGTGTACGCAGTGGCGCGGCGTCGTGGTTTGGCTTTTCCTTCCCTTGCAGATGCGACGGCACCTGGTTTGATGCTTGCCTACGGCATCGGCCGCATCGGCTGCCAAGTCTCCGGCGACGGCGACTGGGGTATCCCCAACCCAGCCCCCAAACCGGAGTGGCTCTCGTGGCTCCCCGATTGGATGTGGCAATATGCCTATCCCAACAACGTCAATGCCGTTTACGGACCCAAGCCCGCAGGGTACACGGGAAAACTCATCACCGAATCCGATCCGTGGCCCATTTTTGAGGGATACGGCACCTACCTCGACCCGGCGGTTTTTCCGACTGCATTCTACGAGACCGTGATGGCCACGCTCATTTTTGGGGGGCTGTGGGCATTGCGCAAACGTTTGACGGTGCCGGGTCAGTTGTTCGCTGTGTACCTCATGGCCAATGGTCTCGAGCGATTCACCATCGAAAAAATCCGCGTGAATGCGGAGCTCGAGGCCTTTGGCGTGACCTTCACTCAGGCGGAATTGATTTCCACGCTAACGTTTTTGAGCGGTGTGGCCTTGTGGGTTTGGCTCAAAAGAAAACAAGGCCATTAAACTTCAGGTCACAGCATCCGTCAGAATGCGGAATGGAACAGCCCGAATGGTTGGTCGACCTGAGTCCGACAGCACCCGCTGACCGGCGTGAACGCGCCTTCCGTGCTTTCCTTGCGACATGGCAACAACCGATTTACCGGTTCATTCGGCGCATGGTGCTGACCCATGAGGACGCCGACGATGTGACGCAGGAAACCTTGGTGCAGGTGGCGCGCTCTGTGGATTCGTTCCGTGGTGAAGCCGCTTTCAGCACTTGGTTGTACCAAATCGCCAACCGAAAGGCCCTCGACCACATCGCTGCGAAGCAGCGGCGGGCGGCGCGCTGGACACGGTGGGCGCCTCAGATGGAGGACCGCCTGGCCGCCCTGTCGGCGGACCCCCATTTCGATGGTGAGGATGCAGAACGGCGGTTGCATGCGGGTTTGGCCTGCTTGCCCCCTCGCCAAAAACAAGTGTTCATCCTGCGCTATTTTGAGGAAATGCCCTATGCTGAAATGGCCATCATCACACAGCGAAGCGAAGGAAGCCTCAAAGCTTCATATCATCACGCGGCACAAAAACTCAAAAAACTTGTGTTGCAGGAAGATTAAACCTCAAGCCCCAAATCTTGTCATTACCCACAGACATGAATCCACGAGAATTTCCCAAACGTTTCCCATTTCGGGTTCCTGAAGGTTACCATGCCTCCGCTGCTGACGCCATGACCGATGCTTTCATGGCTGAAACCACCGTTGGGGTCCGCAAATCCAGGTCCTATCAAATGGCTGCGGCGGCGATTTTCACAGGGCTTTTGATTGCATCTGCGGGTTGGCTGTACCTCGAGAGCGCTTCGCGTCCTGCATGCGTGACTTTTGCCTGCTTGTTGGAAGAAACCGAGACCGAACTGTTGGAATCCGAATACGAACAACTCATGGAAGAAGCGGCTTGGGACCTTGAATTGGCCCCGTGGCCTTCATCCGATTCCTTTTGACCCAATCTTTGCCCAATGAAGCTCTTGCCCTTCCTTCTTGCGCTGCTGCTTTTGAACAACCCGTTGTCGGCCCAAATCCGGCCTGGAGGCTTGATTGGACAAAACCCCGACCGGATGGAGGCTTTGCGCATTGCCTTTTTCACTGAAGCACTGTCATTGACCCCGGAAGAAGCGGAGGTGTTTTGGCCTGTCATGCGCGAGGAAAGAGAGAAAATGGAGGCCCACCGCGCGCAGATGGACAGCCTTCAAACGGCCTTGGATGCAGCGGACGAAATGTCAGATGCGGAGGCTTTTGCCCACCTGGAGGCTTTGGCCGATTTGCGATTGGAAGACATCACAATGAAAAACCAAATGTTGTTGACCATCGCCAACACACTCGGTCCACAGCGTGCCTTGGAGATTCCCAAACTCGAAGAACGTTTCCGACGGCGGATCATCGAGGAAGTTCAACAACGAAGGAACGCGGGTGGCATTCGACCCAGACCACGCTGATCCATCGCCAAATCAGTTCGCGTTCAATCGCCCTCAACTGGCTGGAAAACAAGGCAGACGCCATTGACACAATGTCGCATGCCTGTAGAAGTCGGACCGTCCGGGAAAATGTGGCCCAAATGTCCACCGCATCCCGAGCATCGCATTTCTGTCCGAATCATGCCGTGCGAAACATCCCGATGCAAGACAATGGCTTCTGCTGCCACTGCATCGTCAAAGCTGGGCCAACCGCAACCTGAGTCAAACTTGGCGGATGAATCGTACAAGGTTTGGCCACATCCCTTGCAGGCATAGGTGCCCTTGCGATGTTCTTGGTTCAACTTCGAGCTCCAGGGCGGCTCTGTTCCGGACTCCCGCAAAACTCGATGCGCTTCTGGCCCCAACTTTTCTTTCCATTGCGCTTCGGTCATGTGCTCGAAAGAAGCGTCTTCACTCATTCGCTTGATGATTTTGGGTTGCTCGAACTGCCCCCGCGATTCGGCTTGCGCCCTCCTCGAAAACGCCGGTTTTTGCTTCCTTCTCCTCCACTCCCAGCCCCCTTCGTTCCCTCGTCCCCCCTCCTCTTGGCTCCGTCGTTTCTTCGTCCTCTGCCCCCTTGACCGCCTCGTCCCCGCGACCCTTGGCCGCTTCGATCCGCAGATTTGCCGGTGTACTCCGGGCCTTCTCCGAGATCGGAAGGGATTTTGAGCTTGGGCACCTCCTTTTCAATCAACTTTTCGATTCGTTTGAAGCGCGGTTGATCTTCTGGGCTCACCAACGTGATGCCTTCACCGTCCCGATCGGCCCGAGCTGTTCGCCCGATTCGGTGCACGTAGTCCTCCTCATTCGGCGGCACATCATAGTTGATCACCAACTCAATGTTGTCAATGTCAATGCCTCGACTGACCACATCGGTCGCCACAAGGATGGGGATCTTGCGCTGACGAAAGGCCAGCATGACCTCTTCGCGCTCGTTTTGTTCCAAATCCGAACTGATTCGATCGCAGACGATGCCTGCCTTTTTCAAGGCTCGCACCACTTGCGATACGGTTCGCTTTCTGCTCGTGAAGACGATGCCGCTTTTGACATTTCTCTCCTTGAGCACACGAACCAAGACATCGTCTTTTTGATGATCAAACAGAACGTAAGCCCCTTGCTTGATTTTTTCCGCTGGCTTCGAGAGGGCCAATTTGACGGTCACCGGGTCCTTCAACAACTCATGGGCCAACTTGTCAATGCGATCCGGCATGGTCGCCGAAAACAGCAAGGTCTGCCTTTCTTTCTTGCAATGGTCGGCAATGCGCATGATGTCGCCCAGAAATCCCATGTCCAACATCCGGTCCGCCTCATCGAGGATCAGGGCCATGAGTTCGGACAAATCGACATAGCCCAAATTCAAATGGGACAGCAACCGGCCAGGTGTGGCAATGATGATGTCCGCCCCTTCTTTGAGCGCCTTTTTTTCTCGCGAAAAATCATGCCCTGAACCGCCGCCATAGATGGCCAAGGAAGTCACCTTTGCGTAGTACCCGAAGCCCTCAACGGCCTGGTCAATCTGCATCGCCAATTCGCGAGTGGGCACAATGATCAGCGCCTTGACCTTTCCGTTGTCGGGCGTATCGAGGATGCGATCAATGGTCGGCAACAAAAAGGCCGCTGTTTTTCCAGTCCCTGTTTGGGCCACCCCCATCAAATCACGTCCTTCCAAAACTGGCGGAATCGCCTGGGACTGAATCGGGGTGGCTTCTGCGAATCCCATGGCGTCCAAAGCGTCCATGACATCCGGATGCAACCGCATGCTTTCGAAGCGGGTGCGTTCTTTCTCTATTTCCACGGGGTGAATTTACACCACAACTTGCAATTGCATGATGCAACTTTGGGTGGGTTGTCGTTGTTTAGGCTGTAGATTGAGACTCTTTATGCCAAACCGACCCTTCGCCCACCAGCTCTCCCTCAGCATCGCCTCGTTGTGCCTGATCTGTTCGGGCTTTTTCTCGCAAGCTCGAGCAGACCATGCCTTGGGCGGGGAAATCGTCTACAATTATCTCGGCGGCGGAGATTTCGAAATTACCGTGTTTTTTTACCGAGAGTGTTTTGACAACGGTACAACTGGGAGCAATCTTGACGATTTCATCAGCTTGGGCATCTTTGAAGGCAACAGTACATTCGACATCGTTTCCGTTCCATTGAGTCAATTTTCCACCGAGCCGGTCGAAATTGTTTTGGAGAACCCTTGTGGCAACTTGCCCCCGAATTTGTGCATGCAACGCCTGGAGTACAGCACAATCGTCAATCTCCCGTCGAGTCCACAAGGGTACAATTTGGTTTTTGAGCGTTGCTGCAGAAACTCGGGAATTGTCAACATCCCCAACCCCCAAGCGGTGGGCATCGGACTGACCACGGACATCCCGCCATTCACAGATGACAGCGCCCCCAATTCATCGCCACAATTCAACAGCTACCCCCCTGCCGGTTTGTGTGCAAATTTTGCTTTCTACCTCGACCAATCAGCCACCGATGTGGATGGCGATTCCCTGGCGTACAGCCTCTGCACCCCATGGAATGGCGGTTCACAAAATGACCCGGCGCCCATTCCTTCCCCGTCGAGTTCGTTGACCCCCATTCCTTGGGGAGCTGGGTTTGGTCCGTCGAATCCGATCCCCGCCAATCCCGATTTTGCCATTGATCCTTTGACAGGCCAAATCACGGGATTCCCGACCCAATTGGGGGCTTATGTGATTGGGATTTGTGTGAGCGAGTACCGCAACGGGGAGTTGTTGAGCACGGTGATGCGGGACTTTCAGTTCAACGTTGTCAATTGCGACCCCACCATCATTTCAGCGGTCACGCCACAATCAACGGACCAATTCTGTGTGGGCGAGACCATTGATTTCACTGAGCAAAGCATTGGTGCCCAATCCTATCTGTGGGACTTTGGCATTCCTGGTGCCACCGATGACATCAGCGATTTGGCCGCCCCATCTTTTACCTTTCCAGATACTGGCATTTACGACATCACCTTGATTGTCAACCCGGATTGGCCTTGTGCGGACACATCCGTGAGCACCTTCTACGTCTACGAGCCCCTTGATTTGACCATCAGCATTGCCGATTATATGTGTTTGGGCGACGGAATGGAAGCCTTTCGGTTGGCGGGAGATGGTGCTTTCAATACTTCAACAGACGTGGTGTGGTCCATTCCCGATGGAAGCCCATCAACGGCGACAACCTTGCTGACGCCTTGGATCGAGGTAGACGCTGGTTCGGATTGGAGTGCAAACTTTTACGCCTCGCACTATGGCTGCGCGTCAGATGTCGATTTTTCTTGGGAAGCGCCTGCTCCGCCCATTGCTGACGTCGAAGATCAATCCTCGTTTTGCAATGGTTTGGACTTCAGCTTCACCAACCTCTCTGCGCAGGCAGAATCCTATGTTTGGGATTTTGGCGTGGCCAACATCAACAACGACGTCAGCACGGCAGAAAATCCAGAATACAGCTACCCCGTGTATGGCAATTATGTGGTCACCCTGATTGCATCGGCGCCATTTGCCTGCTCAGACACAGCCACTGCCGCGGTTTCCATCGACCCACCCCTTGACCCCACATTCACAGGAGCATCATCGGATTGCTTCAGCACACATCTCATCAACTTGCAAGCCACGGGCGAGAACCCAGAGAATGCCGTCTATTCATGGGATTTTGGCGGGACAGCCACTTCCACATCTTCATCGGATGTTCAGATCAACGGGCTTCAATACGAGGAGCCTGGCGATTACAACATCTCGCTGACTGTCGAAGCCAATGGCTGCACAGAAATGCTCAATGTGCCTGTCACCATTGTTCCTGACCCGACCATTGGGTTCTCCGCATCCAATACCAGCGGATGTCCCCCGCATACTGTTCAATTCACGAACATCAGCAACAGCGAGACGACCACTTCCTATTTGTGGGATTTCGGAGATGGGAACGCCTCTGTCCAAGCCTCCCCCTCCCATGTCTACCAAACCCCCGGAACCTACACCGTCATGCTGAGCATGGGCACTGCCGGGAATTGCGTCGCCACCTTGGTGGACATCGAGGATGGCCTCATTCAGGTGGCGTCACCTCCCCTGGCAGGATTCGACATCACGCCAAACAGCGTGGACATTTTGGACCCTGAAGTTGAGATCCAGTATCTCGGAGACGCGGGCATGGATGTTTACTACAGCATGGGCGATGGAGGGAGTTTGGGCACCGCTTCAGGAAATTATACCTTCACAGAAGGCGGGGTGTTTGATGTGGTTCAAACCGTGGTCGACCCCAATGGTTGCGCCTCTACAGCCACTGGCCAAGTCGCTGTGAGCGGCTCTGTGGTTTACAGCCCTACCGCCTTTTCACCCAACAACGATGGAATGAACGACACTTGGTTGCCAGTGGCCATTGGCACCACCAGCTATGCGCTGGAGGTTTTCAATCGATGGGGAGAACGGGTTTGGTACACCGAAGACAAGCAAGTTCCATGGCTGGGACAACACGAATCCGGCCAACATTTTGTGGAAGATGGCGTCTACTCTTGGGTCTTGCGCATCGAAGATGACCTGCGCAATCCCGAAATCCACAAAGGCAATGTCCTGCTATTCAGGTAATCAACCTGCTCAGGGCAGGCACAGGACGCGAGAATTCGAGAACAAATAGAAATTTGCACAGCTAATTCTCTTCCAATATCTTCGCGATAGACCATTGAAAGATGAGTGATTACAACAACAAGGAGGAGCTCTACTCCAAACCCGTTCGGGCAGGCAAGCGGACGTATTTCTTCGATGTGAAGGCAACACGGGGAAAAGATCTGTACATGACCATCACAGAGAGCAAGCGGCGATTTGAAGACGATGGAAGTGTGCACTACCAAAAGCACAAAATCTTCCTGTATCGTGAAGACTTTCAGAAATTCGAAGAAGGATTTTTGGATGCCGTGGACAAGATTCAAGAGTTGATGGCTACAGGCGAATACCGCGACCCAATCACAGAACGGGCGGAAATGGAGCAGGACTCCGCTGAGCCCAGTGGAGACATCAACTTCGAGGACTTGTAAGGCCTGCCCCCTCCTCCCGTCGGCTTCGTCCCCGTGAATAACTTTCCAAACCATGCAGATGGGAGGTTGCTATCTTTGAAAAGAATCTCCTTTTCATGGAATTGACATTTTACGGGCACGCTTCAGTTGCATGGCAACATGCCGAGGGAACGGTGCTCATAGACCCCTTCCTCTCCGGTCACCCGAAATGTGATCTGTCTGTAGATGACCTGCAGGTCACAGACTTGTTGTTGACGCATGGTCATGAAGATCATGTGCTCGATGCGCCATCGGTGGCATCAAGATCAGATGTTCAAAGCATCGCACCTTTCGAAGTCGCGCAATGGCTCACAGACCAAGGGGGACAGAACGTGGTGGCCATGAACCATGGTGGGGTCGTGAAAATTGCTGGCGGTTCAGCAAGAATGGTGCACGCTGTTCACTCCAGCACCTTGCCCAATGGGAATTGCGGTGGAAATCCCGCGGGATACATTGTTGACATCGGAGGGGAACGCTTCTACCACGCAGGAGACACAGCACTGACCATGGAGATGGAACTGATTGGGCGGCATTGGCCTTGCCCAGTCGCAGCGCTGCCTGTCGGTGGACATTTCACCATGGGGTGGCAAGACGCAATGATCGCGGCACAAATGGTCCGTGCTCGCGATGTTTTGGCCATCCATTGCGACACTTTTCCGCCGATCACACTGTCTGATGCTGAAAAAAGTGAAGCTCAGCGAGCCTTCTCCGAGAAAGGCATTCGTTTGCACTTCCTGCAAATCGGAGAAATGTTGAAGTTGGACGGGAGCGTTGCTGAATTGTGACCTTTTGAAGGTCCCATTTGAAACGAATGAACGAGATTTGATGACATGGGCAAAATCATAGCCATTGCAAACCAAAAGGGCGGCGTTGGGAAGACAACGACCGCCATCAACTTGAGCGCAAGCCTTGGGGTTCTGGAGTTCAAAACCTTGTTGGTGGATGCCGATCCGCAGGCAAACGCGACCAGTGGTTTGGGCATCGACCCTCAAAGCGTCGAAAGCGGCACGTATGAAGCCCTGTTGCACGAGGGAGATGTCCGGCGCTCCATCCTGACCACATCTACCCCGAACCTCGACGTCTTGCCTGCCCAGATCGACTTGGTGGGCGCAGAGATCGAATTGATTTCCTTGGAAGACAGGGAGCGACAATTGTCGTCATCGCTGGCCTCTCTTGCTGATGATTACGATTTCATTGTGATCGACTGTTCGCCAAGTCTGGGGTTGATTACGGTCAATGCATTGACTGCTGCAGACAGTGTTTTGATTCCGGTACAATGCGAATATTTCGCGCTTGAAGGTTTGGGCAAGTTGCTCAATACCATCAAAATCGTACAGTCTTCGTTGAATCCAAGATTGGGCGTTGAAGGCATTTTGCTCACCATGTACGACACCCGGCTCCGGCTGGCAAATCAAGTTGTGGATGAAGTGCGAACACACTTTCAAGAGCTGGTGCTGAACACCATCATTCACCGCAATACGCGCTTGGGCGAGGCGCCATCGTTTGGCGAATCCATCATTATGCACGACGCGGCGAGCAAAGGGTCTTTGAATTACCTGAATTTGGCCAGAGAGATTCTGCAAAGGAACAAGTTGACCAAGCTGACGGACGAAGACCGTTACATCCCGATTCAAGATCAATAATGGCGAAGAAGCAAGCTTTGGGACGTGGATTGGGCGCATTGTTGCCCAATACTGCAGGAAATGCTCCTACCCGTCGCAGTCCGGTTGCAGGTAGCAACCCAGAGCCATCCACGGAAGAAGTGGTCGGACAGATGGCTGGGAACATCGCCTTGCTCGAAATCCGGGCCATCGAGGCCAATGAGGACCAACCACGCCGGGACTTCGACGAGGCGGAACTGGAGGATTTGGCCCAGAGCATCCGGGAACTGGGCATTATTCAGCCCATTACCGTTCGTCGCATTCGGGCGAACAAGTACCAAATCATTTCAGGTGAACGCCGTTTTCGGGCGTCTCAACTCGCTGGTCTCGAGGCCCTTCCAGCCTACATTCGGGACGCCAACGATCAGACCCTCCTCGAAATGGCGCTTGTAGAAAACATCCAGCGCCAGGATTTGCATGCCATCGAAATTGCGACATCGTTTCAGCGGTTGATGGAGGAGTGCAATTTGACGCAGGAAGAGTTGGCCAAGCGTGTGGGAAAAAACCGCTCGACCATTAGCAATTACATCAATCTTACCCGGCTCCCGGCAGAGATGCAGTTGGCTGTTGCCCAAGGGAAAATCTCTATGGGGCATGCGCGATCGCTCAAAGGCATCCAAGACGTAGAATGGCAACAAGAATTGTTCGATCTCATTCTCGAAGAGGAATTGAGTGTTCGCCAAACCGAAGAATTGGCCAAAAAGAACCCTTACACAGATGCCCCCATTGAGGACGCGGAAGCACCGGTTCGAAGACGTCGGCAACGCGTGGCCCTTTCAACGATTGAACAAAATGCTTCCGAAGAATTGGTGAGGAGATTTGGCGACCGCGCCAAGCTGAAGTCGGATGGCACTGGGGCAGGGAAAATTGAGTTGAAGTACGCCTCCCAAGATGAGTTGGATGCGATTTTGGCTCACTTGAACCTCTGAGCCATGGCGGTTTGGTGCAAAGGCAGCTTTGCCGTCCGATGCCTGCTGCTCTCATTCGCCCTTTTTTGCCCCTTCCTGAAGGCTTGGCCCCAGGCGACGGATAGCTTGACGACGGCCATCAAAGGAACTGAAGAACGAACCGAGCAGCAACTGCGCGTCCATCGCAACACGGTGTGGGCGTCTTGTTTGCCCGGTGCTGGACAAATTGCCAACCGCAAGTACTGGAAGGCTCCATTGGTCTGGGCCGGCATGGCTTATATGGTGGATTATTGCGCCTTCAATGTGCGCCAATTTCGGGCAGCCAAGGAGAACCTTCGCTTCGAGACCGACAGCGATCCGACCACCGTGAACACCACAGGTTTGACAGCAATCGCCTTGGAGGAAAGCGCCGTGTTTTATCGTCGGAATCGAGATTTGGCCATATTGGGCATCATGGGCGTCCACCTGCTTTCGATCCTTGACGCCAATGTCGACGCACACTTGATGGACTTTGACGTGACGAACGATTTGAAAGCGACGTTGTTTTGTGAACCTTTTGCTGCCCAAGCTGGGATCCGGCTTCAATGGTAGCGGAGATTGTCTCATTTTTGTCAGCTAAACACTGCGAATTGTGAATTGGATTCCTTGGATATTGCTGCTCGTGGCGCTTGTGGAGCACCTCATTGTGCTTCCCCGTCTGTTTGAACGAGCCGGATTGCCCGCGTGGCATGGTCGGGTGCCTGGCTTGAACTTCGTGACCTGGCTCAAGATGATCGGTCGTCCGTGGTATTGGGCCATTGGCCTCTTGGTTCCAGGCATCAACCTCATCATGCTCACCATCATGCATGTTGAAGCGGGCATCGTCCACAACCGCCGTTCAACCAAGGACCAGTGGGTGCTCGGGGCCCTGCCCTGGTATGGCTTGCTTGACCTTGCGAAATCTCAAGACACCCAATACGTGGGACCCAGGGATTGGAGCAAAACAAAAAAATCAGGGCTCCGGGAGTGGGGAGAGTCCATTTTGTGGGCCGTTGTTGTCGCGTCCATTGTGCGCGCTTTTGTTTTTGAGGCTTTCACCATTCCAACCGGCTCCATGGAAGGGAGCATGCTTGTGGGTGATTATTTGTACGTCAGCAAAACCGCATACGGGCCGCGCGTTCCGGAAACGCCATTCACCGTGCCATTTGTTCACAACGTCTTGCCTGGCGGCATGATTCCGAGCTACACTTCCTGGTTCAGCCTGCCCTACATGCGCTTGCCTGGCATTCGTGACGTGGAAAGGTATGATGCGGTCGTATTCAACTTTCCGCACGGAGACACCATCGTTGTGGATCCTTCGTTGGCTGGTCATGATTATTACGCCATTCTGAGACGTGAAGCGATGAATCATGCGGGAGGTGACCGCAATGCCTTTCTCATGGACCAAGACCAGCACCTTGAGGCAGCGCGACGTGCCTTGACCAAACGATTTGGCCTTCGCGCCCGACCGATGGACAAGATGGAGAATTACGTGAAACGCTGCGTTGGACTCCCAGGAGAAACCCTCGAGGTGATCGACCGAGTGCTGCACATCAATGACGAGCCGCTGCCTACCCCCGAAAACTTGCAATTCGAGTATGTTGTGGGTTTTTCAGAAGGCAGAGCGTTTGCCCAAGCTTACGAGCAATTGGGCCTGACCTTGCTCGACTTGCAGCAGGGGGTTCAAGCCAGCAACTTGCGTCAGCTGATGGCCTACAGAGACGGCTTCGAGTTGACCATTGCATTGACGGACAAAGAGAAAGAAACCCTTGAGAACAGTGGTTTGACAACATCGGTGGTCCCCATGGACCACACCAGCCGGCGTGGCAGTTTGGACATGTTTCCCAATGTCGCATCGCCTGAATTTGACACATGGGACCCGGATCAACTGGGGCCGATTTTGATTCCCAAAGCTGGAATGTCCGTGCAACTCAACGAACGAAATTGGGCGCTGTACCGCCGCGTCATCCAAGTCTACGAAGGTCATCAGGCCGAAGAGCGGGAAGACGGCTATTACATTGATGGACAGAAGTCGTCGACCTATACATTTGACCACAACTGCTACTGGATGATGGGGGACAACCGGCACCGATCTGCAGATTCGAGGATGTGGGGCTTTGTGCCGGAAACGCACATCGTCGGTCGTGCATCTTTTGTTTGGTTTTCGAAACAAAATGTGGAGCAACACGGCGAGGCAAAAGTTCGTTGGAATCGAATGTTCAATGCCGTTGAGCGCTGATTGTCAGGAAACGGTTCTGCTCCCTCTTCTTCCCTTTCCTCCGCTGAGTTGGTGGGCCGTTGCGGCCTCTGAAGCGTTTGGGGGCATCTTCGAGCAGGAATTGTACCAAAAACAAACCCTGCGCAATCGCTTCGAACTGATTGATGCCCAAGGTCGTTTCACGCTGACCTTGCCCATTGATCATGTGCATCGTCGGCAGCATCGCGGATGCCCGATGGCCGACCTTCATTTCTCCCGCCATGTCGAGCCCAATCAACTGCTTCGGAGCGTCCGAACAGCATATGGGGGAGCGCCATTTTTTGAGCATGTCATGCCGGAACTCGAAGCACTGTTTCGCAATCACGGCCCTGGATCGCAGGAGGGCACACTCGGGGAATTCGCCAAGGCTTCCATGCGCATGATGGCCGATTGGTCGGATGCTCAGTGGATGTTCCAAGCCGCCAACGAATCACGTTCACCGATGAATTTTGGTCCTTCCGACGCAGGCAGCTGGGTATGGCCGCGTTATGGTCAGCCGTTTGAAGACCGAAATGGTTTTTTGGGCGGTTGTTCTGGTTTGGATGCACTGTTTTGCGCAGGCAACCAATGGGATCAATACCTGCCCACGCGATCAAGTGGACGCTGAAGAACGCAACTGAGCTTCTCCCGCCAACACCACATCCAAAACGACCACGCGCGAGGACTGGACCAGGAAAAAGATCCGAAAGGACTTGACGGCAGCGCTGCGCAATTGGCCCGGCAACTGGGCGCCATCTTCCAGTCTGCTGTCCACACGGGGGTCACTCGCCAATTTGTGCAGGCGGTTGACCCAAGCCGCCCGCAAACTTTCCGCCCCGACAAGACTCGCTTCTCGCGCTTGGACAAAAGCGGCAGCAAACGCTTCGGCTGCATGATCTGAGATCACCAATTGAAATTTCGCCATGATGACGCGAAGGTAATCGTACTTTCGCGCTCATGAAACGCACACCTCTTCACGATCAACACTTGGCGGCAGGGGCCAAGATGGTCGAATTCGCAGGCTTCGAGATGCCCATTTCATACGCAGGATTGAAAGAAGAACACCATGCAGTTCGGACGTCTGTGGGCATGTTTGATGTTTCACACATGGGCGAGGTCTTTGTGGAAGGCGAGCGGGCCTTGGACTTTGTTCAATGGATCAGCTCAAACGATGCTTCGAAGTTGGTGGATGGTGGCATCCAGTACAGCTGCATGCCCAATGGCAACGGTGGGATTGTCGATGATTTGCTCGTTTATCGTCTGGCCGAGACGCGGTTCATGTTGGTGGTCAATGCGTCGAACTTGGACAAGGATTTGGCCTGGATGAAAGACCAAAACAAATTCGGCGTCACCCTCACCAACAAATCCGACGAGTTTGCTCTCATCGCCTTGCAGGGCCCACGAGCCAGCGAAATTCTTGCCCCTTTGGCAGATGGCCCCTCCCCTGCGGAACTCAAATACTACACATTTCGGGAAGGCACAGTGGCCGGAAAGCCTGCCATAATCTCAGCAACGGGATACACGGGTGCTGGCGGCTTCGAATTGTACGTGCCATCTGCAGACGCTCCCGCCATTTGGGAAGCCTTGAAAGGCGAGGGTGTGCCTCCCTGCGGACTGGGCGCACGGGATACGTTGCGACTCGAGGCCGGTTTCTGCCTTTACGGGAACGACATCGACGACACCACCTCCCCGATTTCAGCTGGCCTGGGTTGGATCACGAAGTTCACGAAAGATTTTGTCGATTCGGAGCGCTTGGCCGCTGAAAAAGCAGCGGGGCCCCAGAACAGATTGCGTGGTCTTCGGATGGAGGAGCGCGGCATTCCTCGTGCCGGCTATGACGTCACGAATTCGTCGGGTGAAGTCATTGGCCGACTGACCAGTGGCACACAGTCGCCCACATTGGGGATTGGCATCGGTTTGGCCTATATTGCTTCCAATCAAGCCAAAATCGGCGACCGTGTGTTCGTCCGCATCCGCAACAAGGATGTTGCCGCAACGGTCACAAAACCTGGATTCCTGCCTGCATGAAGCGTGTTGAAGTTTGTTATTCGCCAGCTGAATTTCCTTTGTATGAGAAGGATTTCGAAGTCGTTGTGGTCATTGACGTGCTGCGGGCCACAAGCGCCATCTGCACTGCGCTCGCACAAGGTGTTGCACGGATTCAGCCGGTGGCGACTGTGGAAGAGGCCCGAAGGCTTCAGTCGCAGGGGTTGTTCGCCGCAGCTGAGCGAAACGGGGAGATTGTGGAGGGTTTTGATCTGGGCAACAGCCCCTTGGCTTACATCGAGCGTGCTCAAGAACTTCGCGGGCAAACGGTTGCCTTGACAACCACCAACGGAACGCGCGCGATTGATGTCTCGCGCGGCAAGCGCTGTGTGGCCATCGGCAGTTTGAACAACTTGGACGCCCTTTGCAGTTGGTTGTTGGAACTCAATGAAGACGTGCTTGTTTTGGCCAGTGGTTGGAAGAACAAATTCAACCTTGAGGACACCATCTGTGGCGGGGCGATTGCAGATCATTTGATCGAATCCGGCCAATTCAAGGCAGACGAAGACAGCACCATCGCTGCCAAATTCATTTACAGATCGGCCCGAGACAACATGTTCGCCTTCTTGAAGGCATCCTCGCACCGGCGTCGCTTGCGCAGGCTCAATTTGAATGCAGATGTAAAGTATTGCCTGACGCCCAACAACTTGGACGTCATTCCCGTGCTTGACGGAGAATTTCTTGTTAAGTTCGAGCGTGGCAAAACCCCAAACCAGCCCGTGCCTGCGGCAAGTCATTCCGTGCATTCCTGAACTTCTCAGGCGAAGCATCCGCCATGGGTGTGTTGTGTGCTTTCTTTTTGCCGCTCTGCCGCCCAAAGTTTTGGCGTGGGGTTTTTCAGCCCACCGCTGGATTCAAGAGGCTGCCATTTACAACTTGCCTGAAGACATTTCGCCATTCTTCAAAGCGCATCAAGAATGGCTCGTGGAACATGCCGTGGATGCCGATCGTCGGAAGCATACCGTCGAGGGCGAAGATGTCAAACATTACATTGACCTCGACCGATATGGAACCAACCTGGACAGTTTGCAAGTGCTGTTCCCTTGTTCCTGGTCTTCTGCTTGTCAGAAATGGCAAGAGGCTGTTGTGAAAGCAAACGGCATCGGTCCATGGAATGCCAGATGGGCCTACAAGAGGCTCGTGGAAGCCTTCGCCGCAAAAGACAAGGAGAAAATTCTTCGTTGTGCAGCGGATTTGGGGCATTACATCGGTGATTTGCACGTGCCTTTGCACACCACAGAGAACTACAATGGCCAACTGACTGGTCAGGATGGCATCCACGGCCTTTGGGAGACCCAAATCCCGGAACAGCAAATGGCGGATTATGATTTGGTTCATTTGCAACCCGACCCGCCAAGGTCCTTCGACGATTGGGTGTGGCGCATCACCTTTGAAAGCCATTTCGCTGTGGATTCCGTTCTCAAGTTCGAGAAGCAACTGACTGCGGAATGGTCAGATGGCGCGTCCTTTGCATACGTGGAACGCGGACGGGTCCGGCAGCGCATGCGGTCTCCAGCTTTTGCCGAAGCCTACGCAGCAATGCTCAACGGACAAGTTGAGCGGAGGATGCAATCTTCTGTTGCGCGCATCGCTGGGGCATGGTGGTGGGCCTGGGCCGAGGCGGGAGAGCCTGAATTGGGGTCTCTTCTGCCGAAAGGCACGACCGACGATATGCCGTGGTGGAGACGGGTTTGGTCTTGGATCACCGGAAAGCCATGAATCCAAAAGGCCACATGCTGACGCAACCCGGTCCCCGGCATTTGCTCATTTTGGACCCTTATCACAAAGGATCGCATGCTGCCTTTGCGCGCTCCATTGAAACCATGCTGCATGATCACGGCCCGTGGAAGGTCAAGTTGATGGCCATGAAGGGCAGCCATTGGAAGTGGCGAATGCAAGGGGCAGCGGGACATTTTGCAGCGTTGCTTTCCCAAGAGCAACCACCAGATCTCATTCTGACCACGGACATGTGCGATGTTGCTCGTCTGCGGGGGCTGCTCCCTCCAACGTTTCGAAGCGTGCCGATCTTGCTGTACTTCCATGAAAACCAAATCACCTTCCCGTGGTCCAAGGGGGATCCCGACGTAGGGCAGCGAATCGACCTGACCTATGGCATGACCAACGTGATCAGCGCCATCGCTGCAGACGAATTGTGGTTCAATTCGAAGTATCATCTGGAGGCATTCCTCGAAGGAGCAAGGCACTTGATGGGCCGCATGCCCGACCAGCAATTGGATGTCACTTCGTTGCAACGAAAGGCTAAGGTCATGCCCATTCCCCTGCCCCTTTGTGCCCGGTTCGGTCCATCCAATGCCCAGTCCTTGGGGCGCGAATTCCGCCGCCCCATGCGGTTGTTGTGGAATCACCGCTGGACTTGGGACAAGGGGATGGACAGGTTCTGGTCATTCGTTGAGCATCGGAACAAGGGCGAAATCGAATTGATCCTCCTCGGGGATGCATCTGCGCCAGAATCGAAAATCTTTCTCGAAAGCGCAGAAAGACAACGCGACAAAATCTTGCACCTCGGAAAGGTCGAATGTTTGCAAGATTATCACCATTGGTTGTCCCAAGCCGATGTTTTGATTCATCGTCCGCGGCAAGAATTCTTCGGACTGAGTGTTGTGGAAGCGATGTGGCATGGCGTCATTCCAATGCTGCCCAAATGGGGTCCATATCCAGAATACGTCCCGGAGGAATGCTTGACCCAAACCCCAAGCCGCAAGTTTGCCAAGTGGCACAATTTCTCGTCTGAAGCCACCACTGCACTGAGAACGAAAGTTCATGAACATGTCACGCAATTTTGTCACACATCTCAACAAAAGATTTGGTCGAACGCATTGTTATCATCTTGTGGACAAAAACCCATTTTCGATGAAGACGAAGCACCTTCGAAATGACCATTCAAAACGATTCTGACGCTTCTGTCGTCGCATCGAACTTCGGAGCCAATCTCTGATTGACGCTCAATGCTTTCATGGATACGAACGCCCCACAAAAGCCGTATAATCATCGACAATCGTTGCCATTGCTTGGTTTCTGAAGGTCACCTGAGGAATCTCAGAGTTGGCATTTTTTAAAAGTCAAGGGGCATTCGATTTTTTTTTCCGCGAGTTTCTCCAAACCTTGCGCTCGGTTTTCAAGGAAGCTTTTTGGGCTTCAGAAAACTTCACCTGTATACGTCAAGCGAGGAAACTGCGATTCATGAAACAAGACCATTCAGAAGTATGGGATCGGTGCCTGTCTGTCATTGAAGACAACATATCTTCACAGGCTTACAAGACCTGGTTTCAACCCGTCAAATCCGTCAAATTGGAGAACGCGGTGTTGACCATTCAAGTGCCATCTCAATTCTTTTACGAATGGTTGGAAGAGCACTATGTTCAGTTGCTGCGGAAGACGATTCGAAAGGAACTCGGCCCAGATGCTCGGTTGGAATACAGCATCATCATGGAGAACGCCCGCCCGAATCAACAACACCACGCTCCGGCGTATACTGTCAAGCTCCCGGGAAACACCAATGGCAACCCGAAAAATCCGAAAAATGCGATGCCGGTGAACCCGGACATCACCCCGATCAAGAACCCGTTCGTGATTCCCGGGCTGAAAAAGTTGCAGATTGACTCGAACCTCAACCCCAACTACAACTTTGACAACTTCATTGAAGGGGAATGCAACCGCTTGGCACGTTCTGCAGGTTATGCCGTCGCCAACAAACCCGGTGGAACGGCGTTCAACCCGCTGCTGATCTACGGGAGCACCGGACTGGGCAAAACACATCTCATGCACGCCATCGGGCTGGAGATCAAGGAGCGTCAACCGGAATTGACTGTGCTTTATGTGAGTTCAGAGACTTTCACGCATCAATTCATCGATGCAGTTCGCAACAACAGCGTAAATGACTTCAGTCATTTCTATCAGATGATTGATGTCCTGTTGATTGACGATGTCCAATTTTTCAGTGGCAAAGAGAAGACGCAGGATGTGTTTTTCCACATCTTCAATCATCTCCACCAAGGTGGCAAACAGATTGTCCTGACGTCGGACAAGCCGCCTGTGGAGATGCATGGCATGGAACAACGCCTGCTCAGCCGTTTCAAATGGGGCCTCAGTGCTGATCTTCAGGTGCCATCGCTTGAGACCCGCATGGCCATCTTGGAGAAGATGATGTACAAAAACGGCATTGAGCTGCCACGAGAGGTCGTGGAGTATTTGGCCTACAGCATCACAACGAACATTCGCGAACTGGAAGGTGCACTCATCAGTCTGATCGCTCAGAGCAGTTTGAACAAAAAAGCCATCACGCTGGATTTGGCGAAGCAGATGATCGACAAATTCGTGAAGAATACCGCGCGAGAAGTGAGCATCGACTACATTCAGAAAGTGGTTTGCGATTATTTCGACTTGCCCATCGAGTTGCTGAAGTCCAAGACCCGGAAGCGTGAAATCGTGCAAGCGCGGCAGATTGCCATGTACTTCTCCAAGAAGATGACCAAGAGTTCACTTGCGAACATCGGCTTGCATTGCGGCGGAAAGGATCACGCCACCGTGCTCCACGCCTGCAGGACGGTGAACAACCTCCAAGAAACGGACAAGCACTTCAAGAAATATTTGGAAGACTTGGAGAAGAAGTTGGCCATTCACTGATGGAGTCGCAAAGGTCTGTCTCTTCCTTGCGCGTGCTTGTTGTCTGCCTGGGCAACATTTGCAGAAGCCCCCTGGGTGAGGCCGTCCTTCGCGACGCTGCCAAGCGGAGGAACTTGCTCATACAAGTCGATAGTGCTGGAACAGGGGGCTGGCATGTTGGGCAGCCGCCAGACCGAAGATCCATCGATGAGGCGCATCGCAGGGGCGTGGACATCTCTCAGCAACGCGGCAGAAAAGTTCAGCGAGAAGATTTGGACGCGTTTGACGTGCTGCTCGCCATGGACCAGCAAAACCTGAAGGACCTGCAGAGCTTGGCGAAGAACGACGAAGAGCTGAGGAAAATTCAACTCTTCATGCCCGATGGGAGGGAAGTTCCAGATCCCTATCATGGGACCATGAGGGATTTTGCCCTTGTCTTCGACTGGGCTGAAGAAGCAGCCAATCTGTGGATGGAAAAATGGAGCAAAGCCTTGCGGGAAAAATGAAAACGCTTCACTTGATTCCGAACACCTTGGGCTCCCGAACGCCAGGGCTTCACCTTTCGTCTGGCGCTCTGGAAGCGTTGAGGACCTGCTCACGCTTCATTGTTGAAAGCGACAATGCGGCCAGGAGATTGCTGAAAGATGCTTTGCCAGACTTGAATCCAAATGTTCGGCCGACATTTTTGCTGAACGAACATTCTGACGCGCAAGATTTGGTGGATTTGCTGGCTTGGTTTCGGCAATCCGAGGACATCGGTGTCATCACCGACGCTGGAGCACCAGGCGTGGCTGACCCAGGGGCCCAAGCCGTTCGTATGGCGCACAATGCCGGTTGGTCCGTCAAACCGCATGTGGGGCCTTCTTCCATTTTGCTCGCGCTGATGGCCAGCGGGCTGAACGGCCAATCCTTCGCGTTCAAAGGGTATTTCCCTCGTGAAAAATCCAAACGCGAACGCATGTTCCGAGAGATCAAAGACGGTTTGCAACGGCGCAAAGAGACTGCGATATTCATGGAGCCGCCCTACAGGAACGACAATGCGTTCTCGGATGTCTTGCAGATGATGCCCGGTGACACCACCTTGTGCCTCGCCGTGGATCTCACGTTGCCCACCGAATGGATTCGAAGCATGACCATCAGCGATTGGGCAAAGGCGCCTCAACCAGCACTCCACAAGCGCCCCTGCTTGTTCCTTTTGGGGCATTGAGTTTCGCTAATGCCTCTGCCCAGGTTGGGCATGAACTGCCTTCACCTGGACGGAGAAAGCCTGGTTGGCGTCAGTTCCTCCCTTCAACGGTTCGTGGCCAATCTCAGCCAAACACCAAGCACGAAAGTTCCCTTGTCCTGCCAACAGCAAGCTGTCGAGCGGCGGCACCAATTGATCCGCAACACCCAACGGAAACGCCCAAATGTCTTTTCTAGCCATCGAATCGTCCAACGCGCCGAAAGGAAGTGGCGCGGAGACCAAAGTCAATTCAACTTCGGTTCCCCAAGGCAGGGCTTGATGCTGAGGTTCGTCGGCCCAATCCAGCCAACAACCTGCCACCTCTTCATCAACCTCAAAGCCCACGGCTTCCGCCAACCCCCGCCAGCCCTCGCGCATCACAATGGCCCCGACGGCCTCTTTCGATTCCGAAAAGGCCAGCACCACTTCCAAACGCCTTTGCCCTGGTCCGCGCAGTACAACCGCATCCCCTGCCCGCAAACCAGCCACTGGCAGTGAGTCCACCTCGGGTCGTTCTGGCAATGCCAAGCTTGAAGTTCTCGTGACTTGTCGGATTCTGTTCGCGCAAGGGTGGATCGAGTCACACCAACGAAACCAAACCCAATCCCCAGGTTGCAAAGTGCGTGCCGAGGGATCGCCGAGTTCGACCCAGTCCCAGGGACGGTCGGCGTCTGTACAATGGGTCAAACCGGACATCGCAAGACCACACACAATCAATGCCCACAGCCCTCCCCTCTTCATGCAGCCTCTGGACTCTCCACGCTGATGACTTTGAAGCGCAACCCAATGATGGCATCTTGTGGAATCGTCGGCGGACTCCCCGTCAATCCCCAAGCCCGAGCCGCAGGCAGCCAAGCCTCCACAGTGTCACCGGGCGAAGTGTGGCTTGCGAGCACGTGAAATCCGTCAGGCCATTCGCTGAAGCCAATGGCCAAAACCATGGGATTCTCTTCCGAATAGCGCATCACCACTTCACCATTTGTCAAGCTCACTTCGCAGGACCACTTGACAAGGGTCCCATGACCATGCAACGGGTGAAGGGCTGCTCCTTCGTGGCGGGATGGCCAGTGAACCCGCATGCCCGAAAACGCCTCAAACCCCATGGAATCCGGGGCCAGGAATTGAAGCAATGCATGCTGTTGTTCCGCCTTTTGTTGGTTGAATGCCAACAAATCCTCAGCAGTTGGTTGCCGATGCCCAGCGCCTGGGAACTCGGAATCCTCGCCGCATCCGGCCAGTCCGGCCATGACGATTCCCCCCGCGACCCACCACGAACGTTTGCCCAGTTGCCTCAGCATGCCGCCAAGATTTGAGGGCCATACTTCGGCATCAAACTGCGCCACAAATCTGCGACCTCGCCTGCCGTGACGCCATCCAGCGCCCCCCCGGATGCGTTCCTGTGCCCGCCACCTCGAAAATGGGCCTCCGCCACGTCCCGCACACTGAAATTGCCACGACTCCGCAAACTCAGCTTCACCCGGCCCTCTTTCGCCTCCCGAACAAAAACCGCACAATTCACCCCCTCCACACTCAACGCCTGATTGACAAGGCTCTCTGTGTCGCCTGATCGGGCATGAAACCGGTTCAATTCCGCCAAGGTCAAGGTGATCATCGCGCAACCATACTCAGGGTAGACCTCCAGTTTGTTGCTCAAGGCATAACCGACCAATTGCAACCGATCCAGGCGATTCGAATCATAAACCGCGGCATGGATGTCCGCATGCCGAATGCCCGTTTGCAGCAGCGCAGCCACCATCTCATGCGTGGCCGCCGTGACGCTGGCAAACCGAAAGGACCCCGTGTCTGTCATCACCCCGGTGTACAAGCACGCGGCCACGTCTTGAGACATCTCATCAGCCCGATTCGAAGCGACAATCCATCGGTAAACGAGCTCGGCTGATGAACCGCAAAGGGGATCGCTGAAATTCCATTTGGCAAAACCACTCGGGTTCAAGTGATGGTCGATCATGACCAAATCCCCTTCCGCCTCGCCCACCGCCGCCGCCATCTCGGGGCCCAGCCTGTCCAACCCATTGTAATCCAAGCAGAAAATCATGGCTGCCTCTGCAACCTTCGCGGCTGCCTTTTCTGGGTGCTTTTCCCACAACACCACCTCTTGAACTGCTGGCATCCAGTCAAAAAACGCTGGAAACCCATCGGGCAAGACCACGGCCAATTGGGACCAACCACCGGCCTTCAAATCATGGTACAAACCCAACGCAGCGCCCAGGGCATCACCATCCGGCGATTTGTGTGCCGTGATAACAATCGGCTGGGCCTTGCGCGACTGGAGTGCTGCATGGGCCGCAGCAAACGCCTCACCGTCAAACGGGGCAAAAGGGACAATGGAATCTTGCATGTGGCCGCAAGTTACTGCGAGCGTAATTTTGTCGCATGCTGATGTCTCTACACATTTGGATTTCTTGGGCATTGTTCGTGGCGGTCCCCGCGCACGATTTCCACTACTCGCGAACGGATTTGCGATGGAATCCTGAGTCCTCGACCTGGCAAGTTGAAATCCGTGTCTTCACCGATGATCTGGAACTCGCCCTGATGCCGCAGCAAGCGGACAAGCCGTTGAATTTGGGCGACGATTTGGAAGCAGAAGGAGTGGATGCTTCGATCGAAAACTGGACGCATAACCATTGCAATATGACCGCGAATGATAAGCGAATTGCATTGAAATATCTTGGCAAAGATGTGGATTATGACATCACGTATTTGTTCTTGGAATCGGGCATGGAGGCACCTCCACAAACCTTGGTTTTGGAATGGCGCCTGTTGTTCGATGAATTTGAAGACCAAATCAACGAGGTAGCGCTCGAGTTTCAAGGAATGAACATGCGAGAGTTGTTCTCCGCAGAATCCGACGTACACCAACTTTTGCCATGAACCCTATTGCCGAACCCCGTCTGACGAAAAAATCGGAAAAGGTGGCTTTCTTGTTGCAAGAACTGCCCAAATTGTATCCGGAAATTCCTGTACCGCTCGACCACAAGGATCCTTACACGCTCTTGGTCGCTGTGTTGCTCTCTGCCCAGTGCACCGATGAGCGGGTGAACCAAGTCACCCCGGCGCTGTTTGCCCTCGCCGACAACCCGGCGGACATGAAGGCCCAATCGGTGGAAGCCATTCGCGACATCATTCGACCTTGTGGCCTCTCCCCTGCCAAATCCAAAAACATCCACCGGTTGTCTGAAATCTTGTGCGAAGTTCACGGTGGCCAAACCCCCGAGGATCTCGCTGCGCTGGAGGCCTTGCCTGGTGTGGGACACAAAACGGCTTCCGTTGTGGTCTCCCAAGCCTTTGGGCAACCCGCCTTTCCCGTGGACACCCACATCCATCGCCTGATGTGGCGTTGGGGCCTCACGACTGGCAAGTCCGTGGAACAGACTGAAAAGGATGCGAAGCGGCTGTTTCCGGAGCACTGCTGGAATGATTTGCACCTCCAGATCATTTTCTATGGCCGAGAGTACAGCCCCGCGCGTGGCCTGAACATCGAAAAGGATTACATCCTTCGAACGATTGGGCGGCCTTCAGAAATTCGCAAATGGCAGGCGGTGCAATGGAAAAAAACCTCGGCTTCGAAGCGATGAGGCGCATTCGGCCTGACGAGCAGTTTTCGCTGCCTGAGCGCTGGGGCAAGCAGATGCGCCACTTGGTCATTTGGCTGGGTGATGCCATCATGCGCGGCGGACGGCGCCCCCCCGTGGTTGTTGCGTATCCAGATTTGCCCTCTCGAAGGACGACGTTGTACAAGGTATGCAGACGCAACCGGTGGGAATTGACCAACATTCCCCGCCCTGATGCCATGGCTTTCATTCGCTTCGAGGATGCAACCCACAAAGCCACGCCGATGCCCGAGGGTGCACGTGGCAAACAGATCAATGCGCAATGCACAGACATCTCCAAGCGGACTTTGGATCTTCAACACCAAACCACATTTGGCTACGGGGTGAACGTGGACCCTTGCCATCATGAGGGCTGGTTGTTGGAGAAAAGCAACGACAATGCGGCGCATGACGGGGTCGAGAAGCTGGCGCCACTCGCCCAGCTCAACCCCTCGAAGGTGTACCAGCGGATTGTCAACAACAGGGACGATTCAGGGCGAATTGTAGACCTGCGTTTGGTCTATGTCAATGGCCTCATTCCAGTGGTTTATCGGAAATACAAATCGGATGCGAAACGATACAGCAATGAAACCACAGAAGCCCAGTTGGCAGATGCAGAAAAGCTGATTTCCCCAGAGGAGCAGCAACGCATCGCAGCTTTGATGGAAAGCCTCGGGGTGGAATTTGCTGAGCTCGATGGCCTTCGGGATCAACAGACAGACCAATTGTTCATCGTCGACGTCAATCCCACCGCATGGGGACCCCCCGCAGGCCTTGCCGCGTTGTCGTCGGAACGAGCGATCGAGCGCATCGCTGTCGTTTTCCGCGATTGGATGATGCGCTCCTGAGCGATTCAGCGGAGCAAATGCGCCTTCAGGGCGGCATCCGTTGGATCGATTTGGATGCTCTGCCTGGTCTTTCCCAAAACATCGGTCAAAACAGCCGGCAGCGGAACGGTCACACCTGTGGCTTCTTTGACCACATCACAAAACTGGCCAGGATGAGCGGGGGCCAAAACCACCACGGGACGCTCGCCCAATTCGCCGCGTTGCTTCATGCGTTGGGCCACTTCCAGACCAACCGCTGTATGTGGGCAAACCAACGTTCCAGTCCTGTCGTGAATGGCGGCCAACGCCGCGAGGGTCGCATCTTCGCTCACGGCCTCCGCCATGAGGCCCGTTTGCAGTCCGCGTGTCCCGCCGAGCATGGCCTCCAACCGCGGGCGGTTGCTTGGATCCCCCACATCCATGGCGTTGGAGCGCGTGGCAACAGATGGTTTGGGCGCAAACACACCGGTTGTCAGGTAGTCGGGCATCACATCATTGCGATTCGTGGCCGCAATGAACCGGCCGCTCGGCATGCCCATCTTCGAAGCCAGTATGCCTGCGGCGAGGTTGCCGAAATTGCCACTGGGCACAACGAAATCCACGGCCTCCCCCAACAAATGAACGGTGTACGCATAATAAACCGCTTGTGGCATCCAGCGAGCGATGTTGATGGAATTGGCCGAAGTCAAGGGGCGTTGACTTTGCAAATCCAAATCCACAAAGGCCGACTTCACCATGGCTTGACAATCATCAAAACTTCCATCGACCTCCAAAGCCGTGACATTGCCTCCTGCTGTGGTCAATTGCAGTTCTTGAATCTCCGAAATCCGACCGGATGGATAGAGGATCACCACATCCACATTGGGCACGTTCAGAAAACCCTGGGCGACGGCCGAACCTGTATCGCCAGATGTTGCCACCAAAACCGTCAATCGCTCCGTTGTCAACGCCCCGAGCAAACGAGACATCACCCGAGCGCCGACGTCCTTGAAGGCCGCCGTGGGACCGTGAAACAACTCCAGTACGGAACACCCGCCGAACCATTCGGGCATGCCCACAAGTTCCACCGGGAAATCAAGGGCATCCTCCATGAGTTCGAGCAATGTCTTCGGCGACAGGAAGCCGTCCGAAAATGGCGCGAGCAATTGTGTGGCCAAAGAGGCCAAAGTGACATCTTCGCCATCCAACCATGCGGACTGGGGCAATTGGGGCATGGTGGTCGGAAAGTACAGACCTTTGTCCGGGGCCAGGCCCCCGCGGATGGCTTCTGAAAATGAGGCGGTGTGAAGACCAGAAGGGATGCTGTGAAATTTCATGCGACTAGGTGTGCTCCACGCAGGGAGATTTGGGTTGAATGGCAATCCACAGAGATGTTCGCCTTTTCGTAAATGCTTCGAACGGCATGTTCCAATCCAGTCATGGTTTCGGCTTGAGTCCCCAACCAAAACGTGGAGGGACCGCTTCCCGAAATGCCCCCTGCCCGCGCACCTGCTGCGAAAGCAGCCAAACGAACCTCGGCAAATTGGGGAATCAATGCGGCGCGATGCGGGGTCACCAACAAATCTTCCATGGCGAACAGCGCCGTTTCCCCATCGCCCGATGCGCAAGCCGCGATGAAAGTGCCCAACCATCTGGCTTGGTCCACGGCCGCTTCAAATGGAACCTCGCGGGGCAGCACCTCGCGGGCATTTGCTGTCAAGATTTCGATTTGAGGATGAACGATGAGAACCGGCCAGGATGCGGGCAGCGGGATGCCCATGGGGCGACCCTCCGGCGGACACAGCACCAAACCGCCCATCAAAGCCGGGGCGACATTGTCCGCATGCCGAGCGCCGGATGCCAACACCTCACCGTCCAAGGCAAACGGGAGCAGCTCGTCCGGACGCAAGCCGGCGCCCAACAATCCGTCCACAGCCACCACGGCAGCGGCGGCACTTGCTGCACTCGACCCGATGCCACTGCCCGGCTTGATTTCCTTGTAGACGGACAAATCCAGACCAAACCCCGGGTTCAGCGCGCGCCAAAGCGATGCTGCCGCACGGCCTGCGACATTTCGTTCTGGATCCATTGAAAGGGCGCCAGGTCCTTCCATGTGAACAATGCGAACGCTGTTGTGCGCATCGGTTCGCTCGGCACGGATTTTTTCACCAGGTGCGGCAATGGCACACCCCAAGCCATCAAACCCCACATTGAGGTTGGCAATGGTGGCAGGCGCCCAAGCCGTGACTTGCTTCTTCATGACATCGGGGGTTGGGCTGTCAAACGCAGAACATCGGAGAACACACCACTGGCGGTCAAAACTGCACCGGCACCGCTTCCCTGTAGCACCAAGGGTTGGGTGGAATAGCGTCGGGAATGGATGCGGATTTGGTTGTCTGCTCCTTGCAATTGGGCAAAAGGATGGTCGATGGGCAATCGCTCCAACCCCACGGCGCATTGCCCTTGGGAAAAGCGCGCGACAAATCGCCAAACACCAGCGTCTTGCGAAACGAAAAGGCTGTCGTGGTCAGCGAGTGAAGCCATGAATTCGTCTGCCTCCCCCGCAAAGGCCGCCTTGGGCAAAAACCCAGGGTTGTGGACATCCTTCATGTCCAACGATGCACCACAGGCCCGAGCACAAATCAATATTTTCCGTGCCACATCTTCACCGGACAAGTCGAGGCGGGGATCAGGTTCGGTATACCCCAATTCGCGTGCCTCTTGAACAGCTTCAGAAAAGCGTTGACCGGACTGAATGCGGGAGAAGATGAAGTTCAACGAACCACTCAAAACGGCCTCGATGCGCAACACCTCGTCCCCGGTGGCCACCATTTGGGCCAAAGCATCCAGCACGGGAAGTGCAGCACCCACATTCGTTTCATGCCGAAAGGACCTTTGAGCCGCCTTCAATTGTTTGTTCAGCGTCAGCCAAGCATCCAATGGTCCAGCAGCTGCCAATTTGTTGCTGGCCACAAGGTGCATTCTGGCTTTTGCGGCCTCCAAATACAAGGCCGTTGTGTCCTCAGACGCCGTATTGTCCACAAGGATGGTTGGACGCAAACTGGGCGAAGAAAGAATGTGTGACCAAATTTCTTGCGTTGAAGCGTGACCCTGACCTGCTGCATCCAGCTGTTCCGACCATTGCCCCAGGTCAATGCCCTCAGGATCCAGAAGATGTCGTTGGCGCCGAACAATGCCCACCACCTGGATGGAAATGCCGCGTTGGCGCAAGGTGGGGGTTGCGGCATGGATTTGGTCCAAGAACGCACGACCTACCTGACCTGTCCCGAAGCACAAGAGCCGATGCTCCTGAACAATGTTCGAGAAAAATGCCTGATGCATCGCGCGCAGGGCCGCCGGCACATCGATTGACGACAACACGATGGAAATGTTTCGCTCCGTTGAACCTTGTGCAATCGCCCGAACATTGATGCCCGCCCGGCCGAGGGCTTCAAACGCCTGGCCACTCACGCCGGCGGCAGATTGCATGCCACCGCCGACGAGGGCAACGATGCTCAGGCCTTGATCAATTCGAATGCTCTCGAGCCTCCCCAAGGTCATGTCGGCCTCGAATTCCTCCGTCAGGGCCCGCTCAGCATCGGGCACATCCCCCTCCGCAATGGCGAGCGTGATGGTGTGTTCCGATGAACTTTGGGTGATGAGCACTACGTTGATGGCCGCTTGGGCCAACGCCGTGAACACCCTGCGAGAAAACCCGGGCTTCGCAATGATTCCACCGCCGACCAAAGTGATCAATGCCATGTCCGACATGCTCGACAGCCCCCGAACAATACAGGTGTGTTCAGGAGATGCGACGATGGCTGTCCCCGGGTGATTGTTGGTCGCAAAAGTGCTGCGAACAATCAAGGGAATTCCTGATTTCCGCAAAGGCTCTATTGTGGGGTGATAAATCACCTTTGCCCCGAAGTGACAAAGCTCCAGCGCCTCTTCATAACTCATCGATGCAATCACCTCAGCCTCGGGAACCAGCCGGGGATCAGCGGTCATCATCCCCAAAACATCCGTGGATTTTTCCATCCTGCGAGCGTTCGTGGCGCGTGCAATCAATGAAGCGGTGTAGTCGCTGCCGCCTCGCCCCAGTGTGGTGGTGGCCCCATCCGGCCCTCGCCCGATGTACCCTTCCGTGATCAACACGTCAAAGGCCAAATCCGCGTCCACACCAGTGAGAATGGCCGCCGAAGTTTGTGTCCAGTCGACTGAAGCGGCGCCGTGTTGGTCATCGGTTTGGATCCAATCTCTTGCGTCCACACGCCGCACCCGCAATCCTCCAGCCCTGAGCAAAGCCGCCACCATCGGCACCGCCAGTCGCTCGCCGCATGATGCAATGGCATCTGCGCTTCGGGGGCTGAGCTCCCCCAAGATGTGGACACCTCTCAACAAGGCTTCAGCTTCCTTCAAAGTGGCCTCAACCTCCGAGATCAACGGCAATTTCAAGTGGGAAGGCAGGGCCAGCGCTTCAATGACCTGTTCATGCCTTCGCCCAATGGATGCAAAGGACTCGCGGTAACCGGCATCGCCGCTTTCCGCCAATCTGCCAGCCGTCAACAAAGCACTGGTTGCTCCGCCCATGGCCGAACACACCACAATTTTTTGCTCTGCTCTTCGCTCCAAAAGGACCGATTGCACACGCTGCAACGCTTCAGCGGTGGCCAGCGAACTTCCCCCAAATTTCAATACTTCCAGATCCATGATTCCCAAACATTTGACTTCCAATCTTTGAGCCACTTGTCACCTGGGAACATTGCACAGGTCGCCCAACCTCATGTGGGCTTACGAAAACGAACGAGAAAAGTTGGACTGAATCTCAAGACACCTGCCATCCAGGGTCAGGGGGGTCAGTCTTCTGGCGCGAATTTGCCAATCACCTCTTGGCTCACGCCAGTGTTGGAGAAGCCCCCGTCGTGGAAAAGGTTTTGCATGGTGACAAAGCGGGTCAAGTCGCTGAACAAAGAGACGCAATAATCCGCACAAGCCAGACCATCGGCGTTGCCCAACGGGCTCATGGATTCGCTGTAAGCGATGAATTCGTCAAACCCCTTCACTCCGCTGCCAGCCGTTGTCACCGTCGGGCTTTGGGAAACCGTGTTGATCCGAACTTTCTTGTCCACCCCATAATGGTAACCGAAGCTGCGGGTGATGCTCTCCAACAAACTTTTGGCATCCGCCATGTCGCCATAATCCGGGAAAATGCGCTGTGCAGCGATGTATGTCAACGCCACGACGCTTCCCCACTCGCGGATGGCGTCCAGTTTTTTTGCCACAGCCAAAGTCTTGTGCAAGCTGATCGCACTCACATCCAGTGTGGTCTGCAACCAATTGTAATTGATGTCGGTGTAGTGTTTTCCCTTTCGCACATTCGGACTCATGCCAATGGAGTGCAGCACGAAATCCACCTGCCCCCCGAAGTGCTCCATCGCACCTTCAAAGAGTGCTGTCAAATCTTCTACACTTGTCGCATCGGCGGGAATGACGGGTGCTCCCCCGATTTGTGCAGCCAATTGATGAATCTCGCCCATTCGCATGGCCACTGGCGCATTCGTCAGCACAATTTCTGCACCCTGCGCATGCGCTTGCAGCGCGGTTTTCCAGGCGATGGATTGGTCGTTGAGGGCACCGAAGATGATCCCTTTTTTCCCTTGGAGCAAGTTGTTGGCCATGTCGTCGATTTTGAGGGTGCGAATCTAGAACAATTCCCTGACTTGATTTGGTCTTAGGCCTCTGGCCAAATCTTCCCCGGATTCAAAATCCCCAGCGGATCAAACTGCCGCTTGATTCCCTGCATCAATGCCAGGGCCACAGGCGAAACGGCGAGGTCCAAGTAGTGCTTCTGCACCCAACCGATTCCATGCTCACCACTGAGGGTTCCCCCCAAGCCCACGACCTGTTCAAAGATCTCCCTGATGGCCTCTGGCAGTTGCTTCGTCCAGGCCTCGTCCGAAAGGTCGTCGCGCAAGATGTTCACATGCAAATTGCCATCGCCAGCATGCCCGTAACAGATGGAGCGGAAGCCATGACGCTGGCCGATTTCCTTGACCGAGGCAAGGAGCGCCGGCAATTTCCCCCTCGGAACCACCGTGTCTTCTTCTTTGTAGGTTGAGGCCGCCTTGACCGCCTCCCCCACCCTGCGGCGAAGAAACCAAAGCCGTTCCTTGGTGGCTTCATCTTCCGCAAACCAGGGGTCCATCGCACCGTGACGTTCAAGGACCGGCAACAAGGCCTCGACCTGTGGCATCAATGCGTCCTGTCGGAAGGCATCCACCTCAATCAGCAACTGCGCCGCAGCGTTCGCCGGCAAAGGCAAAGTGTTGTCGCCAGTGAACGCTTGAGCGAGGAGGACTGCGTCGCGTTCCATGAACTCCAAAGCAGAGGGCTCCACCCCTGCCTCGAAAACACTGGCAACGCAAGCGCAAGCCGCCTCGGCCGAAGGAAAGGATGCGAGCATCAACGCTTGGTGCGCAGGCAAGGGGCGCAACTTCAATGTGGCCTCCGTCACAATGCCCAAAGTGCCTTCGCTGCCCACCATCAACTGCGTCAAGTTGTATCCAGTGCTGTTTTTCAACGTGTCTGCCCCTGTTCGAATCACCTCCCCATTCGCCAAAACCACCTCGAGATTGAGCACCCAATCCTTTGTCACGCCATATTTCACGGCACGGGGACCACCAGAATTCTCGGCGATGTTGCCCCCGATGGTGCAGGAGCCAAAGGAAGACGGGTCGACGGCGTAGAACAACCCCCTTTCCGCCGCAGCCTGCTTCAGGTCGTGCACAATGACGCCGGGTTGGACGCGGATTTGGTGATTCAGGGTGTCAACCTCAAGGACCGCGTTCATCCGCCGCATGTTCAAGGCGATCCCCCCTTCCACTGGCAAGGCCCCGCCACTGAGCCCCGTCCGAGCGCCCGCGGCTGTCACCGGCACCCGGTGTTCCGTTGCCCAACGCATCACCGCTTGCACCGAGGCGGTGGTGCGCGGTTCAATCACAGCATCAGGCAGAAACCGCAAATCCTCCGTCTCATCATGCGAAGCATTCGCCCGACCCTCGTCGGTGGTGATGACGACGGTTTCATCTGCGACCTCAGCAAGAGCGGCTTCGAGTGAGGTCAAAGCCGATGGGCTGAAATGGGGGGACTTCGTGGAAAACATTCTGACCAAAATTACCTCCACCACTTGTATCTTGGGCCGACCTGCAGGAAAAATCAAACAGAAATCTGCCCCAATGAGAATGGAAAGCATGCACCGAACTGGAAAGTTGATGGCCTTATGGGCGCTCGCATTTTGCACGTTCTCCAGCGCCTTCACCCCCCTCGTTGCGCAAGACAATCTTGCCACGGAAGCTTTGACGAATGAAAAGATTTGGTACAGCGGTACGTTCCGTTCAGAATCGGTTTGGGGCATCCGATCCATGCGCGATGGAAAACACTACACGTCCTCCGAACGCTCTTCGGAAGGGACGGCCATTGTCCGCTTCGCCTACGCCACAGGAGAAGCGGTAGACACCCTCGCCACGAGTGTTGGGGTTTTTGGGGATGCTGGCGTCGCCATCGAGGGGTATGCATTTTCACCTGCTGAAGACAAATTGTTGTTGTGGACGGATGCTGAGCCGATGTACCGGCATTCGTTTTCAGCAAATTACCATGTGTTCAATTTGTTGGACCAAACCACCACGCCCCTCACCAACTTTGCCCTTGGCCTTCAACGGCTTGCTCGTTTTTCACCGGCTGCGGACAAAGTCGCCTTTGTCCGTTCCAACAATGTCTTCATCGCCGATCTCGCTACAGGTGAAGAAACCGAGGTCACTCGCGATGGCGCAATCAACGCGATCATCAACGGCGCCACGGACTGGGTCTATGAAGAGGAATTCGGCGAGGACAATGGGATTTTCTGGTCAGCTGATGGCAAACACCTGGCGTATTATCGGTTTGACGAGTCGGGGGTGCGGGAGTTTGGGATGCCGATGTACGGGGATTTGTATCCTGACCCCTATGTTTTCAAATACCCCAAAGCTGGCGAAGAAAACAGCAAAGTGTCGGTGCATGCTTACGATTTGGCCAATGATCGCCACATTGAAGTGGTGACGCCTGCCACAGCGTACATTCCGCGGGTCAAGTGGACGCCAGCAGACGGCAAACTCATCGTCATGACGATGAACCGCCATCAAAACGAACTCAAGTTTGAGTTGGCAGACATGTCTACGGCAGATGCGTCGGGGCAGGTGAAAACGGAGACGGTTTGGTCTGAATCCAACCAAACCTTCATCGACATCACCGTCAATTTGACTTTCCTCAGCGACGACAGCTTTTTGTTCACCAGCGAGCGCAGCGGCTACAACCACTTGTGGCAAGGCCAGTTTCACGGCGAAGACAGCCAGATCACCGATGGCAATTGGGACATCAGCCGCGTTTGTGGATACGACGCGAAGCGCAAGCAGGTTTACTTCGAGGGCTCGATTTTGGGCGCCACCCAGTTGCACATTGCGCGCACCAACCTCAAGGGCAAAGTCGAAGTGTTGGATGAGGCTCCCGGGCACCACGGCTCTGCTTTCTCGAGGACTTTTGATTACTGCATCCATGACCATTCCGATGCGAACACCCCCCCCGTCTACACCCTGCGTGACCGCAAATGGAATCCAGTTCGTGTGCTCAAAGACAATGCAGCCCTTCGGGAAGCCTTGGATCGGCATGGCGTGCAGAAGAAGACCTTTTTCACCTTCCGCAATGAAGCCGGTTTGGACCTGAATTGTTGGATGATCAAACCGCCCAATTTTGACAAGAACAAGAAGCATCCCGTTTATGTCGCTATTTATGGAGGCCCCGGTGTGCAAACGGTCACAGACAGTTATGGCGGCGCGAATTACCTCTGGCACCAGCTGCTTGCGCAGAAGGGCTACATTGTGGTCAGCTGTGACCCACGAGGAACGCCGATGCGCGGGCGGGAATTTGAACACAGCACATACAAGCAATTGGGCAAGTTGGAAACAGAGGACTTCATCGACTTCGGGCATTACCTCGGCGAATTGTCGTATGTGGATGAGGAACGCATTGGCATTCAGGGCTGGAGCTATGGTGGGTTCATGACTTTGTTGAGCATGACCAAAGGCGCAGATGTCTTCAGTGCTGGAATATCAGTGGCTCCGGTGAGCAATTGGCGGTATTACGACACAATCTACACCGAGCGATTCATGCAAACGCCGCAAGAAAACGCATCCGGTTACGACGACAACAGCCCTGTGAACCATGCCGACAAACTCGAGGGCAAACTTTTGCTTGTGCATGGTTCAGCCGATGACAATGTGCATTTTCAAAACGCCATGGAAATGGTGAATGCCTTGATCAGTGCCGGCAAACAATTTGATTTCTTCGCCTATCCAGATCGCAACCACGGCATCTACGGTGGCAACACCCGATTGCATCTTTACGAGATGATGCTGGACTTTGTAGAAGAGAACCTTTAAACACCTTACCAGATGGATATTGCTTTGATTGCCCTGATTGTCTCTTGGGCGTTTTGTGTGATTTGGGTCCCGCTCATTATCGCGGTGAACAAGAAAATCCACCCGCGAGCCTTGTTTGTGCTCTTTTTCGCAGAAATGTGGGAACGATTCTCCTATTACGGAATGAGAACCCTGCTGACCCTTTACATGGTCAAAGTGCTGTTTGAGTCCTTGGGGGCGGGTGCAGAAGCGAAAGCACTCATCATTTACGGGTCCTACACCTCCATGGTGTACCTGTTCCCCGTGATTGGAGGGCTCATCGCAGACAAGTTTTTCGGCTTTCGAAAAGCCATCCTCTTCGGAGGCGTTTTGATGTCCTTGGGGCACTTTCTGCTCGCTGTGATGGGAATGGTAGATGAAACAAACCAAATCATGTTCTTCCTCTCCCTTGCCCTCATCATTGTCGGCAACGGTTATTTCAAGCCAAACATTTCAAGCTTCCTCGGGAAGTTTTACACGGAGAAGGTGGAATTGAAAGACTCCGCGTTCAACATTTTCTATATGGGCATCAACGTCGGAGCGTTGCTGTCAACGATGACCTGCGGTTACATTGGAGAGAAGGTCAGCTGGCACTTGGGATTTGGCCTCGCTGGTGTGGGCATGCTGCTGGGTTTGCTTGTGTTCTGGGCGAATCTCAAACATCTCGAGGGAAAGGGCGTTGTTCCCAATGAGGAGAATGATACGACTCCTGTTTTCGCGGGAATGTCCATCAACAGAACGATTGTAGTGGCCTCACTTCTTTCGATTCCGTTGTTTGCCACGCTGCTGAACTACAGTGAAGTGCTCAAATATTCCCTGTTGGTTGTGGGCCTTGGAATGTTCGGCTGGCTGGTCGCCGCAGGCTTTCGTGAGAAGGAAAAATCCACCGGCCAACGGCTGTGGGTGGTTGTTGTTCTCGGCCTTTTCAACATATTGTTCTGGGCCTTGTTCGAACAAGCGGGAGGCTCTTTGACCATCTTTGCCGACAAGTTTGTGAATCGGGAGGTGCTCGGTACGGAGGTGCCTGCGAGCATGTTGCAATCCTTCAATGCATTCTTCATCATTATACTGGCCCCAGTATTTGCTTGGTTGTGGAAGCGTTTGGGCGAAATGAAAGCAGAGCCGAACACCCCAATCAAATTCGCAATGGGTCTCGCTCAACTGGCCATTGGATTCGGCATCATTTATTGGGCTGCAACCACCTTGCAAGAAGGCGAAAATGTCGCATTGATTTGGGTGGCTGTGATGTATTTGTTCCACACCACAGGCGAATTGAGCCTCTCCCCTATCGGTTTGTCCATGGTCACGAAAATGAGCCCAGACCGACAAGTGGGCTTTGTCATGGGGGTTTGGTTCCTGTCTTTCTCTCTGGCGAACTTCCTCGGAGGCATGATTGGAAGCTGGACGGCAAGTCATGATTTGCCAGAAAATGCAACCTTCACCGAACAATTGGATATCTACTCAAGCGCATATCTTGACTGGGGCGTTTATGTCATTGGTGGATCAGCGTTGTTCTTGTTCATTCTCTCCCCTCTGATCAAAAAGTGGATGCACGGAATCCAGTGATTTTCATGGAATTTGCTTGTTTTGGCCACTGGAGGTTTGCGAAACCTTCAGTGGCCAATTACTTTTGTTTCTTAACACCTTGATGAAATTTTGCCCGCATGCGACTGATGCTCATTACCCTTTTTCTGGCAGTTGTCAATGTCAACACTGCCCAGAATACCATCCAATGGATTACGATTGAAGAAGCCATGGATGCGCAGGCACAAGAGCCCCGCAAAATCATCATGGATGTCTACACCCAGTGGTGTGGACCTTGCAAGATGATGATGGCGAACACCTTCACTCATCCTGACGTGATTGACTACATCAACGACAATTATTACGCCGTCAAGTTTGACGCGGAAGGTCCAGATCCGGTGACTTTTCAAGGTGAATTGTACGAGAATGAAGGTTACAGAGAGGGGGTTCGAGGAAGAAACAGCCCGCATCCCTTTTCACGAGCTCTGGGGGTCAGCGCCTACCCCACTTTGATTTTCATGTCCGAAAAAGGCCAAATCATTGCCCCCATCACGGGTTACAAGACACCGCTTCAGCTCGAGCCCTTCTTGACCTTTTTCAGTGAGCATTGGTCCCCAACTACGGGACAAGCGGAGTGGGATGCCTTCAAAACAACCTTTGAATCGACTTTTGATTGATTTGCATTCGCTGTGACCTCGGGCGCTACAGGATGGCCACACGACCCTTATATTTGCACCGCGAATCCACAGGGATTGCCGGCCTAGCGAAGTCCGTTCGCAGGTTGAATTTGAAACCACCCATCAAAGACCGCGTCACAAAATGAGTGAGACTGCACGCATCATCCTCGGCGACCAGGAATATGAATTCCCTGTCGTAACAGGTTCTGAAAACGAAAAAGCCATTGACATTTCCAAGCTTCGTGCCACAACTGGGCACATCACCTTGGATCCCGGTTACAAAAACACGGGCGCAACCAAGTCAGGCATCACTTATTTGGACGGCGAAAACGGCATTTTGCGTTATCGAGGATATGGAATCGAGGAGTTGGCGGAAAAGGCGTCATTCTTGGAGGTTGCCTTCCTGTTGATTCATGGCGAACTGCCCAACGCCGATCAGTTGGCCTACTTCGAAAACAGCATCACCAAGCACACCTTGGTGCACGAGAACATGAAGCGGTTTTTTGAGGCTTTTCCGCAAGGAGCCCACCCCATGGGCATGCTGAGCTCAATGATCTCAAGTTTGTCGACTTTTTATCCGGAATCACAAAATCCCAATCGCTCAGTCACCGACATCGAATTGACGATTCACCGACTGATTGCGAAGCTTCCCACCTTGGCCGCTCAGGCATACAAGCACAACATGGGGCATCCCACGGTGTACCCCAAAAATGACCTGAGCTATTGCGGAAACTTCCTCAACATGATGTTCGCCCTCCCCTCGGAGGACTACGTGGTGGACCCTGTGATTGAGGATGCCCTGAACAAATTGCTGATTCTCCACGCGGACCACGAGCAGAACTGCTCTGCCTCGACCGTTCGCATCGTGGGTTCTTCACAAGCAAATCTCTACTCGTCGATTTCTGCAGGCATTGCCGCGCTCTGGGGACCGTTGCATGGCGGAGCCAATCAGGCCGTCATCGAGATGCTCGAGAAAATCAAGAACGATGGAGGCGACCTCCAGAAATGGGTGGACAAGGCAAAGGACAAAACAGACTCCTTCCGCTTGATGGGATTTGGTCACCGCGTCTACAAAAACTTTGATCCACGCGCCCGAATCATCAAAAAGGCCGCAGATGATGTTTTGGCCAAACTTGGCGTGCAAGATCCTGTTCTTGACATCGCAAAAGAATTGGAAGCGGTCGCTTTGAAGGATGATTATTTCGTTCAGCGTGGTCTGTACCCGAACGTGGACTTCTACTCCGGCATCATCTACAGGGCCTTGGGCATTCCAACGGACATGTTCACAGTGATGTTCGCCATCGGCAGATTGCCCGGTTGGATTGCACAATGGAAGGAAATGCTTGAAAACGGAGAACCGATTGGACGTCCACGTCAGGTGTTCACTGGAGCCACCGAACGTTCCTTTGTCGAAATGGACAAGCGTCAGTGATCAACTTCGGAAATG
>CBFIFE010000003.1:0-104182 GCA_965661765.1 uncultured Flavobacteriales bacterium
TGAACAGCGCAAAATTACTCCAGACAGGCAGTAGTTTTGACATTCAATGACGCTGAAGCATCCACAACTTATCCCCATTTGGTGTCTCATTGCCTTGTGCACAAGTTCTTGTGAGCAGCAGATTGAGGTGAAACTTCCGCCATCTCCTCGAGAACTGGTGGTGGAAGGCAGAATTGAGTCCGGCGCGAATCCAGTGGTTTGGCTGGGCTGGACCCAAGGGTATTTCGAGCCTTTGGACCTGTCTCTTTCAGAGGATTTCTTTGTCGGCGGAGCGGCGGTGGTCTTGTCTCGGTCGGATGGTGCGTCGGTCACTTTGGAGCCTTTTTGCACGGCGGATTTGCCGGAGCCCGTGTTGGAGCAGGTGGCCGCTGCCGTGGGGCTGCCAGTGGCGTTGTTGTCAGCGGCAAATCTGTGCTTTTACACGACGTTTGACCCAGATTGGGTGGGTGAATCCGAGGTCACGTACGTTTTGTCTGTGGATTTGGACCAAACCTCCATCACCGCCACCACCCACATTCCTGCGCCCGTTCCGATGGACTCCTTGTGGTTGGACAGTCCGGGGCCGCCCGACAGCTTGGGCATTGCTTACGCGAGATTCACGGACCCCGACACTGTGGGCAATGCCTACCGTTGGTTTGCCCGGCGCATCAACAGACGTCCGGCTTGGGACGAAACGCCTGGCGTCATCAAAGATCCGGATTTCATTGCCCCACTCGGCAGTGTCATTGATGATGAGTTTTTCAATGGCCTGACCTTCGAGTTTTCGGCGTTTCGGGGCATTCCGCCTGGCAGCACAGCCCCCGAGGATGATTTCACCAGTCCTGAATTTGGCTATTTCAAAGTCGGGGACACCGTTGTGGTCAAAGCCTGCACAATGGATCGCCAAGTCTACCTGGCCTTGGCCAGTTACGAAGCGGCTGTTCTGGGACAAGGCAGTCCCTTTTCCGTGCCAGCCGATATGTTGACAAACGTCGTCGGAGGGCGTGGCCTTTTTGCCGGCTATGCGGCATCTTTGGACACCATCATTTACACACCATGAATCCATTTCATCTTTTGCAAACTGGTGCTTCGCTTGTTGTCGCTTTTTTGCTCAGCAGCAGCGCTTGCTTGATTGCCCAAGATTTTGATTTGCAGTCTGCTGAAGTCTACGAAGCCGGGGCCCGATTGAAACGTGCAGCAGAGGTGATGCTCGACGAGAATGGGCGCTGGGAACAGACGATTTATGGCCTGGATGTGAACATCGAGCCTTCGACGATTCAAGTGCACCTTCCATCGGGGTGGTCCCTGTCAGGCATTGGCTTTCAGCGGGTGGTCAACAAGCCTTTGGCAGCGAAAAATGCCTTGGCAATGCAGGCGCTCTCCGAAGAGATTCAATCCCTAGAGGACACCCGAAGCATGCGGCAGGCGCTTCGAGAGACTTACGAAGAGGAGTTGCAGATGCTGCTGGCGAACCGGACGATTCGGGGCAGCGAGACTTTGCTTGTTGAAGATTTGAGAGAGGCGGCCAACTTTTGGCGAGATCGCGTCAAAGAACTCAAGTACTATTTGCTTGAGCTGGACATGGAAATCGGTGAGCTGGATGGCGACATGGCTGAGATTCGGAAAGAATGGGATGCCTTGAAGGTGGAGTCCGGTCAGGTGCGAGGGGCGATTGCCTTGCGCCTGCAAGGGCCGGGGAATGCAAAAGGAAGGGTTGAAGTCGATTGCGTGACGCGCTCTGCGGGCTGGCGCCCTGTGTTTGAGGCCAGTGTTGACCCCTCAGGAGCCGTGCGAATGCGCAGGTTTGCGGAGGCCACCCAACGGACGGGGAACGACTGGTCTGGCATCGCCATTGGTTTTGCGGCTGGCAATCCCATGCAGGGATTGGCGCCACCTGCTGTCGGGCCGTTGACATTGCGCCCGCAGGCGCGGTCCGCCAGCTTGGGGAATTCTTATGAAATGGCGAGTGGCTGGAGCGGTGATCAGCCAGCCGATGCGCTGCCGATGAATGAGGGGCTGGTCTCCCGTTTGGATGGGAATTTTGCAACCGGAGCGGATTCGGGGACAGCAGTCGATCGGTATCGATTTGAACCGCAAGGGACTGCGGAAATCAATGGCGACGGACAGCCAGAGCGAATTGCGCTCGAGGATTTCGCGCTGGACGGCACTTTGCGGATGTTGAGTTTGCCGGGGTTCTCCGATGAGGCCTACCAGATGGCGACGACTTCAGATTGGGCCGGCGCCCGATTGATGCCTGGGGAAGTGCAGGTGATCGCAGGTGGCGCCTATCGCGGTGCGTTCAACATGACGCTGCCAGCCCCAGGGGATACATTGGAGTTCCCTGTCGGTCAAGATCCCCAAGTGCGCTCAAGCAGGGTTCGCATGGCAGACAAGTGCAAAAGCGCTGCGCTCGGCGGGAAGAAGTCCACTGAAGTCGTTTGGGAAATCACCATTTTAAATCAGCATGCACGCACGGTGGATGTTCGGGTTGTGGACCGGGTGCCCATTGCGGGGAATGAAAACATTGAAGTCGAAGTGATCAACCTCAATGGCGGGAAGTTGGATCCAGTCACTGGACTGGTTTCCTGGCAGTTGGGTTTGGGAGCTGGCGAGCAGCGAAAATTGCTTTTGGCCTACAAAGTGACGTATCCCAAATCCTACTATTTGCCCACCTTCTGAAGCATCCGCCAAGCGGCTCTGGCGTCTGCCAAATGCACGTTTTGGTAGTAAGCGTTCAGGATCTCCCAGGCCTCAGCCCCGGCAGCAGCTCGGGCCATCGCGCCCTCTTGGCACATGCCGATGCCATGACCAAACCCTTGGCCTGTCAGGGCGACCTTGTCCCCTTGGTCATGCGCCACAAAGAACGCTGAGGGCAAATCAAATGCGGACCTTGCCGCAGCAGCGCGAATGGCGTGGGTGGAATCCAACAAATGCGGCGAGCGCTTTCTGGGAAACATCGAAGTCGGGCCAGCGGACAATCCGCCGCGTTGCTCGGTCAGCCAGGTTCGCCAAGCTTCCCCCGCCAATTCTTTCTCCCAGTGGCTGTGTGCCCCGCCGGCACAAAAGGTGTCCCGGACACAACGCAGGTAGGGGAGGGAGCGCTGCCAAACCGCCTCAGCACCTTGGGTGTGGCCGCCACAATTGCTGTGGAAGGCGGCCGTGATGGGTTGTCCGCGGTCGTCGATGAGAATGTGATGGCGGGTGTTCGCCACGGCATTGTACATGGTGTCGGTGGCGGTCGTCAAACCATGATAGACTTGGCAATGGACTTGGTCGCAGACATGAAATCCTTCGACCTGATGTCGGCGAAGGGCTTGGACGGTGTAGGTTCGGCTGACGATGGCTTGGGCTTCATAAAAAGCCAAATCGTGGCCTTTTCCTGCCTCCGCCGATAGGACCCCAGGCAAGTATCGCTCCAAGCTTGTTTCCAAGATGGCCCGGATGCCTCGCCCGTTGCGGCCGTCCAAGTGCAGGGCACCGGTGTGCAGTTGCCGGGCCTTGCCAGGAGGACGAAGTTCAAGGACGTCGCCCACCGCTGTCGGCCGGATCAAGACGTATTGGCCAGGTGCAGCGAGCCAGCCCGCATTCGGTTCAATCGGCAACCACTCACCAATGGGCACCGTGTCCAAGACCGTTCCGCTGGCATCCACGCGTTGGTAGGTCGATGCGGGGATGCGCAAAGCCCATCCATCAAGGGTTTGGCCGCCATGCACGCCCACCCGCAAGACAGGCGCATCGCTTTGCGCCATCGAGGATTGTGGCGTGGACAACCAGGTCAACAGCACCACGCAAAGCCACTTGATGATCTGTTCAGCTACACGTCGCCCGGCGCCAGAAGTCCCCAGTTTCGCCCGCAAGGATTGCAATTGCTCGAGCATGACCAAGCGTTCTGCCGAATCGGGAATGGCCAGCAGTGGCGCCAAATCTTTTGCGAGTTGTTGCGCATGGCAATCGCTTTGAATGCGCTCCGGATAAACGGCCCGTTCCAAAATGATGTTGGGCAGGCCGATGAACGAAATTTGGGCCAAGCGTCGGGCAATCCAATAGGTGATGGCACTGGTTTTGTACCCGATGATGGTGGGCAGTCCGGCCAGGCCCGCTTCCAACGTGGCCGTTCCGCTGGTCACCAGCCCCGCCCGTGCTGCACGCAACAGCGGGCGTGTGGCATCCCGCAGCACTTCCACACCGGCTTCGGTGGCAGGAGCGTACCAAACTTCCGGCGCCCCCGGAGCAGCACCGACGATGGGACGGGCATCCGGCAATTGCTTCGCCGCAGCAAGCATCACAGGAAGCATTTTTTCCACTTCCTGCGCTCGGGAGCCAGGCAGCAATGCCAGAATCGGGCGTGTGTCGTGGCTTTCGGACAGGCCCAGGGGGGGCGTCGAATCGGAAAAGTCGAGCAAGGGATGTCCGACAAATGTGCATGGCACTTGGGCTTCATCGTACATGGCTTGCTCAAAAGGCAGGGTCACAAAGACGTGGTCCATGTCGCGCTTCAATGCGCGCATGCGACCGGGCTTCCATGCCCAAATGGCAGGGGAGATGTAATGGGCCGTGCGGATGCCACGGGCGTGGGCCCATCGGGCAAGTCGCATGTTGAAGCCGGGGAAATCCACGGTCAGCAGAAGATCCGGTTGGAACGCCTCAATTTGTCGGTGAGCCAGACGGAAATTTTTTTGGATGGTCCGCAAGTTTTTGGCCACCTCCCAAAACCCCATGAAAGCCATGGTGCGGTGGTGTTTCAGCACATCGACGCCGGCTGCTGCCATGGCATCTCCACCCCAGCCCTGAACCTCTATCGCTGTGGGCGTGTCGCGCAGAGCGGACACAACCTGAGCGGCATACATGTCCCCCGAGGCTTCTCCTGCCACCACGAAAATTCGCGTCATGAGCCGAGGGCGGTTTGGGCTTGAATCCAAATGATCAACAACACACTCAGAATCATGGTGAGCATCAGGCCCCGAGTGAACCGGTACATGTCTTTTTGCAAGGCCAAATAAAAGACGCCCACATTGAACAACACACTGACCGTCAGGATGGAATCCTTGTACAAACTGCTCGCAATGAACACATTTTGAACGAAGTATGAAAAGTCTTGGTGGTTTGCGGTGCACCACCACGCGGCCAACAGCAAAAATCCTGCCCCGGTGCCCACCAATCCAGCCAAAATGCCCAAGGCAAAGTGATTCAGTCGAGCTTCAGATTCCATTCGTTCAGCGTGGACATGGCGTGGTGAGCAGTCAAGTCAAATTGCGTCGGAACAACAGAAACGAACCCATGTTCTAGTGCCCAAATGTCCGTATCCGTGCCGATGTCCGGGTTCTTGAATTCCCCAGTCATCCAAAAGTACGTTTTGCCACCGGGGGTCTGGCGTTTGTCGAACGCGTCGTCCCAATGACCTGCGCTTTGTCGGCATACTTTGATGCCTGCAATGGCTTCGGCTGGGATTTTGGGAATGTTGACATTCAGGCAGGTTCCTTTCGGCATGCCGTGTTCGAGAACCTGGCGCGCGAGGGTTCGGGCGACCGGGCGGCATGCGGAGAAATCTGCGTCCCAGGCGAAGTCCAACAAACTGAAACCGATGGAAGGAATGCCTTCCACTGCGCCTTCGACCGCGGCCGACATGGTGCCGCTGTAGATGACATTGATGGAAGCATTGGATCCGTGGTTGATGCCGCTGACGAGAAGGTCGGGTTTGCGGTGCAGCACTTCGTGAATCGCGAGTTTCACACAATCGACAGGCGTCCCATTCGATTGCCAGGCCTCCACGACGCCAGGAATCCCCGGTTCATGCCGTTCCAACCGAAGCACCTCGTGAATGGTGACCGCATGGCCCATTCCGCTTTGTGGGCTGTCGGGCGCCACCATCACCACGTCACCGAACGCCGTCATTTCTTCGGCCAAGGTCCGAATGCCTCCCGCGGTGATTCCATCATCATTTGTGACCAGGATCAAAGGCCGCCCTGAGTTGTGCCAGTCGTTCATGCGGATTGGGTTGCTGGGATGCGCGCCAACGCATCCGTGAAAAAATCCCAGAACTTTTGGACTGAGCTGATTTGTACACGTTCATCTGGGCTGTGGGCACCGCGAATGTTGGGGCCAAAACTGGCCATGTCCAAGTCCGGATAATTCGTCCCCAGAATGCCACATTCCAAACCCGCATGACAAGCAATGACCTTCGGCTGTTCAGCAAACTTTTCCACGTACAATTCGCGCAACAACGCCGTGGTCGGGCTGTTGGGGTTCGGTGTCCAACCTGGATAGCTTCCGCTGAAGGTCGTGGCCAGCCCAGCGAGCGCAAAAGCGGCGGAAATGCTTCTGGCGTGGTCATCTTTTTCGGAATCAACGGAGCTTCGGCAGAGGCATTGGATGGTGACTTCTCCTTCGCGGACCTGCACACGGGCGAGGTTGTTGGAGGTTTGGACCAAATCCGGGATGTCCGGGCTCATCCGATGGATGCCGACAGGGCAGGCTTGGATGGCCAGCAACAGGGCTTTCGCCGTCATGGCGGGCAGGCACGCCGACGGGGCACCCACAGGAACCACATCCAGTTGCAAGCCAGGGTCAGTGGTGGCGTATTCCTGAACGATGGCATCAAACGAAGCACGGAGTTGGCGTTCAGCGGCATCGGCGTCCGTCGTGGCAATTGTGGCTTCCGACTCACGGGGAATGGCGTTGCGCAACCCACCCCCGTTGATTTCCGCGATTTGGAAATCGAGCACCTCGCTCAACTCCAGCAAGAGGCGGTTCATTTGCTTGTTTGCATTCAGCAGTCCTTTGTGGATGTCCATGCCCGAGTGCCCTCCACTGCCACCGCGAATTCGGATGGTCAGGCCTGTCGCACTGGATTTCGTGGGCTCCGACTGGTACATCCCAGTGGAGGTGACGTCCACGCCGCCGGCGCATCCGATGGACAATTCGTCGTCATCTTCCGTGTCCAAATTCAGCAGAACTTGGCCAGTCAACCAACCGCCTTGCAAGCCCAATGCCCCGGTCATTCCGGTCTCCTCGTCAATGGTGAACAGGGCTTCGAGTGGGGGGTGCGGGATGTCTTTGGAGGCCAAAACCGCGCAAATGGCAGCCACCCCGATGCCGTTGTCAGCACCCAAAGTGGTTCCTTCTGCGGCGACCCAATCCCCTTGGATGACCATGCGGATGCCCTCCGTTTCGAAGTTGAAATCGGTGTCTGCGTTTTTTTGGCACACCATGTCCAAATGGCTTTGCAGCACCACTGTTTTTCGATTTTCCATGCCCGGTGTTGCAGGCTTCCGAATCAACACATTGCCCACGGCATCTTCTTCAGCAGGCAATCCGAGTTGTTCCCCGACCCCACGGGCCCAGGCCCGCACGCGCTCCTCTTGCTTTGAAGGGCGTGGCACTGCATTGAGATCGGCAAAGTATCCCCACAAAGCAGTGGGCTCTAAAGTGCGAATGGCTTCTGACATGACCCCAAAGGTAAAGCGCGCTGCGGGGATGGTGTGGTCAAAAGGGTGTGAATAAATCGCCGCGAATTGCCGGCATCGTTTTCGGTGAAACCGGTAATTTGCGAGGTTATGGAGGAAAGGAAGGAACAGGCCCCGTCCACAGTCACTTACGACGAAGACAACATTCGGTCGCTCGATTGGAAGGAGCACATTCGGATGCGTCCGGGCATGTACATCGGGAAATTGGGCGATGGGCAATCTGCGGACGATGGAATTTACGTGTTGCTCAAGGAGGTCATGGACAATTGCATCGATGAGCACGCGATGGGTCATGGCAAGCGAATTGATGTCACGATCCGGGAAGGTGAGGTGCGGGTCCGCGATTATGGAAGGGGAATCCCCCTGGGCAAGGTTGTGGATTGCGTCTCGAAAATCAACACAGGCGGGAAGTACGACTCGCGGGCCTTCAAGAAGTCCGTGGGGTTGAATGGTGTCGGTACAAAAGCGGTGAATGCCCTTTCGAGTCACTTTGTTGTCCAAAGTTTTCGCGAGGGCCAATCCAAGCTCGCAGCGTTTCAAATCGGGGAATTGGTCCAAGATGCGGCGCTAGAAGAAACGGCGGAGCGCAACGGGACACGGATTGTTTTCAGGCCAGATGAGACCGTCTTCAAAGGTTATGGCTACCGCATGGAGCACGTGGAGAGGTTGCTTTGGAATTACGCATACCTCAACACCGGGCTGTCGATCTACCTCAATGGGGAGAAGTTTCGCAGCGAAAATGGATTGAAGGACCTGTTGGAGAATGAACTCGATGCCGATCCTCGCTATCCCGTGGTTCATTTGATTGGTGATGACATCGAGGTGGCCATCACGCACACCGATGCGTACGGAGAAGATTATCAGAGCTTTGTCAACGGGCAATACACGCCCCAAGGTGGCACACATCAGTCTGCCTTTCGCGAGGCCTATGTTCGGGTCGTTCGGGATTTTTACGGCAAGGAATACGATGCCGCTGATGTCCGCGGCGGCATCAAGGCAGCGGTCTCGGTGAAGGTGGAAGAACCCGTCTTTGAAAGCCAGACAAAGACGAAGTTGGGTTCGGCCGAAATGGGGCCAGACCGACCGACACTGAAGAGCTTTGTCTACGATTTTTTGAAGCGCGAACTGGACAATTTCCTGCACCGCAATGAGGAAATTGCATCAGCGCTGCAATCCAGAATCCTTCAAAGCGAAAGAGAAAGGAAGGACCTCGCGGGCATCAAGAAACTGGCTCGAGAGCGCGCAAAGAAGGCGTCGTTGCACAACAAGAAGCTTCGCGACTGTCGCCTGCACTTTGGCGACAAGAACGATCGCCACGAGGAAACGACCTTGTTCATCACAGAGGGAGACTCGGCATCCGGAAGCATCACGAAGGCACGGGATGTCAAGACCCAGGCTGTGTTCAGTTTGAAGGGAAAGCCTTTGAATTGCTTTGGGCTGACGAAGAAGGTCGTCTACGAGAACGAAGAGTTCAATCTGCTTCAAGCGGCGCTCAATATTGAAGACGGGCTGGAGAGCTTGCGGTACAAGAATGTGGTCATTGCAACAGATGCCGACGTCGATGGGATGCACATTCGCCTGTTGTTGATCACGTTCTTTTTGCAGTTTTTCCCAGATTTGGTCAAAAGGGGTCACCTCTTCGTGTTGCAAACGCCCCTGTTCCGAGTGCGAGACAAGAAGCAAACCTTTTACTGCTACAGCGATGAGGAGCGGCAGCGCGCCATTCAGACCATCGGCAAGAAGGCCGAAATCACCCGGTTCAAGGGGCTCGGTGAAATCAGCCCCGATGAGTTTCGTGGCTTCATCGGTGAGGACATCCGGCTCGACCCCGTGGTCATCGGCAAGGACTCCAGTTTGAAGGAGATGTTGGGCTTTTTCATGGGCAAGAACACCCCAGACCGACAGCAGTTTATCATTGAAAACCTCCGTGTGGAGAAGGACGAAGTTGAAGAGATTGCAGGATGAGTGAAGAATTGAATGACGAGCAGATCACCCCAGAGGGCGAGGGCGAACAATTGGAACGGGTCATCCAGGTGGCCGGCATGTACAATGACTATTTCCTCGACTACGCGAGTTATGTGATTTTGGAGCGGGCTGTGCCGCACCAAAACGATGGATTGAAACCCGTGCAACGCCGGATTTTGCACAGTTTGGAAGAACTCGACGATGGGCGATTCCACAAGGTGGCCAATGTCATCGGCAACACCATGAAGTACCACCCCCACGGGGATGCTTCGATCGGGGATGCGATGGTTCAAATTGGGCAAAAGGAGTTGTTGTTGGATTGCCAAGGCAATTGGGGCAATATCCACACGGGGGACAGGGCGGCTGCGCCACGTTACATTGAGGTGCGGCTGTCCAAGTTTGCGAAGGAGGTGCTGTTCAACAAAAAGACGACGAATTGGCTCCTGAGTTACGACGGCAGAAACCAAGAACCGGATACGTTGCCGGTCAAATTCCCCTTGCTGTTGGCCCAAGGTGTGGAGGGCATCGCGGTGGGTTTGGCATGCCGCACGCTGCCTCACAATTTTCTGGAGTTGTGTGACGCGAGCATTGCCACTTTGCTCGGCAAATCCTTCACGCTTTATCCAGACTTTCCCACGGCGGGAATGGCAGATGTAGAGAATTACAACGACGGTTTGCGCGGGGGACGGGTGCGGGTGCGGGGGCGCATTGAAAAAGAAGACAACAAAACCCTCGTGGTCCGGGAATTGCCGTTTGGGGTCACCACTTCCTCATTGATTGACAGCATCTTGAAGGCGAATGACAAGGGCAAGATCAAAATCAAGCGGGTAGAGGACAACACGGCTGACGTGGTGGAAGTGGTCATTCATTTGGCCAACAACGTGAGCCCAGACAAAACCATCGACGCGCTCTTCGCCTTCACGGATTGCGAGGTGAGTTTGGCCCCCAATTCCACGGTCATTCTTCAAGACAAGCCGCACTTCCTAGGCGTGTGTGAATTGCTGCGGATTTCAGCGGAGAACACCAAGGGTTTGCTCCAACTCGAGTTGGAGATTGAGCTCGGCGAGCTGCGCGAGAAATGGCACTTCGCCTCCCTGGAAAAGATTTTCATCGAACAGCGGATTTACCGCGATATCGAAGAATGCGAGACATGGGAGGCCATTCTGGAAACCATCCACGCAGGATTGGCGCCACACGTTCAGCACTTGATTCGTCCGGTCACCGATGAAGACGTGACGCGGTTGACAGAAATCCGGATCAAGCGCATCTCAAAGTTTGATGGTTTCAAGGCTGATCAGTTGATCGCAGGGCTCGAAGCAGATATCGAACAAGTTCAATACCACTTGGACCACCTGACGGAATATGCTGTGGATTGGTTCAAGATGCTCAAAACCAAATACGGCAAGGGGCGCGAGCGCAAGACCGAATTGCGATCGTTCGAATCGATTGACAGGGCAGTGGTGGCTGTGGCCAACGAAAAGTTGTATGTCAACCGCGAGGAGGGATTTGTGGGCACGGGACTCAAACGTGGTGAAGGAGAATTCGTCAGCGATTGCAGCGACATCGATGACATCATTGTCATTCGCAAAGACGGGGTGATGCAAGTGTCAAAGGTCAGTTCGAAAGCATTTTTCGGAAAAGACATCCTCCATGTGGGGGTGTGGAACCGTGGCGACGAGCGCACCATTTACAATTGCATCTACCTCGATGGGGAGACCGGGCGAAGCATGATGAAGCGTTTTTCGGTCACGTCCATCACGCGCGACCGCGAATACCCGATCACAAAGGGAACACCCCGATCTCGAATCTTGTACTTCACCGCAAACCCCAATGGCGAGGCTGAGGTGGTCTCGGTGTATTTGCGCGCCACCACACGTGCAAAAAAGCTCAAGTTCGATGTGAACTTTGCGGATTTGGCCGTCAAGGGACGTGGGGCCGGGGGAAATTTGGTGACAAAACACCCCATCCGAAAGATTGAATTGAGCGAGGAAGGTGTTTCAACGCTGGGGGCCTTGAAGGTTTGGTACGACGAAACCGTTCGCCGCTTGAACGCAGATGGCAGAGGTCAGTTCTTGGGCGATTTCCAGGCGGATGACCGAATCCTGGTGGTCTTGTCCACGGGCGAATACCTCTTCACCGGTTTCGATTTGAGCACCCATTTTGACGACAAAATGATTCATTTGGAGAAATGGAATCCTGACCGTCCGATGAGCGTGGTGTACTTTGAGGGGGAAAAGGAGGATTGGTATGTCAAGCGATTTTTGCCTGAATTTGTGGCCAAACCGTTTTCGTTCATCGGGGATCATGAAGGCTCTCGGCTGGGCGTGGTGAGCACCTTGTATCATCCGCAGGTCCGCATCCGATACAACCGACGGTACAAAGAAACCCGGGATCGTGAAGACGATGTGATGGACGTCAGCGAATTCATTGCCGTCAAAGGCATGCGGGCGCTGGGGAACAAATTGAGCGTTTTGCCCGTCACCGAGGTGAGCCTCGATCCGGCCATCGAGTCCCTCGAGGCGGCAGCGGAAGCAGAGCACTTGTCGGCAGCCATTCCAACAGCCCCGGAACAGGGAGGAGAATCCGAGGATGAAGAACAGGCACCATCAGCCGGGCCGACGTTGTTTGATTGAGGAAGCGGCAAAGGATTTTGCGGGTTCCTTGCGTTCGTGTAGAATTTACACTAAGACGCCGTAATTTCGCGATCATGAGGACACAATTCTTGACATCGGCGTTCGCCTTGGCAGCTGTGGCGTTGAGCACAAGCTGCGGCGAGGGTGCCGCAGTGAAACAAGCCACGAGCGAGGCGGAGATTCTGAGCAGCGACAGTTTGGCCGTCGCGGACGTCTTGGTGCATCCAGCATGGTCGAAAAATGCGACCATTTATGAAGTCAACATTCGCCAGCATACCCCGGAAGGCACATTCAATGCATTTGCAGCGGACATCCCGAGATTGAAAGCATTGGGGGTGGACATCCTTTGGCTGATGCCCATCCACCCGATTGGTGAGGTGAACCGAAAAGGAGGTGAAAACGCGGACAATTACATCGCCGAACCTGGCAGTGGCAGTTTGGGGTCGCCCTACAGTGTCAAGGATTACCTCGCGGTCAACCCCGATTATGGCACGATGGCAGACTTCCAGCGGCTCGTGAAGACGGCGCATGACAATGGATTGAAGGTCATCTTGGATTGGGTGGCGAATCACACCGCATTTGACAGCGAGTGGACCCGAAAACACCCGGAATTCTTTTTGTTGGACGAGGAAGGCGAGTTGCAGCCCCCACTTGGCACGGATTGGTGGGACGTCACCCAGCTCGATTGGGCGAAGGGCAAAGAAAATGGCCTGTATGACGCCATGGACGCTGCACTCGATTTTTGGGTTGAGGTGGCGGACATCGATGGGTATCGTTGTGACGTGGCGATGAAGGTGCCCACAGATTTCTGGGAGCAAGCCCGCCGATCCCTTGAAGAAATCAAGCCGGACGTCTTCATGCTGGCAGAAGCAGAAGAGCCCGATCACCACAACCGAGCATTCGACATGTCTTATGCCTGGCATTTGCACCACTTGTACAACCAAATCGCCACAGGTGCCTTTCCACTGGATTCGCTTCGAGACCACTTGGATCATGAATTGGAGCGGTTTGGTCGAGCGGCTTACCGGATGAGTTTCGTGACAAACCACGATGAAAACTCTTGGAACGGCACCCTCCGCGAACGGATGGGGGACAATGCAGACGCTGTGACTGTCCTTGCGGGCACCTTGATGGGGATGCCATTGATTTACAGCGGTCAAGAAGCCGGTTTGGACAAACGGTTGCGGTTTTTTGAAAAGGACACGGTGGTGTGGGGTGATTACAGCCGAACAGCATTTTACCAGGACATCAACAGGTTGAATCACGATGAACAGGCCCTGTGGAATGGATCGGCTGGAGCGTGGCCTGTTGAGATTCCCACCCCGTATGCTGCAGATGTTTTCGCGTTTCACCGGACCACTGCAGATGGGGCAAGCCAAATCCTCACCGCCATCAACCTCTCCAGCACGCCGCATGCCATCGTCCTGCCGCTTGATTCTTCAGCACATGAACTGGAGATGTCGTCTTCAGGACTTGGGTGGGCAGGGAAGGGCGAAGCGATGTTGCCCGCCAACGGTTTTGCCGTTTGGTCGAAAAAATGACGAGTTTTGCTTCATGATGGATGAACCCAAAAAAGTGCCTGCGCGCATCGCGTTGATTGCCCACGATGGGAAAAAAGACGCCTTGCATGCGTTTGTTGGAAAAAACTTGGCCTTTTTCGGAGAGTTTCGGTTGGTGGCCACGGGGACAACAGGGCAGCGCATTGCCTCCTTGGGGCTCACCGTGGAGCGGTGTGCTTCTGGGCCGTTGGGCGGAGATGCGCAAATTGCCGCTCAAATCACGGAGGGAGATGTGCATGCGGTGATTTTTTTCCGGGACCCCATGGGCAAGCATCCGCATGAACCTGACATCAACATGTTGCTGAGGCAGTGCGATGTGCACGACATTCCGCTTGCAACGAATGCCGCTTCTGCGGATTCGTTGATTTTTGGCCTGAAGGGTTGGTTGGCGTCCAAGGCAGTCCAGGCAGGTCCCGATGGCGAAGGGTGAGGGACAAGCCAGCGGAAAATGGCCGGCTTCCAATTCAGAACCTGCAGTTCGATCTTGGTTGACCACAAGGCTTCAGAAGCAATTCACAGAAGACCCCCGGGAGGGTCAAGCCCTGTTGCGGTGGATGCTGGAGGCGGCATCAGGAAAGCCGCTCGGGGTGCGCATGATGGCTGCTCCCTTCCGATTTTCTGAACACGAGCTCAACGTTTTGGCGGCTTGGTCTGAGGGTGTGCGAAACGGCAGGCCCATTCAGCACATGATCGGCCAAGTCATGTTTATGGGACTTTCCCTGGAAGTGGGGCCGGTTGCCCTGGTGCCCCGGCCCGAAACGGAAGAAATGACGGCCGCCACTGCACAATGGCTTCTGGACAAGTTCAAAGCATCCCCATCCTCGGATTTGCGGGGGGTGGATGTGGGCACAGGATCAGGTTGCATTGCCGTTTCCTTGAAGCATCACCTGGCCGATTGGCCATTCGAGATGGTGGCTGAGGATGTTTCCCAAGAGGCGCTGGCACTCGCTCAAAGAAATGCAGCGCGGGCAGGCGTGAACGTAAATTTCCGGTATCAAGACGCTTTGAATTTCATGCCGGGTGAAGGGGAGGCCTGGGACCTTGTCATTTCCAATCCCCCGTACATTCCCGCTTCCGAACGGGAGCTGCTTCCTGAAGTCGTTCGATTGCATGACCCCGACTTGGCCCTCTTCGTTCCAGATGAGCAGCCGCTGTTGTTTTATGAAGCGCTGCTTCGACGATGCATGAGAGGTGGACTTCGTCCAGGCGGTGCCTGCGTTGTGGAGTGTCATGAGCTGTTCGCCAGCGCCGTAGCGAAATTGTTTTCCACCGACTTCGACGATGTGCGCGTGGAAAATGACCTCCAGGGAAAGCCCCGATTCGTCTGGGCAGTTGCGCCCAAATGAATCTCAGTGGTGACCTGGACGTTGAGGGGTCAGTCCGCTGATCCAGGTTCTGGGTTGTCCCAGTCCAACCCCAATCCGTCCGCCAGGTAATGTGTGGGAATGGCGAAGCCGATGCCTTCGACGCCGAGGCCAAAAACCTTTTGATTCACAATCCCAATCAAAGTTCCCTGGGCATCCACCAATGCGCCACCGCTGTTGCCAGGAGAGATGCTCACATCAGACTGAATCAACGTCCGATTGCCGTCCTTGCGCCTTCCTGAAATGATGCCTTTGGTCAACGTGGCACCGAGTTCAACGTCGTAGGGTGTTCCGATGGCAAACACCTCATCGCCCACGGCAATGCCCTCACTCAAGTCAATGGCAAACGGGACGAGGCCTGTGGTGTCCACTTTGATCAAGGCCAAATCAAACAAGGGTTCCCAACGCTCAATCTCGGCAACCAACTTCGTGCCATCCTCGAAGAACACTTCATAAGTCAAGGTCGTGTCCCCGACAACATGGTGATTCGTCACAATCCATCCATCTTCACTGATGATGCAACCGCTTCCATGACCATCCGATGCATTGATGGTGACCACCGACGGCAAGGCCCGAGCCACCTTTCCTTCTGAAGGAGCCACCGGCGTCAGTTCGATGGTTTCCCAATCTTTCTTCCACATGGCCGCCCATTCAGATTCCGAGACCCAGCTGTCGAGAATTACAGGTGAGGAGATGGCGTCAAACATGCTGTGAATCAATGCATCAGATACCAATTCTCGGTCCAGTCCATCCGTGGGGTCGTACGGGCCCCACACGGACGTCGACGCCAAGGACAGGGTGTCTGTTTCCATATCATAGGCATTGTGCATCCACCACTCGGAGCTGACATCATAGCGGACAACGCCCGCGACGCGATGTTCTTCCACTTTTGTGAGCGCTCCTGCAATCTTCACAGCATTTCCTTTCTCAAACAAGGAACCCGCGTCGTCTTCTTGGTATCCCTGCAGGATCAACACCTCTGCCATGTCCTCGTCCAAATTCGAGTATTCCAGTTCGATGGCTTCATCGGATTCTCGTTTGTACTCGTTGTGGTTGCGGTCGAAGTCGCGCATGGTTTCATAATACGCCCAGCTGTGCATCCCTGAGTCGATGCGCATGTGGAAGCCTTCAATCAACAAGTTGGTGGTGTCGTTGTCACAGGTGGGCATGGGCGTCAAGGACGGCAGGTCATATGCCCGTTCATACACGCGTTTGGGCGGAGCCAAAAGTCCCAGACCATTATAGAATGCCAGGCCAAAACCCAATCCTGCCCAAAGACCCGCGTTTTCTGTTTCAGCCCCCTCAGACAAACCACGTCCCATCATGGCAACACCGGCTGCGGTCAAGCCAGCATCAACCATTTTCAGGGGGTTGCGCTGGGTGGGGAACAGCGGAACAGTTGCCGGGAAATAGCCCTCCTTGGATACCTGAACGATGTGGTATTCTTCTGTGTTGTTCAACGAAACTTCGGCTTGATCGTAGCCTTCGAGTTCGTAGTAAAAACCCTCGTCCCAGTCCCATTCATCAAGTGAAATGGCCACGCTGTCCACGTCCATGGCAATGGACATTTCTGCTTTCGTGGCAAAGTTCAGGGCCGAGCAAGACGGCAGCAAGGCGGCGGCGGTGGCAAGGCCGAGAATGGTGTGAGTCCTCATGAATGGTCGTTGATGAAGCCCATGTACAAACCAAATCCATAGGTCATGGACGACCGATCCGGGGTCACAATGAAACCTGCGGAACCGAAGAATCCCCAATCGCGTTTCCCCCAAAACGTGGTGCGGCCCTCCCAACCGAGCTCTACACCTGCATTTGTCGGTTCAAATCCTTCTGCGGCCATTTGCTCGGCAACGGCAATCTGCGGAGCTTCAGTTCCGAGGAAGAACAATGCGTCGGCGAACAAGGTCATCTGGGAGGACCCCCGATACTTTCGCGGTTTTCCTTTTCCAGTGGTCGTCATCAAGGCAATGTTTCGGGTGCGAATTCGGCTAATGCCCAATGACACTTCGGTGTAGGTCAAACTCCACGGGGAGACGGCCAACAAATCGGTGTTGCGGTAACCGATGCCTCCGCGCACCGCGTAGGCGTAACTGCGCGGAATGTCGTATTCGAGTTGATAGGCCGTGATGGTGTTGGCACCCGTGGATTCGCTTTTGAGCGTAATGCCCGATTCTTTGGGCTTTTCACTGCTCGCGAAGACATAACTGCCACGCAGGCGAAAGCTGCGTGCGGCTGGGGTTTTGCCCGCCGTGTACAAGCTGTCCTCCACGCCATCATACAAAATGCCACCGAAAACGTTCGTTTGCAATGTGATGTGACTCAGGTCGTCGAAATTGTATTGAACGCGAATGCCTTCGATGACGTTGGAGGCAAGCGCACCCCAGTAAATGTTCAGTTTGCTGATGTCTTCCGGGCGATCACTGAGCACTTCGTATTCAATCTGCGTCCCGTCCTCAAAAACTGCAGTAGAACGCTGGGCATCAACGTGGTTAAAGGTCAAGGCAGCGACTGAAAAACAGACAGCAAGGCGTAGTATAGGTTTCATTGCAAAGGTTTGTGGGCGCCAATATACGGATGTAATTTGCGTCCATGCAGGAAAGTTTGGACGCGCAAAAACAGCGACTTGAGTGGCTTCGGTTGGAGATCGAAGAGCACAACAAGAAATATTATGTGGATGCGTTGCCCACCATTTCCGATGAGGCGTTCGATGCGATGCTTCGGGAGTTGCAGGATATCGAGGCGCGTCATCCCGAGTGGGTGACTGAGTCGTCCCCTACGCAGCGCGTGGGAAGCGATGTGGCCAATCGGGGTTTTGCGAAAGTTCCGCACAGCCGCCCCATGCTCTCGTTGACGAACAGTTACAATGAAGGAGACATTGCCGAATGGGCGGAGCGGGTGGACAAATTGCTCGAAGGTGAATCCGTTGAATTTGCCCTAGAGCTCAAATACGACGGGGTGGCCATCTCGTTGATTTATGAAAACAGGCAGTTGCTGCGGGCAGTGACCCGTGGAGATGGGGATGTGGGCGAGGATGTCACAGCGAATGTCCGAACCATTCAATCCATTCCAAAGACACTCGCTCCTGAAGCACCTGCCCACATCATTGAAGTCAGAGGGGAAATTTTTTTTCCGTTCGAGGCCTTTGACCAATTGAACGAGGAACGAGAGGAGGCGGGGGAAAAGCGGTTTGCAAATCCACGGAACACTGCTGCAGGAACGTTGAAATTGCTGGATTCCAAAGTGGTGGCTTCCAGAGCGCTGGATTGTTTTGTGTACAGCGCCGTCGAGGGGGTAGAAGGCCGAGGGCATGCGGAAGCCCTGATGCAATTGGAGCAATGGGGGTTCCCTGTTGCCAAAGCCTCAGATCGGATGGTGGAGGTGGTGTCTGATTTGGCAGGCATCCAGCAATTCCTGGGACATTGGGACCGTGAGCGCCACCATTTGCCCATGGCGACAGATGGTGTGGTGATCAAAGTGAATGGCTTTGACCAACAACGGGAATTGGGGATGACGGCCAAGAGCCCGCGTTGGGCCATTGCCTACAAATTTGCATCGGAGCGAGGGCATACGCGTTTGGAACAGATCACATACCAAGTCGGACGGACCGGGGCCATCACGCCGGTGGCCAACCTGCAACGCGTTCTGATTGCGGGCACCATCGTCAAGCGCGCTTCCTTGCACAATGCCGATGTCATCGCGGAACTCGATGTCCGGGAAGGGGATTGGGTTTGGGTGGAAAAAGGTGGCGAAATCATCCCGAAAATCACCGACGTCGACCGCTCCGCCCGTGACCAGCATGTGGGACCACCGCACGCTTTCATCACAGCTTGTCCAGCCTGTGGCGCGCGCCTGCAACGAGACGAAAATGAGGCCAGGCATTATTGCCCAAATGCCAAGGGGTGTCAGCCGCAGATCCATGCGCGCCTCCGCCATTTTGTGAGTCGGAAGGCCATGAACATTGATGGGTTGGGCCCGGAATGGATCGACTTGTTGATGGAAAAAGACGGATTGCGAAGTCCGGCAGATTTTTACGAATTGGCCCAGCGAAGCCAATCCCTTGAATGGAAGCAACAAGTGGCGATGTTCAAACCGCCCAAACGGACGCCAACCCGCGCTGAGGACTGGGCCCGTGCAGCCACCGGACTTGCGGGCTGGTTTCATCGAAACAAGCAGGGAAAGCGATATTCGAGCCCACTGGCCCTTCCTTGCAAAGTGGAGGAAATTGCGCGTTGGGCTCAACTTCGGACAAGTGGCGCAGCGCTGTCATTTCCCGTGGCTTGCGATTGGGCGGAAGAACTGGTGGAGCACGATGGAGATTGGAAATGGGCCTTGCGCCGTGCCTTGCGCGATGCTGCAGACGCCTCTGATTTGTTGTCAGGATTGGACGAGGCAGAATACCCGGATGAACTGTTGGGGCGAGCAGAGGGCGATCGGGCGCTGCATTTTGATCAGCTTTTGATGCGGCTGACGCCCCGGCGAGAACGACATTTCCGCGGCGAGAAAACCCTTTTCAAATTGCTGCGAGCGATTGAGGAATCGAAAATGCGTCCTTTTTCTGCAGTTTTGTTTGCCTTGGGCATTCGACATGTCGGGGTTGAAGTTGCAGAAGAATTGAGCCAGGCCTTTCATGCGATGGATGCCCTCCACGCTGCGTCGCGAGACGAAATCGCGGCAATACACGGTCTGGGGGAGGAGATTGCGGACAGCATTTGCTCTTGGTTTTCGGACCCCGACAATTTGGACTTGGTGGCCTCGCTGAAGGAGGCGGGAGTGCAAATGGCCAATGCGGATTCAGCAGAAGGCGTTGGCGGATCGTCTTCACTTGCAGGAATGACGTTTGTGATCACCGGCACGTTGCCCTTTCCCAGGGAAGTTGTGGCAGATGAAATTCGACAAAATGGAGGCAAAGTCACTGGTTCAATCTCGAAAAACACAACTTATCTCGTGGCCGGAGAGAAGGCCGGCTCAAAACTTCGCAAAGCAGAGTCACTCAACATCAGCGTTCTCGATTACGAAGGTTTGCAAGGGTTGATCAATTCTTGATGGGGGCTGTGCCAAATGTGACTTCATGCCCTACCTTTCGGCGCCATGAGATTTGCGGCGATAGATGTGGAATGTGCCACGAGTGATTTCGGCAACATTTGTGAAATCGGTTTGGTGGTGTTCGATGGCGGTCAGGAAGTCAGTGCGTTCCGATCGCAAGTCCGCCCGGTGATTCCAGAGTTTGGCGATTGGCAGCGTTGGAACTTGCCTTACAGTTTGCGGGAATTGATGAATGCCCCCAGTTTTGCCGTGGTGTGGGCGGAAGCGGCAGAAATTTTGAAGGGCTTGCCGGTGATTGCCCACAATGCATCGACAGTGGAGTGCCGCCATTTTTCAGCGGCCTTCAAAGCAGCGAACGTGGACGTGGCGACCATGCCAGAGATGTTCTGTTCGTTGGAGCTTGCCCGAAGAATGTGGCCAGATTTGCCGAAGCACGGATTGAAGCAATTGGCACGTGTGTTTGAGACCCAACTCGATCACCACAATCCAGTGTCGGATGCAAGGCTGTCCGCCATGGTGGTCGAAAAAAGCCTGGCCCTGTCCGGGGCTGTTGACGTCCCCGCGCTTTTTCACAGCTTCAAATTGCCAGCGTGTCCCTTGGCCCCCCAGAATGCCCCGGATTTGGCCAAGAAGGCTGAGCTGCTGAAAACAGGTCCGGGCCACAAATCAGGCAAAAAGGGTGGGCGCAGACAAGGTGGCTTGCCAGAATTGGTCAAATGGCATTCACCAGTGGCCTTGCCTGCTCAGGTCCGGTCTGGTCAGCATTACATCTTGAGTGGATTCAGCACACAACGCAAGGAAGCACTGCATGCTCGTGCGCGCGGCATCGGCCTTCGTTCGATGTCAATGGTCACCCCGAAAACAGATTTTTTGGTGGCCGATTTGCAGATGGGGCCAGCAAAACTGGATCGCTGTCAGCGCTATCACATTCCCATTTTGTCGGAATCCGAGTTTTTGGAGCGACTGCAGGAGGTGGAAGCCTTCAACTGACTTGGATCAAGGCGTGCCAGTGAGAATCTTCACATCTCCGTGGAGGCCGCCCTCTTGAACCCCACCGCAGGTGATTTTGTAATCCACAATGACATAGTACGTGCCTGCATTCAGCAAGTCTCCGTCGCTGGCATTGCCCTTCCATCGGATGGGAAGCCCTGCGTTTTGGTACACCAAATCTCCCCACCTGTTGAACACGCGCAATTGATAGCTGTCGATGAGCTCCATCAAATTCCTGCTGGGTTCGTCGGCCAAAAACAGGGCCAAACCATCGTTTTTGTTGTCGTTGTTGGGGGTAATGACATTGGGCAAGGTGACAGACGAAATGTCCACCGGCGGTGGCACAGCACTGGCCACCACCAAGGTGTCAGACGATTCGCAGCCATTTTCCAAGAACGTCACGGAAAGGGCATACGAGCCTGCCGCGCCGATCACCGGTGCGAAAGGGTCCAATGGGTTGATGATTCCCCCTTCCTCATCGTTCGCAACCCAATTCATGATGGCCGTGTAGGCGGCTGGCGATACGAGGATGCCCTCCACGACGCTCGTCGGAGAGAGGCAAGTCAAGCTGTCTGCTTGACCGGCATCGACCACAGGCGCGGTGACATCTTGCGAAATGTCCACTTCGGTCACCCAAGTGCAGCCCGTTGTCGGGTGCTCCGTTTCGATGGTGATGGTGCCAGGTGCGTACACTTCGATGTTGAAGTCATCCATCAAGGCAAATTCGGCCGTCCCTGCCCAGTTGATGGTCGCAGGGCCATCGAGGGATGCACTCACGTTGACCACAGTATCGGTGCATGTCAATTGGGGCACGTCTGTTGTGATGTCAAAGGTGACCACGGACAAGTCCTCGACGACCTCCACGAAGGCCTCCGCCGCGCACCCGCCATTTGTAGCCGTCGCTACGACCTTATAGGTGCCCGGCGCATCCGCAGTGGCGAAGGGACCAGCCGTGGCAGACAAGTTGCCGTCTGTGGTGGTCCAGAGATAGTTCACTCCGGCGGAAAAATTGCTCACTGCAGCGAAGTCGACCTCGTCTGTCGCACAGGTCAGGACAAAAGGGCCATCAGGGGTGACGTCCACCTCAATGGGCTCCACGGTCACCAGCACGGAATCCGAAACCAGTCCATCGCAAAACGATTCGTAGCTGACAACATAGGTGGTCGTTTCCTCCGGCGTGCAAATCGGTGTGGCGCTGTTCGGGTCGTCCAATCCCTGGGCAGGCGTCCATGAGAAAGTAGATTCCGGCAGCCCCACGGCACTCAACATCACGGATTCTCCGGGGCAAACAAATGCGTTGGGCCCCGTGGTGATGATGTTGTCTTGCAAACACACGGTTTGGTTGTTGTTGGCGCCGCCTGTTGATCCTGAAAATCCAAAAGTGACCAAAGATGAGCCATTGAAGACATCTGCAATCAAATCGATTTCAGCGGAAAGTCGTTCTTCACAATCGAATGAGGCAGTCACTGTTTGAGAAACTGGATCCCACGCAATGCGAACCACATGGTCTTGTCCATCCTCGATGTTGCCGCCGTTGGCCAAAGCATTCACCGGCCCACCCAGCGCCGAAGGCGCAGTGTGTGAGACCGATCCATTGGACACAAAAGCGATGTGGTCCCCGAAAGGATCGTTATAATCGGAATTTTGCCATGTATCAAACTCCACACCAAAACTCGGGTCGAATCCATTGAAGCCCATGCCGCCCCCAGATTCCCCGATGGCATCGGTCCCAGCGGTTTGCAACACGAAAACCATGCCGTCAGCGCCATTGCTGTCATTTGTGCCGAAGTTCATGGTGAACTGCAGGTCAAAAGGTTCTGTCAAGTCGATGGGGTTCGCGTACCAAACTGTGCCGTTTTGGGTATTGACCGCTGCTGTGATTTGGTAACAAATCTCTCCCACTGCCTGCGCAGAACCATTCAAGAAATAACTCTCTTGGGCGTGCAGGGAATGTCGGCCCAAAACCCCGGTGATGTCCAACAGCCCCAGGAGCAAGGCGAGGGGGGGCAGGAGCGCTCGGCATCTGTTTGTCATGACTTTCATTCGGGATGGTTCGCCTTCGTCTTCACGAAAATACAGGGTTTCAGGATGCGGGTGAAGGGGTCAAAATGAAAGGCCAATTTTCACATTGATCCGGCGATTCGTCAAGTAGTTGGGAATCGCATACATCCGGCCATTCACATCTTCAATCCAAGTGTGGTTGATGGTGTTTCGAATCCCCAAGAGGTTGAAGATTTCCAAGGCAACAAATCCACTGCGGGGCGCATTTGCCTCTGGTTGTTTGGTGAACAGGTCGCGGGAAAAGCCGATGTCTACGCGCCGGTACAACGGGGTCCGGAGGACATCGAGGTAGCGTTCAAACGATGGCGGGCCGTAAGGAAGGCCTGTTCCAAAATACAAGCTCAGCAGGACTTTGTAGGCATCGTTGCCGGGCATTTCATCTTGGAAGAGCAAGGACAAATTGAACCGCTGGTCTGTGGGCCGTGGGATGAACCCCGGCTCGACAAGCGCCGAATCGACCGGTGAATCGTTCAAGGTAAACCCTGGGACAATCAACGCGCCTTCGTCGTTGAAAAAGTTGTAGTAGCTGTCATCTTCAAGGTCTTCAGCCGTGGACATGACGCTCATTCTCAGCCAACTCTGAATGCCCTCGATGAATTCGCCATTCAGCATGAAGTCCACGCCGGTGGCATATCCACTGGCGTTGTTTGTCGCGTAGTAGCGCTGGCGAACATTCTCCACTTCATAGGGGATGAGTGAGGCCAAATCCTTGTAGTACAACTCCGTCACCAGCTTGAAGGGCCGCCCGCGCATTTCCAATTGCCGGTCCATGCCCAAGACCGCATGAACAGCGCGTTGTGCCCGAATGTCTGGGTTCACTTGGCCGTCGAGCCCTCGCATTTCACGATAGAAAGGGGGTTGCCAGTACAGCCCCCCACTGAGCTTGAAGACCGTCGAGGTTTGGGCGGTGTCCGCCCCAGCTGGGGTGTAGCTGATGTGGCCGCGCGGCCCCCCCACGAGCTCGTTGTTGAACGACCACCAGTGTCCCCGCAGGCCGACATTCGCCTTCCATGCTGCTCCGGTCCGGGTCTCTCGGCTCCATGTGCTTTGCAGAAAACCTTGGGCACGACGTGATGCGATGCTGTTTTCTGCGCGCACCACATCATTGAGCTCGATGGTTTGCGCAGGTCGATCACCGGCGGTGGGGTAGCCGACGGAATCCAAAGGGTGTGGCGTGGAATATCCGGCGGAGTCGACGTACTCCCATTCGCTGAGTCGATCGTCGATGCGTTCCTGTTGGGCCTTGAGTCCCCAGGCGAGATGGATTTGGTCCCCGCCCAAGGAGGCCGTTCCTTTCAAGGCCAAGCTCAAAACCTCTGCGTCCAAGGCATTTCTGGCATGGTTCAAAAAGGCGCCCACACCCCGATTGACAAGGGCTTCCCCGAGGTCATCGCTGCCCAAATCGCGGTCCAACTCATCCAAATAATACGCCCCAAGAATGTCGAATGATTCTTGTTCGGACGTTCGAAACATCGACGTGATCAGCCGCCATCGGGTCGTCTCGGTGGTTCGGTTGATGGCCATTGAGCCGAAGCCCGTCCGGAACCGCGTGTCTTCGGCACCGTCGAAATAGATGGTGAGCCGCAGGGCTTCGTTGATGTTGCCGACTTCGGTTTGCCGGGTTTGCGGCGTGAACCGGTAGTCATTTGCGCCGAACATGCCGAGCCATTCCAGTTCCCATGGACCATAGCCGTCTGGATCCCAAGTGACAAAGGATTGCAAATCGATGTAGCGGGGCTGGTATTCGCCGCCTTCGTCCAAAGAACCCAGCACATAGGCATTGTCCCGGTAGCGAAATCCAGTGTTGAAGGTCCAGGCACCGGCCACGGCGTCTTGCTGCAGATTCAAACCGAGCATGCTCGCGGTCATTCGGGTGGCCGCTTCCCGGGGCTTTCGGTATTGGATGTCGAGCACAGAACTCATTTTGTCCCCATACCGTGCTTCAAAGCCTCCTGCGGAAAAGTCTATGGATTCCACCATGTCGGGGTTGGGGAACGACAGGCCTTCTTGCTGGCCTGCACGGACGAGAAACGGTCGATAGACCTCAATGTCATTCACATAGACCAAATTCTCATCGAAGCTGCCCCCACGCACATTGTACGCACTGGACAATTCGCTCGTGAAATTCACCGGTGCCTGCATCAATGCATCTTCGATGGTGCCCCGTGGGGATGGAATGCGCGATGCGATTTTGGGGTCGATGCGCTGAATGGGCGCCGTGCGCTCGCCATCCGCCACGACTTCAGAGGTGCTCAGCGCCACCCCAGCGGTGAGACGGATGTTGGCTGTGCGGGTCTGCCCCCATTCCAGATCGTTGAATATCAGTTCTTCCGTTTTGTAGCCCACAAAGCTGTATCGCACCACCCACCGCAACTTCCCCGGCAAAGACAAAGCATACCGACCTTCCTCATCAGTCAGGACAGCCCCGCGTGTGAAGTCCTGCGGAATCACGGTGGCCCCGGGCAGGGGCAGCCCCGCCCGATCGGTGACTTGCCCGACAATGGTGATGGGCTCTTGTCCGCGTCCAGCGAAGGCAGCGCAGAGCAAAAAAGCCAACAGGCACAAGCGGATGCGGCGTTTTCTTCTCATCTCAGCGGCCCCGTCGGCGTTGCAGTCGCAGTTGCAGTGGTGTGTTCCCCTGTGGTCATTGGCGTTTGAGATCTCCACGGCGCAAGGCCTGGACAAATTGCGCCCAGGCCACCGGACTGAACAAATTGATGGGCGGCAACCCGCCTTGATAGCTCGCCTGGACGGCCTGTTGCTGCATGGTGTAATTGTACACTTCCGAGCCATCGCGCCCCACCTCCATCAGTCGGTCGTACAACGCGACGGGGTCCAAGGCCTCTTGGCCGCGGGTGTACGCATCCGATCCGATGTTGAGGGCCAAGAATTCTTCTTTGAATCGTTCTTTTGTCGGCCAGGGGTACACGAACGCCTCCTGCAAGGTGATGGTGTCCCGTGCCATGGGGGCCACAACATTCATGCGGGGGATTGCCAAATCCATGGGCACCACCACATCGCGGGGGATGAACCCCACAGACGAGATGCGCAAGGTGTCCCCAGCAAGAGCGGGCAAACTGAAAAATCCGTGCACGTCGGTCATGGTGCCGCGTTCGTCGCGGGTGCGATAAATGGTCGCGTAGGGGAGGGGGGACAACGAATCGGTGGTGACGACCATGCCGGAGACTTGGACGACCTCGGTTTGGCCGGAGGCCTGAAAAAACACCAGCCCGCCAGCAAGCATCATCAGGAAGGGGAGCGGGCGGAAGGTGAAAAGCGCTTTCATGGAGGCCAAATTACAACGCATGAAGCGGTTCAATCTTGTGCGGTTTTGAATTCGCTGGTGAAATGGAAGGTCAACTCGGGGAAATTCTGAATCTCCATGTCCAGCAGAAACTTGGAAGGCGCGAGGAAGACGTCGTTGCCGTCTTTGTCGTGCACCATGTCTTGGCCTTTGATCCGTTTGAATTCTTGGAGCTTCTCCTCATTGTCGCTGACAATCCAACAAGCCTTGTAGTAGTTCTTGGGTTGAAACTCGCATTTGGCGCCATACTCGTGTTCCAAGCGGTATTGGATGACTTCGAATTGAAGTTCTCCAACGGTCCCCACGATTTTCCGATTGCCGACCTCTCGAATGAACAATTGGGCCACGCCCTCATCTGTCAATTGTTGAATGCCTTTCTCAAGTTGCTTGCTTTTCATGGGGTCTTTGTTGACCAATTCCTTGAAAATCTCTGGAGAAAAGCTGGGAATGCCTCGGAACTGCATGACTTCGCCTTCGGTGAGGGTGTCGCCAATTTTGAAATTGCCTGTATCGTAGAGGCCCACCACATCACCCGGCCAAGCCTCTTCGACAACACTCTTGTCCTGTGCGAGGAACGTGGCTGGGTTTGCGAATTTCAATTTCTTGCTCAGTCGCGTGTGGTGGAAAAAGGTGTTGCGCTTGAAGGTTCCGCTGCAAACACGCAAAAAAGCAATCCGATCGCGGTGCCGGGGGTCGATGTTCGCATGGATTTTGAAAATGAAACCAGTGAACGCCTTCTCGTCTGGTGCGACCTCACGTGTGTCCGCTGAGCGGGGCCTGGGGTCAGGGGCAATGTCCACAAACGTGTCAAGCATCTCTTGGATGCCAAAATTGTTGACGGCACTGCCGAAAAACACGGGCGCCAAATCCCCTTCGAGATACGGCGCTGGATCCCACGTTTCATAGACTCCTTCAATCAGTTCCACGTCTTCCCGGAGTTGGTCGGCGCGCTCCGTCGAAACCAAGTCATCGAGGTCCGCATCGTTCAAGTCGTCGATGCTCACGACTTCTTTCGCGATGCGGGTTTTGTCCGGATTGAACAACCTGACATTGCTGTCATAAAGCGAGTACACCCCCTTGAACGTGTGCCCGATGCCAATCGGCCAAGACAGCGGTCGCACCTGAATTTTGAGTTTCTCTTCCAGTTCATCGAGCAGGTCGAATGCGTCCTGGCCTTCGAGGTCCATCTTGTTGATGAACACGATCACAGGGGTTTTTCGCATCCGACAGACCTCCATGAGCCGTTCGGTTTGCGCCTCGACCCCCTTGACGCAATCCACGACCAAGATCACGCTGTCGACTGCGGTCAGGGTTCGGTAGGTGTCTTCCGCAAAATCCTTGTGGCCGGGTGTATCGAGCAGGTTGATGAGCTTGTCGCGGTAGTGAAAGGCCATCACAGAAGTGGCGACGGATATGCCCCGCTGCCGCTCGATTTCCATGAAATCCGAGGCCGCCGTTTTTGTGATTTTGTTGTTCTTGACAGCCCCAGCGGTCTGAATGGCACCGCCGAAGAGCAAGAATTTTTCGGTCAGGGTGGTCTTTCCGGCGTCCGGGTGGCTGATGATGGCGAAGGTTCTGCGCTTCGCGATTTCGTCGTGGATGTGGGACATGAAGGCGCGAATTTACGGCTTCTCTTGGGGCGACAGCAGCCGTTCGAGCAAGCTTTCCCATTGGGCGATGACCTGGGATTGGCCAAATTCATTCGCCACTGCTTCCCGGTCCGCCCGAAACGGCCCCGCTTCAATGCACCGGGCGAGTTCCCGCTCATCACCCGGCGCCCAAAGCGCGCGCCCATCCACCCGGCCACGCAGGAACAATTCCGGCGTGCCACCGCTCCTCGTGCCGACCACGGCACAGCCAGCGGCCATGGCTTCAAGGGTCACCATGCCGATGGTTTCAGATGTACTGCACATCGCCAAGACGTCGACGGCGTCAAATGCCGGACGCAATGGGTCCATGGCCGGCAGAATATGCACCCGATGGGCGACCCCGGTTTGACGTGCGACATGTTCGAGTTCTTGGCGCATGTTGCGGTTGTCGTTCACGGTGTTGTCCCCCACCAGGACGGCTTCCCAAATTTCTGGCAAATGCTGCAAGGATCGGATGAGCACATCTTGGCCTTTCAAGGCATCGAGTCGGCCAAAGCACCCCACCAAGCGCTTGTCTCTTGGCAGGCCGCAGTCGCTCCTCGCAGCCATGCGCTGGGCAGGCGGTTCGAACCACGAATCGTCCAGCCCTAGCGGAATGGTTTCAATGCGCTCGCCGGGGACGGGGGTCCAGGACTCGACTTGGGTTTTGAGCCAACCCAAAGGCGCCACCCAACAGCCGATGCGTTGGTAACGCCGAACATGCCAAGGCATCAGCTTGGGGCCAGCGAGTTGCATTCCTTGATGAAAAAGAAAAGGAATGCCGCTACGTTCCGCCGCCCGGCCGCCGATTCCCAAGTCTCTCGGGTCCCGCGTCCAGAGCAACAGGGCACCGATCTCTTTCAATTGCCGGGCCATTTGGCGCGCAGCCGACCCGTGGGCATAGCGGTGGTGACGGACGATGGCGATCCGGTCGAGGTCGGCCGCAGCGTTCCACAGCGGCGTGCCCTCCACGGCCAAAACCACGGACCGATGACGGTTCGATGACAGCCACCTCGCATGGCGCAGGAGGTTTCGCTCCAGCCCACCCCAACCACTTGAAGAGCTCAGAAACGCCAGGGTCATCGGCGATCCGGGCGGAGTGTGATTTCACTGAAGACCGCCTTGCCTTTCGCTTCAATCGCCATGCGGATGGCCTCTGCAATGGTCTCGGCTCGCATGCCCTTGGCAAATTCCGGGGCATAGCTGTCCCGGAGGCTGTCATTGCTGGTGTGTGCAATGAACTCCGTGTCGACCGCACCGGGGTTGATTGTGGTCACTGCGAGGGTTTCGCGGTATTCGATGCGCAGCGATTCCGAAATGGCCAAAACCGCGTGCTTTGTTGCACAGTAGACACCGGAATTGGGGAAAACATTGCGCGCAGCCAGTGATCCGATGTTGACCACATGTCCTTTGGCTTCGACCAAATGCGGGAGACAGGCGTGCAAAGTCGTCAACACGCCCTTGATGTTCACATCCACCATGTGATGCCATTCTTCGAGCTTTCCCTCTGAAAGCTTGTCAAACATCCCAAGTCCCGCATTGGGAATGCAAACATCAATTCCCCCCATCACGGACACGGCTTGGTCCACGGCGGATCGCACTTGATCGGGGTCCAGAACATCGCACACGGCTGTGTGCACGTTCGGATGGAGGGTGGCCAATTGGGCTTGGCGTCGGCCGACGGCAAAGACGGAATGGCCGGAATTGGCCAGCAATTGGGCTGTTGCTGCTCCGATGCCGCTGGTGGCGCCCGTTACAAAGATTCTGAGTGCGTTCATGCGGCAAAACTACATCGACATGGGGTCAGATTACCGACCGGCCACCTCGAGCACTTCATGCCCGATCACCCGGTCATAGCCATCGAGGTCCCAGTAATAAGCGAAGAAGTCGTATCGGTTCCCTGCCATGTGGTGATTTCCCTCCACAGCTCCGAACCAATCGTTCAAGACCTGATCCTCCGCATTTCGCGAGCGAAGGTGGGGTTGGAATGCATACATGTAATTGTAGTAGCCTTGTTTCAACAGGATGTTGGCGTCATACCGTTTTTGTTGAGCGTTCCACTGCATTTGGTTGGTGGTTTGGCACAAACCCCCAGAAAACCCGCCCAGCACGAACAAGTTTCCTGGATAAGGCGCATCCACTTCGTGGTGGAAATGGGCCATGATGTAATCGCTTTCTGTGGCCCCCTCGAACTGGTCATTGTGCACGACAAACGCACCGTTGATGTCTGGCCTTGCATCGAAAGTCTTGTAAGCTCGGCGATTGTCAGGCGTGAGGTCAAAGTGCCAAAACCGATCGCCTTCCTCGATCCGGGCCACCCCTTGACTCACAAAGCGCAGGCTTTTCAAATCGGCAAATCGCCAAGCATTTCCACCGGGAAAATTCGCCAAATCCGCGGTCCGAAAGTCCACCTCACTTCCGCGCACAAAACGGGGCACAAGCCCCGAAAGCCCGAGCGTCCAAAACCCATTTTGAAGGACCACCACCTGCAGCGCGTCATGGGCATCGGCGAGGGGGTATTCGTTCGCCTGGAGGGTGAAGTCGAGGGCTTGATGGCTGCGAATCTGATCGAGTTGCGGAGGTTCGCGCAATTCGGCTGAAAACGAAGCCAAGGATTCGAAGAGAACGAACCGCGTGGTGAGCACGGGTTGATCTGGCGCTGCAGGGTCGATGACTTCGACAGTGTAATTTCCACTTTTTGTGAACCGCGTCAGGTCGTTGGGGAAGTCGGTTTGGTAATGCGTGTAGGACACTTTTGTGCCAAAACTAGCTGCCCTTGTCGCCATCGCTGGCTCCTGAAAGCCCTCCAGAAAATCCCCAACTTCCAAATCTGGTGAGGGATACCAGTCAAATGTGCAATGCTGAAACCGCAGGAAAAAATGCGGTGCTTGTTCGCCCAACCAGTCGAACGACAGCCGCAATTGTCCGCCTTCGAGCGGGACAAATGGTGGGGCGAGCGGGCTGCCAACCGGGGCGAGTTGTATGGTTCTCACGTCGGTCATCGCGCGCTGAACAGGCATGGGGTCTTGCCCTGTGGCCAGAAGGGCAGCGATGTGACACCCGAGGAGGCCCAGGGCCTTGCTGAAGGTCTTGCTCAGGGTCATGATGGGGCTTGTATGCATTCGTTTCAACTTTTCATGGACCAAACTTGGTTTCGGCTTGAATCCGGTTCCTACCTTTGCGCCCCGAAAAGTAAACCCAAGTGAGCTGATGAGCAGTATCATTCGGATCCGAAAAGGTGCCGACATTCGTTTGAAAGGGCGTGCACACGCCCACGTCTCCACCGCCCCGGTGTCTGGCAAATATGCCGTTCAACCCGGTGACTTTCATGGCGTGGTGCCCAAGCTGATCGTTCGCCAAGGCGACACGGTGAAAGCTGGGGACCCTTTGTTTCATGACAAGTACCACCCTCAAGTCCAATACCTCAGCCCTGTTAGCGGTGAGGTCACGGATGTTGTTCGTGGCGCAAAGCGCCGGATTTTGGCCATTGAAGTCACGCCCGACGGAAAGGATGAACGTCGCACGTTTGACATTCCCGATCTCGGCAAGGCCTCTCGAGAAGACGTGTTGGCGTTGCTTGCGGCCGGCGGTTGGTTCGGTTTCATCAAACAGCGTCCTTTTGATGTGCCTGCAAACCCGGATGTGACGCCAAGAAGCGTTCACATCTCCGGATTCAATTCTGGGCCGCTTGCGCCAGAGTCCGGCTTGGTGATGGAAGGCAGAATCGATGCTTTCCAACATGGCATTGACGCGCTTGCCAAGGTGGCAGGTGCTGGAGGCGTCCACTTGGGGGTGAAATCCGGTGATGCCACGTTCGATGGCATTGTCGGGGTCAACAAGTCCACCTTCGAAGGCCCTCACCCAGCGGGCAATGTCGGTGTGCAGATTCATCACACCTGGCCCATCAACCGCGGAGAAGTGGTATGGACCATGCACTACGAGGATGTTGCAGCGCTCGGGGACTTTTTGAAAACAGGGACGTATGCCCCAGAGCGGGTGATTGCCGCAGCGGGTTCTGCATGCCCGAACCCCAACCACTTTCGCATTCGGTTGGGCGCGCAAGTGCAATCCTTGCTCGGAGGAGCCTCTTTCGATGCTTCAAATGTGCGGATTGTATCTGGCGACGCTTTGACGGGAAAACAGGTCGATGCGGACGGTTATGTGACCGCTTTTGCCAGGCAACTGACGCTTTTGCCGGAGGGCAACAAGCCCAAGTTCTTGCTGGCCGATGGATGGCTCGGACTGGGTTTTGACAAATTCAGCTTGTCTCGGGCCTATCCCACGTGGTTGTTGCCCAAGACCAAGGAGTTTGAGATGGACACTTGCTCCAATGGAGAAGAACGGGCTTTTGTGGTCACGGGCCAGTATGAACAAGTTTTTCCTTTCGACATTTATCCAGTACAGTTGCTCAAGAGCATCATGGTGAATGACATCGACGGAATGGAGAAGCTCGGCATTTATGAGGTGGCGCCAGAAGATTTTGCCCTGTGCGAATACGCTTGCACGTCGAAAATTGATGTTCAGCAAATCGTGCGGGAAGGCTTGGATACGTTGAAACAAGAATTGGGTTAATTCGACGAAAAATCATGAAATTTTTGGAGAATTTGCTGGACAATGTCCGGCCGCATTTCGAAGAGGGAGGAAAGCTTTCGAGGTTTTGGGTGGTTTACGACTCCCTCGAAACATTCGCTTTTACACCTGGGCACACCACCCACAAGGGCGTGCACATCCGCGATGGCATCGATTTGAAGCGCACGATGTTCCTCGTGATTGTCGCGCTGTTGCCTGCGCTGCTGTTCGGGGCTTGGAACCAAGGGCACCAGTATTTCCTTTCCATCGGCGAGGTGGGATTGTCAGATCCATGGAGCGCCATGCTCGTAGACAAAATGTGGATTGGTCTGCAAAAGCTGGTGCCGTTGATTGTCGTTTCCTACGGGGTGGGGCTGGGCATTGAATTCATTTTCGCTGGCATCAACAAGCACTCTATCAATGAGGGTTACTTGGTCTCAGGCATGTTGATTCCTCTCATCATGCCGGTGGATGTGCCGCTGTGGATGGTGGCCATTGCAGTCGCATTTGCCGTCATCATTGCCAAGGAAGTGTTCGGTGGAACAGGCATGAACATCCTCAACATCGCTCTGACGGCGCGTGCGTTTCTGTTCTTCGCCTATCCGAAGCAGCTCTCTGGTGAGATTTGGATTCACAATGTCGCAGCCAGCAAAGGCGGCGGCTTGCTCGTAGATGGATACACAGGAGCGACCGCTTTGGGGCATTTGGCCTCGACTGTGGGCAAAGACATGGGTTCCGCTGAAGTCCAAAGCGTCATGAGCATGTTTGGGCCGGAAGGCATGTTTTCGTTCTCGAATGCTTTGATCGGCGTGATTCCTGGCTCGATCGGTGAGACATCGGCTTTGGCCATTTTGCTCGGCGCTGCCTTGTTGATTTGGACAGGCATTGGCAGCTGGAAGGTGATGGGATCCTTCTTGATGGGAGGTTTGGTGATGGGGGGCTTGTTCAACGCAATGGAATTGAATGCTTACATGACCATTCCAGCTTGGCATCAAATTGTCATGGGGGGATTCATGTTCGGCATGGTCTTCATGGCAACAGACCCTGTATCGGCATCCCAAACCGAAATGGGCAAGTGGGTATACGGCTTCTTCGGAGGATTTTTGTCCATCATGATCCGGGTGTTCAATCCTGCGTATCCCGAAGGTGTGATGATGGCGATTCTCTTCATGAATGTCATGGCACCTTTGATTGATCATTACGTGATTGCTGCGAACATCAAGCGCAGAGAGCGTCGTTCCGCGGCTGTTTCACTTCCTGCAACCGCTTAACCTGGAGACTTATGGCGATGAACAAGAACAGCACAGGCTACACCTTCGCGTTTTCCGTGATGATGGTGGTCGTGGTCGGTTCCACTTTGGCATTTACCGCGTTGTCCCTTAAGGACAGGCAAAACGCCAATGCTGCGGACAAAAAGATGATGGATGTGTTGAGCGCGGTTGGCATTTCGTCCACGCGGGCAAATGCATCTGAGATGTTCCAGCAATACGTTGTGGAGAGGATTGCGCTCAATGCGGATGGTCAGGCTGTATCCTCCAAAGCTGGAGCGATTGACCCCACTGACAAGACGGATCCTTTCAACATCGATGTGAAAAAGGACTACCGGGCGCACGTCAAAAGCGCAGCCAAGGCAGCCGACGGAGATGAGTCTGTTTTGCGGGCGGCCATGAAAGAGGCGGAGTTGACATTTCCGCTTTTTCGGTGCGAAAAGGAGGGAGAGTCGCTCTACGTGGTCCCTGTTGTGGGATCGGGATTGTGGGGACCGATTTGGGGGTATCTCGCCATGGAATCGGACATGAAGACCATTTATGGCGCGACCTTCGATCACAAGACCGAAACACCTGGTTTGGGTGCGGAAATCAAGGAGGCTTTCTTCCAGGACAAGTTCCAGGGGAAAACAATCAACAGTGCCTCAGAGTTGCTGTTTGATGTCGTCAAGGGAGGGGCCCCGACAACAGCCCACTCTGTCGACGGCATCACCGGTGGCACCATCACTTCGAAAGGAGTGGGGGAGATGATCGACCGAACCTTGAAGGTGTACGTGGACTATTTCGAAACGCAAAACGCACGAGCATCGCGATGAGCACTGAAACACAGACCGTGGAGAAGGCCAGAGAGCCATTGTTCTCCAAGAAAAACAAAAAGCTGTTGAGTGACCCACTCAACGACTCAAACCCCATCACGGTTCAGGTGCTTGGGATTTGTTCTGCACTTGCAATCACGGTGCAATTGCAGCAGGCCGTGATCATGAGCCTCTCAGTCTTGTTTGTGATGATAGGGGGCAATGTGATCATCTCTTTGTTGCGCAACACCATTCCAGATCGCATCCGCATCATTGTGCAATTGGTGGTAGTGGCCTCGCTTGTCATCATTGTGGACCAAGTCTTGAAGGCCTTCCAACCCGACATTTCCGAAAAGTTGTCTGTGTTTGTGGGACTGATCATCACGAACTGCATCATCATGGGGCGTTTGGAGGCCTTCGCTTTGGGCAACAAGCCAGGTCCCTCTTTTCTCGATGCCATTGGCAATGCGATGGGTTATGCTTGGATTCTCCTTGTGGTGAGCATCGTTCGTGAAATTTTCGGCAGTGGAGCGATCAGCTTGCCAGGCATGGGGCAGGTGAAATTTCTGCCCAGCAGCTGGTTCATTGCAGAAGGCGGGTTGTATGAGAACAACAACCTGATGATTTTGCCTCCGATGGCTTTGGTGACGGTGGGCGTCATCATTTGGATTCAAAGAAGCCGAAACAAATCACTGATTGAAGAGAACTGATGGAGTATTTGAGCATTTTCGTGAAGGGCATTTTCATTGAGAACATGATTTTCGCCTATTTCTTGGGCATGTGTTCTTACCTGGCGGTTTCGAAAACCGTCAAAACAGCCAACGGTCTAGGTCTCGCTGTGATTTTCGTCCTGGGCATCACGGTGCCCATCAACTACCTCTTGGAGAATTACGTTTTGAAAGAGGGGGCGTTGGCGTGGTTGAGTCCTGAGTTTGCTTCGGTGGATTTGAGTTTCTTGAGTTTCATCATGTTCATTGCCGTGATTGCATCGATGGTGCAGTTGGTTGAAATGATTGTCGAGAAATTCGCTCCAGCGCTGTACGGTGCCTTGGGCATTTTCCTGCCGTTGATTGCAGTGAACTGCTCCATTCTCGGTGGCGCTTTGTTCATGCAGGACAGGCAATACCCGAGCATCGGAGAGGCCACAGTGTTCGGTTTGGGGTCCGGTGTAGGTTGGTGGCTGGCCATCGTGGCCATCGCTGCAATCCGAGAAAAGATTCGCTATTCGCACGTCCCAGCGCCACTGAAGGGCTTGGGCATCACGTTCATCATTACAGGCTTGATGGGCATCGCATTCATGAGTTTTATGGGCATTGAAATTTGATAGGAAATGACGACGACCATTCTTTTGACCATTGCATTCTTCCTGGCCATCATCTTGCTGTTGGTGGGGTTGTTGTTGTTTGCAAAAGCCAAACTCTCACCGAGTGGCAAAATCAAAATCACCATCAATGGGGAACGAACTGTTGAAGTGGATGGTGGGAGCACCCTCCTGACCACGCTGGGCAACAATGGCATTTTCTTGCCATCTGCTTGTGGCGGTGGTGGAACGTGCGTTCAGTGCCGCTGCCAGGTGATTGAAGGAGGTGGGGCCATCTTGCCCACGGAGGAGCCGCACTTCAGCAGAAAAGAAGTTGCCGATCATTGGCGATTGGGCTGTCAAGTGAAGGTCAAGGAGGACATGGACATCAAGGTGCCCGAGGAGGTGTTTGGCATCAAAAAGTGGGAATGCACGGTACAGTCCAACTACAATGTGGCCAGTTTCATCAAAGAGTTCGTGGTGCGATTGCCGGAAGGGGAGGAGCTGGACTTTGAGGCCGGCGGTTACATCCAAGTGGACGTTCCCCCGGTGACCGTGAATTTCAAGGACATGGACATTGCTGCCCACCCTGAGCACCACAAGGATCCCCAGACGTTTCAGAGCGAATGGGACAAGTTTGGGTTGTGGGACTTGAAGATGGTCAATGACGAGCCCATCGTTCGGGCTTATTCCATGGCCAATCACCCTGCTGAAGGCAACATCGTGATGTTGAACATTCGGATTGCCACCCCACCTTGGGATCGTGAGCGGAACAGCTGGATGCAGGTCAACCCAGGCATCTGTTCGTCTTATGTCTTCGCGCAAAAGCCGGGTGACAAAGTCACGATTTCTGGACCTTATGGCGAATTCTTCATCAAGGAGACAGAGGCCGAAATGGTGTACATCGGCGGTGGTGCAGGCATGGCGCCGATGCGGTCTCATTTGTTCCACCTTTTCCACACCCTCAAGACGGGCCGCAAGGTCACGTATTGGTATGGCGGACGTTCGAAGCGTGAATTGTTTTACCTCGACGATTTCCGAAGAATTGAGAAGGAGTTTCCAAACTTTCGATTCCACGTGGTTCTTTCCGACCCTTCGGAAGAGGACAATTGGGTCGAGAAGAAGGATATTCATGACGAGAAGGGGGACGGTTTCCTCGGCTTTGTGCACAATGCGGTCATTGAGCATCACCTGAAGCATCATGATTCACCTGAAGACATTGAATTTTATTTCTGCGGGCCACCGATGATGAACCAAGCGGTCATCAAAATGTGCGACGATTGGGGGGTTCCTCCAGAGAATGTGGCTTTCGATGACTTTGGTGGTTGATTCGAGGATTCGTCCATTTCAACAAGCCGTCTCCATTCTGGGGACGGCTTTGTTGTTGGGGATGGTCTGCACGGGTTGTGGGGGCGGTTCAAAGCGTATTGAACAGGTGCACATCGGAGAAACGCAGGGGACAACGTACAGCATCAAGTACGTTTCAGACCAAAGGACGGACCAAGCGAAAATCGACAGCGTCTTGCGCAAGGTCGACGAAGCTGTGAACCTTTGGATGCCGGGTTCTGTGATCAGCAGGCTGAACAATTGGGGTCGCACGGACACCGTCTTTGCATTTGTGGATTCGTCCTTGGTCTGGTCGGTGATTTATGAGCGGAGCCGTTCATTGTATCAGGAGAGCGAGGGCGCGTTCGATCCGACTGTCCAACCATTGGTGGAATTGTGGGGATTTGGCCTTTCTCGGCGCAAGTCTGTTGCCTCGGAAGACGTGGACGCTGTGATGCCTCATGTCGGCTTCGAATGGAGCCGACTGGACATGAATGAGGTCTTTGAAAATCGGGTGTACAAGCGCACAGAGATGCTCAAACGCGATTCACTCTGTGGATTGGATTTCAATTCCATCGCACAGGGATACACCGTGGACCTGTTGGCAGATTTGCTCTTGGCGTCGGACGTAGCGGACTTCATGGTTGAAGTCGGAGGTGAAGTCAAGTGCCACGGGACGAATGGTTCCGGTGAGCCCTGGCGCATCGCCATCGATAAGCCCGTGGAGGATTGGTCGGAAGGACGCCAACTCGAAGCGGTTGTCGCCTTGAAAAATGCTGCGATTTGCACAAGCGGCAATTATCGAAAGTTCTACCTCGATGATGATGGTGTCCGAAGAAGCCACACCATCGATCCCCGCACGGGCTACCCGGTGGAGCACACCTTGCTGAGCGCAACCATCCGGGCTTCAGATGCAGCCTTGGCAGATGGCCTCGCAACGACCTGCATGGTGCTGGGGCCGGAAGCAGGCAAGGAATTCATCATGGCCTACCGGCAAAAGCACCCAGAGGAATCCATTGAGGCGTTTTGGATTTGTTCGGATGAGCGAGGAGAACCGGTCCATTGGCTTTCGCCTGGCTGGGGAGAAAGCCTCGTTTTCTACGAAGAGTGATGGCGAGCTTGCCTCAGCAGCGAGATTTCGGTGTTTGCGTTCCTTGAGCTGACCGAGTACGCAGACTGCGCACGCTGACCGAGCCCGAGCGTCCATCAATCATTGAGGCAATTCTCCTCGGGCCGCGCTCCACACACCGAACAAGTTCCGGATTCGTCTTTGAGCATGGGGTTCGCGCTGGCGCAGGTGCCCGCGAACTCACCATCTTTTTTCATCCAAATTTTGATGGCAATTCCCGCAAATCCCAAGCCCAGCATTCCGATGGTGAGCAGTACCACTTTCCATTCCATTTGGCAAAGTTAATGACAATTCTGTTGGCGAATTTGTCGTATTTTCGGTAGAAAATCGGAAAGTGTGAACAGGTTTCTTTGGATGTTTCTGCTTGGGTGCGTTGCAGACGTTGCAATTGCGCAAGTGGTCGATGGATGCGGGTGTCCACCGATCGAGACCCGTCCGGTTCTGGAAATCACGGATGGTGGCGGCACCGGCGTCGGAACAACGCATTGGTCTTGCGACACCATCTACCTGTTGACAGAGACCGCATTTGTCAATGCTGGGGACTCCTTGACCATAGCCCCTGGAACAGTGGTCCATGGACGCGCAGGGATCATCACCGACACTTTGACCTACGTGCTGCCCAACGGCAACCCATCTCAGCGCGTGGATTATGTCTTTGCGCAAGAGGCCGGGAGTTTGGTGGTCGCACCGGGCGGTTATCTGCATGCAGAGGGCACCGCGGAGTGCCCCATTGTGTTCACGCACGAGGGCGATCTGCTCGATGGCACGTCGAACCTTTCGGATCGTGGGCTTTGGGGCGGATTGGTCGTTTGTGGACATGGCGAAATCAACACTTATGATGGCAATGATTTGGCCGAAGGCATCCAAGACCCTACTGGCCAGAATCGACATGTGTACGGTACCGGAAGCGATCCACATGCTTCTGCAGGCGTTCTGCGGTACATCAGCCTTCGTCACGGCAGCACATCTCTGGGCATCAGTCAGTTTGGCAATGGCAATGAAACGAACTTGCTGCAATTGTGCGCTGTAGGGTCAGAAACGGTGATCGATCACATTGAGACGATTGCCAGCGCTGATGACGGTGTGCAGATTTTTGGGGGCATCCCTGACATTTCTCACCTGATCACGCTTTTCAATGCGGAAGACCAGTGGGAATTTGATCAGGGCTGGCGCGGGCGCGGCCAGCACATTTTGGCCATTTCCAACCCCTCTCAGGGATTGGGCGCGCACGCTGCGGATTTTGAAGGGGATGATTACGAAGAGTTCGACGTGACGCTCACCTTTATGCCCTACACCTCCCCGCAATTGTACAACATGACTTTTCTGGGTGATGGGGATTCGACCGCCATTCGTTTGCACAACGGCGGTGGGGTGAGGATGCACAATTCGTTGGTGGCGAATTTTGAGTTGGGCATTGATTTCGAGGATGATGATCCATGCGATGCATGGGAATTGTATTTGTTCGGAGAAACCATGATTCGAAACAACCGGTTTCACCAAATCGGCGACAGCACGGCCATTTCTGAAATCATTGACTACAATGCGATGGTTTGGAATGGCGTGGAATTTGTTCAAGGAGGGGTTTTCAATGGGCAGCAGGAAATGGAAGGTTTTTTGTTGGAGAACAACAACTATGCGGCAAATCCGATGATGGATGCGGGCTTTGCCACGAATGGCGCACTGATCACAGACAGCATTTGGCCTTTTCCAAGCAGCATGGAATTGCTGTTGGACAACGACGAGTTTTACCCGCCAGCAGATGGTTGGTTCGAACCAGCGATGTACGTCGGAGCGTTCGATCCCGCCGGGGAGAACTGGGCGGCCGGTTGGACCTTGGCTTCAGAAATGGGGCTTTTTGGAAATGCGGAGAATGAAGGGGAAGGGGGCGGATTCCTCTCCGGATGCACCTATGCCTTTGCCTGCAATTTCAACCCCGCGGCCATCTTGGATGATGGTTCTTGCGAAATCACAAGTTGTGCAGGTTGCACTTGGCCGGAAGCCGACAATTATGATCCGATGGCCTTGTTTGATGACGGGAGTTGCATTGGCCCGAATGGCGACACCGATTGCCCAGGGGATTTGGATGGGAATGGCTTGATTTCCGTGCAAGACATGCTGTTGTTCCTTGGCCTTTTTGGTGAGCCTTGTCCTCAGTAAGGGGTTTTTGAGGGGGACCAAACCAGCCCAAGTGCCGGATGCTCTGCCCGGAGCCGATAGCTGCGAAGGGAAAGAGAGAGAGCGAGTTGGGGGCGGATTTGACCCAAGACATCCACCTGAAGAAAGACCGGACCCTGGGTTGCGTTCGGGTTCAATGCCAGGCCTCCCCAAGTCCCCACAACAGCCAAACGGTCGCAGCGCCACATGGCGCCCGCTTCGATGAAAAGTTGGGGCGGACGTTCGTTGTGCCGGAAGGCGACCGTGGCTCCGCCCCCGACCACGGGGGACCAAGCGCGTGCCGCCATGGCCCCAGGAAATTCCCGCAATGTGCGCAATGACCACAATTGTGCGCGTTGACCACCAGGCAACCCGATGTCCCTTGGGCCGGCTTGCAGCGCGATCATAAGCGGCGGCGGTGCCGGAAAACGGTTCGGTGTCAAAGGGACCTGTCGGTCGCCCGAGGCGGGGTGATGCTCCAGGGCGAGGGCGAGGGTGATTTGGTTGGTGCCGAGGTTGGGCTGCGTGATTCCGCCATTCGAAAGGTGGGTGAGCCGGAGGGCGAGGCGCGCTTGCACCCCGGCCGTGCCGCCCCAAGTTCGGCCGATGCCCAATCGAATCGCAGCATTGCCGTGGCTCCCAAGGGCGGTGGCAGTCGGTCGTTCGATGGGGTCATAGGGCGTCCAAGTCCACCCCAAACCGAGGCCAGTCTCCGTGCTGAGCCCCCACCGCATGGGCCACCGGGCGATGCCCAGAAGGGCAGCTTGGTTGCCCAGCGTTTCACTGCCGGTGGCGCTCAGGTTCAAGGACAGCCACGTTGTGGCACCACGGCGCCTCCCCGCCACCGACCAATTCCCCAGGGACCACCGCCCGACAGCGGCCTCGACAGCAATCACCCTGCGCCCCAGGAGGCCAGACATTTCAGGACGATGCGGGGCGATTTGGCCCAAGCTGCTGGAGAGGGAGAGGAGCCGGGTTTGGCCTGAATCTGCTGCCAAAACAACCTCGGTCATCGCCCCTCCCGCAAAGGACAGGCCTTGCGCCACCAGAGCGCACCCAACCGCGGCAGCTGACAGGAACTTTCTCACGACAGCCGCGAAGGTAGCCGTACCTTCGCAAGCATGCACACAATGAAGGAAAAGTTGGCCGCCTTTGAGCGTTTGCTGACCATCATGGACGAATTGCGTGAGCAGTGTCCATGGGATCGCAAGCAGACCTTTGCATCGCTTCGGCACTTGACGATTGAAGAAACGTATGAGCTTGCGGATGCGATTTTGGACGAGGACCTCGATGAGATTCGCGGCGAGACCGGCGACTTGATGCTGCACATGGTTTTCTATGCCAGGATTGCGTCTGAGCAGGAGGGCGGCTGGGACATTGCAGATAGTTTGAATGCCATTTGCGACAAGTTGGTGAGTCGACACCCGCACATATACGGGGACGTCAAGGCCGACGACGAAGAAACGGTCAAGGCAAATTGGGAGGCGCTGAAACTCAAAGAAGGCAAGACGTCTGTTCTGGCGGGGGTTCCGAAATCGCTGGCCTCCTTGGTGAAAGCCTATCGCATTCAGGACAAGGTGCGCGGCGTGGGGTTCGATTTCGATGACCCGGGCAGGGCTTGGGAGAAAGTTGACGAAGAAATCGGCGAGCTGCAATCGGCGGACGACGCATCGGCAGAAGCGGAGGAGTTTGGGGACGTGCTTTTCGCGTTGATCAATTGGGCGCGGCTGAAGGGCATCAACCCAGATGAAGCGTTGGAGCGCACAAACCGCAAGTTCATTCGTCGGTTTCAGCACATGGAGCGTGCGGCAGGGGCAGCGGGTCAGGGGCTCAATGAGATGAGCTTGGCGGAGATGGATGTGTTGTGGAATCAGGCCAAATCCGACGAGCGTTGACCCCCCGGTCCATGCTGTCGTTTGCCTGTGCTCTGATCCTTCTCGGGTGCAGCGAAAGGGACCGATGTTGGGAACGGGTCAGTGAATTGGAGGGGACCCGGACGGAACATCTGGACTGGACAGACGGCGCTTGGTTGGGGGTTGAAGACGGGGTCGAGGTGGTCTGGCGTTTGGCGCCGGTTGATTCGGCAAAGGCGGTTTGGGTGGGGCCTGAGGACCTGCTCGATGACGCTTCTCTCGCTTTTGTCGCCGACACCCTCCAATTGTGGGATGGGAATGCCTGCCGCTGGTTGCGGCGGCCCGATTTGCATTTGACTTGCTCGCTGTTCACCCCGACACCGAGCGGGATTCATTTGCAGGGGCATGGCCGTTTTGAATCGCGCGATACCTTGTCGCCGCCCGTCCACTTCACCATCCTTGGCAGCCGATCGTCTGCCGTGGTCGAGGTGCTGCTTCAAGCCGATTCTTTGGCCGTTCATGTGCCATCTGGGGCCATGACGATGTCCATCCGGGGGGAGGTCAGGCGGGCAGGAGCGTATTTGTCAGGACTGTCTCAATTGGATGCAGCCGGCCTGACCACTGAACATTTTCAATTGCACGCAGCGACGAATCGTCGCCACGACATTCACGCGTCGACCTATGCATATGTGGCCATGGCGGGCTCGGGCGATGTCTGGGTTTTCGGACGGCCAAATCAATTGGACACAGAAGATTTGGGCGGTTCAGGAGAATTGGTGTTGGGGCACTGATGGCCATTTGCACCTTCTGATGTAATTTTCCGTTTCAATCTCCTGCTTGATGAAAATTCCGATTGCCTTCCGGTCTTTTGCGGCCATTGCCTCGTTTGCATGTCTCGGCTCGGGTTCCGTTTCCGCTCAAAATCCCATTGAAGATGAGACGAACCCTTTCAACCTGAACATCAACAAATTCAAGCAGTTGGGCACGGAATTGCCCACGCCCAACGTCTATCGCACTGCGTCTGGGGCGCCAGGCCACGCCTATTGGCAACAAAAAGCGGATTACGATATTCAAGTTCGTTTGGACGAAGATGCCCACCGGATCGATGGCCAGGAGCGCGTCACATACACCAACAACAGTCCGGATGAACTGCGTTATGTCTGGTTGCAATTGGACCAAAACGTTCGGGCGAAGGACAGCGACACCCACAAAATCCGAGAATCCCGCATCGGTGATCGAAACACGTTCGAGAGCATTCGTGACCTCGAGCCATCTTTCGATGGTGGATTCAAAATCGAGCGTGTTGCGGATGCTGCGGGCAACGCCCTGCCTTACGTGATCAACAAGACGATGATGCGGATTGACTTGCCCAGTCCACTCAAGCCGGGCGGCAAGTTCATTTTTGACATCGATTGGTGGTACAACATCAACGACCGCATGGCCGATGGCGGCCGCAGTGGGTATGAGTGGTTTGAGGAAGAGAACAATGCCATCTACACCATTGCACAGTTCCATCCCCGGATGGTGGTGTATTGTGACAATGAAGGATGGCAGAACAAGCAATTTCTGGGCAGCGGGGAGTTCACTTTGAACTTCGGAGACTATCATGTGGAAATCACAGTGCCATCCGATCATGTTGTGGCATCAACAGGGATGCTCAAGAATGCCAAATCCGTGTTGACCAGCTCCCAACGCAAGCGCTTTGAGACGGCTCAAACGACGTTCGACCAGCCGGTGATGATTGTGACGGAGGAGGAAGCACGTGCTGCAGAAAAAGGGCGCGAAAAGGGGCTGAAGACCTGGGTTTTTGATGCCGAAAACGTCCGGGATTTTGGCTGGGCATCGAGCCGGAAATTCATCTGGGATGCCATGGCAGTTGAGGTCGGGAATCGTTCCCCACTCGCCATGAGTTACTATCCGAAGGAGGGGAACCCGCTCTGGGAGCAATATTCGACGAAGGCTGTCGCCCAGACCCTGAAGACCTACTCCAAGTTCACCATTGACTACCCTTACCCAGTCGCCATCAGCGTTCATACCAAATGGATTGGGATGGAGTACCCGATGATTTGCTTTAACGGGGGCCGGCCAGAGCCTGATGGTACTTACTCGGAGCGCACGAAGATTGGCATGATTTCGGTCATCATTCACGAGGTGGGGCACAATTTCTTTCCGATGATCATCAACTCTGATGAACGCCAATGGACTTGGATGGACGAAGGGCTCAACACCTTCGTGCAGTACTTGACGGAAAAGGAGTTTGACCGAGATTATCCCACTCGCCGCGGGCGCGCTCGAGACATCCGCAATTACATGGGGGGAGACAAGTCGCGCATCAGTCCGATCATGACGAATTCTGAGTCCATTCTGCAGTTTGGAAACAATGCCTATGGGAAGCCGGCCACAGCGTTGAACATCCTGCGCGAAACGGTGATGGGCCGCGAATTGTTCGACTATGCTTTCAAGGAATACGCCCGGCGTTGGGCCTTCAAGCACCCGACACCTGCCGATTTCTTCCGCACCATGGAGGATGCGTCAGCTGTGGATCTGGATTGGTTTTGGCGTGGTTGGTTTTACACAACGGACCACGTTGACATTGCGATGGATGAAATCCGTTGGCTTCAGCCCTCCTCGGGCAATCCAGATGTGGAACAGGCGCTCGCGCGAATGGCCTCCGAAGAGGAAGCGGGAGACATTTCTCTGATGCGCGACCTACAGGGAATCCCTGAGACGTATTTGGAAGCTGACCCGACCCTCAAAGATTTCTACACGGAGAATGACCCTTTTGTGGTCATGGAGCTGGATCGCATCGACTACAACGACTACATCCAAGATTTGGAGGCCGAGGATGTCGCCATGTTGGCCACGGGCAAGCAGTACTATGAAATCACTTTCCGGAATGAAGGTGGCCTGGTGATGCCGTTGATTCTGGGCTTGGAATACGAAGATGGAGAAATGGAGGTGCGGCGAATTCCTGCGGAAATCTGGCGGAAGGGCCAGGATGAGGTCACAAAGGTGTTTGTCACGGATCGGCCAGTCGCACGCATCGTTCTCGACCCGTATTTGGAAACTGCCGATGTCGACATGTCGGACAATTCTTGGCCACCCAGACCCACGCCGACACGGTTTGAATTGTTCAAGCAGTCCGAGCGTGGGGTTTCCGAAAATCCAATGCAGCGCGCTTTGCGCAACAGCAATTTGAGTGAAGGAGAGTCGCAGGACTGACCTCGCAAGACCGACTGGTGAAATCCAGTTGCCACTTGCTGGACATCAGAAAGCCAGCAGGGCGATGGCTGTGCACGCCAGAAAGAGTCCCCAAAGGTTGGCCTTGTTCAGCGGCTCACGGAAAAAGGCGACCGCGAATGCGGCAGACAAAACCACAATGCCCAAGTTCACCACGGGGGCAATCGCAGACCGGTCCAGGGGAAGTTGCGCGTAGGCTTCGAGCAAGAAGTACAATGACCCCAAATTGATGATGCCCAGGCCGATACCTATGGATGAAGTGGCGAGCAGGGAAGGAGAGGCATTGGATTTGTGTGGTGTTTTGCGCCGCAGCACCAGCATCATCGCCCCAATGACGCCTGCGACAGTGAAGGGCAGTGTGGTGAAGAGGTATCTGTAGCGCGCCTCGGTCATGTGTTCTGGACCGGAGAACCAGCCGAACATCAGGTCAATGGCTCCGCCGCCCAAAAAGATGATCAAGGGAATTCTCAATTCTCGGATGGACAGGCCGGACTGATTGGACTGCCATGAGGACAGTACGATGGCAGGAAGTGTCGTGGCCAGTGCCAAACCTTTGTTCCAACTCCATTCATCTGATGGGTCGAAGACCAAAAACACCAAGACAGGCAGCACCATGGAGAGTTTTGCCGAAACCGAGGTCACCGTCACTCCGAGGGTTCTGGCGGCTGTTGCCATCAGATGAAAAAGGTAGAGAAATGCAGCACCAGCCAACATCGCGGTGATGACCCAAGTTGCGGGCCACGCGCTGGCGAATGTCTCCCATCCACCAGCAAGCGCCCAACCCAAGCCAGCAGCGACGAAATAGTTGATGACAATCACCAGCAGTGTATCTGCTCGAAGGGTTTCTAGCCATCGAAAGCATGTGAAGATCGCTGCTCCGCAAAGCCAGGCCATCAACAGGGGGAACAATCCTTCCATTAGCCGACGAAGATAGTTTTGCCGTTTTTTGGTACTTTGTATTGCATAGTACTGATTTTCGCATATATCTTTGCGGACATGAATACAGCCAAATCACAGGTGCAATTGCGAAAAGGCGCATTGGAATTGTGTGTTTTGCGTGTGCTGGCGCACGGGGAGGCCTACACCAGCGACATCACCGATTCCTTGAAACGAGCCGAACTCCTTGTGGTTGAGGGCACGTTGTACCCACTCTTGTCCAGGCTCAAGACTTCAGGAATCTGCACGTATCGTTGGGAAGAGTCGAAATCCGGCCCCCCACGCAAGTACTATTCTCTGACCCCGATGGGAAAGGAATACCTCGATGAACTGAATGCCGAATGGGCAAAGCTTGTGAGCTCCATTGAACACCTGACAACCGACACCTGAATCCATGAACAAGACCATAGCCATTGAATTGGGGGGATTTCGTTTCCACCTCCAGCCAGAAGCCTTCGAGTTGCTCGAAGATTATTTGACAGCCATCGAACAAGCGCTGCACCAGGACCCTTCTGCCGATGAAATTTTGCAGGATGTCGAAGGGCGAATCGCCGAATTGCTGCAAGAGCGCCTTGCTGGGGTTCGAGAAGTCGTCAACAAAGAGGACATCGAGTGGGTGATGCGTGCAATCGGCGCGCCATCTGACTTTGAACAAGAGGAATCGGAACCAGGGCAAGGAGACCGGCCGCAACGTGGAATTCGCCGATTGTATCGGGATCGTCAAGATGCCCTGCTCGCGGGGGTGGCATCAGGACTGGGGGCGTATTTTGGGTTGGATCCGGTTTGGGTGCGGGGCGGATTCATCTTTGCCTTGATTGCGGGTGGCTTCGCCATTCCGTTGTACCTCATTTTGTGGCTCATCGTTCCGGCTGCAGAAACCCGTGCAGAGCGATTGACGATGCAGGGACGTCCGGTCAATTTTGAAAACCTGCGCAGAACCGTCGGCAAGGAGGTGAATTCGGCAGGGCGTCGTGTGCGCAAATGGGGCCGAGGCGCAGGCGAATCCACCGCACGTGGCTTGTCGAGAGCCACAAACGGATTCGCTGAAATTCTCGCGTTTTGCCTGCGAATATTTGCGTATACATTCCTTTTTGTAATGTTGGCAGGATTTGTGGCAGTATCTGCTTCATTGTTGGCTTTCTTGACTGGAGCCGGTGGCGTGGAGATCGGTGAGTTTCACATTGATTCATTCGATGGCATCGGAACAATGTCAGAATTGATGGCACTCGTCTTGCCGCAGGGTGTTGCTCCGAGTTGGATTTGGGCGGGCGCGATTTTGTTGCTTGTGGGTCCCGTGGTGACAGCAGTGGTGACGATCATTCGGCTCTTGCTGCGGCCGCGCTTGCGTCCGGGCATCTTGGCCTCAATGATTGGGGTGAGCGTGCTCGTCAGCATCGCAGGCGCTTCCATCTTGGGGGTGGTTGCCGCGCGCGTGGGGCTGGAGTTTCGAACGGAGACCAAATTTGGCCAATCCCTTCCCCTCCAACCCGACCCCAATGGCCTGGTTCAGCTGCACATGCCCGCCCTTGGCTCGGCGCCAGCGCGTGGTTGGTTTTCAGAAGATGACGATCTGGGCATTTTGAGCCTCGAGGATGGTGAATTGATGTATGACGCCATTCGGATTGACATTGAGGCGTCTCCAGACACCTTGCCGCGCATTGAGTGGGAAGTGCAGGCCTCTGGTGCAAATCGGCAACAAGCACGTGAGCGCAGTTTGGCGGTCATTTATCCCGTGACCGTTGAACCGAACGGATTTGCGGTGCTCCTCCCCACGGCCCTTCGTTTCCCCGTCGAAAGCCGCTTCCGCGGGCAGTGTGTCGATGTGACATTGTATCTGCCGCAGGGGATGGGGGTGGAGCTGTCACCTTCGCTCGGACGGCATTTGCGTGGTATCAAGAATGTGGATCACCTGCGCAGCGACAAACTCGCTGGCAAGACTTGGCGCATGACCGAAAGTGGGTTGGTCAGTGATCCAAGTTGAGCAGCGAATGAGAAGGTTGTTTCGATGGATTCCGCAGCCATTCTGCGAAGTCCGTCAACAGGCGCAACCGCCGAGTGGTTTTCCAGCCTTGCGGCAGTGAAGGGGCTTCAAGCCCGGCTCCGAAACTGTGAGGGCTTTTGAGGACCAGCACTTCATCGAAGGGCATGGTATGGATCCAACGTCGCAAGGTCTCCGCCCCACCTTCAACGATGATGCTGTGCACACCTTTTTCAAGGAACAACGATTGAAAGGCATCCGAGTGGATTTCCTCAATGGCCATGCCTCCACTTGTATAGAAAGGGTGATTCGCGTCCATTTTGCGAGCTGAATCCACGACCCATTTCTGGGGCGAATCGCCGGGCGCCAAGCGGTTGGTCAATTGCGGTTCGTCCACTTCCGCCGTCTTTCTTCCCACGAGGATGCTGTGGTGTTGAGCGCGAAGCATGTGGTTCAACAGCGCACTCATCGGGCCTGTGATTGGAACGCCTCCGGATCCTGCGATTCTGTTTCGCTCCGAGCGTGGGTCCATGAATCCATCGGCGGATTCAGCCCATTTCAAGGTGACCCATGGTCGCCTTTCGAGGGTGTTCACCCAAAACCGTTCATTCATGCTTTGTGCCTCCCGTTGCAGCAGTCCGACGTCAACTTGAAGGCCCGCAGCGCGAAGTCGGTCAATGCCTGAACCGTTCACAGCGGGAAATGGATCGCTGGTGGCCACCACCACGCGCGCAGCCCCCTCGGCAATCAACCGGTCAGCGCATGGTGGCGTGCGCCCGTGATGTGCACAGGGCTCGAGGGTGACGTAGAACGTGGCCCCTCGAATGGCATGTCTCCGCGCATCGGGCACGGACGCCAAGGCTTGTACCTCCGCGTGCGCCTCTCCGGCGCGTTTGTGCCAGCCTTCGCCAAGCCATTGGCCATTCTGATCCACAATGACGCAACCGACACGTGGGTTTGGGGCGGGGGCATGTCCACTTCGCCGGGCCAAATCCAATGCCCGCCACATCCAAAGCTCGTCCTGGGTCACGACCGATCCAGGGCCTTGCGTTCTGCCGCTTGGAGCGCATTTGTCAAGAGTGCAGCGATGGTCATCGGCCCCACCCCTCCGGGAACTGGGGTCATCGCGCTGGCCAGTTCGGCCACCTCGGGCGCCACATCGCCTGCCAGCCTGCGGCCGGATTTCTTGCTCGCATCGGCCACGCTGTTGATGCCGACATCGATGACAACAGCATCCTTGGAGACCATGTCTTTCGTGATGAACCCAGCACGGCCCACGGCCGCCACGAGAATGTCGGCTTGCCGGGTGATGCTGGCCAAATCTTCAGTTCTGCTGTGACAGAGTGTCACGGTGGCATCCACGCCGGGTCTGCTGAACATGACCGATAGCGGTGTGCCGACGATGTGACTTCTGCCGACCACGACGACATGCTTGCCTTTCGTCGGAATGTCGTAACGCCGAATCAGTTCCATCACGCCAGCGGGTGTCGCTGGGGCGAAACAAGGCAAGCCGAGCATCAGCTTTCCTGCATTGATGGGATGAAAACCGTCGACGTCCTTTTCAGGGGCAATGGCCTCAATCACTTCCAAGGCATCGAGGTGCTGGGGCAATGGCAGTTGAACAATAAATCCATCAATGTCATCGTCGGCATTGAGCTGGGCGATTTCTTCCAAAAGTTGTTCCTGCCGAACGTTTTCTTCGAGGCGAATGAGCGTGCTGTCAAACCCAATTCTCTTGCACGCTTTGATCTTGTGGCCCACGTAGACTTCGCTCGCAGCATCATTTCCCACCAAAACTGCGGCCAAATGCGGCACTTTGCCACCTGCCTTGCGAATGGCTTCCACAGCGGTTGTGATTTCGTCTTGAATCCTCAGTGAGGTGGCCTTGCCATCGATGGTCGTCATGGTGGTTTGGTTTCTCTGTTTTTGTGGTGTTCCCGGTTCTTGCGATCAGTCCAAACGCAGTTCCCTCAGCGCTTCAGTGCAGAAAGGCCAGCCATGCGACTGCGCTTGCCGCCCGTTCCTTTTGTCATCATGTGCATCATCTTGCGCATGTCCTCGAATTGTTTCAACAATCGATTGACGTCTTGAATGTCACTGCCGGAGCCACGAGCGATGCGCTTTTTCCGGCTGGCATCGATGATGTTCGGGTCTTTGCGCTCCGCAGGTGTCATGGATTGAATGAGGCATTCCACGCGTTTGAATGAAGTATCATCGAGGTCGACGTCCTTCAAAGCTTTTCCCATGCCGGGAATCATGCTCATCAGGTCCTTGACGTTGCCCATTTTTTTGAGCTGCTGGATTTGCTGGTAGAAATCTTCGAGATCAAATTTGTTCTTGCGGATTTTGGACTCCAAACGGGCTGCTTCCTTCTCGTCAATAACCTCTTGCGCGCGCTCCACCAGTGACACCACATCCCCCATGCCGAGAATTCGGTCGGCCATTCGATTGGGGTGAAACACCTCAAGGGCGTCCATCTTCTCTCCGACCCCGACAAACTTGATGGGTTTGCCCACCACCGAATAAATGGCCAGCGCGGCTCCACCTCGGGTGTCACCGTCGAGTTTCGTCAAAATCACACCGGTGAAATCCAAGCGCTCATTGAACGCCTTGGCAGTCCTGACGGCGTCTTGACCGGTCATTGCGTCCACAGTGAAGAGGATTTCCGTCGGGTCGACTGCTTTTTTGACGGCAGCAATCTCGTCCATCATGTCCTCGTCAATGGCCAGGCGACCAGCGGTATCGACAATGACTGCACCAAATCCGTTGGCTCTGGCGTAGGCCAACCCCCGTTCAGCAATGCCCACGGCATCTTTCGACCCTGGCTCTGCGTATACTTCGGCCCCGACGGATTCGCCGACCACCTTCAATTGATCCACGGCTGCCGGTCGGTGGACGTCGCAAGCAATCAGCAAAGGCTTGCGGCCTTGTTTGGTCTGTATCCATTGAGCCAACTTCCCCGTGTGCGTGGTCTTTCCTGCTCCTTGAAGCCCCGCCATCAAGATGACCGCTGGTTTGCCTTGCAACTGCATCGGTGCAGCTGCCTTTCCCATCAGGTCTGTCAGCTCTTGGTGGGTGATTTTGACCAAAAGCTGCCCCGGTTTGATGGCAGAGAGCACTTTCTGTCCAAGTGCCTTCTCTTTGACCTGCTGCGTGAACTGCTTTGCCGTCTTGTAATCTACGTCTGCATCTAACAGCGCTTTTCGGACTTCTTTGAGCGTCTCTCCGACGTTGACTTCAGTGATTTGGCCATGTCCTTTGAGAATTTGAAAGGCGCGGTCGAATCGTTCCTGGAGATTTTCGAGCATGTTTTCGTTGTTGGAAATGCGAATTTACAACTCATTGTGAGGCTTTTTGGACTCATTGAGACATTCGTTCAAAGTGCTTTTTTTCTCGATTGACCCAAATTTCCTTTCGATGTGCTTGGCAGTTAGGACGACATTTCGTAAATTTCGGACGCTTAACCTAGGAATAATGCAGACGAAAATCTACTTCCTGCTCGCTGCGCTTGTCGGATTCTCAAGCTTCTCGGGCAAATTGGTCGCTCAAACTGCTTGCTTCGGCTACGGCTCTGAACCCTCCGCAAACAGCGGATATCAGTTGCTTGTCGAAGAGCACATGAGTTTTGACGGTTCAGAAGAACAATCCGCGCTGGCCGCCCTTGCGGGCATGACCACGTACCGTGTTTACCTCCAAACACCCGCATCGGATGACTTTGTCTCCGCTGTCATGGCCGATGGAGTGACCGGTCCCGGTGAAGTTCATTTGAACACCACAGGGTCGTTCTACAAGAACCAGTTTGGTGGCTTGACGCCCAACCAAATCAACCCCCTGTTGTTTTCGTACTTCCCAGCGCTGGAGTACGACAGCTACGTCACCATCGGTCTCGACGAAGAGGCGGTTGGATCATCTCAAGGCGACATTTTGTTGCTGGGGGAGGGAGATTGGGGTCCGCAATTCCTCTCTGGAGGCGACCTTGACATTGACGCCTCCGTCGCCACTGCCGGTGGCGGTTGGTTCATTCTGGGCACGTCGTCGAACGGTTTTGCCGGTGACGACAACAAAGTTCTGCTGGCCCAGTTGACCACAGCGGGTGAGCTCTCCGGCTCGCTCAATGTTCAAATTTTCCCAGCAGATGGCGGGAGCGATGCCGCTTTCACCCACCAGTTTTCCTTCACCAGTGAGCTTTGTGGTTGCACCGATCCATCGGCAGACAATTACTCACCCGACGTGACGCAAGAGGATGGCTCTTGTGAATACCTTGGTTGCACCGATGCTTCGGCCTGCAACTTTGACGGCGGAGCCAATGTCGATGATGGAAGTTGCGATTACTGTTGCGCTCAGACATCGAGCACGAACCCTGATTTCGATGTGGATGTTGAGCTTTTCTCCCATGAAGGCATTCCTGGACTGCGGACTTATCGTGTATATGTCCACACGGCATCGGAAGCAGATGCCTTGTCCGCAGTTGCGGGCTACGAATCCAGCCCAGCAAACGTCAGCACAACGACTTCCTTCTTCCAGGTTCCCGCCCCATCGGGCGGTGTCACGCCGAACACGCTGAATCCCGTGTTCTTGCAGTTCATTCCAGAGTTGGAATTCGACTCTTACGTCACCATCGGACTCACGTCTGCTCCGACTGGTGGCCAAGCGGAAGTTTTGATTGCTGAGACTCCTTCAAGCCCTTGGACGGCCAATTTCGAGGCAGGTGGAGACATCGTGATGAACACACCATCCGGCGGTGCTTGGTTCTTGTCCCCAGGCGCGCCCAATGCGGTGGCGGGGTCAGACAAGAAGGTCCTGATCGGGCAATTCACGACAGATGGAGATTTGTCGGGTGAGCTGCTCGTTCAGGTCTTCCCAGAGGGTGTTCAGTCAGAGGAATTGCAGTTTACAGTGACGTTCAGCACGCCACCCTGCGCGTGCACAGATGCAACGGCTTGCAATTTTGATGCCGATGCCTTGTACGACGATGGCACCTGCTTGTTCCCAGACGCCTACTACGGGGTGGACTATGTGGACTGTGACGGCGACTGCCTCAACGACAGCGACGGCGACTACGTTTGCGATGAGGATGAAGTTCCAGGTTGTTTGAACCCCAGCGCTTGCAACTATGTGGATCCGTCCGTTGTGACGGATTTGGAAGCATGTGTATTCCCTGAGTTTGGTTACGACTGCGATGGAAATTGCAACAGCGATGCGGATGGTGATGGGGTTTGTGATGAATTCGAGGTGGTTGACTGCACGGATCCCGCGGCTTGCAACTACAATGACGATTCAAACACAGACACCGACAATGCCCTTTGCAATTATCCAGAGGCCGGATACGATTGTTTCGGTGTCTGCATCAATGACACAGATGGAGATGGCGTTTGCGACGAGTATGAAGTCGCAGGATGTACAGATGCGATGGCGTGCAACTTCGACCCTGCTGCCACGGATGAAGACGGCTCTTGTGATTATTGCTGCTACGGAGGTGCCGCGGTCAATGGCTATTCTGTTTCGGTTGAAGAAGTGGGAACTTCTCCAGAGGGAACCACCTACCGGATGTATGTGAACACAGCCGGCAGCAATGACTTCTTGTCTGCTGTCACGGGCACCTCGGATATCCCCACGTACATCACAAGCACCCAGCCATTTTATCAAGCACCAGGTTACAACTCTCCGTTCCCGACAGACTTCAACGCTTTTGTCTTGGGCTTGATTCCAGAGCTGAGCTACGACAGTTGGGTCACAATTGGTCTGGAAATGGCAGGTGGCGCTGGAGAAGGCGGACCTGACTACGTTGCGAGCACGGATTGGGTTCAGCAGTTCAATGCTGGAAATGATATCGTCATGGACAGCGAGTACGGTGATGGTTGGTTTGTGACCATCAACCAATCCAATGGTTTGGCGGGAGATGACAACAGGGTGCTGGTCGGGCAATTCACCACCAATGGTGTTTTGAATGGCGAATTGTATGTTCAGGTTTTCCCCAACAGTGTTCAGGCCGACGCGATTGAATTGTCTCTGCCCTTTGGATGGGGAACTGAGGACAACGGTGAGGCGCCTGTTTTCACTCATGTGCCAGAAGACATTGTGACTGCATGCACAGATGGACTTCCCACCGAGATGGCGACAGCGGAAGCTGCCAACTGTGGAGGTGTTCTGACAATCACCTTCGAGGACGAAGCAACCGGTGCAGCATGCGGCAGTGGTCCTTCCATTGTCCGGACGTTCACGGCAACCGACGGCTGGGGCAACACTGCATCAGCTGCGCAAAACATCACATTGACGGATGACGAGGCGCCCGTGGCCATTGCACAAGAAGATTTGGTGGTCGAATGTGGAACAGACATCACCCCAGGTGCTGGGACGGCAGAAGAACCGACAGCCTCCTATGATGATTGCAGTGACGCCTTGACCTACAGCTATGTTGACGCACCTTACGCAGGATCAAACGACATTTCTGGATCTACGATGGACATCCGCGTAGAGATGGGATTGAACGTGCCCGGTCCTTTCGGACAGCCTTTTGTTCTGGAAGCCACAGGCGTGGAAGTCGGTGACGGCCCTGAGTTGACGCTGAACGACATTGTACAGAATCCGGTGTCCCACCGTGGGGCCATTGTCGTCGACATTGACGGCGCTACCATCAACTTGACCTTTGAAGGCGCTTTGACCCCCAACACCGACGACTACCAATATGATTATGGTCGCGTTATTGTCTCGAATGCATCTGCAGACGTCGCAGGCGTCACCATCGCATCGAACAACATCGCTCCTGCGGCTGCTGTGTCAACGACAATGACTTCGGACGGTTTTGTCATTGAGTGGTCTGGAACCGCTGTCTACACCGAAGGCAGTACAGCCACAGCCATGGTGGAAAACGAAACCACTTGTTTGGCGAATGAAGGTGTGATTCGTACATGGACTGTTGCTGATGCTTGTGGCAACGAGAGCAATGCCACGCAAATCATCATCTTTGAAGACACAGAAGGTCCAGTTTTGGATGTCCCAGGAGACATGACCCACAGCTGTGAGGAGATGCCAGATTACGGCATGGCCACGGCAGAAGATTGTGAAGGAGCTGTTTCCGTAGAGGTGTCTGAAAACACCATCCCTGGTGCATGTCCCTCGAACTACACGATCGAACGCACATTTACTGCAGTTGACAATTGCGGAAATGCATCCTCTGCCACGCAAATCATCGAAGTTGTTGATGAGACTGCACCGGTTTTCTCATCTGTGCCAGCAGACGCGAGCTATGATGTCGGGGCAGATGTCCCAGAGATTCTTGCAGAGGCAACGGACAACTGCGGAGATGCTGAAGTGACATTCTTCGACGAATCGGATGCATCCGCGGGAACATCGACCACCGTGTCGCGCACATTCGTCGCGACGGATGCTTGCGGCAATTCAGCAACGGCTGTTCAGACCATCACCATCAATGAGGTGTTGGGTTGTACAGACGAGATTGCTTGCAACTACAACGGAGAAGCGACTTTCGAAGATGGATCTTGTGATTACTGTTCATGTGGTGTGGGTGGCCAAGATGGATTCAGCCTTGAACTCGAGCTGTTCGCCGAAAATGGCATTCCAGGTCAGAACACCTATCGCGTCTACGTGACCACACCTGGTCCAGATGACTTTGTGTCTGCTGTGGCCGGTGATGTCAACAACCCGACGTTCCTGCGGACCACAACGGACTACTTCCAGAGTCAGTTCGGCGGTTTGTCTGGTCATGAGATCAATCCTCTGTTCTTCGGCGTGCTTCCATCAGTTCAGTACGACAGCTGGTTGACCATCGGTGTGAGCCAGGCGCCAGTATCAGCCAATGGCGAAAGCGAGATCACATTTGTCGAGTACGCTGAAGACAATTGGACGGAGGAGTTTGAGAATGGTGGAGATTTGGAAATCGACAGTTTCTTCGGAGGCTCTTGGTTTGCTCTGATCAGCGCTTCAAATGGCGTTGCTGGTGAAGACAACCGTGTGCTTGTGGCGCAATTGACCACTGACGGGGATGTGACAGGACAATTGTATGTCCAGGTGTTCCCGAACGGAGATCAATCACAGGACACCTACCTCTCATTGAGTTTCGGAGGTTCTGATTGTGGTTGCACAGATGATGCGGCTTGCAACTATTCCGAAGCAGCCATTTATGACGACGGCACCTGCACGTACCCAGAAGACTTGTTCGGGTCCGAATTTGTGGACTGCGACGGTGTTTGCATGAATGATGCAGACGGGGATGGCATTTGCGATGAGGAAGAGGTCGCAGGTTGCACAGACGCTTCTGCTTGCAACTACATGGAAGACGCGACGGATGACGATGGCACTTGCGAATTCCCAGAGGTATGCGCTGGATGCACGGACGCTTCAGCTTGCAACTTCAACATGAACGCTGCCGAGGAGGATGGCTCTTGCGAATATCCAGAGGCAGGATTCGATTGCGAAGGGAATTGTTTGGACATCAATGGTGATTTGATCTGCGACGCTCTCCAGGGCTGTGATGATCCTACGGCCTGCAACTATGAGCCAGGTGTGGAGCAACCGTCAATGGACTTCTGTGACTATTGCAGCTGCCCGAACATCGAGACATCCAATCCAGACTACACCATTGAAATCGAAGAGTATGCCATCGATGGCGTCATGGGGGCTACGACCTACCGCTTGTATGTGACGACGGCCAACCCAACGGATGCTTTGAATGCCATTTTGGGTGATGACAACAACCCGATCGTGTTGGGAAGTTCTTCGCAGTTCTTCCAGGATCCTGCGGGCTCTCACTTTGCAACCGACCCATCGCTCTTCGGCTTCTTCCCTCAGTTGGAATACGATTCTTACGTCACGATTGGGGACGACACGCCTGCCGCAGTCTTGGATTACCCAATGGCTTCAGGTGGAATGGACCCAGCTTGGTTGGGTGAATTCGAGTCAGGAAACAGCATTGTCATCGACGACGAGGTTGGATCTGGTTGGTTTGTAGAAGCAGGATTGGGTGGCGAATATGGCATTGCCGGTGACGACAACCGCATCCTCTTCGCGCAGCTGACGACTCCAGGCACTTTGTATGGAAGCGTTTACCTGCAGATTTTCCCAGAAGGGCAAGCGGCGGACAACACGATTTACGTGGCTGCTTCGTTTGGCGATAGCCGCTGTGGTTGCACGGATGCGACTGCTTGCAACTACGACGGGGCCATGACAGACGATGGCAGCTGCATCTACAGTGATGATTGTGAGAATACCTGTCTCTACGACACATCTGCGCCGACAATCACCAGCGTAGAGGATTACACGACTTCCTGTGACGCTGTGGAGACAGACATCCGCGAACCAATGGCTTCAGACGATTGCGATGATGATTTGACCTTCACATTCACCGATGTCATTCAGCAAGGTGCCTGCGACAACGCCTACACGATCACACGTACGTGGGCTGCAACGGACAATGCCGGTTACATCGGTTACGGTGTCCAATCGATCACCGTGGTGGATGAGACGGCGCCGACCTTCACTGTCCCAGCCGATGCGTCACTGGCGTGTGGGTCAGATCTCAACGACTTGTCTATCACAGGCGACGTCACGGATGCGATGGACAACTGCGGTGACGTCACGGTTGCCTACGAAGACGCCATGGGCGAAAGCACTTGTTTTGAAGGGGATGTGATCATCCGGACTTGGACTGCAACGGATGCATGTGGCAATGTGTCGACAGCTGAGCAGACCATTTCTTTGACAGATGAGGTGGCGCCATACTTCACAAGCGTGCCTGCAGACATGAACATTTCCTGCGGAGATGAGACACCTGTGGACATGGCCGTTGCTGCTGATGCATGCTCAATGGTTGCGGTGACTGTTGCCGAAACCTCTGGCGAGGCGAATTGCACAGGCCAAGCAACCATCATCCGAACGTTTACGGCGACTGATGCCTGCGGCAATGAGGCCGAAGCGACGCAGGTCATCACCATCATCGATGAGGAGGGGCCATCCTTCACTGCGCCATCAGACACATCTGTCTCTTGTGGTGAGGATGCCAGCCCATCTATGACTGGTGAACCGTCAGACGTGATGGACAATTGCAGTGGTGCTGTGGATGTTTCGTACGAGGACGCGATGGTCAGTTCTGCTGAAGGTTGCTTCGCAGACGACCAAATCCGCAGGACTTGGACAGCAACGGACGCTTGTGGCAACACCACAGAAGCCGTTCAGATCATTCAGCTCATTGACGACATCGCACCTGTCTTGGATGCGGTGCCTGAAACGATCAGCTTGACTTGCGGCGCGGAGCTGCCAACAGAGATGCCGGGCGCATCCGATGGTTGTTCAGCTGTGGAGGTGACCTTCGCTGACGAAGCTGGAGATGTCAACTGCACGGGCATGGCTTCTGTCATCCGGACGTACACAGCAATGGACGCCTGCGGCAACATGTCCATGGCTGCTACAGAGTTTGTTTACACGGACGACGTCGCTCCAACATTCACTGTCCCTGCGGACGTGACAGTAGAGTGCTCTACAGATGTTGCTGATCTCGCTGCCGTGGGCAATGTGATGAATGCTGAAGACAACTGTGCTGGGGTCTTGTCCATCGAATATGCGGACAGCTACAGCACGAGCGAAGGGTCATGCTTGGCGAACAACGTTCTGACAAGGGAGTGGACGGTGTCTGACGAATGCGGAAATGCTGCAACGGCGACCCAGACCATCACCCTCGAGGACACCACAGGGCCTGAGGTGACCTTCGAAGCGTCAGTCAACCTGACGTACTACAACGGGGAAATGCTCCCTGACTTTGAAGGCGTGACGGTTGAGGACGCTTGCAGCGATTGGACACATGAGACCACGGATGTGTACTCCAGTGTCAACGGATTTGGCTACAGCCTTCTCCGCACGATCACTGTCACAGATGCTTGCGGCAACAGCACAACCATCGAACAGAACATCAATGTGGATCTGTACGGAGGATGTACTTATGAAGAAGCTGCAAACTTCGACCCAACGGCGATCCTGGACGACGGCAGCTGTGAATATGCCGGATGTACAGATCCAGCGGCTGCCAATTACGACGCCCTCTTCACCATTGAAGATGGTTCCTGTTTGGTCGTCGGTTGCATGGACCCAGATGGATTGGATTACAACGCGGATGCCACGTTCCCAGGGGGATGCGATTATCCAGATCCATGTCCTGGTGACCTCAACGATGACGGCAACGTCAATGTGGGGGACCTGTTGGAATTCTTCCAACTCTACGGTACCGTTTGCGAATAACCGAAGCATCCGCTTCGTACAACATGCGATAGAATTCGAGTCTGGCAAGACCGATTCCTAGGGAGGGGGCTGCACTACGGTGTGGCCCCTTCTTGTATGTGAGAAAATGGTGAGAAAGGGGAGGGGAAGTGCTAAATTTGGCCTTCATGACCACCGACTCAAATGCTTTTGAAGCGCGACTGGAAAAACTCCGCGACCAGCTCAACCACTTTCATCAATGGCCTTCTGTGTTCACCTTCAAATTCATTCTGCCGACCTGTACGGAGAGGGAAACTGAACTGAGAACCATTTTCCAACAGGCGGAAGACATTCGGGTGCGTCCGAGCAAGAATGGAAACTACCAATCTTTCACCATCGCCGAAAAATTGAACGGACCCGATGAGGTGTTTGATCGGTACACACGGGCCGGGAACATCAAGGACATCTTGTCGATGTGATGACAGAAACGCTCGAATTGTTTCGCAATGTTTTGCTCGTGGCGCTCTTGCTTGGGTTGGCCTGGGTGCTTTTTCGGCGGATGGCATTTGCCATGCGGAAACACGAGACACCCCCTGGCATTGTTGAATTGTCTGGGGCCGGGGTGGTCCAACAGGGTGAGGTGTTGCAGATTTCTGCAGACATCGCTGGGGCCGGGGTAGATGGCCTGAAGGTAACCGTCGAAGCCCCTGGCATCGAGAGGCCGATCACCATCCACGACGGGCCCATGAATGGGGGACACGCAAATTGGCGTTGGCCAGTGCCTGAAGAATGGACAGGGCGCAACATTGAAGTCAAAATCGAAGCGCCCCGGTCTCAGGTGGTTCGGCGTGTGCTTTTGCAAAATACGCCGTCGTCCCTTTGATTCCGATCACATGCGGTCGGGCATCTGAATGCCCAACAGGCCCATGGCCGTGGAAACTGTGCTCGCTGCCAAAGCACAAATGGACAACCGAACAGTCTGCTGGGCAGCATCCTGTTCTTGCAAGATGGGATGGCTGGCGTACCAGCTGCTGAAAGCTTTCATCACATCGTAACTGAAGTTTGCCAAAAGGCTGGGGTCGTACTGCGCAGCTGCCTGTTGCACGACATCGGGCAAGGACAAGGCGGTTTGGACCAAACCACGCTCTTCGCTGTCGAGGGCTGCTGCTGTATCCAGTCCATCCAAGTGACGCAAAATGTCCTCAACAGAGCGGTTGGCCTTCCGGAGCACACTCTTCGCCCGGACGTGATTGAATTGGATGAACGGGGCCGTGTTGCCGATGAAGTCGATGGAAGCTTTGGGGTCAAACATCATGGACTTCTTGGGCTGCACCTTCAACAAGAAATACTTCAAGGCACCGTAGCCGACTTGCTTGTAGAGCTGGGTTTTTTCCGCCTCACTGAACGTTTCCGTTTTCCCCAACTCTTCGCCCATTGAACGTGCTGTTGACACCATCTCCGCAAGCAAATCGTCCGCATCCACGACCGTGCCCTCGCGGGATTTCATTTTCCCTTCGGGGAGTTCAACCATGCCGTAACTCAGGTGGTGGTTGCGATCGGCGCCGTCGATGCCGAGTTTGGCCAAAACGGCGAACAACACCTTGAAGTGGTATTCTTGTTCATTGCCGACTGTGTAGATCTGACGATCCAAGCCAGGGTAGTCGCGGTAGCGCTGCAAGGCCGTTCCAATGTCCTGCGTCATGTACACGGCCGTGCCATCTGCTCGGAGCAAAAGCTTCTGATCCATGCCCTCCTCGGTCATGTCGACCCAGATGCTGCCGTCAGGACGCTGGCTGAAAGCACCAGCGGCCAGCCCCTTCATGACCTCTTCCTTGCCCAGCAGATAGGTTTGGGATTCGTAGTACAGCTTGTCAAAAGCCACTCCCATCTCCGCATAGGTCGTCTCGAAACCATCGTAGACCCAACCGTTCATCTTTGACCAAAGCGCGTGCACCGTTTCGTCACCCGCCTCCCATTGGGCCAACACTTCTCGGGCCTCCAGCAGAATCGGGGCATTCGCCTTGGCCTGCTCCTCGGTTTGTCCCTCCGCAATGGCAGCTTGGACCTCCTTTTTGTAATGTTGATCGAATGCCACGTAATACTTTCCAACGAGCTTGTCGCCCTTCATCCCCGTGGTGGATGGGGTTTCGCCTTGGCCAAATCGCATCCAGGCCACCATGGATTTGCAAATGTGAATGCCACGATCGTTGATGATTTGCACTTTGATCACTTCGTGGCCGTGGGCTTCCAAGATTTGGGCGATTGCAAATCCCAAGAAATTGTTTCTCAGATGTCCCAGGTGCAGCGGCTTGTTTGTGTTTGGAGAGGAATACTCCACCATCACCGCCGGCCGCGAGCCCACAGGTTGAAGGCCAAATCTTTCGTTGCCAATGGCTTCTGAAATCTGGTCTTGCCAAACCTTGTCCGCCAGCGTCAAGTTCAAGAATCCCTTGACGACCTCATAGCCCACGATGTCGTTGTCCCCAGCGCGCAAAGCTTGTCCAAGCTGCTCAGCAGTTTCGGCAGGGCTCAATCGCGAGAATTTGACCAAGGGGAAGACGACCACCGTGCGCTCGCCTTCAAATTCCTTGCGCGTTCGCTGGATTTGGATTTGATCGTGCGTTGGGGCTGCGCCAAAGAGTTCTTGACAAGCGCCAATCACGGCGGTTGCGATGCCATTGTCGAGGGTTGCACTCATTGTTCAGATTCTTTCGAGGTCAAGGGCAGATGGATTTCGGCCAGCATGCAACGGGCGCTCCCGCCGCCACAAGTTTCAATTGTGTGCAATGGAGCGGAAAGGATGCGTCCGTGTGCGGACAGCCGTGCCAAAATTTCCGGTGACAGGGCCTCTCTGGCTTGTTGACTCATCACGATCAGCGTTTCGCCTGCCATGGTTTTTGCTTCGAGCATGTTGCCGGCAAAATGCTCAATCTCATCCTCGCTCAAGGGAATCACCTCCAAACCGTCTTCTGCCAGCGAAGTCCGGACCATTTCTCTTTCCTCCGCATCATCAATGCAATCCAAGCAAATCGCTGCAAAGGAGGTTCCGATGGACATCATGACATTCGTGTGGTAAATCGGCGAGCGGCCCTCTGGGGTCGTTTGGAAGGCGGTAAAGACCACACCGTCCATGTCCATCGCCTCACAAAATTGCTCAAATGCCACTCTGTCGGTCCGCGGACTCAGGGCCGCATAGGCGCGGTTGTGCTGGCGGTCCAAAACAATGCTCCCCGTCCCCTCCAAGAACTTTCCATGTTCTTCGAATTCGGTGAAGTCCACGATTTGGTCTACATCGAAACCCTGAAGGTGCTCCAAGTCGATGAGAATGTCCTCCCTTCGTTCCACCCGTCGATTCTCGGCAAACATCGGATAAAGGCCGATGTCGCCGTTTGCGTGAAACGACACCCAATTGTTGGGGAACAAAGCGTCGGGCGCATCAAAATCTGCGTCCGCATCAAAGATGAACACACGAACCCCAGCGTCTTGCAATGTGCGGGCGAAATTGTCGAACTCAGACAAAGCCAAGTCAGTGATTTCTTCCTCCGTTTGTCCGGCCAATGTCTGCTGGTAGTGGTTGTTCACAGCAGTCTGCTCGTTTCGGCGGAACTGCGTCGGCCGGACCATCAAAAGGTTAGCGGTGGATTGATCGGGCATGATGTCAAAAAATCAAAGGGTGTGGAAGGGGCAAAGGTCGACAAGGATGCTGAGAAAAACCGCCCTGTAACAGGCATTCAAATCAAGACCAAGATCTGGGGGACCTTCGCAAAGGCAGCGTCGCACATCGCAGCAGGCCTTCCATTTTTGCGGTTTCCGAGAACGGGACCTCATGCACGGTGTAGCCCCAATCGCGGAGCTGGGCATTGATGCGGTGAAATGCACTTGAAGAAATGACTGTGGATTCGTTCACACTGAACAGATTGCAGTTCATATCGTACATTTCTTGTTCGCTGATGAACAAGCACTTCCTTTCCCCAAAGGTTTGGATCAGGAAATCGACATCCCGCTGCTGCTTGAAACCCTCCGGATGAATGATGGCATGCCCAAGCCCCAGTGGGCCAAGGGCACAATCCAAATGCAAGGCATTCTTTCTCGGGTCGGTGTCTGACTTGTTCAATTGAAAGCCCCGCACTTTCCATTCCGGAAAAGAGGATTGCAACCATTGCAAGGCCGCAGCATTCGTCCTGGCCGTCGTAAAGGATTCGAAATCTTCATCCTCCGAGTAGCCGACCCAAAGGCTGCCATGGATCGGCATCACATCGCCTCCTTCGATCCGAACGGGCGGTGGCGGGGTGATGATGCACGCAACCGGCACATCGGCGAGAATGTCGGTCAAAGCCAACTGTTCTTCCGCACGATCTTCCACCATGGCGGTTTTGATGAACGTTTCACCGAGCACAAATCCGATGTCTCGGGTGAAGACTTGGTTCGTTCCAAGCGGGGAAGGGGTGAGCACCTCGACACCCAGAGATTTGAGTTTCTCCCGAAACGCAGTGAGTTCCGCCCGCACGGCAGATTCAGAAGGGTAGGTTCCAGAGAGGACGTGTTCCCTTGATTTGGGGTCATAGGTGTCCTCCAATCGGGGAGGAGCGCCCATGCCCACACCGATGCCCACGAGAACCGTTTCCAGAGGTGACCATTCGTCCACCACATGGAACCCACTGATCGCCTTCATGTCCGCCGCGCTCACCTTTGTTCGTAGTTCGGATCGAATTCGCGTCGGTGGCGCAGGGCAGCGACCATGGCTTCACCTGACATGTAATTGCCTCCGCCGCCCTCGTTGAAGTTCGCAGGAAGAAAGCACCAGTGGCTCGAGTCCTTCGCTGACAACGCCCAGATCCGTGATTGCCCGCGCACTTCCCAGTATCGGAAAGGCGGCAAGCTGTCGACCTCGGAAGGCTCGCCGACATGATAGGTCGCATTGCCCTTGCCGTAATTGGACTCCACCATGCCTTTCATGCCTTCTACATTGCCCTCGTAGGTGGAATTGAAATCCACAAAATGGACCAAATTCATATTCAGAAGCACCACTTCTTGGTCGTTGTCATCCACCAACTCGCTGGCATAGAGAAGCTCGACCTTTTCGGTGCGGTTGCGCAGCCCCATATCGCTGAACCGGGTCATGACTTCCACAGCTTGCGAGAGAAAAGCTGTATCTGGTTGCCTGTGCAAAGGGTGATGCCCCATCGCGCCGGCCCAATCCATGTCGTTGCTTTTTTGAAAATAATCGACCATGTCCGCAGCGATGTCGTCGAGGGTGTTGACCTCTACAAATGCGGCCACCTCTGGAGAGATCGAAACGTCCACTTGGCCATCCCACTCTTCTTTGCTCTCGTCGAGTTCCCAGGATTTCATCTGCGTTCCCTGGGTCGGAGCGATGCCATTCTTTTGATCACCGGATCGAGCGTCCAGCTCTCCTGCACTTGTTCCTTCACATCCTGTGAAGACGGCGATAGAAGTCGCCATCAGTGCTGCCCACAACAGGTTGTTTTGAATCGTTGCTGTCATGCAGCAAATGTAAGGATTCCCTTGTCAGTTGGGAAAAATCGGACCCTGTCTGTGGCGCTCTTGCAACCGAACCAAACGTTGGGTTTTCATCCACGAAGCCAGGTGCTGGTTTCGGGCGTCTTCCGTCCGCATGCGAATCAGCCTGGAACGGAGGGGTGTCGGGGCGTTGATTTGGCGCAAAAATCCAATCAGATCATCCGGCGGGACCATTTGCATCTTGTCCCCGCGGTCTTCGATCCAATGTTCCATCCATTCGCGCTTGCAATCTTCGCTGACTTGCCAGTTGCGCCAGTCGGGCACGGGGTCAATGTTGCCTTCTGGCCATGCGTCCGGCTTGCCTGGAGAAGGGGGCAGGTGGGTTTGAATGGACCGGATTTGGACCAAATCCATCCCTTGAACCATCGCATTTCTCTCCTCCCCATTGCCAGTCCGCTCCGCCACCACAAGGCGCATCATCGTGCCCAACCCCGTCAGATTTCCCCGAGAAGTGTGGGCGATGGCGAAATCATCGATCTCCATGTTTTCCAGAGCGCGAAACAGGAGGATGTACCTCGGCTCAAAAATGTGCAAGACCTGGCGTTCACCCGGCAAAGGCAAAATGGACAGGGGAAAAATGGGCACACGACGCAAGGACATGAAAACGCAACAACTCCGGCCGCTCAGTGTTTCGTGCCGACCAACAAGTTGTCGGTTATTTCTGAGCGGCGACGCCGTAATAAGCGCGCTTGCCATTGCGATAGACGCCCTCAACAAGCACCCCGCCTTGGGCGTTGGCAAAGGCGCTGATCACTTCCTCTGGCGTTGTGACCATCCGTCCGTCGATGCGGGTGATCAAAAACCCCTCGCGAATGCCGGCCTCCAAAAAACGGCCCTGACGAATGTCCGTGACCTCAACCCCGTGTCCGATCGACTCGTCGCTGTCAGATTCAGAAGCCACTGAGGAAAGGCGGGCGCCAAGGGCCTCGAACCACTCGGCTTCGGATCGGTCGACAATCCGGGTGGACCCAGCGGCATCCCGGAGTTCAATGTTCACGGATTTCAGTTGTCCACCTCGAAGGCAGAGCACCTCGACATGTTCTCCGGGGCGATATTTGGAGACGTTTTCTTGCAATTCGGGCAAGCTGTTGACCGCCATTCCTTCGATTTCGAGGATGATGTCTCCGGGCTGCATCCCAGCGGCCTCAGCGCCACCGGCATCGGTCACATTCGCTACGTATACCCCTTCAATTCTGTCGAGGCCCAGTTCATTCGCAATGGCTTGGTCGACCTCTCCCACGCGAACACCGAGAAATGCACGCTGCACGCGGCCATAGGCCATCAGGTCCTCGCTGACCTTTCGAACGATTGAACTCGGTACGGCAAAGCTGTACCCACTGTAGGACCCCGTTTTTGAGGCAATGGCTGTGTTGATGCCCACCAGTTCGCCCGCGGCATTCACCAAAGCGCCGCCACTGTTTCCCGGGTTGACCGCGGCATCGGTTTGGATGAAGGATTCAATGGGGAAAATGTCGCGGCGGGCGTCGCCCCGCAGAATGTTGATGTTGCGTGCTTTTGCCGAAACAATGCCGGCGGTGACCGTGGAGGTGAGGTCGAATGGGTTGCCCACTGCAAGCACCCACTCGCCGACTTCCATTTCCTCCGAATTGCCGAACGGAATGATTGGCAAGGGTTCATCGGCGGAAATTTTCAACAAGGCCAAATCTGTGGCAGGATCCGTTCCCACGACCGACGCCGAATAGATGCGGTTGTCGTTGAGCGATACTTCGATGACATCGGCACCATCGATGACATGGTTGTTGGTGACAATGAAGCCATCCGCCGCAACAATCACCCCGCTGCCGGATCCCTGGGCGATGGAAGGCGCCGCACCGTAGCCGAGCATTTCGAGCCATGGGTTGAGTCGAACGGCCTGAGCAGTTTGTGTTTTCACATGGACGACAGCATCGACGGAAGCACTTGCGGCAGCAGTGAAATCCAGCGCCAGGCCATTCGCCGTGTAAACGGGCTGAATGGGCCGAGCTGTCCGAACAATCGGTGCTGCTTCGTTCTGATTGGACGCGTTGTTGAGGGAAACGGGGACAATTCCCCAATGGTTTTGGGCCACGATGGCGAGCGAGGCGCCCACGAACCCCAAAAGCAGAGCTGACAATTGGTTGCTTTTCATCGCAGAATGGAATGTTTTGTTGATGACCCCAAAACAACGCAGCCCGCTCGAATTTCACTTCGAACGGGCTGCCAAGAAATTCAAAACTGAGAAAAATTTAGTGAGGGAGGTGTTTGCGCACCAAAGCATACAAAATGGTGCCGAGCAATCCGCCAAAAATGGCCACCAGCACAGGCGTGTAACCCGCTCCGACCAAAATGAACAATGGGCCGGGACAGCCGCCCGTCATGGCCCAACCCATGCCGAAAATTGTGCCGCCAATCAAGTACCGTTTCCAACCCATGGGGTACTTGAAGATGTCGAAAGGTTGCCCATCGATGGCTTGCCAGCCGAGGCGTTTGGCCAGCTGAATGAAAATGGCCCCCAACACCACAGCGGATCCGATCACACCGTACATGTGAAAGGATTGGAATTGGAACATTTCCGCAATCCGATACCAACTCACAATCTCACCTTGGGTCAAGGCGATGCCAAACAAAATGCCAATCAAAACAAATCGAAACATGATATCAAGGGATCAAAAAATGAAGGGAAGGACAAAATGTGTGACGGTGAGCCCGCCGACAAAAAAACCCACGACGGCAATCAGCGATGGCACCTGAAGGCTGCTCAAGCCGCTGATGGCATGGCCTGAGGTACAACCGTCAGCGTACCGCGTGCCAAATCCCACAAGCAGTCCCCCTACCAAGAGAATGAGCAAACTGCTTGGAGATGTCCATGCCTCGGGGCCGTAAAGCACTGCTGGCGCGAAACTTTCGCCAGGGTTTTCGAGGCCCCACCCAGACAACAGTGCCACCGTGTCCGGGCTGAGGTCCACGCCCACATCGGGTCTCATGATGAAGGAACTGATGGCGCCCCCGATGATGCTTCCGAAAACGAAGGCCAAATTCCATTTGCGTTCACGCCAGTCGATCCGGAAATAGTCCGAAATCTTTCCTGCACCGCCGATGGAACAGAGGGTTTGAAAGTTGCTCGACACGCCGAACCGTTTGCCGGCGACCAGCAGCAGTGCCATCGAAATGGCGATGAGCGGTCCTGAAACGTACCAGGGCCAAGGGGCAAAAAGAATGTCCATATTGAAAATGAAGAATGAAGTTTTGAAAATGGAACAGCCCGAGTCCCCATCGAGGGCCCGAGCTGTTCGTTTGGTGATGTGCCTGCCTTACTTCAAGGTGGAGGGGCAAACGTAATCGGTTTTCGGCAAGGTCGTCGCAGACAAGGCTTCAAAACCACCAGCGACGTCGATGACGTTGTGCTTCCCGCGCGCCTTCAAAATGCTGTTGAAGATCACGCTTCTGTATCCGCTCGCGCAATGGGCGTAATAGGTTTTGTCCTCCTCCAAAACGTCCATTTTGTCGTTGACATAGTCCAAAGGCAGACTCCATGCCCCGTCAACGTGCTCCGCTTCGAACTCACCCGGTTTCCGCACATCGATGAGCTGCAAGCCCTCTGCATCCATCCGCTCGGCAAATTCGTTCGCAGTGACCTGTTCGATGGTTTCCACTTCCTTCCCGGCAGCCACCCACGCATCCAAACCGCCGTTGAGGTATCCCAGGGTGTTGTCATAACCCACCCGGCTCAACCGCGTGACCACCTCCTCTTCTCGTCCTTCTGGTGCGATGACAATCAACGGCTGATTGAGGTCAGGGATGAGAGAGCCCACCCACGGAGCGAAACTGCCATCGATGCCGATGAAGATGGCATTCGGAACATGTCCTTTCACAAATTCACCCGGGCTGCGCGTATCCAAAACCATGGCGCCTTCGTGGTTCGCAATGCCTTCGAACATTTCAGGATCCAATGCCACGGTCCCACGTTCGAGCACTTCGTCGATGCTGACAATGGCGCTCTTGTTCATCGCCACATTTTTCGGGAAGTACTGTGGGGGCGGCAGCAACCCGTCGGTCACCTCCTTGACAAACTGTTCCTCTGTCATATCGGCTTTCAGCGCGTAATTGGATTCGAGCTGCCCGCCGATGGTGTCCCAAGTTTTGCTGCTCATGTTCTTCCCACATGCTGAGCCTGCGCCATGTCCTGGATAAACGATGACATCTGCCGGCAAGGTCATCACCTTCGTTCGCAAACTATTGAACAGGGTGGCGGCGAGTTCTTCTTGCGTCATGCTGGCCGCCTTTTGGGCCAAATCCGGGCGCCCCACATCCCCAATGAACAGCGTGTCACCGGTGTAAATGCTGTGCTCCTTCCCATCTTCATCCATCAGCAAATAACACGTGGACTCCATTGTGTGCCCTGGCGTGTGCAGGACTTTGATCTTCACATCACCGAGCTCGAGAATTTCACCATCTGTTGCAGAATGAAAGTTGAAATCTGGCTGGGCCGTCGGTCCGTAAACAATGGTGGCTCCAGTCTTCGCAGCCAAGTCAACGTGTCCGGAGACAAAGTCCGCGTGAAAGTGGGTTTCGAGGATGTACTTGATGGTCGCACCCCGCTCCTTTGCCTTTTCGACATAACCTGAGGTCTCCCTCAGTGGATCCACAATGACGGCTTCGCCTTTGCTCTCGATGTAATAGGCGCCTTGCGCCAAACATCCTGTGTAAATCTGCTCAATGTGCATGATAATAGTTATTTGTTTGTTTCTTTCTTCAATCGTCAAAATCCGCCCCTCGTTCCTCAGCTCCCTCGTTCCCTGGTTCCTCAGCTCCCCATGGTTTCCTTCAACAAAATGAAGGTTCCCGCCACCAACACAAACCATCCGAATCCTTTTTTGAGCGCGGCCCCATCCACTTTTTTGGCCAAAGCCATGCCCGCAAAGATGCCCACAATGGTCAACCCGGTGAACAGCAAAAGTAACTGCCAATCGATGTCCCGTCCGGAACCCAGGTCACCCACAAAACCAATGAGCGACTTGGCTGCAATGATCATCAAAGAGGTGCCGATGGCAATTTTCATGGGCATTCGAACCAAAACAACCAGCGCTGGGATGATCAGAAAGCCCCCGCCTGCGCCCACCAGTCCGGTCAAAACACCCACCGCCATGCCCTCAATGGGAACCAGCCACCATTTGGCAGCTCCTTCGTTGGTCGTTGATTCTTTGCGACCGCGAATCATCGAAATGGACGCCAGCATCATCAGAACAGCGAAGAGAACGAGCAGGACCAAGTCTCGGGTCAAATCCAGGCCTGCCATTTGGAAAGTGTCCGGAATCTTCGGGACCAGCCACAACCGCGTCAAAAAAACCGCCAGAAGGGAAGGCAAGGCGAAGATCAACCCCGTCTTCACATCCACCAGTCCGGCTTGGTAATTTCGAACGGCACCAAAGCTCGCCGTCACACCGACAATGAACAAACTGTAGGCAGATGCCAGGGTCATGTCGATGCCCAGCATGTAGACCAAAACAGGAACAGTCAAAATGGAGCCACCGCCTCCAATCAATCCCAAAACCAAGCCCACAATCGTGGCCGAGGCGTATCCGAGTATTTCTAGCAATTCCATGGAGCGATGTCAGTAATGTGCTTGAGCGCGTTTGTTTGCTGCAAGATTACTGACTCGTGAAGCCCCCCACCGTGACCGGCGTCACCGGATGCGGTGGAAGCGATCAGGCGCAACAGGAACAATTGCCTGCGACGGCACCGCTCCACGCCCGGACATCACTTGCCTTCCAAAAGTCCGATTTCAATCAATCGCTGCGTCAAATAGGCACCCGCCGTGATGCCAGGCTCGCGCGGGGATTCACCGGCGGCCACACAATTGGGCAGCGCGTCCAATGGCATGTCCGGTCTGGGGTGGCAAAAGAAAGGCATCGAATAACGGGAGGTTCCCCACAATTCCCGGGGTGGATTGACGACACGGTGCGTCGTTGACTTCAGTTTGTGGTTCGTCAATCGCTGCAGCATGTCCCCGACATTGACGACGATGTGTTCGGGCAGCGCAGTGACATCCACCCAGTTCCCGTCATGGTCCAAGACCTGCAGGCCTGCCGCTGACGCGCCGACGAGCAAGGTGATCAAATTGATGTCTTCGTGCTGACCGGAACGAACGGCGGAGTCGGGCTCCCTTGTGATCGGTGGGTAGTGGATGGCCCTCAGGATGCTGGTGCCGCCTTGGACCCAAGGTTGGAAGTACGTCTCATTCAAATGGAGGTGACGGGCGATGGCGCGGAGCATGGTTTGGCCCAAATTCTCCAAGGCCACAAACGCCTCTTCAGCGATGGCTGAAAAACGGGGAAGCTCCCCCACAGCCACATTCTCCGGGAATTCGTCTGGTGCAGCATCTGCGGGTGGGGCGGGTTGGCCGACTTGCCAAAACTCCTTCAAATCCGCAGCATCACTGTCCTTTGCATGTTCCACGCCCATTCGCACGTAGCCTCGCTGATGGCGAGATTCCGGACGTGCATGGCGCATTTTGGTCTCGGAGGGCAACTGAAAAAAGGCTTCTGCTTCCTTGTACAATTCGGCAATCAATGCATCCGAAATGCCATGACCGGAGATGGCGGCAAATCCGATGCCCTCATAAGCAGCACCAAGTTGGGCGACAAACCGCTCCTGTTCCGAAGCGTTTCCGGCTGTGAAATCCTTCAAATTCAAAGAAGGAATGCCGGCTTCAAAATGCAAATCGTCACGTTTCATGAGGCGAAAGTAATGGACAGTTCCGCTGCTGCTGCTGACCAGGATGCGGATTTTCTCACATAATCTTGTCCGGATTGTGCCAAATCCGCAGCGGCCTCCTCATCCTCGCACAGCCTTCGAATCGCCGCTGCCCAGTCTTCGTCAGTCGTTGCAACACAAACATGGTGACCTGAGGCGGGGCGGGGCGGGCTGGGCAGGCCAGCGGCCACATTGGGCGTCGTGACACAGGGCAGTCCGCTGGCCATGGCCTCGAGGATTTTGTTTTGCAGCCCGGTTCCGATGTCCAGGGGGGCCACAAAAAGGTCGCCCGTGCGATAAGCCGACCGGATGTCATCGAGCCACCCCGTGACCGTCACGCGCGGACCGGCCAGCCCTCGTACAGCAGCCACAGGCGAGGCACCAGCGATCAGCACATGGACGGGCAGGCCGTCGAGGAGGGGCAGGATGCGTTGTACCAGTCGAACGGCGGCACGAACATTGGGGGGGTAGGCCATGTTCCCTGTGAACAAGAGGATGTGCGGCCGAGGGGAAGTGGCGATTTCCAGTTCAAGGGCCGCAGTATGGGCTTGAAAATGAGGCAAATCAACGCCATTGGGCACCACCCGGATGTCCTTCCTTTCTGGATGCGAAATGAGGTTCCGATCGGCTGACGAGATGATGGTTTGGTGGTCGAAATAGTTCAAGATGGAGGCCTCATATTGTGCCAAACGCCGGCCCTCCATCGCCAACAACCAGCGCTTCGGGCCGTGGGCCAGCCTCGAGCGACGCCGCATCCCAGCACTGAGTGCATCCATGTAATCGAGCGTCCGCGGAAACTCATGCGATTCCTTGACATACTCCGACATGCGAATCATTTGACAGAAGACGTGATCCGGCTGTGTTGCGGAAAGGATGGCTTGAATGCGCCGGGCGGCTGGGGTTTGGTAAAACCAATGCACTTGGAACGGGCGACTGCTCAGTGGCGCCCAAGCCATGCGCAGCGCGCGGCGCCACCAACTCAAGCGCACGATGTGCGTGGTCGCGCCGAGGGAATGGATTTGGTCCAAATGCTCCGCAGGAACAGGCTGATCCGCAAGCGTGCACAATGTCACCTCATGCCCTTTTGCCAATTCTTTGATCAGGTGATAGACGCGCAACTTGTCGCCTTTTTCCAGGGGCCAAGGGAACCGAGAAGCGAGCACAAGGATTTTCACAATGCGAGCTGTTGGAGGCAAAAATCGGCAAATCGCGCCACAAGCCGAGGATTGTTGTAATGGGCGTCGACCCACGCCTGACCAGCTTGACCTCGTTCGACGGCAACTTCTGGGCAGCGCAAATCGGCGATGAGCGCGTCGGCAAATTCTCGCGGAGTATCCGCAATGGCGAACGGCGGTGCAGGGGAGAGGCCTTCCGCACCTATGGTTGTCGAAACGATGGGCAGTGCAGCGGCGGCTCCTTCAATGGCCTTGATCCGCATGCCACTGCCGGACAGGAGCGGAATGGCCATGATGGCGGGCCGTGCATACAGTGTGCTGGCGTCGGCCAATTCGCCCAGCACTTCAACACCCTGGTCTTCTGGAACTTGGAAGTCGGTGGGGAACGCTTTGCCGGCCAATCGCAGGACAGCATGCGGCACAGATTCTCGCACCAAGGGCCACACCTCGTCCACCAGCCAACGCACCCCTCGGAGGTTCGGTTCCCAATCCATCGCACCGATGTGAAAAACCTCGGGGAAGACCGTGGGGTGAGGTGTCTGGTGGTTGGGCAAATCCAACCCGAAGGGCACCACCTCAATCGGCAATGTGCACCCAAGTTCCCGAAATGCATCTGCGTCTTCAGCAGAGATGGCCAGGATGCCATCGAAGGCGTTGAGCTGGCCCAGTTCAAAGGACTCCAACTGCTTGGCCAGCAGGCGAATGTAGGTCCGGCGGGTGAGTCCGGGTGTGGTTTGGGCCAAATCCGACCAAATCCGATGCTCCACATTGTGCGCCCGCAGCACGACAAGGGCATCGCTCATTTCTCGAATCAAATCCAAATAGGGCGCCATAAACAGCGATTCAATGAGCACCACATCGAAATTGACACGCTGCAACAACGTCCGCAGTGCAGCGAGCATTTCAGGCGTTCGGAAACGGGCGATGTTGTAACTCTCTCCCGCCACCAAACTGCTGAGGGCGTCCACTGCATTGAGCCGCGTGTCGATGGGAATGCCCGTGAATCCAGTGCGTTCGACGTAATCCGAATCGAGCAATTGGGCATCGCAAGGATGTTTGTGGGTGCACGCGGAGAGGATGCGAACCCGGTGACCCAACGCCATCAAGCCGCTGCTCATGGCATCCATGGCCAGGCAACCCCCGTCGCGCCCAGGTCGAGGCGGTTTGTGGCAGAGTTGCAAAATGCGCAAGGAGCCAGCTTGGGGCCTCAAGGTTTCTTTTTCCATGGCCATTTGGGGCTAGGCATGCGCAAGACATGCACCTCGCGCATGGCGAGTCGGGTGAACAAAAAGGCCACAGGCGTCAGAACGGCTGTGCTCAGCCACATCCCCACAACCGGCGATAGCGTGCTGGAGCGCACCATTTGCTCGCCCACGATGCTGAGAATGTAGTACACGAGAAAGACGAAAATGGCGAACACGGTGGGCAGGCCCAGCCCCCCCTTGCGAATGATCGCACCCAAGGGCGCCCCGATGAAAAAGAGCAGGAAACAGCTGGTGCTCAGGAAGAATTTGCGATGCCATTCCACTGCATTGCGGTTCCGGAGTCGGATTTTTTTCTCGGCATCTTCCAGCGCGTTTTCTACACCTTGGGTGGCATTCCGCGCCATGCCCCGAGCGCCATCGTAGACCATGCGCCGCTCGGTCGGGGTGAGCGCGGACATCCACGCCGTGGCCTCCATGCCTGAACCTGCCTCCACAGCTTGCAGATTCACCAGTCGCTGTCCATAATCGACGATGTCTCGACGACGTTGTGCAGCGAGTTGCTCCAAGGAGTCCATGGCGAGATTGAGCTGCCGGATGTTCATCATTTCATGCACCCGTTTGAACAGGCCTTCGTCGACTTTGCTGAAATCAAGGGAGGCCAAATCAATGCGCATCAGCTGCCGCTCGAACGTCCCTGCCACATGCGGTTGAACGCGTTCCCGGCGTCGGGCATCGATCTCCATGTCCTCTTCGAAGCTCAAACCATGGCGCAATTCAAGCACGAGCGATTCGCCTTGAACATCCATCCGACCTGTCTGTGCGCGGATGATTCGGCTCGCGCCGGTGGAGGCTTCGCGGTGATCGTGGATGAGGACATCCACCAGGGTGCCGTCGTTTTCTTTGTCTGCCACACGGATGGAGAACCCTTCGATTCCGTTGTAGAAAACCCCGGGCAACAGGTTGATTCCAGGTTTTTTCTTCGTGACGCTGAAGAGCAGGGCTCGGAATTTCAGGTTGGCTTTGGGCCAAACCTCGTTCGAAAAAACAAACGCCCCGACGGACAACAAGGCCATGATCACCATCAATGGCCTGAAAATCCGGAAAAGGGACATGCCTGCACTTTTCATTGCCGTCAGTTCATTGCGTTCCGCCAGCGCCCCCATGCCCATGATGGACGCGACCAAAATGGCCAACGGCAATGCCAAATTCACAAGCCGCGCAGAGGCATACGCCATCAACTCCGCAATCACCAGCGGGGACAGCCCTTTGCCAATCAATTCGTCCGCGTAGACCCACAAAAATTGCATGTCCAGAATGAACAATGCAACGGGCAAAGTCACCGCGAACGGAGCGAGGAATGAACGAAGCAGGAGGAGGGCAGTGCGTCTCACGAGAGCCCAAAGATAATTCGCTAACTTGCCCGCATGAATGCCAAGTGGATTGTGACCGCCATTCTTGCGGTCGGCGTGGTTGGATGTGGAACCAACCCCGATGCGGCCGATGGGGTCGCTGCGAACGAAAAAGACCCGTTGCGTGCTGATTTGGCCCCTGCAGAGGTGGTTTCTGGGGCGGGAGAGCCGGATGCCAATGGCTTCGTGTGGCAGACCGAGCAATTCGCGGACATCAAGATGATTCGCTATCAGGTTCCGGGGTGGGACAAATTGACGGATCGGCAACAGGCGTTGGTGTATTGTTTGAACATGGCGGGCCTCAGCGGTCGTGACATCATGTATGATCAAAACAACAGGTACAACCTGAGGGTGAGGAACTTGCTAGAGGCCATTTACAGCAGTTTTCAGGGAGACAAAGGCACCAAGGGGTGGCAAGATTTCGAGACTTACCTGAAGCGAATTTGGTTCTCCAATGGCATCCACCACCACTACGCGAACACGAAATTGCAACCTGGGTTTTCTGAGGCCTATTTTGACTTGCTCTTGGACCAAACCGGACAGTCCTGCACCGACGAAATCCGTGCTGTCATTTTCGATCCAACGGTTGAACCCAAAAAAGTGGAGCAAGACGCAACGAAGGGTCTTGTCGAGGGTTCCGCCATCAATTTTTATGCGCCGGACGTGACCACGTCCGAGGCCACGGCGTACTACGAAAGCATTGTCGATCCCGACACGCGGACGCCGGTGGAGTACAGCCTCAATTCCCGTCTTGTGAAAAATGCGGCTGGTGAAGTGGTGGAGGAGCCATATCGTGTCGGCGGTTTGTACGGTGAGGCCCTGGAAGAGGTGGTCCGCTGGTTGAACATGGCGATTCAATACGCGGAGAACGACAAACAAGCGGCTGCCCTCCGGAATTTGGTGGCCTATTATGAGACCGGCGATTTGGAAAAATGGCAGCTCTACAACATCAACTGGGTCCAAGACACCGAGGGAGATGTGGATTACATCAATGGCTTTGTCGAAGTGTACAATGACCCGCTGGGGTATACGGGCAGCTACGAAACCATCGTGCAGATCAAAGATTTTGATGCCTCGCAGCGCATGAAAGTCTTGATGGACAATGCCCAGTGGTTCGAAGATCACATGCCGTTCATGGACGCCCACAAAAAGGACAAAGTTGTGGGCATCACCTACAATGTGGTCAATGTGGCTGGCGAAGCTGGCGATGCTTCTCCGAGCACGCCCATTGGCGTGAATTTGCCCAACTCCAATTGGATTCGGGTGGTTCATGGGTCCAAATCGGTCAGCCTGGGCAACATCGTCAGTGCATACGATCAAGCTAGCGGTGGCGGGCTCTTGGCGGAATTCGCGAACGACAAACAAGAAATCGCACGCACCGAATCACATGGCGCCTTGGCTGGGAAGTTGCACACTGCGATGCACGAAGTCATTGGTCATGCCTCAGGCCAGCTCGAGGAAGGCGTGCTCGAACCCAAGGCTACGCTCAAAGAATACGCCTCTACCATTGAGGAAGGGCGAGCCGATTTGGTTGCTCTGTATTTCCTGTTGGACCCCAAGTTGGTGGATTTGGGCTTGATGAAGACTTTGGAAGTGGGTCGCACGGAATACGACAGCTACATTCGGAATGGAATGATGATGCAGCTGCGCCGGCTCGAACTTGGAGCGAACATCGAGGAAGCGCACATGCGCAATCGCGCATGGATCAGTCACTGGTGCTTTGAGAAGGGAGAAGCAGCTGGCGTCATCCGGAAAATGGTTCGGGAAGGGAAGACCTATTTCGAAATCGAGGACTACGACCAGCTTCGCGTGTTGTTCGGAGAGTTGCTCGGCGAGGTGCAACGCATCAAATCACAGGGCGATTACGAAGCGGCAAAGGCGTTGGTGGAAGGCTATGGCGTCTCGGTGGATCAGGCGATTCACACGGAAGTGCTCGCTCGTTCTGAGGCTTTGGGCATCGCCGCATATGGCGGTTTCATCAATCCACAGATGACGGCTCAAATGGATGAAGCGGGAAAAATCGTCAAGGTCGACTTGTCCTACCCGGATGATTTTTCAGCCCAAATGTTGCATTACGCCGCACAGCACGGCCATTTGCCGGAGAACAACGAAACATGGAATCGCTGAGCGCCCGCAAACTTCAGCTGATTCGCACCATTGCGGATGCGGCTGACGAGTGGGCGATTGAAGAATGGGAGAAAACGACGTCCCGGATTTTGGCCATCCAACGCTATGAAACCACGTTGGTGGGCCATCGACCAAACGGCCGATCGGTCATGTTGAGTGACGTCATCAAAAATGGACTGCATGCGCTCACAACCCTCGAGCAAGAGGCGGGGTGGACCATTGGTCGATTGGAGCGTGAATCTGAAACCTGGTAAGAACGATGAAATTTTTGAAATCAACCTGCCTCATGCTGGTGGCTTCCGTGATGGGCTCCGCCGCATTTGCCCAATTCCCCTGCGCCCTCTCGGGCGGTGAGGGAGAACCCGCGACGGGCGGGCCGACGGAAATCCAGACCGGTCAATTCCACGACAACAGCAACTTTCACCTTGTTTTTGAGGTGAATGAGCCTTGTGTTTTGCAATCGGTCAAGGTGTTTGCCAATGGTGCGGACCAGCGATCAATCGCCCTGTTGAGCCCAGCAGGGGATATCTTGCAAGCGGAGGTCTTTGACATTCCAGACGGCGAGAGTGTTGTCGAATTGGGGTGGACGTTGAGTCCTGGAGAGGGATTTGGCTTGGCCAGTTTGTCGAACAACCCTCAGCTGTGGCGAGATGACGCCAATTCAACCCTCGCTTATCCTTATGCCATCGGAGACTTCGCCAGCATCACCGGAAGCAGCGTAACAGGGGACAACGAGTTCAATTTTTACTACTTCTTTTACGACTGGACCATCGCCCCAGCGCCGCCGACGGTCAATTCGGGCGGATATCCGTGCGATCATGTCGAATTGATGGACGTCGAACCGCTCTCCGAATTGGGTGGCGGCGCGAACGGCAACGATTGCTGGGGCTGGGTCGAAGAATCCACCGGTCGGGAGATTGCCTTGTACGGGCGCTCTTCAGGCCTTTCGTTCATTGACGTCACCGATGCCACGGACATCAAATACTTCGGGGATATGCCCACGGCCACTTCTCCGAGCCTCTGGCGCGATGTGAAGGTTTACAATGATCACGCGTTTGTGGTTTCCGAAGCAGGTGGACATGGCATGCAGATCGTCAACCTCAATGCAGCTGCGGCCTTGCCCACGGACCAAGTATCCACGGTGGTGCCGGATGCGGTTTATACTGGATTTGGCAACGCCCACAACATTGTGATCAATGAGGAGACGGGCTATGCTTACGGTGTCGGCACAAACACGTTCAATGGCGGGTTGCACATCGTGGACATCCAAGACCCCATGAATCCTGTCCTTGTGGGGTCTTACGACGGGGCGTATACGCACGATGCGCAAGCGGTGGTGTACAACGGACCGGATGCGGACTATGCAGGTCGGGAAATTGTGTTCTGCTTCAATGGATACGGTGGCTTTGCCATTGTGGATGCTGAAGACAAAACCGATGTGGAGTTGGTTTCGACCTTGACGTATGACCAATTGGGGTACACCCACCAAGGTTGGATCAGTGAAGACCAACGGTTTGCTTACCTCAATGACGAGCTCGACGAGTCGAATTTTGGGAACAACACGCGCACGTATGTGTTGGACATCGCGGATTTGGACAACCCCATTTTGCTCGGGTTTTTCACGTCACCGACCCCGGCCATCGACCACAACATGTATGTATTGGGTGACAAATTGTATCAATCGAATTACCTCAGCGGGTTGCGGATTTTGGACACCGATCTCGCTGCAACGGGCAGCTTGGAAGAAGTCGGATTTTTCGATACCAACCCTTCCTCTGACGCTGCACAGTTCGATGGAACTTGGAGCAACTACCCCTATTTTCCCAGTGGGCATGTGGCCGTGAGTACGTTCACCCATTTCTTCATGCTTCGCCCGGACGCAACCATCGCCCCGGGAACCAGCGAGGTGGCGGCCATGTCCATGAGCGAAGAGCAAGCGATTTTTGTTCGCCCCAATCCTGCAGCGGATCGCATCGAGGTGTCGATGGGTGGCAAAGGGGGCGTGATGCCACTGGAGGTTTGGGATGCAGCCGGACGGTTGGTGCAGCGCTGGAATGCCATGCCGATTCCCGGTGGAGGAGGGGAGGGCATCCACGTCGATGTGTCCAGTTTCCGCCCAGGTGTTTATGTGGTCACAAATGGTCTCGGCGCAACTGCGCGGCTGTTGATTCAACGGTGATCGGATTGTCCTGAGCGGTCTTGGGCCGCGTGCAAGAGGCGGTGGAGTGCAATGGCTTCCACCGCCTCTTGTGCGTCATGCACCCTGAGGATGTGGGCGCCGCGATCGAGTGCCCACGCATGCAAGGCCGTTGTGCCGTTGAGCGCTCCTTGTGCGTCGGTTTGCAGCGCTTTGTAAATCATCGATTTGCGGCTAACACCCACCAAAACCGGAACGTCCAACAGGCTGAATGCTGAGAGATTGGCCAGCAGGTCGTAGTTGTCGTCCAAGGTTTTTCCGAACCCAAACCCCACATCCGCCACCACGTCGCTCAAGCCGGCTTCCCGAGCGGCTGCGATGCGGTGCAGGAGCTGCTGAAAAACGGCGGGTACAACGCCGTCTGGGTATGATGGGTTTTGCTGCATTGTTTGGGGCGTGCCTTGCATGTGCATCAAAACGTAAGGCACACCGGCCTCGGCCACAACGGGCCACATGCCCGGGTCGCCATTGCCGCCCGTGACATCATTGATCATCAATGCGCCGCCGTTGAGTGCGCGTCTTGCCACATCGGCGTGAAAAGTGTCCACAGAGACAATGGTGTCGGGCGCTTCGTTCAGGAGCCCCTCGAGGACTGGGGCGATGCGCCTCCATTCCTCCTCAGGTGCAACCGCTGGCGCGCCAGGACGTGTGGATGCACCGCCAAGGTCAATGATGTCTGCTCCAGCGCGGAGGAGTCGGCGGGCATGTTGGATTTGGCCGGAGGCCTCACCATGCAATCCTCCATCATAGAAAGAGTCGGGTGTGCAATTGACAATGCCCATCACGCGAGGCGCATCCAAGGTCATCACTTTGTTGCCAAACCGCAGGGTATGCATCGGGGAAGAAGTGCTCATCGGGGCTTAACTTTGACGCCACAAGATAGCCATGACAGCCCCCATTGAAGACGCCCATGCGATGACAAAGACCCTGAAGGCCTATGACGAGATGGCCGGAAAATGCCGAAGGTTGTTCGCGGACAAAACGTCCGATTACGGCACCGCCTGGCGCATTTTGCGACCGAGTTCGCTGACAGATCAAATCTTCATCAAGGCCAACCGCATTCGAACCTTGCAGGAAACAGGCGAGGCCCGAGTGGATGAGGGGATTGAGCCGGAGTTTGTGGGCATCGTCAATTACAGTTTGATGGCCATGATTCAGTGCAGGATGGCGGCTGGTGAGCCTTTGAGTTTGAGTTTCGAAACGGCCATGCAGCATTATGACGCTGTCGCGTCCGAGGTCCGTTCGCTCATGATCCGGAAAAACCACGATTACGGGGAGGCCTGGCGGGACATGCGGGTGTCGTCCTTGGATGATTTGATTTTGATGAAGGTGCTTCGGGTCAAGCAAATTGAAGACAATTCCGGGCACACACGGGTGTCAGAAGGAGTGGAGGCGAACTACATGGACATGGCGAACTATGCGGTATTTGCACTTATTCTGATCAACGAAAGTGCGCAGGTGCAACCTGATCGCCTGGGTTGACGTAATTTTCGAGCATGCAGTATTTGATTTGGCTTTCTCGAACCTTGGTGGGTTCGCTGTTCATCGTATCGGGCTTGATCAAGGCCAATGATGCCTTGGGCTTCATGTACAAGCTTGAGGAATACTTCGAGCCTGGCGCATTGAATTTGCCGGGCCTGACGGATTATGCTTTGGCGATTGGGGTGTTTGTCTGCATTGGTGAAATCTTGCTCGGCGTGGCGATGCTCCTCGGTGCATTGCCCAAGCTGACGGCTTCCTTGACCGCGGTGATCATGGTGTTTTTCACATGGTTGACCTGGTACACGTCGACATGTGATCCTTTTGGCTTCAAGATGATTGAAGATGCGACGGGGGCGTTGGTGGAGATTCCGAACCAATGCGTGTTGGCGTGTGGCTGTTTTGGCAACGCCATTCCATTGACCCCTTGGGAGAGTTTCATGAAGGACGTTGTGCTCTCCATTTTGTCCATACCCATGATTTTCGGTGCGTTCACAAATCGCATTGGCCTGAATGACAAGCGAACGGGAATGATTTTGCTCACGGCCAGCCTGGTGCTGGTGTATTTGTTTGGCGAGATCATGGTCGATTGGACCTTTCCAGTGTTGTTTGCCGCAATGTCTTTTGCTGTTGCCGAAGGCATCAAAATGCGCGTCCGTGGGCCTGGTCGGGAATGGGCAATGGCCGCCGGGGTTTTGCTGGTGAGTGGCGCCTTTCAGTTCTGGACCTTGGCGCACTTGCCCAGCCGAGACTACCGCCCTTATGCAGTGGGCGAGTCCATTCCTGAGAACATGAGAAGTGCCGATGAACTCGGTCTGGATCCGCCCAAGTTTGCCACGGAATACACGTTTCGCAACATCCATACCGGGGCAGACACCATTGTCATGAGCACGGATTGGCTCAAGATTTACAAGGAGGATTGGTTCAAATCCAATTACGAGAAAGTGTCTTTCGATGGCAAGCAAATCAAAGTTTCTGAGGGATATGAGCCGCCGATCCTGGATTTTCAAGTCATCGATGCGAGTGAGGAAGATCGAACGGAGGAATTTTTGAACGGTTCGGGTTATTTGCTTTTGCACATTTCCAAGGACCTTGAGGCCACGGCAGGCCTGGGACAGCCTGCGCTGAATGCCCTGTCTCAGTCTGCGGCAGCGGAGGGTTGGCGCATGATTGGGTTGACGAATGCAACGGCAGAAGAAGCCTTGGCATTCCAGAAATCGCACAATGCGGAATATGAATTTTTCACTTGTGACCAAACAGAACTCAAAATCATCGTTCGGTCAAATCCCGGATTGGTTTTGCTGAAAGAGGGGGTGGTGCTGCAGAAATGGGCTTGGCGAGACTTCCCATCGTCGGTGAAGGACATTGAGGTTCGCTGATTTGGATGCGGGGCTTGCTGCGACAGTTTCTGCACGGATGTTGGGTGCTCTTGGGCGCTCTGACACTGGTGTTCTTCCTTTTTTCATTTGTTCCTGACCCCGCTCGTCAGGTCGCCGGTCAGAACGAGCGCGAAGAGGTGGTGGAAGCCTTCCGAGCGAAGCACGGTTTGAATCAGCCCATTCTCATGAGGTATGGGCGTTTTTTGTTGGGGCTGAGCCCAATTGGAAGCGGGGGGTTCAAGGCGCCAACACTTGGCCGATCTTTCCTGTCTGACCGTCCGGTCGAATCGGCGATCAGAGATGCACTGGGGCCGACGATGCTTTTGGCTGCAGGGGCCATGTCGTTTGCGTTGTTGTTCGGCGTGGCCATCGGTCTTTGGCTTGCCTTGGCGGGGGATGGAACATGGGGAAGGTGGGTGTTGGGCCTTGCAGCGCTGGGCATGAGCGCACCCTCTTTTGTGATGGCCATCCTGGTTGCCTGGCTCTTCGGGCATGTCTTGCACCGTTGGACCGGTTTGCCGATGACTGGCGGCTGGTTGGAAGTGGACCCTTTTCATGGGCCACAGGTGGCCATGCGCCACGCCATATTGCCGATGTTGACTTTGGCCATTCGGCCATTGTCAGTCATCATTCAACTCAGTCGAAACGCGGCCATGGATGTTTTGGATCAGTCCTACATTCGCACCGCTCGCTCCAAAGGCATCGGCAAATGGGCCATCGCTACCCGCCATGTGCTTCGAAATGCATTGAACCCAGTGCTCACCTCAGCGTCGGGTTGGGTCGCAACCCTGCTCGCTGGGGCTGTTTTCGTGGAATTTGTATTCGGATGGCAAGGGATGGGGTTGCTGATGTTCAAGGCATTGGAATCCGGTGATCTGCCCGTGGTCATGGGGTGCGTTGCCGTGATTGCCACGCTGTTCGTGGTCATCAATGTGGGCATGGAATGGCTGTATGGAATTCTGGACCCTCGCGTCCGAAAATGAATCCTCAACCCCGAACCAGGGTGTCGTTCACAATCGCGACCAATTCCTTGGCCGTATTCGAAAAGTATCGTTTCGTTCGATAGCCCGTGACCCATTGGATGCCCCGGATGGCATTCGTCAAGAACATCTCATCGGCACGCAGCAATTCTTGGGGAGTCAAGTCGCATTCGTAGACTTTGTATCCATGGCGAAGCGCAGCTTGAATCACAGCAGCGCGCATGATGCCCCCAACCGGTCCACCATCGAGTCCAGGGGTGTACAAAACGCGGTTTGAGACCAAGAACAAATTGGATCGCGTCGACTCAATGATGTGATTGCGTTCGTTGGAAATCAATGCTTCTGACAGACCCTGCTGCTGTGCCCAAATGCCAGAATGGACATAAATCTGAGCCGCGAGGTTTTTGAAATTCGACAACAGATTCCGTGTCTTGCGCATCTCAGGGTAGATGTCGACATTCAATCCTTCCTCGTTGAGCACAAATTCGTTTTGATCCAAACTTTGCGCTTCGGCCACCCACCAAACCTCATGGGATGTGGGGGTGTAACGCCCGCCACCATCCCTGAAAAACGTGACCCGAATGCGTCCGCCTGCAGCGATGCCCTTCTTTTCAATGAGTGCGGTCAAACTGTCTTCAAAGGTGACCGCATTGAAGTTCGAAGGAACATTCATTTTGTGTCCTTCCAAACTGTCCGAAATCCGACTAAAATGCAATTCGAGATGCTGCAACCGGCCATGCGCAACACGGATGGATTCGAAGAAACCGTCGGCGTAGTTGAACGCGCGGTTGCGGACATTGTGGGGCAGAATGTTGGCATTCGTCAAAACCCCATTGACCACAAAGTGTTCCCTGTCGATTCGCCCGAATTGCAATTGGTCAAACATGCAGATGTTCGATTTCGGCGAGCAAATCGCCATTGACAGGAATTTGGATGCCACGCACCCCCGCGCCATGACCGGCTTCGATATCTCGTGCTTTGTCGCCAATCATCCAAGATCGAGCGGGATCGAGATTGTGCTTGGCCAACGCCCGTTCAATCATCAAACTTCCTGGCTTGCGGCTCAGGCTTGCCCCGAAATCCGGGTGATGCGGCGCGTAGAAGACGTCCAAAATCGGCGTGCCGTTCGCCTCGCATGTCTGCTTCAAGAACGTGTGAATCTCCTCGACATCTTCGTGGCTGTACAACCCTTTTGCAATGCCGCCTTGGTTCGTGATGACCACCACCTCGAATCCTTTGGATTTCAATGACTTCATGGCCGTCAGGAAAGTGGGGAGCAAAGAGAACTCTGCCAAGGACTTGGTGTAATCCCCGGGGTCATGGTTGATGACACCATCGCGGTCCAGGAAAATGGCGGCGCGCATCATGGCGCGAAACTAATGAATTGCAGTCGGAATCAGGCGATTTGTGTTCCTTCGGGGCATGGGTGCTCCGGTTGAATCAATGTTGTCCCCAACTCTTGGTCCAATGCGCCCAAAACAAGGCATTGTGATTGAATGGGGCCGATTTGCTTTGGCGGCAAGTTCACCACGGCCAAGACTTGTTTGCCGATCAGATCGGATGGTGTGTACCGTTGGGTGATTTGTGCAGAGGTTTTCAAGACCCCCCAATCTTTTCCACAATCCAAATGCAGAACCATGGCAGGCTTGTGGGCGCCAACGAAGGGTTCGGCGGCAACAATTCTCGCCACACGGATGTCGAGGGCGACGAAGTCTCGGATGTCGCATTCGGGTCGTCTCATGGACGGAAGTTCGCTTATTTTCGCTCACATGAAGGAACAAGCCTTGGCAGCGTTTCCCGCGTTGACGACAAGCAAATGGGAAGAAATTGCATCCAAATCACTGAAGGGCAAGGATTTGGATTCATTGGTTTCGAGCCGTTTCGATGGGCTGGACTTGCCCTTGTGGCGCTCAGATTCTCTGGAAGTAGAAGGCATGCCGCCACGGGCCGTGGCGAAGCCTGAAGCGGGCATGCCTTGGGAAATCCAACAAACTTGTGAAGGACCCGCCGATGTTCTTGAAGCTTTGGCAAACGGGGTGCAAGGGTTGCGCTTGTCTGCATCTGCTTGCGAATCGAATGGGTTGGAGGCGCTTTTGGACGGTGTTTACCTCGAGATGGTTCGGCTGCACCTCGATGGCCCAGAAGCCACGGGACTTTTGCGCGGGTTGATGAACTTGCAGAAGCGCCGAGCGGATGCGTTGCAGCAGCCGCTCAATCCATCGGGCGCCTGTACTTTGGACATCCTTCGGAAGGATTGGTGGATGACCGACGGCCCTGCCCGCCTCGACCGCCATGTCGCATCTTGGGGCGCTGCTTTTCCGAATTTCCGCACGTGGGGCGCTGACGCGTCCCCCTGGCTGGCGGCGGGCATGGATGCAGCGGATGCAATGGCTTGGCTGCTGTTCGGTTTGCATCGGCAATGGACCATTTGGCAAAGCCAAAATCGCGGAAATCAGGGGCCATGGCATGCAGTGGTCTTGCAATGGGCAGTGGGGTCCGAAGTGCTGGTGGAGGCTGCAGGATTGCGAGCATTGCGAAGGGTTTGGTCCCAATTTTTGGCGTCAAAGGGCATTGCAGATGTCCCTGTATGGATCGATGCATTGACAAATCCGATTCGATTTGAACGCTGGCAACCCGAAGACAACCTCCTTCGTTGCACAGCCAGTGGTTACGCCGCTGTCCTCGGTGGAGCGGATGGGGTGGAGATCTTGCCACATGATGTTTTGGCACCTGAAGGGATGTCTGCGAGGTCCAGGCGATGGGCGCGAAACATTCAGCATCTGCTCATCGAAGAATCGCGATTGCATGCCACAAGCGATCCACTCAAAGGCAGCCGTTGGGTGGAGACAGCGACCGCGCAAATTGCGGAGTTGGCCTGGCGCAACTACCAGGATTTGATTCAGCACACGGACCTTGCCTCGCGGCCAGACGACTGGTTGACAGAGCGCATTTTGGCTGGGCGGCTGCACCGATTGAAGGAGGGAATGTTCAGGCCTTCAGACGCCCCCGCGGCCCATGGTCGAGGCATGGAGGCACCGCAAGAAGTGGTTTGGGATGAGCTGGGGCGTCCACTGCCGTGGCATTTGGTGGATCATTTGAAAACGCAGGAAGCATGAACGAGGAAAGGAATCGAGATTGGGAGGTTCCCAAAGTGCTCCAAAGCGATAGGAAGCGCTCGGTGCATGAACGTTTCGGGCCGGGAGTTGCGCCGTATTTGGGTGGGCCTTATCCCACGATGTACGCGTCTCGGCCATGGACCATTCGTCAATATGCTGGGTTCAGTACCGCGGAGGCGTCCAATGCTTTTTATCGGCGCAATTTGGCTGCTGGCCAAAAGGGATTGAGCGTCGCCTTTGATTTGGCGACCCATCGTGGCTATGACAGTGACCACCCGCGGGTGGCGGGGGATGTGGGCATGGCCGGCGTCGCCATTGATTCGGTGGAGGACATGAAGCGCCTGTTCGATGGGATTCCGCTGGACCGGATGTCTGTGAGCATGACGATGAACGGGGCGGTGCTGCCTGTTTTGGCCTTTTACATTGTCGCAGCGGAAGAGCAAGGCGTCAGTCCTCATCTGTTGTCAGGCACCATCCAAAACGACATCCTGAAGGAATTCATGGTGCGGAACACCTACATCTATCCGCCGGCTCCCTCGATGCGCATCATCAGCGACATTTTCGCTTACACCGCCGCCCACATGCCGAAGTTCAACAGCATCAGCATCAGCGGATACCACATGCAGGAGGCGGGCGCAACACCAGAGCTGGAATTGGCTTACACCCTCGCCGATGGCGTGGAGTACGTGCGCACAGGAGTGGCAGCTGGGTTGGACATCGATGCCTTCGCGCCGCGTTTGAGTTTCTTTTGGGCAAATGGCATGGAGCATTTCAAGGAGATTGCGAAAATGCGTGCTGCGCGGGTGTTGTGGGCAGATTTGATGAAAGGCTTGGGCGCCAAATCCGAAAAATCCCTCGCCCTGCGCACCCACACCCAGACGAGCGGTTGGTCGCTGACGGCTCAGGATCCTTGGAACAACGTGGCCCGAACCGCCATCGAGGCGATGTCTGCGGTGTTCGGGGGGACGCAAAGCTTGCACACAAACTCCCTTGACGAGGCCATCGCTCTGCCCACGGACAAGTCTGCGCGCATTGCCAGAAATACCCAGTTGTTTTTGCAACAAGAGGCTGGTTTGACGCAGGCTGTTGACCCGTGGGCGGGTTCCCACTTGATTGAACACTTGACGGCAGAAATGATCACTCGTGCGGACGAGTTGATGGCAGAGATCGAAGCCCTCGGCGGCATGTCCAAGGCCATCGAAGCGGGGTTGCCCAAGCAGCGGATCGAGGAGGCGGCAACGCGCAAGCAGGCCCGCATCGACAGGGGACAGGACCGCATTGTTGGGGTGAATTTGTTCCCGGTCGAAGAAGCAGCGGATTTGGAGGTGTTGTCCATTGATCAGGACGCGGTTCGTTCAGACCAAATCCAGCGGCTCTCCGCCCTCCGTGCCACCCGGAATCAACAGGCTGTCGAAGCGGCCTTGCTAGGCCTGACGCGCGCAGCCGAAAATGAGAAGTCGCAGGAGAATCTGTTGGCCCTCGCCGTGGTTGCAGCCAAGCACCGGGCCACTTTGGGGGAAATCAGCGCTGCGCTTGAAACCTGTTGGGGGCGTTACAAGCCGTCCGGCAACAAAGTCAGTGGCATCTTTGCTTCTGAGATGAAAGGTCGTTCCGAATACACAGCACTTCTTGCACAGACCCGCACCTTTGCTGATCATGTGGGGCGCCAGCCCCGCATTCTCGTCGCGAAGATGGGACAAGACGGCCATGACCGCGGCGCAAAAGTGGTCGCTTCGTCCTTCGCGGACGCGGGATTTGATGTGGATTTGGGCCCATTGTTTTCGACGCCGGAGGAGGTTGCACGTCAGGCCATTGAAAACGATGTGCATGTTGTGGGCATCTCCACACTCGCTGCAGGGCACAAGACGTTGGTGCCAGCGTTGGTGGCCGCTCTGGCCGAATTGGGACGTTCGGATATTTTGGTTGTCGCGGGTGGGGTGATTCCGCCTGCCGACCATGAAGCCCTTTACAATGCGGGTGTCGTGGGGATTTTCGGTCCCGGAACGCCCATCACGACTTCAGCGTCTGAGGTCATGGACCTGCTGCTGGAAGCGCACGCAAGAACTGCCTGAGCCGAAGATTTTCCTACCCCAACCGAAGGGGAAGCAATTCCGTGGCCAATCCCCGAAGCCAGGCTCCCCCTGACATGGCCTTTTTTCCGGCTGGGGTCAGGCTTTCGATGGCACATGCGCCATCCTCGCATTTGACCACGAGGTCCCCTTGTTCGCCAGCCATGGCCATGCCCGGGGCAGCATCCGATTCGCCCGGCCAAGTCACCCGTCGAGCCACATGCAATTTCAGGGCAGATGCACTGCCATCGGCGAAACGGATGTTCGACCAAGCACCGGGGAATGGGTGAAGGCCGCGGATGTGGTTGTGGACTTTGACGGACGGTTGTGCCCAGTCCACAATGGTGTCGTTTTTGAAGAGTTTGGGCGCGTCGAGCAAAGGTTTGTTTTGCGGCAAAAGCGCCTCCTGGGGGATGGGCACGATGTCGCCGTTGGCCAGGCCGTCAAGGGTTTCGATGAGCAAGGCTTTCCCGGCTTCAAGGAGGGCATCGTGCAACATGCCTGCGTGCGCGTCGGGGCCGATGGGCACTGCAGATTGTCCGAGCAGGTCGCCGGTGTCAATTTGCGCTTTCAGACGAAAAGTGGTGACCCCGGTCTCCTGCAGTCCCGCCATAATTGCCCGTTGAATGGGCGCCGCACCACGCAGTTGGGGCAACAGGGAGGCATGCAGATTGATGGTCCCCAGTGGCGGTCTGCTCCACAGCAGTTCGGGCATCATCCGAAACGCCACAACGACCCCCACATCAACTTGCCAAGCATCCCATTGGGCCAAGAACTGTGGGTCGCGCAATTTGTCGGGTTGCAGCACCGGAAGGTTGTGGGCCACAGCCAAATTTTTGACGGCAGAGGCACGAAGCCGATGACCTCGGCCGGCAGGGCGATCGGGTGCAGTGACCACCCCCACGACTTGGTGGGAACTGTCCAACAGGTGAGCGAGGCAAGAGGCGGCAAAGTCCGGGGTGCCGAGAAATCCGATGCGCAGGGAACGTTTGGGCATGATGCGAAGGTAGTGATGCGCCCATCGACACCATCAATGCCTGGCCATCGCCGTTCGCCAACCTCCCCCGCGAAGGAACCAGAAACTGCCCACCCCGATCAATGAAAAGTACACCCACTCAACGCGCCAAATGACCCACACGGGTTGGGGCCACACCACCGTCATCATGACAGAAGCAATCATGTACATGCCCACAGCGAGGAGTTCCACTCTGAAGGCTTCCTTTGTGGCGCCTGAGCCCTGGAGTACAGCCAGCGCAATGCCAGTGAAGGCATACAGCGATACTGCACTGAAAATGACTTGGAGCGTTTTCCGCATGGCCTCAATGCCGATTGCATCGTCAAAAAAGATGCTGGCCAAAGCCTCGGGGTACAACAAAAATCCATGGCACGTGAGCAAGATGCCCAGGACGTTCAACACCACGATGCGCTGCAGTGCAGGGCGGATGAGGTGGCCCTGTTGGCTGCCAAGGAGTGTGGAGATGTAGGTGCGGGTGGTTTGGCCCATGCCTTGCGCCACAATGAAGGCCAGCATGAAGAGATTGCGGGCAACATGCGAGACTTTCAACTCCAGTCCACCGACCTTTTCGACCAAGAAGAAAAAGGAAGTCCAAGTGGCAATGGTGAGCAAGAGCTGCCCCATCAAGGGCCGCGCCAGCCCCCACCAGCGCTTGAATTCCTCACGCGTCAGCACGGTCACGTTCTGGCGCAGGTCTGGAACCACCCACCAAGTGAGGCCCAATCCGAGGAAGCAACCGGCCCATTCGGCCACCAACGAAGCCCATGCCGCCCCCAATGGACCGCGTGCTGCGAAGCCCCACCATCCCTCCACCCAAGCCGCATCCAGCACAACGTTCAATCCCGCCATGCAACCTGCGACGATCAGAATGGGCCATGTTCGCGCAGAACCAGTGAAAAACGCGTTGAGCACCAGGACGATGCTCAAGGGCACGAAGCCCAGCAGGCGAATGGACAAGAAAGGGGCAAAGACGGCTCGGGTTTCAGCATCTGCGATGAGCAGGGCAAAGGCGCTTTGGTTCAAAATCGCGGTGAGGGCTGTGAGAAGAATCCCCAAGCCCAGGTGAAACAAGATCCCGGTTCGGAGCGCCACAAGCGCAGCGTCTCGACGGTGCTCTCCGAGGCGCCGAGCGATGAGGATTTGGAACGCAGCGCCAGATCCGATGGCCAGCATTTCAAAGGTCAAGTACACCAGCCCAGCATTGCCAGCGCCATTGATGGCAGCCTGGCCAGAACGGGCCAGAAAAAAATTGTCTGTGAGCACCACAATGAACTGAATCATCGTTCCCAGGGAGATGGGAACAGCGACTTTCAGAAGGCTGCGGTAGCCAATTTGAAGGGCAGGGGAGGCGGTGGCGTTCACGCCGCGAAAGTCTGTCATTTTTTGGACCAGTCGACTCCTGCCTGCCGCAAAATCGCCTCTCCTTTGCGAACGCTTTTGACGGCCCATTCTTCTCGGAGCGACAAGCGCTCAGTTTCACTCAACGTCCAAACTGCTCGAGCGAGCTCTTGTTGCATTCGGCGTGTGAGTTCATGAAGTGCCACAGCTGCAGCCACTGAAATGTTGAGGGATTCAGCAAAACCGCGCATGGGAATCATCACATGGTGATCGGCAGCTTCGCGCATTCGTTCTGAAACCCCTTTCCATTCGGTGCCCATCACCAAAGCAATCGGACGATCAATAGGCAGGTCTTCAACAAAGTGCCCATTGACATGCGGGGTTGTCACAGCGATTTGGTACCCTGTTTCTCGAAGCCTTTGCACGCAGGCGTCAATTGGGTCGTGTGCAGCCCGATATCTGTGCAGGGTGAGCCAAGTAGGTGTGCCTTTGGAAACACTTCGGTTGGCCATCCACGGGTTGATGTTCTCAATCAGGTGCACATCTTGAATGCCAAATCCGTCACAAGAGCGCATCACAGCACTGGCATTTCGGGATTGAAAGACATTCTCGAGCACCACAGTGATGTGGCGCGTTCGATGTGACAAAACGTTGTCGAATCGCTCCAGTCTTTCCGCCGACAACAGCGGAAGCAGGGTTTCCAAAACCTTGGACATGCGGGTGGGGTTCAAAAAAAAGCCCTCCGCGGAACGAAGGGCTTTTTCAACTCAAAAATGGACGTTGATCACATTTTGTCGTTCAAGTCGGCACCTGCCTTGAACTTGATGACTTTCTTCGCTGCGATGGTGATTTCCTCACCTGTGCGAGGGTTGCGTCCTTTGCGCTCGGCACGCTCAGATACTGAGAATGATCCGAAGCCTACGAGAGAAACACGATCGCCTTTGTTGAGGGCACCCGCTGTCGCTTCGATGAATGCGTCCAACGCGCGCTTTGCGTCTGCTTTTGAGATGCCAGCTCCTTCAGCCATTGCATCTACCAATTCCGCTTTGTTCATGGTTAGTTGTTTGTGGTTAGAATCGAACGAGACCAAATATATAGGCGGAATTCCTTGCCCACACTCAGAAACACTGGATTTTCGCTCGAAATGTGAATAAACCCGTTCAATTTGTGGATAACGGAAGGCAAATGTCCGTTTTTCAATGTTTTGGACGCGCAAACCACAGCGCCAATCCGATGATTCCCGGGACAACTGCCCAGGGCGAAGATGCCCCTTCCAGGCCGTAGGCGGCCCCAGAAACAGCGATGGACATCAAATGCGCCACCAAAACCACGAGGCCCAGCCATTCCCCGGCACCAGGAAAACGGGACTCGGCATAGGTGGATGCGGAGCCCACGCCCAAAGCAATTGCACCAGTAAACCAAGCAATGTCTGCCAGGTTGCCGGCCCACAGAACACCACAAGTCATCAGTCCGAGCAATTGCAATGCCCAAACGCCACGGCGGCGCATGGACATCTTTTTGATTGTTTCCATCCGGCAAAGGTCTGCCGGGATTGTGGAAAACGGATGACTGATCGGCAGATTTTCTGACACGGCTTGCGTCTAGTTTTGCCTTCATGACCCAACACCCTTCCCCTGAGCTGGAATCTCTCCACAGATATCGTCCAGCGCTGCGTTTCTCTGACATTGATGCCATGGGCATCGTGAACAATGCGGTGTTTTTCACCTACTTCGAGGAAAGCCGGGTGCATTTTTTTTCCGAGCTGATTCGAAATCAATGGGATTGGAATTCAGCTGGTGTCGTGGTTGCACGGCATGAGATCAGCTATCGCCATCCGATCAAGTACCATTCTCAGGTGGAAATCTTCACCTGGGCCGATCGGCTTGGGGGAAAGAGCTTGGACATGGCTTACGAGGTTTGGATTGCGGATGAGGGCCGTGGGGCTTTGCTGGCCGCAGAAGCCCGTTCGACATTGGTTGCCTACAATCACCTTTCGGGAAAATCCTGCGCCGTTCCTCAAGAGTGGGTCCAGCCGCTGCAAGCCATCGGGCTGGGGCGTCCGAGGCTGCCGCATGATGCGGGCTGACGCAGGACTTTTTGCTGGAAGGAGAGGAAACACAGAATTGGTTGATAAAGTCCAAAATTTGACACGGAAAAATTGTCCGAGGCTCATTACTTTTGTCATAGTGTGAATTGTACACCTTATAAATCCATACCTTCATTCATGAAACAGATTTTATCATTCTTTGCCCTTTTGGGCCTTGGGTCGGCTGCTTTGGCGCAGATTCCGGTGACGTTCAAAGTCGACATGCAAAACGTGGCCACAATCGCGGACACAGTCAGTGTGGGGGGGAGCTTTCAAGGCTGGACGCCCGGCGAAACGGTGTTGGCCGATGACGATATGGACATGATCTACGAGATCACGCTGACATTGGATACGGGGCATCACGAGTTCAAATTTATCAATGGTGCATCTTGGGATTTTGTGGAAGATGTGCCCGCCGCCTGTCAGGTGGAGGTGACTGGGAACGACAACCGATTCCTCGACATCACAGAGGACATGACAGAGGCGGAAGTCCATGTTTGCTTCGCGAGCTGCGCAGCGTGCGGCATGACGACAGTCCGCTTCCAAGTGGACATGTCACAAGAAGAAGCCATCTCACCCAATGGTGTCCACGTTGCGGGTGACTTCCAAGCGGGCACCGCTCTGGGCCAGGCATGGGTGGTGAACGGTTCTCCATTGTCCGATGCAAACGGTGATGGCATTTGGGAGCGCATCGCTTCATTTGACACGACGGGAATGGGCGGTCAAATCGCTTTCAAATTCATCAACGGCAATGCCTGGGACAATCCGAATGAGAATGTTGCGGAGGATTGTGGCGATGGGTTTGGCAACCGGGTCTTGGCACTCGACGGTGAGAATATCGTTCTGTCAGCAGATCCAGCCACAGGTCAGGCATTTTGCTACAACAGTTGCAGCACTTGTGTCGCACCGACACAGGTGACCTTCCGTGTGGACATGACCACCCAGGCCGAGGTGTCCACAAATGGCGTGCACGTTGCAGGCAATTTTCAGGGGTGGACCCCCGGCGCGACGCCGTTGAATGACGACGATGGGGATGGAATTTGGGAGCTGACCATGGGCGTGCCCCCAGGACCGATTGAATTCAAATTCATCAACGGCAATGATTGGGGAGGAAACGGTGACGGGAATGTGGACAACGAGTCCATTACAGGAGACTGTTCGGCTTCGGGAAATGACAACCGATTCCTGGAAGTTGGTGAGGAAAATGTGGAATACTTGGTTTGCTACAACTCCTGTGAACCGACCTGTGTGGAAAATCCAGACGCAGCAGACATCACTTTCCGCGTGGACATGAGCGAGGAAGAAATCGATGCAGCGGGCGTTTTTGTCATTGGCAATTTCACCACGCCACAATGGCAAGCAGGAGCGATTGAATTGCTGGACGCTGACGGCGATGGCGTCTATGAGGCCACATATACAGTAGACGGCAGCCCCGATGTGCTGTACAAGTTCGTCAATGGCAACCCGACTTCAGGCGAAAATGGCGTGGATTATGACGAAGAGTCGGGCATTCAGTTGGACGAGAACGATGAGGAAATTGCGAATTTCGAAGCCGATGGCTGTGGCCTGCCCAACGGATTTGGGGCTTACAATCGCATTCACACCCGTTCGGGTGAAGCCGAAGTTCTCGAGGTTGTTTGCTTCAACAAGTGCACAACGTGTGTGGTTGGCGTTGAAGATTTGGCAGCGGGCGCTCTCAGTGCTTTTCCGAATCCAACAGAAGATGCTTTCACCATTTCCTTGAGTGCCATCGCCGATGATGCCGAGTTGTCGTTGTTGGATCTTGCAGGACGTGTGGTTTGGTCTACCCAAGTGGTGGGAGCAACGAATGCACAATTGATCATGGACATGAGCGGATATGTTGCTGGCATCTACTTTGTCCGGTTGGAAGTGGATGGTGCCCAGTCGGTCCTCCGGGTGGTGAAGCGATAATCGCAGGGCTGCGCAGCGCAGACGAAAAGAGGTGACTCCTTCGGGGTTGCCTCTTTTTTTGTGTTGTGTTGTCAACAAAATTCTGGGGATAAAATCCCCATCTTTCCGATTGTCAGGCGACTATATTTGAAGCCAAATTGATCACAACTTTCTTGAACATGAAAAGACTTCTACTTTTTGCGGGGTGTTTGATGGCCTTTGCTGGCGCACAAGCCCAATTTACAGGCTTCAGCGTGGAGCTTGTCCAAGAACACACCGGCGACATTGCCGTTCTCGATGGGCATTCTACCTACAGGGTGTATGCTGATTTTACCAATGCGACGGATCGGGTGTCTGCTCTTTTTGGCGACGCTGCCACCCCGTTGACCTTGACAAGTGAAACAGGTTTTTATCAGTCTTCTGCCGGCGGTGATTTCGGAACGGCCATCAATGAGGGCGTTTTCGGCTTCATCCCTGAGCTCGAATTCGACAGCTGGTTGACGATCGGTGCTGAAAACTCTGGTCAGGCGGAGTCGGGCATTTCGCAGGTCGGCATGACGGCTGCTTTGGCAGAGTTCAACGCAGGCGGAAATTTGAACCTGAACACCCCCAATGGGGGTTCGTGGTTTGTCACCTTCGGCAATTCAAATGCCATCGCTGGTGAAGACTTGCAAGTGCTTGTTGCGCAATTGACAGTTCAGACGGCATTCAGCGGATCCTTCAACATTCAGGTCTTCAACGAGGGCGTTCAAGCGAATGAGGAAATCATCGAAGCCTCATGTTTCAGTACAGATCCATCAGCGGTGTTTGGATGCACAGATCCTGAAGCAACGAATTACGTTGATGGTGCGACGGACCAGTGCGGTGCTTGCACCTACCCCTGTACTTTGGCCATTTCTGTCAATGCAAACGATGGAACGTCTTGTTTCGGCGAAGACGATGCCGCTGTCTCGCTGGTTCAGAATGGTGCGCAATTGGGCATTTTGTACTCTCACCCGATTTTGGGCGACGGCACGCCATATTTGGCAAATGCCTCCTTCATCAATCTTGAGGCTGGAGATTACACAGTCAACGCAGTCGATGGCGCGGGTTGCACATCGGAGATTACCTTCACCGTGGAAGAACCAGACCCCATTGTGGTGACTGCCTCGGTGTCCGATCCGATTTCATGCAACGGTGAGACAGATGGAGTGATTTCCGGCACCGCTACAGGTGGAACTGGTGCTTTTGCCTACAGTTTGGCATCTACATTTGATGTGACAACGGACGTTTTGATGTTTGACGGCTTGGGAGCCGGTCTGTACACGGTCTATGTACAGGACGAGAATGGTTGCACTGGTTCGACCGGACCTCTGGAACTTGATCAACCTGCAGATTCGGATTCAGATGGAGTTTGTGATATCGATGAAATTGCTGGTTGCACAAATCCTTCTGCTTGTAATTTTGCCCCATTCGCTACAGAGGACGATGGGAGCTGCCTTTTTGACGACTACGACGGAGACGGCGTATGCAATGAATTTGAGGTCGAGGGTTGTACGTTCTCGTTGGCGTGCAACTACAACCCTGAGGCAACGGATGACGATGGCAGTTGTGAATTTTATTGTCCGGGCTGCACAGATGAGACGGCTTGCAATTACGATTCAGGCGCGATCCAAGAAGACGGAAGCTGTCAATACCCCGCTGATCTTCATGGGTTGGATTATGTGGACTGCGATGGGATCTGCATAACAGATTCAGACTTCGATGGAGTTTGTGACGAGGAGGAGACGTTTGGTTGTACCGATGAAGAGGCTTGCAATTATTTGGAAGAAGCGACACAAGATGACGGGGGATGTCTCGTCCCCAACTCGGCTTCTTGCGAGGTCTGCGAGGGAGCGTCGATTGTCGTGGCGGACGCGGATGGAGACGGTGTATGCGATGCTGACGAGGTAGACGGTTGCACAGATGAAGCCGCTTGTAACTTTGACCCTGCGGCAACCGAAGATGACGGCTCCTGCACCCACCCTGTAGACCTCTGTGGTGAATCCTATTTTGACTGCAGTTGTGAATGCCTGCACGATGCCGACGGTGATGAAGTTTGTGATGAAGCGGAGATTGCAGGTTGCCAAGACCCCATCGCTTGCAATTTCAACGCCGAAGCGACGGACCCAGCTCCTTGCGAAACCACCTCCTGTGCTGGCTGTATTTATCCCTTTGCTTGCAACTATGACCCAGACGCGGTTTATGCTGATGGGAGTTGTGAGTTTGGCACATGCGCTGGCTGCACTGACCCTGCCGCCTGCAACTTCAACCCAACGGTTTCGGAGGACGATGGAACTTGCGCGTACCTCGACGAGTGTGGGGTTTGTGGCGGTGAGGGGCCGGCTGAGGGGTTCTATTGTGATGGGACTTGTGTTGATAGTGATGGCGATGGAGTTTGTGATGTGGATGAAGCTGGCTGCATGGATGAGGCTGCTTGCAACTACAATGCATTCGTCAATGAAGATGATGGGAGTTGCACGTATGCGGATGACTGCATTGACTGCGACGGAGAGTGTTTCGACCTGAATGCAAACCAAATCTGTGACTGCCAAGAAATCCTCGGCTGCCTTGACGAAACCGCTTGCAACTACGACACGCTCGCTAATGTCGACTCCGGCGCCTGCCTCTATCCCGAACCAAACCTCGACTGCAACGGCAACTGCCTCAACGATGCCGACGAGGATGGGGTCTGTGATGAACAAGACAGTTGTCCATTTGACCCCCAAAACGACATTGACGGTGACGGGATTTGTGCTCCCGATGAGGTCGGAGGATGCACTGACCAAACAGCCTGCAACTACAATGCAGTGGCAACAGATGATGATGGCAGTTGCATTCTTGTGGAAGCTGCAGTTGATTCGGCTTACAATCAAGGTTTCAGTGACGGCATGGTTGCGGGCGTGGAGTCTATTGTCGCTGAGGAATTCTGTGGGGAGGGCACGATTTGGGACAGCGGATTCGAGCTCTGCATCCCCTTAGATTGTTTCGGGGACTTCAACGATGACGGCGAAAGGGGGACAGAAGATCTCCTTCAGCTCCTCGCTGTTTTCGGCACACCATGCCCATTATCAGAAATGCCATTTGCATGCGGTGATGCAGTTTCATTTGACAACTACGATTATGAGACGGTGCAAATCGGCTCGCAGTGTTGGTTCGCCGAAAACCTCCGCACGGAACATTACGCGAACGGTGACGCAATTACGGGCAATTTGAGCGCCTCGGAATGGACTTCGACATCCTCTGGGGCGCAGGCAATCTATGACAACGACGTGTTGTATCTAGAGACTTTCGGCCGCCTGTACAACTGGTATGCTGTTGACGACTCTCGCGGCCTTTGTCCGAGCGGCTGGCACGTTCCTACGGACGGCGAATGGATGACCCTTGAAATGGAGCTGGGCATGACCTCCTCAGAGGCCAATTCAACTGGCTGGCGGGGAACTGACCAAGGTGCCCAGTTGAAGGCCTCTCCTTCATGCGACCCCAGCTGGAACGGCACGAACATTTCGGGTTTTTCGGCGTTGCCAGGGGGGTATCGCTACGCCAACCTTGGCCACTTCAGCTTTGCAGGAGACCGCGGCTACTGGTGGAGCGCTTCGCAGAATGCTTCTTCTTACCCATGGTGCCGGTTCCTGTATTCAGACGATGACTTTGTCAATCGGTACAGCGGTAGCACCAACGGCTTCATCCCCCAGGGCGGCTTTTCCGTTCGCTGCTTGAGGGAAGCTGATGCCGGTGGCAGTTCGGCGAGCGTACCGACGGTGAGCAGCGCTGCAACGTCTGATTTAGCGGAGACGACTGCGACGTTGAACGGCGAGGTGATCTCGCATGGAGGGGACATGGTGTCGGCGACAGGCTTTATTGTGGGTGCAGATTCGACTCTAGCAACCACTAACGATGCCTCGGGCTCGGGCACGAGCTGCGCGTTCACAGCTTCGTTGGCGGGGCTGACTGGCGGTGCGAGGTATTATTTCTCTGCCTACGCGACAAATGGCGAAGGCACGGCTTACGGTGACACGTTGTGTTTCACGACGGAAACTGAGGCAGCGTCCTTTGCCTGCGGCCCGTCGACGGTGACGTATGACGGTCACGCTTACGAGACGGTGCAAATCGGCTCGCAGTGCTGGTTCGCCGAGAACCTCCGCACGGAACACTACGCCAACGGCGACGCGATTCCGGGCAATTTGAGCGACTCAGAATGGACTTCGACATCCTCTGGGGCGCAAATTGTATACGGGGAAGGTACTTCTACGTTCTATGATGGCAGCGATGACGAATCGGCCAACTTGGAGGCTTATGGCCGCCTGTACAACTGGTATGCTGTTGACGACTCCCGCGGCCTTTGTCCGAGCGGCTGGCACGTTCCGACGGACAGCGAATGGATGATCCTTGAAATGGAGCTGGGCATGACCTCCTCAGAGGCTAATTCAACTGGCTGGCGGGGAACCGACCAAGGTGCCCAGTTGAAGGCCTCTCCTTCAGGCTACCCCAGCTGGAACGGCACGAACACTTCTGGTTTTTTGGCGTTGCCGGGGGGCTGGCGCTACGACGATGGTGCCTACAACAGTGGAGGAGCCCACGGCTGCTGGTGGAGCGCTTCTCCCAGTGGTACGTATTACGCATGGCGCCGATACCTCTACTCCAGCTTTGACGGTGTCCTTCGGAGCCGCGACGGCCAGCGTAACGGCTTTTCCGTTCGCTGCTTGAGGGACGAATAGGAGTGGCGATTGTGGTTTTTAGAGGCCACCGATAGAGGTAGGTCGGTGCAATCGATGTTGTGTTGTTATAATTCAGGGATCGATTGGCCCCACTGTACACGAGGCCTTTTAGCTCTTTTTCATCCTGCGCAGCAATGCTCAATTGGGCAAGTAATTTCAAGCCAATTGCATATAAATTTGCGATATGCGATTGTCACATATCCTTGGTGAGCTCAATTCCTAAGAGAAGAAGCAGTTCTTGAATGTCCTTGAAAATCTGGCGGAAAGGTCACAAAAAAAGGGGGGAGGTAGAGTCCTTGCTCGATGATTCTGATGCAGACGCATTAAAGAATGCTGAAGAAGAAGTGATCTCACGGGTGTTTACAGTTGAGAGATGAATATCGCGAGTATGTAGCCGCAGAGTTCGAGGACGTTTCTAGCCATACCGGAATCATCACGAACATTTTGTCACGTGATGGCAATGCTGTGATGTCGGGGAGTTGGTTTGATAAATTGTATGCGGCAGAAATCGAAAAGCTCCTGAATTCTATCGAGTATCTGAAGACCGCATTGGTAGGCGGAGGAGGTGATTGTTTGAGCACAGGTTGCGGGATTACAGGATTTATTTGCGTTGCGTCGAAAAGGCTTTCCTCAATGACGAGGAAAATAATCAGGAGGCCAAAATCACGTCAGACGAGGCGTCCATTCTTGGTGTCTTGTCGAAGGAAATGGGGTTGTCTTCGCAGGAAGTCGCTGAAATCAATTACATGATTGTACCACTTGTCAAGCAAGATCTCCATGATGTTTTGGACTATGTGAGGAAGGCGGGTTTGGGCTTCATTCAACGAAAGTCGGGAACCTTGTTTGTTCCAGACGAAATGGTCAAAATCTTTCGAGCGATCCACGGAAAGGAAGTAGCTGACAAGTATTATCGCAGCATGCTGAAGTTGTTGAAGGAGAGCGAGGTGAACATGGTATGCAAACAGCATGGACTTCCGATGAGAGGCATTGAGATGAGCGTCAAAATCCGTGCGATCATCGAGGCGGGCATTTCTTTTTCGGAGTGTTTCGTTGAAGGCATCTACAAGCCTGAGGACAACCAAAATGAACGAAAGAAGCGATTGAATGAAATCTGCACAGCCGGATTTTCAGGGTTGAAGCTGTCAGGATCCACGTTGCATGACAAGGTTCAAAGCATCATCGTCCACTTTCATGAAGTGGAGAGAGACGATCACATTGACATCGGAGTGACAGGATACGATGGTTTGCTTCGTGACCTCTCCGAAGCTATGCCTGAGCTGGCGAATCGATTGAGAGATGAGTTCCAATTTCAAGAAGACAACATATTAAAATCCGAGTTCCTAACAAACAGAGGAATCATGCCCCGTGACATCTTAGAGCTCATGACGTCGGATGAGCTCAAGGGTTTTTGCACAAAGATGGGCATTTCAAGACGAGGAAATGAGGCGCTCAACGCACTCGATTATTACAAAGATGCGGACAATCTCCTTCAAGAGAATTATTCGCTTTTGGCGGCTCGTGATTTGCGCGGACTGAAGGAACTTGGGATTGCTCTGAGAGAGGCTGACCTCGGCAGTAAGTTTGAAGAAGTTACTAAACAGCTCCTGCTAGATTTGGGGTTGAGAGTTGATGAAGACTTGAGGAAATCCATCAACACATCAAAGAGCAAAGTCGATATTCTACTGTCCGATGGAAATGATGAAATCATTTTGATTGAGTGCAAATCAGCGAAAGATGTCAACTACTCCAAATTTTCGAGCCTTACGAGACAAATGAAGTCTTATCGCGATCTCATTGAAGGAAAGGGATATCGAGTCGTGAAGAGCTTATTGGTCGCTCCGGACTTTTCAGATGACTTTGTCAATGCAGTGGAATTGGAGTACGAGTTGAATCTGACGTTGATTCCTGCAGAATCCCTCCAGTCCATTCACAAGGCGTTCAGCGAACGGAAGGCACAAGCGAAGTTTCCTTACAAGATGCTTGCCCATGCTCGCGATGTAGTGCTCAATCCGGATCGGATCATTAAGGCGTTGAGCAGGTAGGGGCTCTTTCAGGATCTGAGGTGACATGACAGGGATAACCGGCAGAGTTTTAGAATACATGGCCTTGGGCGTTGTGTTCTTGAGCGTAATCGTTTTGGTTGTCGAACCTGTGACGGGATTTCCTGCACGTGTTTACGAGTTGTTGAGCTATGCCAGTGATTTTTGTGCGCTGTTCTTTGTCACAGAGTATGTCCTCAGGCTCGCACTAACCCAGAAAGATGGATGGTCGTGGAGGCGGTTAACGAGTTACGTTTTGAGTTTTTTTCGGGCTCATTGACTTGGTCAGCGTATTGCCCACCATTTTGCCGATTGCTTTTGGAACCAATCTTGGGGGTGTCAAGATATTCCGTATTCTCCGAGTCTTTCGGATCATCAAGTTTGGGCGCTATAGTCGGTCGGTACAAATGCTAGGGGGAGGAGTCATCGTGTCTGTCCGCTATGCACTGTTCTCAACGCTATTCGTCTCATTATTTGTCATCCTGTTTTCAGCTTCGAGCATGTACTACCTCGAGCGTGATGCCCAGCCCGATGCATTCAAGGACATTCCATCGACGTTTTGGTGGGCTATGGCGACTTTGACCACGGTTGGGTACGGTGATGTCCACCCGATTACGACTGGAGGCAAGATGTTTGCGTCGGTTGTGGCCTTGACAGGAATAGGTTTGGTTGCCATTCCTACGGGTGTGCTGAGTGCGGCTTTCACAAAGCGTATCGCTGAAGAACGTATGGGCAAGACTCAGTTCACGATACAGAAAGGAATCACTGACAGGAGTCTATCAAGTGGTGTTGGAACGGATAGGTTTTGACCAATTTGTCCTCGAGTTGTGACCTCAAGGCATTCTTTTTTCGACTCGAGAAGTGAATCTTGGTGGCATCAACGCATAAGTTTGCCGAAGAACTCTTGTAAGGCCATGCTGAATGTCGGCGATGTGCTTCGGGTGAATCGACCCCGCTCATGTTTCAAAAATGGAGCCTCTTTTTCTCCCCTTCTCGGTTTGAACTGTGCTTTAAGAGGGAAAACCAGCAGGTGCACACATAGCCTAAATAAAAATCCACCCAAAGTAATGAAAGTGATGAAAAATCTGATCGCAATTATTGCAATTTTTACGACTTCCTGTCAAGTTTTCTCGCAAACTAAGAGTATCGAATTGCAAAACATGTCTCGGAGATATCAAGACGGAGAGTTTACAGTTGACACGTACAAGCAGTACGCGCAAGTTTGGCAAGATTTATTAGAGGATTTAGGAGGGTATCCAAGTTTACCTTATGACACCGCAAGCGAGACAATGAAGTTTGAGAGTGTTACAGAGCTTGGGGTAACAAAAGAAATCATCTTTGAGCGGATACTTGAATGGGCAGCTATAAATTTTAATCATCTGGATGCGGTGTTACATTACAAAAGTTTGCAGTCCGGTAAAATCATTTTAAAGGGCTATTTTGATGTTACGCACCGAAGAGATTTGCAAAACTTTTGGGGTAACTCAAAGGAGAACTTCACGCAAACAACTTGTTATCAGACCTACGTTTTCACAATAAAAAATGGCAGGCTGAAAACCCAGATATCAAATATCAGATATGAATTCAATTCGTTCGGTGAATCTTTCGAGGTTTCAATTGACAATATGTACCCAATAACAAATTTTGGAAGTAATCAGTGGAAAGAAAAGCTGGACCTACTGAATCAAACAAACCTGAAAATCACAAGGCTATCGGAAAATTTGATTGCCTACATCGAGAGCTACAACAACGACTATGATTTTTAATGGTTAACTGGATCTTGCGGCATGATGTTTGCTTCAATAGTTCCTTTGACAGGAATAGAGTTGGTTGTCATCCCTACGAGACTACTATTTGCGGCTTTCAGAAAGCGTATCGCTGAAGAACATAGGGGCATGATGCAAATCACG
>CBFIFE010000004.1:0-92011 GCA_965661765.1 uncultured Flavobacteriales bacterium
GTGGGAGAACGCATTTTGAAGTGGTTTGGCGTCATGCGCCCCACGGATTTGGACAACTTCTGAGCAGCGCGATGCGTGTGAAACGTTAAATGTTTCCAATTCCATAGAATTCGGCCGAAGAAATGCAGGTTTGCGCTCCTGTGGAATTCAATTTTCCGCCTGACTTTTGCGCCCATGAAGGTCAACAGACAAGGGATGCTGGCAGGGGCAGTCTCGATTTGCCTGATGGTGAATGTGGCGACTGCTTTGGGCCAAACCAGCCAACGTCCCATCATTTCAGGCACCGTCTTGGACGATGCGACCGGTGAGTCCTTGATCGGTGCGCACATCCTCAGTGACGGTGCGGTGCCTGTCGGTGCGATGAGCAATGAATATGGGTATTTCAATTTGCGGGCGCCAGAGGATGCCACGCAGGTGTTGTTCAAGTACATCGGATACCAAACCGACACCCTGCGATTGAATGCGCCTCCTTTCCAAAACCGGGAAGTGCGCCTGAAGCCTTTGGCCATTTTGACAGATGCGGCCGTTGTGGAGGCACAGGGAACCACGGCTTTGGAACAGGGAGAGCGCCTGGGGACCCTGGAATTGCGGCCTGCCGAGGCGCGATCCATTCCACAATTGTTTGGCGAACGGGACGTGATCAAAGCCATTCAGCTCATGCCCGGCGTTCAAGCGACTTCAGACGGGGGCTCTGGGTTTTTCGTTCGGGGCGGTGGGGCTGACCAGAATCTGATCTTGCTCGATGAGGCGCCAGTGTACAACCCATCGCATTTGCTGGGATTTTTCAGCGTCTTCAATGGCGACGCACTCAACAACGCGGATTTGTACAAATCTGGCATTCCTGCCCGGTACGGGGGTCGGGCGTCGAGTGTGTTGGACATTCGGATGAAGGATGGCAATGCGCGGAAGTTCCAGGCGAACGGTGGGATTGGCCTGATCTCCAGCCGCCTGACATTGGAAACACCATTTGACGAAGGGCGGGGTTCCGCGTTGATCAGCGGCCGAAGGACTTACGCAGATTTGTTTCTGCTGCTTTCCAATGACACCGCCCTCCAGAACACGGACTTGTATTTTTATGACCTCAATGCGAAGGTGAACTATCGCTTGAATGAAAAGAACAGGCTCTACCTCAGCTTTTACAACGGTCGGGATGATTTCGATTTTGCTGACGCTTTCTTGCTGAGGTGGGGGAACCGAACAGCGACGCTTCGATTGAATTCCTTGTTGGGTGATCGTCTGTTTTTGAACAGCTCTGTCATTTGGAGCGATTATGCCTACAGGTTTGGGTTTGGAAATGAAGATTTTGGATTCTTTCGCGATGCGGGCATCCGCGATGTGCAAGTGAAAGAGGATTTCTCATGGTATGCTGCGGAGAACCACACCTTGCGGTTTGGTGCGCAATGGATTCAGCACAAGTTTTCTGATGAGGTCTCCATTGATTCGGTTCCCGCACCGGCGAGGGTGGGGTGGGAGAGTTCCATTTATGTGGAGGACATGTGGACCGTCACACCGAACTGGAAGCTCAATTTGGGGGTGCGCTATGCGCGATTTGATTTGCGTTCAGGCCCCGTGTACGAGGTAACGCCAGAAGGAGACTTGGGCACGATTTTGTCCTCTCCGGATGCTTTCGAAGGGACATTGGGCACCGGTGGGCTCGAGCCCAGGCTGTCTTTGACCGGTGCCATTTCCCCGCGCCATGCACTCAAATTTTCGTTGGAGCGCAACCGGCAGTTCATGCATTTGGTGACGAACTCAGCTGCAGGCAACCCAACCGATTTGTGGATGCCCGTTTCCAACAACATCCAGCCCGTCACTGCAGACCAAATCTCATTGGGTTGGTCCACCTCGCCGGAGGATGGCGCTTGGACCCTGTCGGCAGAGACATATTACAAGCGCATGGACAATTTACTGGAGTTCAAAATTGGTGCTGATGTCTTTGCCCCGACGACGCTGGAGACGGAGGTGGTCGCTGGCTCCGGTGAGGCATATGGTCTGGAGCTGTATGCCAAAAAATCCATCGGAGACTTGACGGGTTGGATCAGCTACACGTTGAGCCGATCCTTCCGGACGTTTGACGCCATTGACGATGGCGACCCATTTCCGGCAGCCAGCGACCGGATGCATGATGTGAGCGTGGTCGGGATGTGGGACATCAGCCCGCGATGGGCCCTCTCGGCAAATTGGGTATATCACACGGGGGATCCGGCCACATTCCCAACCGGACTGTACAACCTCGATGGGCGTTTGGTTCCACAATACACAGAGCGGAACGCCGGCCGTTTCCCAGCGTACCACCGCCTAGATGTCGGCGTCGTGCTCCGCAAACCCCGCACGTCCAATCCGCTGGCCTCCGGCACCACAGCTTGGGACACCTTCCGAGGCGGAGAGTGGACGTTCTCTTGCTACAATGCTTACGGGAGAGAGAACACCTATTTCATTGATTTCCGGCCATCTGAAGCTGACCCAGCCGTTCAAGAAGCGGTGTCTACGGCCTTGTTCAAATTCGTACCCTCCATCAGCTATGACTTCAAATTTTAAACGCCTGGCTTGGGTCCTGACCGGATCCGTTGTGCTGATGTCATGTGAACGCGTGATTGACCTGGATGTGGGTGAAAATGCTTCGTTGCCAGTGATGAGTTTTCGATTGAATGTGGATTCAGGCCAAATCCTGGGCACCATCTCCCAATCTGTCTCCTACTTCAGTCCAGAAGTCCCACCTGTTGTCCTGGATGCAGAGGTGCAACTGTCCACGGAGGGAGGGGATTTGTTTCCTGTGCCCGTCCAGGAATTGTCCGGATTTTACGTCAATCAAGAGATCGGCGATGCGTTTGCGGATGGCGCGCCGGCGCGTTTGGAGGTGACAATCGATGGTCAAACTTATGCGGCCACGAACAATGCGCCGCAAACTGCATTGCGCATGGACTCATTGCAAGTTCTCGAGGTGCCTGACTTCGGCTTCGGCCCACCGGTGCCTGAGGATTCTTTGCTCAAGGACTTCCAAGTGGTTTGCCATTTCCCTGCCACAACAAGCAGCCACAATGTTCTGATCGAGTATTTCGTCGACGGCGAACCCGAGACGGGCACAACTCAGGTCTTGAAGACCACACCCAACATCGAGACCATTGTGCCTTTGGGTTGGAACCAGCGGTTCTTTCAGCCGGGTGAAACGGTTTTGGTCTGGACTTGGACCCTCTCAGAGGCGAGTTATGACTATTGGCTCGCTTTGGGCAACATCGCCGGCTCGGTAGGTCCTGGCGGCGTCCCCGGCAACCCGCCCAATCACTGGGATGGTTCTGCTTTGGGTCACTTCACAGTGGGCAAGCTGGACGTGTCCGAGGTCACCATCGGCGAATGATTCTGGATCTGTCCGGTTTTGTCATGAAAATGTCGACCTACTTTTGGTGTTGAAGAAATTGGTTTTGTAGTTCTCCTCCAGATGCGCACAGCATCTTGACCCTAACAACGATTGTCCATATGGTGAAGACCCTTCTCCGTTTTGTTGCTGGCCTGGCCATTTTGGCGGTCGGAATTTTTGTAATGCAAGGCCTGATCGGCATGAAAACCGAGCCGCCGGTGAAAGTGCGCCCGGTGGTTGCGCGTCCGGTCAAGGCAATGGAGGTGGGTTTGACGGCAAACCGTCCAGAGACCCCGATTGAAGGACGTGTGGATGCCATGTACCGGATGTCCTTGTTTGCCGAAGTCAATGGTGTTTTGGCCATTGGAGGCAAGGAATTTCGGGAGGGGGCTTCTTTTGCAGCCGGCGAGGTCCTTTTGCGGATGGAGGACAGCGAGCCTCGAGCGGCCCTTGTCGCGCAACGCAGCGCATTTTTGCAGAGCCTCAGCATGATTTTGGCGGATATCCAAACCGATTTCCCCGCTTCCGCAGGCGCTTGGATGCAATATGCCACAGGTTTGAATGTGGAGGAACCCTTGCCGGACTTGCCCGAGCCCGTGTCCTCTCGGGAGCGGCTCTTTCTGGCGAACAAAGGCATTCTGAGTGCGTTCTACAACATTCAATCGGCGGAGGAGCGGCTGTCGAAGTACCAAGTGCGGGCACCGTTCACGGGGGTATTGACAGAGGCTCTGGTTCAACCGGGCGGGCTTGTCCGAGCTGGCCAACCCATGGGGACCTTTGTGGGCGACGGCACCTTCGAGGTCCGGTCAGCGGTGCATTCGAGGTATTTGAAAGTCGTGTCCCCGGGGGACAGCGTGGCATTTGTGGATGAGCGTGGAGCGGTTGCAGCCATTGGTCAGGTGGCCAGGGTGGCTTCCAATGTGGATCCGTCGACGCAGTCGGCCAGTGTTTTTTGCCAAATCCAGTCCAACGCAACGGCCACGTTGCGCGACGGACTGTATCTCTCGGGCACCGTTTTCAGCGAAGAAATCTCGGACAGCTTCGAGCTGGATTTGGCCTTGGTTTCGCCCGAGAGCAACGTTTACGTGATTGTCGATGAGGGTGATTCGTCGGTTTTGAGGAAGCGGGAGGTCGAAGTGCTGTTTCGGTCCCAAGAGCAGGCCATTGTTGCTGGACTTCAAGACGGGGATTTGTTGTTGTCGGCGCCCATCAGTGGCGCCTACGATGGCATGCCTGTGAACATCGTCGAATGAGCAGGGTGTCATGAGGAATTTGATCCAGTACTTCGTTCGGTACAACCTGACCGGTGACATGTTGATGATTGCGATTTTGGTCGCAGGCTACGTCGGTCTTTCGAATTTGAGGTCGAACTTTTTTCCGGAGGTCGCCTCGAAGACCATCCAAATTCAGGTGGTTTACCCCGGTGCTTCGCCCGAAGAGGTGGAGGAGGGCATCGTCTCGAAGATTGAGGAGAATTTGCAAGGGATTGCGGGTTTGGACCAAGTCAAGTCCATTTGCAACGAAAACGCAGGAAACATCACCATAGAGGTCTTGGATGCACGGGAAACCGACGAGATCTTGCAGGATGTCAAGAATGCGGTCGATCGCATCGCCAGCTTCCCTATGGGCATGGAACCGCCCATCGTTTTCAAACAAGATGCTGTGGGCGTTGCGTTCTCCTTTGCCGTTGTGGGCGTGGATGACCTGCAGGTGTTGAAGCAAGAAGCCCGCCGAATCGAGCAGGAATTGCGGGCGGTGGAAGGGATCAGCCAAATCCAGCTCTCCGGGTTCCCCGACGAAGAAATTGAGATTCGCCTGCGGGCGGAGCAAATGACCGAACTCAATTTGACGATTGCGGAAGTGGCGAATGCGGTTCGGGCGGCGAACATTGAGACCACCGGTGGCAGATTGAAGACAGAGGCCGAGGAGTTGATCATTCGGGGGCGCTACCGCTCCTATGAGGCGGAAGCTTTGCGAGACATCGTGGTCCGGGCCGAAAGTTCCGGTCGGGTGGTTCGCCTCGATGATGTCGCTGAAGTCCGAGACCAATGGGCGGACAACGATCCTTCTCGGAATTGGTTCAACGGTCAACCGGCGGCCGTGGTGACGGTCAACAATTTGAATTCGGAAAGCATCTTGGACATCGCGGCTTACATCCGGGAATTCATCGATGCCTACAACGAACGAAACGCTGACACCCGCATCGAAGTGATTCGCGATTCCTCTGTGGTTTTGAATCAGCGCATTGAATTGCTCTTCAACAACGGCATTGTTGGCTTCCTGCTGGTGGTGTTGTTTTTGGCCTTGTTTCTGAACATTCGGCTGGCCTTTTGGGTGGCCTTGGCCATTCCGGTGTCTTTTGCGGGCATGTTCATGCTGGCAGACCAAGTGGGCATCACCATCAACGTCATCTCCCTTTTTGGAATGATTTTGGTCATCGGCATTCTCGTCGATGATGGCATCGTCATTGCGGAGAACATTTACCAGCATTACGAACGTGGGGCCTCGCGTCTGCGGGCCACCATTGACGGTACTTTGGAGGTTCTGCCTGCCGTCTTTGCGGCCATTGCCACCACTGTTGTCGCCTTCAGCGCGTTTTTTTACATCGAAGGTCAGTTGGGGGATTTTTTCAAGGACATGGCGAAGGTCATTATGCTCACCCTCGTTTTCTCCTTGGTCGAAGGAGCGTTGATTCTGCCGGCGCACGTGGGGCACTCCAAAGCGTTGCGGCGGGATTTCAAGCCCAACGCTTTGGAAAGGGCGATGCGCAATGCAATGGCCGGCATGCGGGACAAGTTGTATGCCCCCGTTTTGCGTTTCACGATGAAGTCTCCTTGGGTCATGTTCGCCATGATTGTCAGCCTTTTCTTGGTGGCAGTCCCCGGCTTGATTGGTGGCGGGTTTGTGAAGACGACGTTCTTTCCCTTCATCGAAGGAGACAATTTGACCATCAACTTGCAGATGCAAGCGGGGACACGCGACCCCATCACCAAAGCTCAGTTGGACAAAATTGAGTCGGCCATCTGGTCGGTCAATGCGGAAATCAGCGCTCAAAGGGAGGACACCCTTCAGATGATTCAGGCGGTGGACAAGAGACTGGGTCCGTCGACATATGCAGGAATCGTCAATGTTCAGTTGCTCGATGGCGAGCGACGCGGCATGGCGTCCACCGACATCAGCGCCTTGATTCGAGAGCGCGTCGGTCCGATTTATGGGGCAGAGAACCTCAGTTTTGCGGCTTTTTCTCCATTTGGCAGACCCGTGAGCGTGTCTTTGTTGGGCAACAACTTGGAGGCTTTGGATGCAGCCATTGACGAATTGAAGACTGCCATGCTCGATCGAGAGGACCTCAAGGACGTCACTGACAACAATCAGAAGGGTGCCCAGGAAGTCGAACTGACGCTCAAGCCACGAGCGCGGCAGCTCGGGTTGACCGAATTGGAAATCATGTCCCAGATTCGCCAAGGGTTTTTCGGCGCCGAAGTTCAGCGTTTGCAGCGTGGACGCGATGAAGTGCGGGTTTGGGTTCGTTTGGACGAAAGGGATCGCGCCTCTCTTGGTGCCTTGAATGATTATCGCATTCGGCTCATCAATGGGTCGCTCGTGCCGCTGACGGAGCTCGCTGAAGTGACGGTGGCCCGGGGCATCAGTTCCATCAATCGCCTGTACGGACAACGCGAAGTGCAAGTAAGTGCGGATTTGGCCGGATCATGGGTCAGTGCAACCGATGCAAATGCAGACATTCGGGACAACGTTGTGCCGGCAGTTTTGGCCCATTATCCCTCCGTGACCGCGAGTTTCGAAGGCCAAAACCGCGAACAAGCGAAATCCCAGTCCTCCATTCAGCGGGTCTTGCCGCTGATTTTTGCGCTGATGTTGTTCATCATCATCCTCACCTTCAGGTCGCCCCTTCAAGGGATTGCGGTGTTTGGGCTGATCCCATTTGGACTGATTGGCGTCAGTTTGGGGCATTGGATTTTGGGGGCCCAAATCAGCCTGTTTTCCATTCTGGGCATGCTGGCATTGATTGGCATTTTGGTGAACGATGCCTTGGTGTTTGTGGCGGCTTACAACACGAACCTCAAAGCAGGTCAGGCACACCGGGACGCGGTGTGGGCGGCAGGGATGAGCCGTTTCCGGCCCATCATTCTCACTTCAGTGACAACGGTAGCTGGTCTGGCTCCACTGATGCTGAACAAGTCGTTTCAGGCCCAATTCTTGATTCCGATGGCCATCAGTGTTGCATTCGGATTGCTGTTTGTGACGGTCATCATTCTCGTTCTTCTGCCGATTTTCTTGTTGTGGATCAATCCATTGCATCGCTCATGGGTTTGGGTGAAGAAGGGGAATTGGCTGGATCCGGATGCGGCAGAGCCGGCGAACAGAGAGGATGTTGAAATCGCCAAAATGGATGGCTCATGGGACAAATGAAGATGATGAGAACCAAGATCCCCCTTCTGCTTGCCCGCCGTTTGTCCATTTGTTTTGTGCTTCTGGGCAGCGTGTTTGTCGGACAGGGTCAACAGCCATTGAGTCTGCTGGAGGCTACCCAGCTGGCGTTGAGTCACAATTACGGCATCGAACTGGGCCGCTTGCGGGCAGATGCCGCTGCGCTCAACAACGCCTGGGGTGCTGCAGGGGCTTTGCCGCAAATTGGGCTCACGGCCACCACGGCTTCGGCGGTCAGTGACCAAAGCGAAAACCCGACTTCCTTCATCCAGGAACGTCTCGAGTCAGAGTCGGTGAACATTGGGGGGCAACTCAACTGGACCTTGTTTGATGGTCTGGGCATGTTTGCGAACAAACGCAGATTGGAATTGCTGACCGAGCAAAGTGCTGGCGAATTGGACTTGTTGATTGAGCAGTCTCTGTTGGCGGTGATCACTGCCTATCAGTCGGTGGTTGTTCAGGATGTCGCCCTCGAGGCGTTGGAAGCATCGATGGCGATGAGCCGCGATCGTTTGGATTGGCTCTCCACGCGGCGGTCGGTTGGTGCAGCAGGCGAATTTGACAACTTGCAATTTGAAAATGCACTCCTTTTGGACAGTGCCGCCTGGGTCCGTCAGAAAGTTGCCCGTCGGACTGCACAGCGGAATCTGAATCGATTGATGGGGACGGACGAGACCCAACAATGGGCATTGACAAGTTCGTTGGTGGTGTTGCAGACAGCCGATCAACGTTTTCCGGATGAGGAAGGCCTCATCAACAAGGCGCTCAACACGACCACCACTGTGCGGAATGCCATGCTCACAGTGCAATTGGCAGAGACGGGGATGGATCAGGCTGAGTCGAGGCTGTACCCGACGCTGGGCTTGAATGTCAACCTCGGGGATGTTCGAAGCCAATTCGCCGCAGGCGATCTCTCGGGCGAAGGCCGCACAAAAAACCAGTCCGCGACCCTTGCCTTGAATTTCAACTTGTTCAATGGTGGAGCGACCAAGCGCGCCATTGAGCAGGCGCGAATTCAGCTCGACATTGCGGAAACCAACCGCATGAACGAGCGGGCGGCGGTGGCCCAATTGCTTCGTGATGCCTTGGACCGCTACCGGACGCAGGAGGAGCTGTACGGGATTGCTCGAGAAACGACAGCCAACGCAGAAGCCCTCCTGGCCATCGCAGAAACGCGTTACGATTTGGGTGCTCTGAGCAGTTTTGACTTGCGCGAAGTTCAACTCTCAGTGCTGCAGGCCAAGCTTCGCGAAGTCCAAGAATTGCAGGCCTGGCACCAATCCCAATGGGATGTGGAGCGCCTCACGGGTGGCCTTCTCTCGGGCTATGGCGTTGTTGCTCGACCGGCAGAGTAATCATCGCTACCTTGTCGCGTACAATATTTTTCGTCGATGACATTTCCAATCGAATTGGATCCATACGTGCAGTTGTCGTTGGATGGGCATTGGCGCCACCCCCTGTTGGACGAGAGCATTTTGCCCGAAGATCCACTGCACATCGCGCTTTCTGCGTGGAAGGCTGGCAATGTGCCTTCCTTTGATATTCAATCCAAATTTGCCAAGCGAGGCTGGGCGGGCCCTTCCCGGGGAAAAGAGGCAGGTCGCAGATTCGTGGTGCGGTACGTGAATCTTGAGGCGACGGCGCGTTGCAACCAAAGGTGCAATTTTTGTCCCGTGTCCATTTCGCAGCGTCCTCCGCATGTGATGAGCATGAAGCGTTTTGAGGGGATTGTTGGGGATTTGGAATTTGCCAAGGACGATATCAAAGGCGTGTTTTTGTTTGGCTACAATGAGCCCAGTTTGGACCTTTCCTTGTTGGAACGTGTGGCGGTTTTGCGACAAAACAACCTTCCGGTTGCTCTGAATACCAACGGCTCGGGCTTTGCACCCAAGTTGACGGATGCGCTTCGGTCAATTGGAGGAATTGCCCATTTGAGCGTCAATTTGAGTACGCTGGATCCAGAAAAATATAGGCTCACCCGCGGGCACAATCACCTGGATCAGGTCTTGCGGAATTTGGATTATTTGTCCAAGGCACCTGTGGCGGAAAAAATGGTGATTGCAGTTCTGGATCCGAACCCGGATGCGCTCGCCTCTTCAGCTGCAGCGATTGCTGAGCGTTTCCAAGATTCGCCATTTCACGTACAAGCATATCCCACGATGAACCGAGCAGGACTTGTTCCAGAAGCGGGTAAGGCCTACAACCACAAAGGGCTCATGGGGTGTGACTGCATGGGGTCAAGAGCGGTTGAACACATTCAAATCGACGCAGAAGGGAATGTCATTTTGTGTTGTCAGGATTACCACAGCGAAGCGCGAATGGGTCATTGGCAGCAGCCGGGGGATATGATGCGCATATTGTCGAGCGATCGTGCCCGAGACTTGAGAAATCTGGTCCATGGCGTGGTCGAAGCGCCCGATGACTTCGTGTGCCGAAAATGTGAATTTGCTTTGGCCAAAAAGCCAGTTGAATGATGACAACCGATGCCATCCGACGTCGTCTAGCTGATTTGCAACTCCATCCGGGACCCTGCACCCCGAATGCCTTTCTGTTGCTACAACAAATCCCGCTCGAAGCGCAACAAATTGTCCCTTTGCAATTGCTGGAGCGCATGCTGACCTGCATCGCAGTGGGAGATGTTGCTGGTGACGTTCTCGTCCGCGGAGAGGTGGACGAGTTGATGGTGTTGTTTGTTTTGCTCGTTTTGCAGGAGCGTGGTCTGAGGGACCGAGACATCTGGGCAGACGTTCGTCCTGGCTTCGATGAAAGTTTGCTCCGGGAGGCAGCCCAGCGTTGCCAGATTCGGTTTGACCGCTCTCTCAGGTTGGACTGGCAAGCGGGTCAAGGCAGGGCATGGGCGTTGGTTGTCTCTGCAGATGCCGCGGATTGGCAATCGGTCTCGCCCGGCGGTTTGGTTTTCCCCGGGGCTCCCTCACCACACGGGCTGGAACCCATGGTGTCCATCCCTGGCGCATTTCGAGTTGCCTTCGCCAAAAACGATGAAGCCGAAAGGGCGCAGCAGCGCCTGGAGATCGCAGATTTGTCCGTTTCGACATTCAACCATGATCGCTTGGCTCATCTCAGTGAAACGCTGGCCGAGCGGACGGCTTTCGCCACAGAGTGGCGTCGCATGTTTTGTGAGCCGACGCGCATGGATTTCCTCAATCATTGTTTGGCCTCCCGTGATTTGCGAGATTATTTGGAAATCGGGGTGAACAATCCTGAAAGTTGCTTTGACAATATCCAGACGCCGCGCAAATGGAGTGTTGACCCAGGCTTGGAATACGCACCCAACCCCGTGGACTTTCCCATGACCAGCGATGCCTTTTTTGAAGCACTTGCTGCGGGGAAGTTGGATTGCGATCGCCTGCCGCTGCCCGCGGATCGCAGGTTTGATTTGGTGTTCATTGATGGTTTGCACCGCGCGGAGCAGGCATGGCGCGACATTGAACACGCACTTGATCATCTGCGTCCAGGGGGAATCATTGTGGTTCACGATTGCCTGCCGCCAAATGAGCATTGTGCAATGGATGTCTTTCCCCATTCGCCCAGTGCTGTGACATCCAATTATTGGCAGGGGTCCACTTGGCGCGCCTTCGAACGCTACTGTCAATTGGGCGCTCACCATGCTTATGTCGTGGATGCAGATTCGGGCATGGGCGTGATTGATTCTGCACAGCCAGCGGGTCGCCGCCCGGCCCCAAATCCTTTTCTCGTCCTTGCCAATTATGCGCCGGATCTTCGCGATGCTGGCCTCCTGAAGACCTTCGATGAAGGCTGCGAGGAAATTCGCGCATCCGCATGAAGGAACAAGACAGAATCCCCTTTTTTTCCAAGTTGCTTCCGGGCAAGCGCGTGACCGTTTTTGCTCCGCATGCAGATGACGAGACGCTCGGTTGCGGCGGTGCCATATTGCAGCACAAGCGCTCAGGAGCCCAGGTTCGCGTGGTGGTCTTGACCGACGGGGCCGCCGGTGGGGATGCGGAAACGCGGCGGCGCGAAGTCGCTGCGGCCTGCCAGCTTTTGGGTGTGGATGCATTGGAGCTCTGGACCTTCGCGGATCGTTCGTTGTCCACTGCGTTGGGTCCCCTCACAGACCAAATCCAGGCCGAACTCCTCGCACACCCCTCGGATTTGGTCTATGTTGCCTCTCCTTGGGAACTCCATCCAGACCATGAAGCGGCAGCAACAGCCGTCTGGCAAGCCATTGCACGCTTGCCTTCCGCCCCGAGGCATGTGGCATTTTACGAGGTCGGAACGCCCCTCCAGCCAAATGTGTTGACGGACATCAGCGACGTTGTGGCGGAGAAGCGCAACGCCGCAAGTTGCTTTCAGAGCCAATTCCATACGATTCCCTACCACGATTTGGCCATTGCACTGAATGCCTTTCGCAGCTTGACCCTGCGCGATCACGGGACAACGCATGCAGAGGCGTTCTACGCATTTCCGGGGACCGCAGCGTGCTCCATGACGCTTTCGAGGCGGATGCACCCTGCGTTTGGCGTGGTGCCATTGCCCGCAGGGCCTCAGCCGCTTTCGGAATGGCCAGAGGAGACCATCGGTTCAGCGTGCATGGACGCGAGCGTCATTGTGCGCACAAAGAACAGACCGCATTTGTTGAAGAACGCCCTGGCTTCCATCGCCAAGCAGACCACGCGTCCCCTTGAAATTTTGGTGGCCAACGATGGCGATCCGGTTCCTTCGGGGATGTTGAAGGCGGTGCCTGGCGTGCGGATTCGCGAATTGATGCTGCAAGGTTTGGGCAGATCTGCGGTTTGGAACCGAGCGGCAGCGGTCGCCGAAGGAGCCTGGTTGTTGGTTTTGGATGACGATGACGTTTGGTTTCCCAACCACATTGCCAAATTCAATGCGATGCAGTTGGATGCTTGCGATTTCATGTACAGCGATGCTTTGCGGTCGAATTGGCAAGTTCAAGAAGGCGAATCGGATTGGCTGCTCGTGGAGGGTCCTTTCCCATTCAAAGGAGGCCCTTTCAGTTTGTCTCGACTGTTGACACAAAACTTCATCCCCACGTGCGGATGGGCCATCCGACGAACACATTTTTTGTCCGTGGGCGGCATTGATGAGACTTTGGACCTCCTTGAAGATTGGGATTTCCTCCTCCGGGCTGCTCGCAATCCATCGCGCATCGGATATACAGGCGCGACAACATCGGAGATTCGGCATTGCATCAATCGCGGTGCGGCCCAGGATTGGCTGCGTGCCAGAAAGCAGGTGCAAAGAAAATATCCCGACCTTTTCACAGTGGACCAAATGGCGGAACTCCTTGAGGCCCTTTCGATTGAGAACGACCTGTTGACTGCGCTGAAAACATGAAACGAGCCCCCTCCTCTCCGCCGAAGGTCTGGTGGATGCTGCCGCCGCAACATGAGCCCAGCCGTGGTGCAGACATGCTTTGGGTCGTCGCGGACATCGCTGTTGAACTGGGCATCGGAGGGGGGTTGGTTTGCCTTTCTGACGTTCCTGCGCCCAATCCCCAAGCGGCCCATGCGCCCGTGATCGCGTCATTGGCCGATGTCCTTACGGAAGGGGTGCAGCCGCATGACATTTTGTTTGTCAATCGGGTCAGTGATTTGGCGGAATTGTCCTGGCCGGGCCAGTGCTGGCTATTTGTTCAGGGCACTTCCACGTTGATGCTTGGGTTGATGGATCACAGCAACTTGCAGAAAGCAGGTGTCCAGGGGGCTTGGGCAGTGATGCCGCATTTGGTGGAGGTGATCGAGCGTTGGTCCCCGCTGCCCTTGGGGTGGCACTTGGTTCCCGCTTGTGTGGGATGGGCAGATGCGGTTCCCTTGGGCATCCTGCCTTGGGGTGAGCGTCCGAAGGAGTTGGTCTTGTATCCGAAAGGGATGTATACAAGTTTGGGCCAAATGGACCATGCCTTTCTCACCGCAACGCTTTCGCGAGTTGCAGAAACGAGCGGTTGGCGAGTCACGCAACTCCAAGGCATGTCCCCAGAAGAGGTCGAGGCGTTGTTCCGGCGTGCGCGGTTGTTCATCAACACGAACACATTTGAATCGTTGAATGCCTCGGTGGTGGAGGCCATGGCAGGAGGTTGTTTGGTTCACACGTACAATGCCATCGGTGGCGTCGACCTCCTTGAGGAGGGTCGCAACGCCAGGGTTTTCGAGAACTTGGATGTTTTTGCACAACTTTCAGCGGCAGTTGAAGTCATGACGGCGGACGAGGCATTCCTGCCTGAGGCGACCCGCATGCAAGCCGCGGGTTGGGCAACAGCGCAGCAATACAGCCGTGCACAAACCCGAGCGGCAATGGAAAAGTGGTGGGCCCAAATGGCCCCGCGTCCAGCTGAGTGCGCCATCACCGTGGTCATCCCGACCATGTGGCGTTCGTCAAAAACACCTGATCTCCTCCGGGCTTGGCAGGCCGTGCCCAATGTGGAGGTTTTGGTGATCGACAACGAACCCGCATCTCGTCCGCCGGGCATTTCAGGAGAGCGGTGGTTGGAACAGTCCGAAAACATTGGGGTGAATCCGGCATGGAATTGCGGCGCATCCGTTGCCCGCGGGGCGGTTTTGGTGCTGTGCAATGACGACATCCTCTTCGATGCACCGCGTTGGGCCCCCGTTCTTGTGGAGGCGTTGGCGCAGCGTCCCTTGGGAATCTTGGGCCTGCATCCCATGGGGTTCAACCGCACGGATGAGATGCTGGGTTCGGATGTTGGCGCTTGCACTGAAGGTCATTTTGTCGGGTTGGGTTGGGGCTGCCTTTTGGCTTGCCGTGCATCGGACTACCGACAAATTCCGAAGGGACTCCGGATCAACTGGGGAGACCAATGGCTTGCGGAGCAATTGGTGCCATATTCCATGGCGATTCCCATGGTTTTCGAGGCCTCCGCCACGTCATCGGACGCGGTGTTCACGTCGACAAAGAAACAGGATGATGCCGTGGCCTTTTCACTGGGCATGCGCTATCCCACCAGACCGAGGCCCGAAGATTTGCCTGCTCGGCAACTCGATGGCACTGCATTCACCCTCCGATTGGCAACCCCATCCGATCAATCCGAAATTGCCGCTGGTTTTGCCGAAGCTTTTCACCACGAACGTTCGGAGGAGGAATGGGCTTGGCGCTATGACCGGCCGTGGCACCCTTCCATTCGTCAGGTCGGATGTGACCCGGAAGGCAAAATCGTCGCTCATGTCGGCTGGTACACCGATCGCGCCCAAATCCAAGGGCATCCTGTGCTTTGCATGCAAGGGGGAGACGTCTTTCGGGTCAGTCCAGTCTCACGAAAGGATTTGTCGCTCATTTCGGCGCTCCATCTGGACATGTTTGCACAGCTTGACAAAGCGCAAAGCATTGCTTGGACCTTCGGCTTTCAAGCACCCAAGATTCGTGCTCGGAGCGCCCGGAGTTACGGAACGCACATCGTCGAACCCTTGATGGCTTACAGCCGCTCAACAGCATCACCCGGCCGCGGGCTTCGTCTGCCTTGGAAACAACCACGAGCCACGATCCTTGATGCTGTGGACCAAGGTTTGGCAGTGTTGCTCGATGAATTGTGGCAAAGGTGCATGCCACGGTATTTCGTTTCCCTCATTCGAGATGCCCAGTGGTTCACATACCGCTACGACCGGCACCCTTCTCGCCGATACCACCACGTGGCCGTCAAGAATCATCACGAAGTTCTGGTCGCCTGGGGTGTTGTGGGGGAACGCCTTGGGTCTGCGATGCTGATCGATTTCATCTGGGATGGCGCCCGATCCAAAGACTTTGAAGCCCTGTTGCATGGTGCCACCGAGCAAGCGCGTGAATTGGGCCATTCCACCATCAGCACCTGGGTGTTGGGAGACCCAGAGGCCCAAAAGCTGCTCGAACAGAACGGCTGGCACACGGGCGAAGATCCGCAGCAGCTTGGCATTGCCATACGCCATGTCCACCCTGCCTTGCACCCCTCGGACATTCGAGGCCGGCACTACGTCACAGCCGGCTACTCCGACCTCGTCTAACCCCCCCTTCGTCCCTCCTCGCCTCCCTGGTCACCCTCGTTCCCTAGTCACCCTAGTCACCCTAGTCAACCCTAGTCCCCCTCGTCTCCCTAGTCACCCTAGTCCCCCTGGTCCCCCCTGGTCACTCGTATTGGTTCAAGACCTCATGCCCACCATCGAGCAAGTACTTGTCCCTTTCGAAAAGCTTGATGTCCGAAGCCACCATTTCGCTGCACAACTGCTCCAAGGTGTGGGTCGGCTCCCAGCCCAGGACTCGCTTGGCCTTGGACGCATCGCCCACCAACAACTCGACTTCTGCCGGGCGGAAATACCGCGGATCCACTGCGACCCGGAGCGCACCTGTGGCTTTGTCGAAGCCCTTTTCGTCCACGCCCTCGCCCTCCCAATTCAGCTCCACCCCGACCTCAGCAAAGGCCATGTTGACAAAATCTCGAATCGGAACGGTCCGACCCGTGGCCAACACATAGTCATCGGCGGTGTCCTGCTGCAGCATGCGCCACATCCCCTCGACGTAGTCCTTGGCATGCCCCCAGTCCCGCTTGGCGTCGAGGTTGCCGAGGTGCAACGTCTCTTGCAATCCCAGGTGAATCCGGGCCACGCCGCGAGTGATTTTCCGTGTGACAAAGGTCTCTCCGCGAAGCGGGCTTTCGTGGTTGAACAAAATTCCGTTCGAGGCGTGCATGCCGTAGCTCTCGCGGTAGTTTTTGACAATCCAAAACCCATAGAGTTTCGCCACCCCGTATGGACTGCGGGGATAGAACGGCGTGGTTTCGCTCTGGGGAACTTCTTGAACGAGGCCGTAGAGCTCGGAAGTGGAGGCCTGGTAAAACCGCACGTTCTTTTCCATGCCCAGAATCCTCATCGCCTCGAGGATGCGCAAGGTCCCGATGCCATCTGCATTCGCCGTGTATTCCGGCGTGTCAAAACTCACCTTGACGTGGCTCATCGCAGCGAGGTTGTAAATCTCGTCAGGTTGAACTTCTTGGATGATCCGAATCAGGTTCGTGCTGTCCGTCAAATCGCCGTAGTGCAGCTTCAAGCGAATGTTCTTCTCGTGCGGATCTTGGTACAGGTGGTCGATTCTGTCTGTATTGAACAAGGACGCACGACGCTTGACGCCATGCACTTCATACCCCTTTTCGAGCAACAATTCCGTCAAGTATGCCCCATCCTGTCCCGTGATGCCAGTGATCAGCGCTCGCTTTTGTCCCATGTCAATGCAATTGAATTGCAAATATACGTCAGGTCGTGGTGAGAATTTGGTCTACAAACGCATCGAAATGGCCGATGGTGACATCTTCTTTTTGGGCCAAATCCAAGCCCGCATACAACGCCGGCGCGAAGTCAGGAACCCCATGTCTCGCCTCGATGGCCGTCTCCATTCGGTCGGCCAAATCTTCCGTCAGCGGCGTCCAGGGAATCAAGTTCGAGGAAATGGCGGTCAGGAGCTCTGGCGGTCGATTCACATAGACATTCGTGACGGTCGGGATCCCCGAGGCTGCCGCTTGGAATGCGATCACCCCCGGATGGGGCGCCTGGATGAGGGCGACGACGGCACGTGTTCTGGAGATGATTTGGTGGTATTGCTCCACCGGGAGTTTGGGGGCGATGACGATGTGGTTGCCGGCGACGCTTTTTGACAAACTGGTGCCCACGGTCCCCACCAAATACAGGGTCCAACCTTCGTTTTTGTGGCGGTTTGCGAACGTGTGGGCCGCCGCCCAAATCTCGGCAGCGAAGTTCCGCAAGTTGTGCTGTTCGGGTCGGAAGTAACAAAAAATCGACTTGTCCGTCTGCCCCGCCTGTACGCCAGTGAGGTAGGACACCGAACCAGACGCAATGTTGACCGGGGTGCCGGGGCGAATCAGTCCTGCGCCGAAGAGGTATTTGGCCAAAAGCCCGCTGTGCACCACCAAGAAATCTGAGCGGTGAATGGATCGCTGGCAGCGCAGCTGAAGCGGCCCGGGCAGGTGGAACACTTCATCGCTTTCGAGGCAGTAGTGCAGCACGGGGGCATTTTTCGGCAAATGCTCACGGACATCGAGGTGAAGCAGCGCGCTGTTGCACGCCGTCAGCCGGGGAGAAGCCGAGATGTGTTGGGCCAAATCCGGCAACCGACACACCTCCAGTTTCCGGTGGAAATGCGCCAGCAGTTCTGGCTCGAATGGTTCGGCGTTCACGGCAACCACGATGCGATCGAAGTTGCCTGCGATCGTTCGCAATGCTTCGAAGAAGATGGAGTAACCGGCGTAAAACACTTGCGATTGCAGGTGGTTGATGACCACGAGCAAGGTGTTGTCTTTCCGGCGGGTCGGGAGCTCGCGCAAGTCGGGGACAGGATTGGGCGGAAACGCCAAGTCCGTGGGCACAGCCAAATGATCACCGCGAATCCCGGGTTCAAGGCCCAATGCCTCCAGAGCGGTGTTGTCGAACAGGGCAGGGTCGAGCCCGATGGTTCGCAGTGCCTGCGACCAGTCGGGTTCAGGGTGGGAGGGAAGGGGCTGTTGGGTTGGGGTTGTTTTGCCACGGACAAGCCGAAGGTCCACCCCGAGTGTTTCGCGTTTGAATTTCGCCCAGCGGTAGCCCAAATCCCTCGGCTCCTCTGCCGCCTCCCCTTGAAAAGGCGCCTGCTCCTCCAGAGAAGGCGCCAGCGAATCGCGGCGGACGGCAGCGGGATTTGCCGGCGGGGTGTGCCGGCGTGCAATGTCAGCGATGCGCTCAAAGATTTCCGTGCGATCGCTCTGCATCAGGGCGAGGATGTCATTTCGGCCGCGCCTCCCGATGGCCTGCGCGGTCTCGGGCTCCAAGGTGAGCCGGCGAATCCAAGCCGCCGCAGCTTCAATGTCGGGCTCCGCCCAATGGCACGCCGGGTGAGCGGCCATCGTTTCGCTGTACAGCGGTTCTGTCGCGATCACGGGGGTGGGCGCGAAATCCACGAGGCAACTGTTCTCGGCGGAGCAAAAGTCGAGGTTGCCGGAGAAGGCAGTGGCGATGACGGGTTTGGCCAAGCCCATCATTTCCATCAACACCAAGCCCAGCCCTTCCGATCGATGCAGGGAAATGATGGCGTCGCAACTTGCATAAAATTGCATCAATTCCGAGGCGGGAATTGCATCCCAAAGCAGGTGAATCCTCGCGTTATTCGCCGCGCGCTGCTCGAGATTCGCCAACAGTTTTTTTCCTTCCGGACGAATCTGCCAGTGCGCCACCTTGACCACCAAGTGCGCATCGACCTCCGGTTCAGTGCTTGGAAAAGCGCGTTCAAAGGCCTCAATGGCCGCCATGGGGTTTTTGCGGCTGGGGTCGCTGTTCACATCGAAAGCGGAAAGAAACAGCATCCCGCTCTCGGGCAAGCCAAACTTGCGCCGATCCCCGCCCACCAGCGCCCCGGGATGATGGGTTTGGGGCAGGTGAATCACGGGCGGCGCAAGCCCCGCGTTGTTCATGGCGGTTTCGATGAACCGGGTCGGGGCAATGAGCACATCCGCACCATTCAACGCATCGCACCATTTCTGGGTGAAGTGCGGAAGTTCCCAAAAGGACATGTTCACCAGCAGCCGATTGTGGTTCGCTGTTTCCGGGAATTGTGGCCGCCAAGCGGGTTCCAATTCCGGCGCGTTGCAACACAACCAATCCACCACCGTCTCCACGTTGGACCAATCCCCTCGGGTGGCTTCATATCCGGCAATGCGCCCCGACCTCCGGTCACCCGTGTGGACGTCGATGCCGCGCAGGGGGAAACCGTGTCGGTCGAGGTCTTCGATCAAGTTGCGCGCTGCCTGGCCCACCCCGATGTCGGCGGACAGGTAGCCGAAGACATTGAAGCCGACCGTTTTGGGCAAAGCCGTGTTCATTCCTCTGGGACTTGAAAGGCTTGGTTTTGGACCAAACCGGCATACAAACCACCGGTCGCCATCAATTCATCATGTCCCCCGAGCTCGGCGAGCCGGCCTTCGTGCAACACAGCAATGGCGTCCGCTCGGCGAATGGTGCTCAGCCGGTGGGCGATGACCAGGCTGGTTCGGCCTTCCATCAGGGTGTCGAGGGCCGATTGGACCTCTTTTTCTGAGGCCGTGTCCAGGGCGCTGGTGGCTTCGTCGAGAATCAGGATGTCGGGGTCCCGGAGAATGGCCCGGGCGATGGCGATGCGTTGGCGCTGACCGCCAGAGAGTTGCACCCCGCGTTCGCCCACCACGGTGCCCATGGCTTCGGGAAATGCCTCGATGAAGCCCAGTGCGTTGGCCTTCCGGGCCGCCTCCCGAATCTCCGCGTCGGTGGCCCCCGGGCGACCGTAGGCAATGTTCGTTCGGATGTCTCCGCCGAAGAGAATCACCTCTTGTGGCACGTAGGCGACGCGGCGGCGGTAGGCGGTCAGGTCGAGGTCACCCAGCGGTTGATCGTCGATGAGAATGTCCCCACTGATGGGGTTGTGGAACCGGAGCAGGAGGGAGGCCACAGTGGATTTTCCCGCGCCTGAGGAACCGACGAGGGCCACTTGTTGGCCCGGTTCGATCGCCAAATCCAAGCCGCGCAGCACCGGCACGTCCGGTCGGCTGGCGTAGTGAAATTCCACATTCCGGAAGGCCACGCGACCACGGAGGGAGGTTTGGCGGGACGCCTCTTCCTGGCGCAAGTCAATTTCCCTTTCCTGATGAATGATTTCCATCAGCGATTCAATGGCCCCAAGCCCCCGCTGCAACTGCGTGAATTGCGCAGCCAGCCCACCGATGCTGCCTGCGACCAGCCCCGTCATGAGCAGGAAAGTGAAGAAATGCTCGCTTGCCAGCCCGCCAGATGCCATCAAGTCTGCGCCCTTGAAAATCACCAACGTGATGGCCCCGAAAATGAACAAGATGATGAAAGACGAGAAACTGCCCCGCCACAGGGCCCCGCGCATGGCCAGCGTTCGAATGTTGCCGATGCTGCCCAGGTAGCGGTCGAGTTCGAGCCGTTCGTTGGCGTAAGATTTGACGCTCACGATGCCGGTCAGCATTTCTTGGACGATGCTGTTGGAGTCAGCGACTTGATCTTGCGTGCGCTTGGAGAGTTTGCGGATGTATCGGCCAAACCCAATGGCCACCACAATCACCACAGGCAGCGTGACCAGCATCAGAAGCGTCAACGTCACCGAGAAATACATCAGGGCCAAGATGCCACCGACGACGATGATGATTTGGCGCAAAAGCTCCGCCATGGTCACTGTGAACACGTCCTGGACAGCGGTGATGTCGCTCGATACCCGGCTGCCGAGATCCCCCACGCGGCGCGTGTCGTAAAATGCCATGGGCATGGCCACGATGGCCGAGAAGGCATCTCGCCGCAAGGCCAACATCATGTCTTCGGTCATGCGGGCAAACAACAGAACACGCGAGAAGCTGATGACGGCTTGGATGCCCAGCACCCCGAGAATCAACCAGCCGATGTCCCGCAGCCCCATCTCCGCTGTTTGCAACCCCAGCCCTTCCAGCCAGTCCATGCTGCCTCCCCCGCCTTCGCCGGACACGCCGATTCCCCCCAGTTGTCCCCACAATCGTGTGACGAGCAAGGTGAACACGCTCGAAACAGAAATCATCAGAATCCCAATGAAATAGCCCCAAGCGTGCGGCCGCAAATAAGGTGCAATCCGCTTGAGTTCCTTCCAGTTTTTCCAGTTGAACTTGCGGGTGTCGTCGTCCGGCTGGGGCTTGCGTCTTGCCATGAGTGCGAAAGTACGAAGCAGATTTGGCAGGAGGCTTGGACAGGCCAAATTCATCCTTCCTTCCCATCACCTCCCCTTGCTTCCCGCTCGGCGCATGCGGTCGTTTGGAATTTCGTTCGAAAAAGTCCTTCGGCGGGGTTGTGATTCAATATTGCTTCCATTATCTTTGCCGTCCCTTTCGAGGGAGCACAATTCAGAAGTTATGAGCAAGAGAACCTTCCAGCCTTCCGTCCGCAAGCGTCGCAACAAGCACGGATTTCGCAAGCGCATGTCCTCAGTGGACGGACGCAATGTCTTGAGTGCACGTCGCCGGAAGGGTCGCGCCAAGCTTTCTGTGAGCGACGAGCGCCGCCACAAGGGCATCGAGCGCTGATTGTGTTGACCGGCTTTGCGGACGGCTGTGTTCGCAAGCACATCAACAATGCACACCACATCTCCGCTCGGCTTCAGGCCGTGCGCTGAGAGACCAAACCAGTTGAAAAGGCCACACCGTCAAAAGTGTGGCCTTTTTCGCGTCCCGCACAACCTGCGCTGGGGTCAACAGGGCCCGACGATGCAAAGCCACGGCGCGTCGCCTGTCGCATGCCCAGCGGCATAATGCATCGCTTGGCCGAGGACCTTCGTGTCCATTCGTCCTGTCGGACCGGGCTCGCTCACAAACCCGATGTCCGTCCGGTAGTCCAAATCTGGACCCCAACCTTTCCAAGCGGCTTCTTTCAGGCACCAAACCATGCAGGCCGCGTTTTCGGTTTGGGCAAGGGCGATTTCGTGCTGAGAGAAAATCCTGGGCGCCACCCGGTTCAATGTGTTTCGAGGAAATTCGACGTCGATGCCCAACCGGCCTTTCGTCTGGGATTTGTCAGCGACGGCAACCATGGCCACGGTGCCCAAGTCTGGGTGCCGGCTGTGGCTGATGGACAAGTCCAGACCGGGTTGAGTCGTGAAGTGCGGGGCGCCGTCCGCCGTGTGCCCAATGGCGAAGGCGAGGCAAGGCAAGTCCAAGCTGGACAGTGCCTCGTGAACGGCCCAATGCTCAATCTGTCGAAACCTCGGCAAGGCGGCGACGTCTCGCTTGGGAAAACGCGATTGGATGGGGGCGAGGTCCTTGGGTGGATCGGCCTCTGGCAGCAGAAACGCTGCGGTTTGGATGGAGCCCTGGGCAAGGGCATCACCAAATTCGAATGGCAAAACGGGCATCGGTGCGAATGTAGCGGTCGCAGAAGGATGGGACAACCCCCTTTCAAGACCCTGGAAATTCGTATTTTTGCGCTGAATTCCATCAAATTGCAAATGAACATGAGTGTCACAGCGCACACAGAAGTCCTTCCCTTCAAGGTCAAGGACATGAGCCTCGCAGACTGGGGTCGGAAAGAAATTCGTTTGGCCGAGGCCGAGATGCCGGGTCTGATGGCGCTGCGCGAGCAATACGGTGCGCAGAAGCCGTTGACTGGCGCGCGCATCGCAGGATGCCTCCACATGACCATCCAGACAGCCGTGTTGATCGAGACCCTCGTAGAGCTGGGTGCGGATGTGACGTGGTCTTCGTGCAACATCTTTTCAACGCAGGACCATGCCGCCGCGGCGATGGCTGCAGCAGGCATTCCGGTGTATGCTTGGAAGGGCATGACTGAGGAGGAGTACGAGTGGTGCATCCGCCAAACCTTGTTCTTCGGAGAGAACCGCGAACCGCTCAACATGATCCTCGACGACGGGGGGGACCTGACGAACCTCGTGCTCGACGAACACCCAGAGCTCGCCGCGGGAATCAAAGGCATTTCGGAAGAGACCACGACTGGCGTTCTCCGTTTGTACGATCGTCAAAAAGCAGGAACGCTTCCAATGCCCGCCATCAATGTGAATGATTCCGTAACGAAGTCGAAGTTTGACAACAAGTACGGCTGTCGGGAATCCGCCGTGGATGCCATTCGTCGGGCGACCGATGTCATGATGGCTGGAAAAGTTGCAGTTGTCGCTGGTTTCGGTGACGTAGGCAAGGGCACGGCGGAGTCTCTGCGCAACGCAGGATGCCGCGTCATTGTGACCGAAATCGATCCGATTTGTGCTTTGCAGGCGGCCATGGAGGGGTACGAGGTGAAGAAGATGATCGACGCGGTTGCAGAATGCGACATCATTGTGACGGCAACAGGCAACAAAGACATCATCTCTGGCGAGCACTTCGAGCGCATGAAGGACAAGGCGATTGTTTGCAACATCGGCCACTTTGACAACGAAATCGATGTGGCCTGGCTCAACGAGAACCACGGCGCAACAAAGGACACCATCAAGCCGCAAGTAGACCTGTACAACGTCAATGGCAATGACATCATTTTGTTGGCTGAAGGGCGGCTGGTGAACTTGGGTTGTGCCACTGGGCACCCCAGCTTTGTCATGTCGAATTCCTTCACGAACCAAACCATTGCCCAGATGGAGCTTTGGAACAACGGGGACAACTACGAGAACAAAGTGTACACATTGCCCAAGCACCTCGACGAGGAAGTGGCGCGGTTGCACCTCGAGAAAATCAACGTGGCCCTCGAGGTGTTGACACCCGAACAGGCCGCTTACATCGGTGTGCCAGTGGAGGGGCCGTTCAAAGGAGAAGAGTACCGTTACTGATTTGAATTCGCGCTCGGGCACCCGGAAACGGAAGTGCTTGAGCAGAAAAAACCCCCGGTCGTCCCAAGTGGACGGGCCGGGGGTTTTTGCTTTTCAGCTTTCCAGTTTTTCCAAGAATCGACGATTCCACACGTACTTTCTGCCAGCCACATCCATTCAATTCACCACCAGCCGAGTGTTTTGCAGCCAGCCCTGTTCATCTTCAATGGCGATGGTGTACAGCCCGGGCGGCCAATTCGACACGTTCAGCAAACCATCGGTGATGTGAACTTGGACCGGACGACCACAACCATCCAATGCCAGCACCCGATTTGTACCGGATGGAAGCACGACATGGTGCGTTGCGGGGTTCGGGTGGAGATGCCGCTGGCGTGGTGCGGGTCCAGGCATGCTCGCCATTGTCACTGTTTCACAATCGGACACCATCGTTACATCTGCTGCGTTGGCGACATGGTCCTCGAGCTGCGACCATGCGTTATCGTTGCCATCGAGGTGCATCGCGAACCAAGAAGCCATCAAGGCAAGAGCGTGGGCTTGTTGGGTGGGCCGGTCCATGCCATTGAAAAACAGCTCGCCAAACTCGCACACTGTTCCCTCGTCCGCAAACCCACAATGACCGCCATCATTCAAGGTGACCAAGGCGCGACATGGGGACAAGACGCTGCCATTGTAGATCGGCAGGTGGTGTTCGTCGGGTGGGGTCACGGCGTCGGCCGAACCAGAGATCACCAACACAGGCACGCCAACAGCCGCTGCGGCTGCGATGGCGGACGGGTTGGTTTCCGCCGGCGCGAGACCGACCAAAGCGGCCACTTCAGGCACCGCCGTCGCTGCCCCGATCCAGGCCGCACCGCCCCCCATGCTGTGGCCGACAATCGCCGAGACGGGAGCGATGTTTCCGGCGATTGGTCCGGTGGTGATGGTTTGCCAGGTTTGGCCTGCGACATGGGCCAAATCCAATCCGAAGTCCTCATGATCTGGCGCAAGCCCCGATTCGGTGGCCAAAAGTGCCACCACGTAGCCGTCCGCCACCAAGGCATCGGCCAAATCGTCGTAGTCGGTTGCTTGCATCGCGAACCCGTGGCCCACCACCACCAAGTTCATCCCCTCCATCATGGGCACAGGGTGTCGAAAATCGACCGGGATTTCTCGATTGTCCCGTTCGGCATCCACGAATGTCCAAGTGAACTGTTGGGCGGCGAGGTGTCCTGTTGCGGGGAACAACCCGAGCAACCAGACGCACAAGCGGGGCCATGTCGTCGAGATTTGCATGTTCTTCAATTGTTGTACACCCGGAGCACTGGTGGCGTCCAAGATGTGTAATACCGATGCAGGGGCGCAGTCGCTGGTCCCTCCACGACGGAGCCGTCGATGATCAGCCACCTCGAATCGCTGCACGGGTCTTCCAAAAACAACCCGTCATCTGAGATTTCCACTTGGCACCCTGCCGGAATGTCGGCGGTGGCGTGGCGATCGAGTGCGACGAATTGGTCCAACGTATAGCGGTAGACCACCACCCCCTTCGAACCGCCGCTGAGCAACATGTGCCCTGTCGGCACGGTCAGCGCTTGGTAGGCAGGCAGGTTGACATTGATCTCAAAATCCACAGGCACATAGGGAATGTCCTGTTGAATCGTATCGCATCGCGCCTGCAACAGCAGGGGCAACAGCAGGAGCCACCAGCGTTTCATCATCGGAGATGTTCAGGCATTCGGTCGCGGCTGAGGCGCCCAAGCCCCAAGGGGTTTTTGGGCAAGGCCGCCGCGAATTCTTTCAAATAAGTGGGCTCGAAATAGGCCAAATCTCCCTCGCCACCGTCCGCCCATTGGCTCGCCCCCAGGCCCAAAACGTCCCGCGCTTCCGGCACCGCATCGACAAACCACCGGCCTTCCTCGGCCAGCAATTCGGCCAACTTCAGGGCGCCATCCCCCACGAAGCAGGCGCCTTGGTCAGCCGAGGAGATTTGTGGAAAGGCCTCATCAACAGAAATGACGCCTTCCCCTTCCACCACAGCAGCCTTCGTCTCCCCGATGCGCTCGAGCCCGCCACCAGCGGTCACGAGGAACCCCGCTGTGTACACCTCCATTCGCCGTGCATCGAGCGTGGCGTAGACGTGCATTCCCGGCCGGGCATCGCCCCGCCGCACGGCGCCCGCTGCCACCGCTTCGCAGGTGTCCACGGGCAGAATTGGCACCCCTGCAGCATGGGCAATCGCCTTGGCTGTGCTCGCCCCGATGCGCAACCCCGTGTAGGAACCCGGCCCGCCGGAAAAGGCCACAGCAGTGATGGCCGACCGCGGCAAGCTGTGCTCGTCCAGCAGCGCGTCAATCATCGGCAGCAAACGCTCGGCGTGGACGTAGTGGGCTTCATGAACGAGGGTTTGGCCCAAGACCTCGCCATTTCCCTGCCCCACAGCCACAGAGCAGGCCTTTGTGGAAGTGTCAAAAGCCAGGATCATTCGTCGTCCGACCAAGTGGTTTTCGCCTCTCCGCGCACCACGCTCCGGCCATCTTCGAGTTTTCGGGCCACTTGGTCGTACGGGCCTTTGACCACCTCGGTGGTTTCGCCAAGCCCATCGCTGTCGAGGATGTGGATGTGCAAGTTGTCCTGGATGCCGGTTTTCACCGGGTGCCAAACCGCTTTGCCCGATTCCGCATCCGACGCATCGAAGACAAACAGGCCCACGGTGTCGTTGCGGGAGGTCACCGCCTGAATGGGCACGGACAGGGCGTCGTTGACCTTTGCGGTGAGGATGTCCACCGTGGCGCTCATCCCAGGGCGGAAAGGCGACCCCAATGAATCACCAGGGGCAAGGAGGTGCTGATAACCGGAGCGCAAGAGGCGAATCTTGACGCTGAAATTGGTCACCTGATCCGCACTCATCATCCCTCCTGTGGCGTTCAAGGCGGTGTTCCCAATTTCCGTGACGACCCCAGGAAACGTCTCCTCGAGGTACGCATCGACCTCCACCTCGGCGGCGTCCCCGACAGCCACCCGAACAATGTCGCTCTCGTTGACTTCCACGTTGACTTCCATGGTGGTGAGATCGGACACCTTCATGATCACCTCACCGGCCATCATTCCCGTGCCTTGCACCGATTCCCCGATCTCCTTCGACAAAGCTGTGATGGTGCCCGCTTTTGGGGCGTAGATGGTGGTTCGCCGCAGGTTGTCAGTGGCCTCTTGCAAGGTGGCCTGAGCACTGGTAATGCCAAACTCAGCCGCCCGCACCCCCGCCCGCGCCGACCGGAGGTTGGCATCGGCGGTTTGGAAGTTCGCTTCCCCCGCGTCGAATTCCGCTTGGCTGATCACCCGGTCGCGGAACAATTGCTGCGTTCGCACCCAATCCTTTTCCGCGGCATAGAACTGCGCCTCTGTTTGTGCTTCCCGCGCCTCTGCGCTCGCGAGGTTCGAACGCGCGGAGTTCAAGGCGGCCAAGGCGCGGTTGCGCGCCGATTCATACAAGTCGGGGTTGATCTCGACGAGGAAGTCCCCGGTTTGGACCAAATCCCCCTCTTTCACGGCCAAGGCTGTGATCATCCCACTGACTTCTGCTGTGATGTTGACCTCCACTTCCGGCTGGATCTTGCCCGATGCAGACACCCGTTCTGTCAAGTCTCGCAAGGCCATGGTCTCCACCTCCACTTCCGGCGCATCCTTGCCGCCACCCCTCGCAATGGCCACCACAAGCAGCGCCACAATCACGACAACGAGGCCGATCCAAATCCATTTCTTGTTCATGCTTCGTGGGGGATTACCGGAAGGTCAGGGGTTGGCCTGCGTAAAAGTCGAGAATTTTTTGCTTGAAGGCGTAGTCAAACCGGGCCCGCAACAGATTGACCGTCGCCGCGTCGTTGCGGTTGCGCGCATCGGCGTAGTCCAAGGCACTGATGGCCCCGGCTTCGTAGCGTTTCTCCGCGTTCGTCATGGCCAACCGCGCGGCTTCCACCGCCGCCTGTTGCGCCTCGAGGGTCGTCAGGGCAGCCTTTGCATCTGCCCAAGCCTGCTCGACGCTGGCGCGGAGGGAGAGTCGGGTTTGGTCCAAGGCCAATTCCTGCTGCCGCACGTTGATTTCCGCTTGCTTCATCGCACTGCGGACACTGAAGTTGTTGAAAATCGGCACACTCAGCGAAAAGAAGACGCTGCTGTTGCGGTTGTCACTGACTTGGTCACCGAAGGCCACAGTCTCAAAGTTCCTGTAAATTTCCTGCTGGGCCACCAAATCCAGGGACAGCGTGTCGCCCACATTGATCGACCCAAGGTTCACATCGACGACATCCGGGTCGCCCACGGGCATCTGACGCGCGCCAGAATATCCAGTTCCCATGGAATAGCTCATGAACGCGCGTGGCATCCGCCGCGCCCCGGCCAGGCGCGCCCCGATCTGGGCGTCCTCCAGCGCGAGGGCCGATTGCCGAACCTGCGGAAAGCTGGACAGCGCATGGGCCACCGCGGCGGCTGGTGAACTGGGCAAAACCCCACCGATCAGATCGGCATCGGCGGGTCGGGCCACCTCGAAGTCCAGGGCGGCCTCAGCTGGCAACTGCAGAAGTTGCACAAGGTTCAACCGGCCCAGCGCCAGCGCATTCTCCGCCCCCACGATGTTCGCTGCATCCGAGGCCAATTGCGCCTGGACGTCGAGCAAATCCGCTTCCGCGGCGGACCCCGCCGCCACGAGTTTGTTCACCCGATCCACTTGCCGCTGCGTCGCATCGCGGTTCAATTCGGCCACCCGCACCAATTCTTGTTGGAACAGGACATTCAAGTAAGCCGCTGCAATGGTCAGGGCCACGTCGTTTTGAGTTGCTTCCAGATTCACACGTGCACTCTCCATGCCCAGCTGAGCCCGGCGCAGGTTGAGGTGATTTGTGAAGCCATTGAACAAGGTGAGGCCGGTGCTCAGCCCGAAGGAATTCGACCGAATTCGACTGGTGGCGAACTGGTTGGTGAAGGGGTCGATGGTTTGGCCAAAATTGTACCCGTGCGAGGCAGACCCATTCAGACTGGGCAAAAAGGCCCCAACGGCATTCTCCCTCGCTGCTTCCGCTTGCAACTCGCCCAGTTGCACTTGCCGAATGGTCAAGTTGTTTTCAAAAGCAAAATCGATGCATCGTTGCAAAGACCACGAATTGCCCGCTGTAGAACCCTGCGCTGCGATCGTGGCGGGCACAAACATCGCCGCAACGAGGAATGAAAATCCCAAATGGAGGTACCGCTCAATCATTCCCCCAAAATTACGGGGAATCTCTCAGTAGTCGATGACTTGCAATGTGATGCGTCGATTCGCATCGACTTGAGCCGGTGTAGCCGGGTTTGGGAACAGCATGTCCTGTCGTCCGCGACCGCGAATTTCGAGTCGGGACGCTGCAACCCCCGAAGTCACAAGGAATTCCCACACCGCTCGGGCCCGTTCGCGGCTCAGTCGCTCGCAAGTGATGTCGTCCGGATCGTCGCCCGGCGCATTCACATGCCCGATAATGGCCAGTCTGAGTGTCGGATGAGATTGCAAAAAATTGACAATTGTTTCCAAAGTCGGCAGCGAACCGTAGTACACCCGAAAGTCATCGCCTCCACCGGTGAACTCAATCGATGGCACATCCCGTTCCATCCCCACCACCAATGGCTCCAAGGGAATGGTGTCCACTGGAGCGCCGGCTGGGTCGGCGAAGAATTGGTCCACATGCATCATGTAGCCGGGCTCCACGCACAATCGGGTATACCTCCGGTAAGGCTGCAACAACACCACCGTGTCTGTGAATGCGGGAAAGGCCACCAGTCGGTTCGGGTGAAGGCCCTCCACCAACAGGTCCACCCTCACTTCCTCTGCCGTGGCCCGATCCACCACCATCCAACGCTGTTCCACCGGCACAACACGTCCTTCCTCGGCATCGAGCCATGGACTTCGTTCCACGATGAATTGTGCATTTGCACTACCGAAAATCGATATTGAAACGACGAATGGAGCGATGAAGTGCGATAATTTGGGCATCGCATGGTCTTACGCAACCATGCGCAGAGGGTTTCACGCCCTTGTCTTTTTCCGAAAAAAAATCCATCCGAGGCCCCCGAGGAGCACATAGGGCACGGCCATCAGGTACAAGATGCCACGGTTCAGGCCTTCGCCAATCCCCCCTGCGTCGGCGCTGTCTTCTGCGACTGCCTTGCACATGACGCATTGTGCATCGGCGTTGAAAAGGCCGAAAGCGAGGAGAAACAGAACAATCAGAAGGGAGCGCAATTTCATGGTTCAAAGGTAAGGAGGAACTAGGGAGACCAGGGAGACTAGGGAGACCAGGGAGACCAGGGAGACCAGGGAGACCAGGGAGACCAGGGAGACCAGGGAGACCAGGGAACCAGGGTGACTAGGGTGACCAGGGTGACCAGGGGGACCAGGGGAGCCAAGCGCCTCGTCCGAACCACAGTCTACTTTGTTTCCTCCTCACCCTAGTTTCCCTAGTTCGTTTTAGTCTCCCTAGTCACCCTAGTTCCCTAGTTCCCTAGTCACCCTAGTCCCCCTAGTCCCCCTGGTTCCTTAGTAGTACGGGGAAATCATCAGGTAGACGATGACGCCAGTCGCCGTCACGTAGAGCCAGATGGGCCAAGTGAATTTGGCCAAGCGTCGGTGCTTTTCCACTTCCATGCCCAAGCCTCGAACGTAGGTGAAGAGCACCAACGGGATGATGCCAGCCGAGAGAACGATGTGGGTGAGCAGAATGAAAAAGTACACGCCACGAATCCAACCTTCTCCGCCGAATTTGGTGCTTTCTGTCGTCAAGTGGAATGCGACGTAGCTGATGAGGAACAGGACACTGAGGAGGAGTGCGGTGGTGGTGAATTTTTTGTGGAGGGCGATGTTTTTCTTGCGAATGGCCAGGAAGGCGCCGATAAGGCTAAAGAAGGCCGCGGCGTTGAAACAAGCGTTGAGTTTCGGAAGCAGATAGAGGCGCTCGCGGGTTTCCGGGCTGAGGTTTTCTGCTGGTGGGATCAAAAAAAGCAGCACGACAACGAGGGGAACTGCAATGGAGACAATCCAAATGAAACGGCGGACGCCGGAACTGTTTTGAAGGAGGTTGCTCATTGGGCAGATGTTGGTGGAGGGGTCAAGACCAAACGCGTTGCATCTTCCAACAACTGGTTCACCTCATTTGTTGAGGTGCCGTCGTAGTAGCCGCGGATTTGGCCCAACTGATCGACCAAGGTGAACGTGTCAGAGTGGAAAAAGCCCCCGGCCGCGGTGTCGCTGGGCAGGGCGGTCAGGAAGTAGCCATTGCGCGCCAAATCGTACAGGTCTTCCTCCTTGCCGGTCAGGAACTTCCAACCGGCAGTGTCGGCGCCAATTCGCGTGGCGTAGGCGAGCAACCGGGCGGGGTCATCTCGCTTCGGATCGACGGTGTGGCTGAGCAAAACGACTTCGCGCTTCGAGATTCCTCGATCGGCCAGCTGCGCTTGGAGCCTTGACATTTGGCTGCTCATGATGGGGCAAATGGTGGGGCAGTGCGTGAAGAAGTAGTCGACGATTCGCACTTTGCCCTGAACGTCGCGGTGCGAAAACTCTTGGCCATCAAGGTTGGTGAAGGCGAACCGAGGAATGGTATGGCCTTCGGGTCCCAAAACGGGCAAGGGCGGCAACGCTTCGAAAGCTTCGGCCGCCTTCTCGCGGGCGTAGCTGGCGAGGTCCATTTCCTTCTTGAGGAGGGCGATGTCTTCGACGGCGTCTTGGATTTGGTCTTCAGACGCCGCGTGATACACCCCGCGCAAGTAGCCTTCAGCATCGACTAACCACAAAGTGGCGATGTTGTTGGGCTCTGCGGGATCCCGCTGGATCATGAACGATTGGGCGATGATGGCATCGATTTCTGCCTGGTTGCCCGTCAGGAACTGCCATTTGTCAGGGGCACCATTGTAGCGCGTGTTGCGCGAAACATAGGATGACAGGGCCTCTGGGGTGTCGTGTTCTGCGTCGAGTGTGAAGCAAATGGTGAAGATGTCGTCCTCATCGCGGTAGCGCCAGTTGGGCCAAAGCAATTGCTTGGTGAATTCGGCGACGTGCGGCGCGTTTGTGGCGTAGAATCCGGCAAGCCAAACCTTCCCTTCCAGCGACCGGCTGTCAAACGCCTCCCCGTTTTGATTCGTCAATGCAAAGGGTTTGACGCGCTGCGCCCCAAGTCCCTTGCCTTCAATCGGCCCATCGACGGTGTAGTAGGGGAGGGTGTTGAATTTGTGTTCGCCCAGTACCCCGAAAAGAATCAATCCGGCCAGGGGAAAAAGCAGAAGTACGCCAATCAGCAGGGCGTACTTCTTGAATTGGGATCTGAAAGTTGTGCTCAATGTGAACGGTGTCGGAGTGATGCCACCGCCCTCGAATCAATGAAACATTTGGAATGCACCCAAGTGCCCAAACCCTTCTGTGATGGCGATGAAGATCAGATAGCAGATGAATAGAAAATAGGGAACAATCACCGCCCGCTTCAAGTTCGTTCGTTCTTCCCCCAAGTGCATAAACACCATCACGATGTACGCCGCCTTCACGAGGGTGAGAATGATGAAGCTCCACTTGATCACGGTCCAGGAGAACGCCTCTGACCGTTTGAAGTAGATGCCCATGATCACTTCAATCGTTGTCAAAAGGGTCAGGATGCCTGTGACTTTCCAAATCTTGGACCGGATTTTCCGGCCTTCTTCTTCGCTGTGATGTGCATTCAGCGCGTAGCTGTCATTCACGAGGAGATCGTCGCGTTCCATAGCAATGTGGGGGTCAGATGAGATAGAAGAAAGTAAAAACAAAGACCCAAACAAGGTCAACGAAGTGCCAGTACAGCCCCACTTTTTCGACCATTTCATAATGCTTGCGACGCTCGAAAACACCTTTGTAAGCCATCACGAAAATGATGATGTTGATCACCACACCGGAGAACACATGGAATCCATGAAAACCGGTGATGAAAAAGAAGAAGTCAGCGTATTGCTGCTGCACCGCATATTCGCTGTCATGCAGGTTTGCGCCAAAGCTGAAGTTTGCACCGCGGGCCTCCCACAACTTCATCATTTCCGCACCGCTGACGTGCGATTCATTTTCGATGTACTTGTTCAACGTCAGGCTGTGCAATTCCGCCTCATGCGTGTGCTCACCCACTTCCACCAGCTTCACGCCATGGTCGGAGGCCACAAGAGAAACGTTGGGATTCCCTTCGATCCAAGGTTCGGCCAAATGCCCGAAATGGTGATCCATGAAGACCGCCTCTCCTTCCTTCAACTCGAACACTTGGCCATCGTCTGCAGTGACGGTCACGGCCTTTTCGAGCTGGAACATCCCGCCACTGCCGTGGATGAAGTGCGACCATTCCCATGCCTGCGATCCCAAAAAGACGAATCCACCGACAATTGTCCATGCCATCCACTTCAGCACCCCGGCCTTGTCGTTTCGGTGCCCAGATTCGACGGCCAAAACCATTGTTACCGAGGAAACAATCAAGATGAACGTCATCAACGCCACGTACATCAATGGATATTCTCCTTCGAGACCGGGCAATGCTCGGAACACTTGTTCTCCAATTGGCCATGCCGCTTCACTGCCCGCCCGGGCAAAACCGTATGCAGTCAATAACCCGCCGAACGTCAAGGCGTCCGATACGAGGAAATACCACATCATCATCTTGCCATAGCTGACGCTGAAAGGGGACCGGCCTCCCCCCCAGAGGATCTCCTTAGAAATCGCTTTTGTTGCTTCTCCGCCCATGTTGGGAATTTGGCCGCAAACTTATGAAAGGATTGCCAAATCTGCCCCCCTCCATCCGCGGAAATCCCATGGAAAGCACAATTCGGAACCATTCCAAACTGCCACCCCCTCCATTCCCTAGTTCCCCTGGTCACCCTAGTCACCCTAGTCACCCTAGTCACCCTAGTCACCCTAGTACCCCTAGTCCCCTAGTCACCCTAGTTCCCCTGGTCAACCTAGTCCCCCTAGTAAAGGAGAAAGAGGAACCCGAACAAGTAGAGCCACAAAATGCCCAGAAAGTGCCAATAGATGCCGAGGGCCTTCAGGCGCACGGTGTCCCCAGCGTGGATTGTGCCCACAAACATGCGAATGCCGTTGACCACGAGGTACACAAAACCGAACACCAAGTGAAGGATGTGCACGCCGATGAGCGACCAAATGTAGGCCCCGCCAGCGTTGCTCGTTCGCTTGACCTCCCGGGTGATGGGCTCAACCATCAGGGCGTCGTCAGGCGCGTAAAATTCCTTTTTGTTCGGGTTGTAGAGCAACTCCACATTGTTGCGAGAAACGGTGAAGTCCTCCCCGTAGGTGGCCGGACCTTCCATCAGCGCCTCGATGCTGTTCCAGCGGTAGGCCTTCAAGCCCGATTCGGTCTCATTGATGGTCCAGCCCATGCCCATTTCGTTCAGCGAACGCCAACCCTCGGCCTGGGAAATGGTGAAGCCGATGCCCAGCAGGAGCGTCAACGCCATTCCAACCAACCCCTGGGTTTTGTTTCCTGCCTTCATTGCCCGTGTGGCCCACCAGAGGCTGGCAGAGGACAGCACGATGAGCACATTGGACGCCCAGAGTCCAGAAGGTGCTGTCACATGCACCCAGTAGGCCCCCATGTTGGAGACAATGTAGGCGCTCGTAAAGCCCGCAAACAGCATGACGATCGCAAAGACGATGAAGGACATCAGCATCTTCTTCGTGCGTTCACGGACAGCGGGGTCGAGGCCTTCGAAGACATCGGTTTTGGGTGCAGTCGTTGCGGTTTCGGCGTTCATCAGAATGAATCGTTAAATTTTGTCAAGCACATAGATGATCTGCACCACAGGCAGATAGATGAAGGAGGCGAACATCAATTGTTTGGCGTCTTTCAAGGCCAAACTTCGCTGCAGCCGCACCGCCGGCACCAAGAACATCACCCCAGCCAAAACACAGACCCCAAGCGCCCAATTCCCGACCATCGGCTGGCCCGTCGGCAGTGCCCAAGGCAAGAGAGATGCAGGGATGCAGAAGAGCGTGTACATCAGGATTTGGTTCGCGGAAGCTTTCGTGCGGCCGGCAGGGAAGGGCAGCATTTGGTACCCTGCCTTCTGATAATCGTCGTGGGCGAGCCATGCAATGGCCCAAAAATGCGGGAACTGCCACATGAACTGAACAGCGAAGAGCGTCCCGGGTTCAATCCCGAAGTCGCCAGTGGCGGCCACGTACCCGATCATCGGCGGCAGCGCTCCGGGAAACGCCCCCACGAAAACGCTCAGTGAGGTCTTCGACTTCAGCGGGGTGTAGACGAAGGCATAGCTGACGATGGCAGCCACGCCCAGCCAGCCACTGAGGGTGTTGAGCGAAAACAAGCAGCCGAGACCGCCAGCGGCGGCCAGCAAACTGTACAGCAGCGCTCGGCCCCTCGTCATGCGCCCCGTGGGCAGTGGGCGATTGGCGGTGCGGTCCATGAGTCCATCGATGCGGTGCTCAATGATTTGGTTCAAACCATTCGACGCCCCAGTGAGCAAATATCCCCCACCGGTCAAGATGAGCAGGGTCATCAGATCGATGTCATCCACAGCCATGAACCAGCCCAGCATGGCGGAAAGGACGACGAAAAATCCCAACCGAAGCTTGAACAGCGTGGCGATGTCTTTGATGTGTTCCGGCACGAGAAGAAGGGTCTACGGGTTGCTGCGATTCTGCGGCAAAAGTAGCACCGGCTTCGCGGTTTGCGTGTGCGTGAGGTTACCAAATCCGCTCTCCCCACACCCGTCCTGCCGTCACCCCTGCCTCCAAGCGCCACGAACCCTGCGGTGCGGAGATGGCGCGGAGAAACCAACGGTGCCCGCGAACCTTGGCGATGTCTCGCTCAAGTGTGGTCCACACGTGCATGCCCGCGGCCAGGGTGGCATTGTCGACAGCGCCGAGTCCAGTATTGAGCCAGCCGATGCCGTAGTCTGCTGGCCGAGCACCGTAGCCCACCCTGGGGTTCGCCCCGGTGGTGGTTTCGGGCGCATCGAACGCATACGAAGCCACGCCATCGATGCCCTGGCGACGATGGAACCCGCCTGCCCTGGCGTGCCATTTGTGGTTGGGGCTGCGCCAGCCGATGTGCAGCCGGTGCTCGATGAAGTTCGCCCCTGCGGGATGGGCCAAGGGTGCATTGCCATGGATCCAGGCCGTCCCGGGACCTGCGTGGCCATATGTGAAGGGTCGCACCGCAACGGATTCTGCCAGCCAGCGCCATTGCCCATCGGGGCTTCCTCCGCGCAGCGTCAATTGCAAGGCGTATTTGTTCGCCCACCAATTGTCCCGGGATGAAATCTCTCGCCAAACGAACTCGTCAAAAAGGCCGCTGACGGCGATTTCAAAGGGTCGGTTGGGCGATCTCCATCCGCCAGACATGCCTACTAAGGCATTGTCTGCGGACCCCAACATGTATTCTGAGGGGCGAAATGCGACAAATGGGACGGCGTAGGTCCATTCGAATCGTCTCGCGTGTGCGGCATCGGCGTGGAGCCATTTGATGGCGCCGAACAGTTCACCGTGAAACCCGCGGCCGAGGTCGACCTCAACGAGGTGCGCGGCCATCCATCCGATTTGCCTGGATTTGTATCGTCCGGGATCGGGGAGCGGTTGATTCGGGTCGGTCAATGGGATGTTGCCGTGGTCCCAAGTGGAGGTCAAGCCCAGCAAATGGGTGTATCGCACCCTGCCGCCATCGACGTGGTACCGCAAGTTTGGCAAGGGGCTGGCCATCCGGTCGAGCCAAACGGACCGCCAACCGCGTCCCCAATGATGCGGATGCATCCCCAAGCTGATTTCAGAGGAAGGACCCAATCGGCAGCGCACGCTGCCCCAGAAGCGGAAGATGTGCACGGCTTGGCCATCGGGAACGCGAGCAAGCCCAGCACCCGCGGCGCCTCCTGTGGACCAGGCTTCATCCCAAAGTTCAGCTGTTGCCCCACCGATGCGAAAATGGGAGAGTTGGAGGTCCAGCTGCCACCGGTTCCAGGCATTCTGCCGGGGTTTTGCGTGTTTCCTGTATACCAGACCGGCTGCCCACCCCGGTCGTGCGGCCTGAACTGCGCCGGATTCGGGCACATCCCGCCAAGCCACTCGGGGTTCGAGGGCAGCGGAGAAATCGTCAGACAAATCCACCAATGGACGCGGCCAGACCTGGTTCCCCCATTCATTTTCATTCCAAGTACAGGAGTCACCCAAGGGCAAGTCCCAGGCCGGCGAAACGTGATCTTGGCCGTTCAACGGCAATGCTTGGCAGAGTAGGCACAAGACGCTCAGCGCCAAGGAGGGCTTCACGATGCTGGGCAAATCAAACGGGTGCTTGTTCTGCTTTCGCTTCCTTTCTTGTGCTCACCCGGTCACGCCAGGAGGGAGCCTCTTTGCTCAAGGGAGCCTTGGGGGCAGGGTGGACAAGGGGTTCAGCAGTTGTCGGCGAGGGCGCTTCCTCGTCTGCGGCTTTGATCAAAGCTTCTTGCCGCAAATTCGCATACCGGGTCGACCGCAACAAAGGAATAAACACTGCAAATGCTGCGACCAATTCGCCGACGAAAACCCAAGTGGTGTTCAACTGAGGGAAGAACCAATAAATGAGGAAGGGCAGGCCAATGAAGGCGGCTGTATAGGAGTACAACATCAGAGCCGCTTTCGCGTGCCCGTTGCCGTTCATCATGATTCTGTGGTGAAGGTGATTTTTGTCTGGGGAAAAAGGAGAACGGCCACGAAGGGCGCGGAGGGTGAACACCCGCAACGTATCCACCAAAGGATACGCCAAGGCGCTCATGGCCAGGAGGGGCAGAGAAATGTTTTCCCATGCCAAGGGCACGCGCGTTGCTGGCGTGTTCATGACTTCCGTTGCCATGACATATGCTGTGAGGCCCAAAACAAGCGAACCGCAGTCCCCCAAAAAGATGCGGGCAGGATGAAAGTTGAACACCAGAAATCCCATCAAGCTGCCGGCCATGGCGAAGGCAATGGTCGCTGGCGCCACATTGCCGGTGGCGAGGAACCACGCGCCAAATGTGACCATCATCAACGTGCCGACACCACCTGCCAAGCCATCAATGCCATCAATCAAGTTGACTGCATTGACCGCTACAATGTAAACGAAGAGGGAAAAGGGATAGCTCAGCCACAATGGGATGTTGTGAATGCCGAACAAGCCATCAAATGTATCGATTCGAAAGCCACCGAGGTGAACCAGCATGCCGCCCAAGAACAGATGGACCAGCAATTTCTTGGCAGGGCTCAGGCCGATCAAATCATCTTTCAAGCCCACGAAAAAGAGGGCAAGTCCAGCGGAGAGCAGATACAGCCACTTCAAATCAAATTCTTCGACGGCATTTGCAGGCAGCCAAACCATCGCTGACAACATGAACCCCAACACCACCATCACCCCGCCAATTGTGGGCACGCTTCGTTTGTGAATCTTTCGTGCGTCACCCGGCGCATCCACCAAGTTTTTCAAGCGCGCAACCTGAATCAGGGTCGGCATGGCAATGGCGACGATGACAAAAGCGGTAAGAAGCGTGAAGAAAATCACAATGTTGTTTTGGTGTTATAAATCTAAGCCAATAATTCCATTCCATCAAGCGGATGTGGAAAAATGTGAAAGGACATTCTGAGACAGATGAGACATCATCACTTACTTCTCTTTAAACAATTGGCATTCAGAATTATAAGTTTCGTTCTCCGGTGGACCATGTCAGGCCGATTTGTGCAGTTGTCAGGTTCGGTTCAGCCCAATATATGATGTTTGCATTCAAATGAATGCGCCATTCTTCGAAGGGGTGAATGGACCATTTTGCGGAAACAAAATCGCTGAAATCGTTTTTTCCTGCGACGACCTGGCAGTTGCTCCGGAGGCGTTGAACGACTTGCAACAGCCGAATGGCGGTGTGTTGGGACCAAACCGATCCGACCGGCAATCCAGCATGGGTCAACAGGCTGTGTTCAGTCGGTTGGTGGGCGCGGGTGGTGAAATCGCCGGGTTGTTGAAGGTGTTCCGCGGTGATTTGGCCGGAGGCCCATTTCTTGCCAGCGGCAGCGACGAAGCGAATGCCTTCTGTTGTCCATTCTTCCGAATCAAACCCGCGTGACCAACCCGCCGCCACTTCGCCGCCCAGCCACCAGCCACGGTGGGACCAGCGGAAGTGGGCACCGGCCCAAGGGGTTTGATAGGGGTCCGTCCAACCGGTGGATTTGAGCCGCGCTTGTTCTGCGACGCTTGTGAAGCCGAAGACCACACCCGCCGACAAGCCACGAGGGCCTTTGTGATCGTGCCCCAGCATGGCGGTGCGTGTCCATTCGAACAAGGATTCTGCGGTTTCCCCAAGAGGACCCCGTTGGTCCAGCACCCATTTGGTGGATTCGAACCACGTGGTGCTGGTCTCCGTGGAACGGGCAAGTCGCAGTCTGGGGGACGGGGCGACCGCGCTGCGGTGGCCGAGGGCGCCGACAGTGGCCTCCGACAATCCCCAATCCCAGCGCCAAACCCCGAGTTCCACCGTCCAACCACCACGTGGGGCTTGCCATTTCACCGCTCCTTCCGCCCGAGCGACGTCGATGTACAAACTGTCGGCGGTGCGGTAGGCGTCTTGTGTGCCGAGTTTGGCCCGGCCCCAGCCCGGCAAAGCGCCATTCAGGGCTGTCCAGTGCGCATCGGCGCCCACCCGCAGCGACTGATGTTCCTCCAGGGTGCCCCATGCGGTCCAACTCGAATCCCACGCCGCAGAAAAGGATGCGCCTCGGACGTTGCGCCAGACGGCGGCAGGCCCCGGCGCTGCAGGTCCCCAAGACAGATTGAGCAGCGGGTCGACGAACACCTGGGCCCGGTCAGATGAAAAGTCGAAAAGATGGCGCGTGCTGTCCGGTTCGATCCCTGCGGCATCCGACAAGAGGCCGAACACGCCGAACATCAACAGCAGCACGAGCCGGCGGTGGCGGTGTTCAGAATGTGTCGCGAACCGCTGCATACACGTTTTCGATGCCCTCGCGCAAGCCGATGGAGGCGGTCCAGCCCAAATCCCGCATTCGGCTGACATCGAGAAGTTTGCGCGGGGTTCCGTCGGGTTTCGAGGCATCCCAGGCCAGATCGCCTTCGAAGCCCACGACATCGCAAATCAGCTCAGCCAACGCCTTGATGCTCAAATCTTCACCGGTTCCGATGTTCACCCATTCTGCCCCGTCATAGTGGTTCAGCAAATGCAGGCACGCCGCCGCGAGATCGTCCACGTGCAGGAATTCCCGCTTGGGCGATCCGCTGCCCCAGACAGGCACCGTGGGGTGTCCCTCGGCCTTGGCCGTGTGCACCTTCCGGAGCAATGCCGGCAGGACATGGCTGTTCGCCAAGTCGTAATTGTCACCCGGTCCGTACAAGTTTGTCGGCATGGCCGAAATGAAGTTTGCCCCGTACTGTTGCCGGTAAGTCTCGCAGAGTTTGATCCCAGCGATTTTCGCAATGGCATACGGCTCGTTTGTCGGCTCGAGCGGGCCGGTGAGCAGGTACTCTTCTTTGAGGGGTTGCGGGGCGAGTTTGGGGTAAATGCAGCTTGAGCCCAAAAACAAGAGCTTGTCCACCCCCGCCTGGTGCGCGGCGTGAATGACATTCGCCTCCATCATCAAATTGTCGTATAGGAACTCCGCGCGGTAGGTGTTGTTCGCGTGAATGCCCCCCACCTTTGCGGCAGCCAGCACCACATAGGCGGGCCGCTCCTCGGCAAAAAATGCATCCACAGCCGCTTGGTTGCGCAGGTCGAGTTCCGCACTCGTCCGGTGGATGATGTGGCTGTGGCCGGCAGCTTCAAGCGCCCGAACCACCGCTGATCCTACCATGCCGCGATGCCCGGCGACATAAACGGGCGCTTCCTTCTTCATCATATTGCAAAAATATGGGGAAAGCATCAGTTGGCCACAGGCCAAACCCGCTCAATGTCGATCCAGCACCGCCCGCAACCCATCTCCGAGGAACGTGAAGCCCAGAACCACCGAGACAATGAGCAAGCAAGGGGCGAGCGCCAAATGCGCATGCGCTCCGGTGATCATGTGCGAATGGGCTTGGACGATGTTGCCCCAACTCGGCGCGGGGATTTGGGCCCCGACCCCGAGGAAACTCAGCCCGGCTTCCACAAGAATGGCCGTGGCAAAGTTCGATGCGGCCAGCACGAGAATCGGCCCCATGGCATTCGGCAGCACATGCCGCCGCAAAATCACCGGCGTGCTCAGGCCCAGCCCGCGAGCCGCCTCGATGTACGTTTCTTCTTTGATCGACAGGACGACCCCGCGGACCACACGAGCGACATCCACCCACATGGTGAGGCCGATGGCGATGAAGATTTGGACCAAACCCTTCCCAAACGCCAGGGCAATCGCCAGCACCATCAACACCGTCGGCAGGGTCCACACCACCTGAATCACCCACCGAATCAACGCATCCGGCCAGCCCCCGCGGTACCCGGCATACGCCCCCAACGGCACCCCGATCAGCAGCGAAATCAGCACGGCCATCGCCCCGACCCCAAGGCTGATGCTGCTGCCGGCCATCAGCCTCGAGAGGAAATCGCGGCCATACCGATCGGTGCCGAGCAGGAATGTTCTCGTGTCGCCATCTGGCAGTTCGACCTGTGCCCCAGGCGGAAGCAAGGACCACGCCAGGTGTTGGTCGTTTGCGTAACGCGTCGGATCGGGCCGCAGCAACGGACCGGCAATCGCCACAAGGGTCAGTACGCCGATCCAGGCGCCCCCGATCAGCGCCGCGCGCTGTCGCTTGAATTGTTGCCAAAAACCGTTCCCGACCATGCCGTCAAAGGTATCGAGAATTCATGCGTTGGGGCGGCCTTTCCAATGGATGAGGCTTGGAAAGAATTGGGCCAAACCCACCGACGCCACCACCACCAACGGGTACAACGCCGCGAACACCAGGGCTTCCCACGCGCGCCACCTCGCCCCCATCGCCCGCCGGGTGAGCGCCGCGTCCAGCAGCACCTTCGCCCCCACAACGGGCCACGCCCCCGCGGCGACCCCAACGATCATCCCCACATTTGTCGCCACCACCAACACCGCAGTGGCCATGGCCGACCGGTCGATGTACCGGTTGGATTTGCGTCCCCAGCGCGCCCGCTGCTGCAACAACGCCCCCCAGCTTGGCGTGGGGTCCACCACAACAACTGACCGCTCGTCCCCCCACCACCGCACGTCCGCCCCGGAGGCGGTCAAGTGTTGTGCCAAGAACACATCGTCGCCCGAGGCCACGTCGTCCTGCAAATCCGCGGTGCTCCACGCCGCCCGACGCACACACAAATTCGCGCCACTTGCATTCGCAGGACGCCCCCGCCGGGCGGCGGCCTCCGCCCAAGCCATCATCGCGGCAAACTCTTGACGTTCCACCGCCCCACGCGCCCCACCCCCCGGTCCAATGCGCACCTCGCCGATCCACATGGCCACTTCTGGGGCCTGCGCCACCGCAGATGCCCACCCGGCCAACCATTCTGGCCCAGGCCGCGCATCCGCATCCGTCAACACCACATGGTCCACGGTCTCGGGCAGGACCGAAAACCCAGTTCGGAGTGCCGCCTTTTTGCCGACCCCCGCGCTCGGCACCACCCGGACGGTCACTCGTCCGGGATGAGCGGCGGTCCAGGCCGCGACTCCCTCTGCGGTGCCATCCTCGCTGCCGTCGTCCACCAGGGTGACATCGGCCGGCACCGCCCCGCGGTGCAGGGCATCGAGCAGGGGCAGGACGCGCTGTGCTTCGTTGCGGCACGCCACGAGGACGTGCGGGACGTGTGGGACGTGCGAGATGTCGCCGCCGCCGCTCGCTGCGCCGCTTGCCGCCACGCCGCGTTCCATCGTCCGCCACCACCGAACCACCATCGCGGCGTAGGGCGTCAGCAGCGCCCCGCTGATGAGCAAGACAGCGGGGTCAGGAAACATGGCGGAAACGGATTTGGCCCAAGCCGATTCCCCCCGGCAAGAGCAAATTGACCCCCCAAACCGCCAGCGTTGCCAGCACCACCCCTGGCGCCTCCAACCCCGCCGGCTGCAGCACGGCCAGCGCCGACGCCTCCCGCACGCCGAACTCGGCCAGCGCCCCCGTCGGCACCGCCGCATTCACCAGCCAAACCATCGCCACATCCTGCCACCCCGCCTCCACCTCGAAGGCCAGCAGTGCGATGAGGTATTGTGCGGTGAAGACGCAATAGCGCAAGGCGCTCCACAACAGCAACGCCAGTCGAAGGCGCAACGGAAGCGATGCCTCCGCTGGGTCACCGATGCCCAGCCGCCCGTCCACCCAGTTTTGCAGGCGCACCGGGAGCCGCTGCCGAATGTTTCGGGCATCGGGCGTCCAAAACAGGTAGGTCACCAGAATCGCCAAGGCCGCCGCCAAGACCGGCCAACGCAGGGCAGGCGCCGTTGCGGCCAGACCGCCAACCCCGAGCGTGATCACCCCCTGGGCCACCGATCCACTGACGCTCGCCCGAACCCCTCGCTCCCGCAACGCGGCCGGCAACCGAGCGACCCTTGCCAAACCATCTCCGACCCGATTGGGCGACAAAAAACCAGCCGCCGCCCCGGCCAGCACATCGCGGGTGGCGAGGGGGAAAGGTCGCCCGGAGGTTTGGCCCCATTTGAGCACCTCCAACCCCAAGTTCACGGGCATCAACAACGCCATCAGCCCCAGCAGCAGCCCGTCGCCTTCCGCCACCGCCAGCCGCCACAATGCCGCATCCCACGCCCCGCGCGCCCGCAACTGCCACAGAATGAAGGCCAACGCCGCCACAAGAATGCCCAGCCGCATGCGCTTTTTCTGCATGCCCAAATGTACCTTTAACCCATGATTATTGTGGGCATTGATCCGGGGACGACGATCATGGGCTACGGCGTGATTCGGACGACAGGCAAGACGAAGGTGGAGATGTTGGAGATGGGCGCATTGCATTTGGCCAAATTCAACGACCACGCCCTCAAGCTCAAGCGGATCCACGACCGCGTGGCCTCCCTCATTGAGACGCACGCCCCGGACCACCTCGCTGTTGAAGCCCCGTTCTTCGGCAAAAACGTCCAGTCGATGCTCAAGCTCGGCCGTGCCCAAGGTGTGGCCCTCGCCGCCGCCCTCGCCCGCGAGGTGCCCATTGCCGAGTATGCCCCTCGGCGCATCAAGCAGTCCATCACGGGCCAGGGCGGGGCCTCCAAGGAACAGGTCGCTGCCATGGTGGCCCGCCTGCTCGGGCTGTCTCCCGCGGATCTCCCGAAGGAACTCGATGCCACGGACGGCCTCGCGGTGGCCTTGTGCCACCACTATGCCCTCGCCAAACCGGAGATGCGGGCCGGTCAATCGGGTTGGGCGGCTTTCATTGCGACGAATGCGCATCGGGTGAAGGGAGGCTGAAAACCAGGGTGACCAGGGTGACTAGGGAGACTAGGGTGACCAGGGAGACCAGGGTGACCAGGGAGACCAAGGGGTGTTCCGCCAATCTGTGTTTTTTTTTCGCACGTTCGTAACCTTTTTCGAACGCCCCCCGTAAATGCACCCCGAAGCCTTGAGCTTCTAACAGTTTACTTGTTTTCATTCAACAGGGAAGGGTCGTCCAACGGGATGACCCTTCTTCGTTTTGGCAATATTTTTTTCATCATCATGCCCAACGCGCTCCCTGTTCCCTTCGTCCCCTAGTCTCCCTAGTCACCCCTAGTCACCCCTAGTCCCCCTAGTCACCCTAGTCTCCCTAGTCTCCCTAGTCACCCCTGGTCATTGTTGAACCGACAAAATTCGGTTGATCAGTTCCATGCGGCTGATGCCAGCATGCTCCGCTTGCTGCGGCACCAAACTGTGCTCGGTGAACCCTGGGACCGAATTGATTTCGATCACGGCGGGCCCCAAATCCATTTCTGCCTCTGACCATTTCATGTCGACCCTGGCGAGACCGCGGCATTCCGTGATGTGGTAGACCCGAAGCGCAAGCGCCTGCATTTCGGCGGCGATGGCTTGAGGAATGCGGGCTGGGGTGATTTCTTGAGAGGCCCCTTCGTATTTGGCTGCATAGTCGAAGAAATCTGCTTCGGAGATGATTTCGGTGACTGGCAGTGCTTCCGGTGATGGCGGGTTGTCGCTGTCAGATGGGGAGGGAGCGCCGGGGATGACCCCCACGGAAAATTCGCGTCCGGGGAGCAGCGCCTCGATCAAGATCCCGCCGGGCCCATGGCAAGCGGCGAAGGCCGTGGCGATGGCTTGGGGCAGTTCTTCAGCGGATGCGACCCGCGACACCCCAAAACTGGACCCCGCCTCATTGGGTTTCACGAAACAGGGGCATCCGCCGACGTGGTCGGTGATGGCTTGGTGGTCGATGGGATCCCCGGCTTGCAGCATGACACTGTCGGCGACTCGGATGCCCGCCGAACGGAGCAACGTCGTCGTCCAACCCTTGTGGAACGTGAGGGCCATGGAGCGCGGGGAACCGTTGGTGTGGGGGATGGCGAGGAGGTCGAGGTAGGCTTGGATTTGGCCATCCTCGCCAGGCGTGCCATGGACCATGACAAGTGCTCCATCGAAGGGTTGGATGGAACCGTCGGGGTGACGCAAGGTGAAGTCTGCGCGGTTCAGGGTGGTGCCTCGGCCATCGGCGACCGCCCAACCCGATGGGGTGATGTCAATCAGAATGGGCTGCCAGCGGGTGCGGTCAATGTGGGCCATGACCATGGCGGCTGATTTGCGGCTGACTGGGGCTTCGGCCGAATAACCGCCAGTGAGGACGGCCAGGGTGCGGGGGGCTGAGGAAGAGGTCATGAATGAGCGGAGCGGGTGTCGGAGCCGGTGACACGGACGCCGTTGCGAAGCGTTTCGATGTGCGCCGCGACCTCCTCGCGGTCGTGGCCCGTGATGGTGATGTGGCCCATTTTTCGAAACGGCTTGACGGTGGACTTGCCGTAGATGTGCGGATGAATGCCAGGGGTGGCCAAGGCGCCGGCGAGCCCTTCATAGACGGGCGTGCCGTGGGCATCAGCGCCGCCGACGAGGTTGACCATGGCCCCGACGGGATGGATGGGGGACGGGTCGCCCAGGGGCAAGTCGAGAACCGCCCGGAGGTGCTGTTCGAATTGGGACGTCCGGTTCGCCTCGATGGTGTGGTGCCCGCTGTTGTGGGTGCGGGGGGCGACCTCGTTGACGAGGATTTGGCCTGAATTTTTGACCAAAAACAACTCCACGGCCAGCAGCCCCCGGAAATCCATTGCTTCCGCTACACGGATGGCAAGAGATTGGGCTTGAGTGACTTGACCTTGTTCGATCGCGGCAGGCGCCACGAGGCAATCCACCAAGTTCGCCACCGGGTCGAACACCGCCTCCACCACCGGGAACGTCGCCACCTCGCCCGATGGATTGCGCGCCACGATGACACTGAGCTCCTTGTCGATGTCGACCGCCTTTTCGAGCACGCATGGGGCATCGAAACGCTCGGCCTGCGCATCGGGCAGGACCTTCACGCCCTTGCCGTCGTAGCCACCGGTGCGCAGCTTTTGAACGACGGGAAATCCGAACGCCTCGGCTTGCGCGCCATTTTCGATGAGCTGGTGCTCGGCAGATGGGATGTTGTGGTCGGCGTAAAACTGCTTTTGCAAGCCCTTGTCTTGGATGATCGCGAGGTGCTCAGGGTCGGGAACCACGCGAACCCCATGGTCGCGGAGGCGACGCAGGCCGGCCACGCTGACGTGTTCGATTTCGATTGTGATGGCGTCCAAGTCGCGGCCGAAAGCGAACACCGCATCGGCATCATTGAGGTCCCCCTGGACGAAACGATGCGTCAAATGGCGGCATGGTGCGTCATTTGATGGATCCATGACCTCCACGCGAAGGTCGAGGTTGGCCGCGGCTTGGATCATCATCCGCCCGAGTTGACCACCTCCGAGAACGCCCAATCGGAAGGCCGGTCCAAAAGCGATGTCTTTTTGCATATCGCGCAAAGATATTCTGTCCGAATTTCGCCCCATGGAATTTTTGGCATTCGAATTCATCGGCAATCCGCTGCGGGAGTGGGGGATCGCTTTGGCTTGGGTGGTCGGCGGTGTGCTGGCGGGCCGCTTGATTTACCGCTGGTTCAGCCGGCGGTTGAAGGCCTTGGCTGCGAAAACGGAGGGGGAAACCGATGACCTGATTGTGGACCAAATCGAGGAGCCCATCGCCCTCTCTGTCGTCATCCTGGGTTTCTGGTTCGGTTATGACCACTTGCGGTTCGGGGACTCCGCCGATGCGTTTATGGAGCATGTCTTCAGCATTGCGGTCGCCCTGGATGTCACGTGGCTGGCGGCGCGCTTGATCGACGCGTTGGTGGGCAACCTTTTTTCCCGTTTGCAGGAGCGTTCCGAGTCGAAAATGGTGACCCAAGTGACGCCGATTCTGCAGAAAACGCTCCGATCCACGGTGTGGGTCTTGGGGGTCATCATGGCCTTGAACAATGCCGGTTATGATGTGGGGGCGTTGTTGGCAGGGGTGGGCATTGGTGGTTTGGCCATGGCGATGGCTGCCAAGGATTTCGTGGCCAACATCTTCGGGGGCATCACCGTCTTCATCGACAAGCCGTTCCAAGTCGGCGATCGGGTGCAAGTGGCGGGGATCGACGGCACCGTCCTGGAGATCGGCATTCGTTCCACACGGATCAAGACGCTGGCGGGGCGGATGGTCACCATTCCGAACCACAAATTCACGGATGGGGTCGTGGAAAACGTGACGGCGGAACCGGCGAGAAAGGTGCGTTTGGATTTGGGCTTGACCTACGACACCACCCCAGATCAGATCGAACGCGCGATTGAGATTCTCAACGAAATCATCATCAAGCACATCGGGACGGAGGACAACACGACGGTTTGGTTCAGCAGTTTTGGGGATTTTGCGCTGGTGGTGTCGGCCATTTATTACGTGCGGAAGGAGGCGGACGTGACGTTGACACCGGGCAACATCAACCTCGAAGTGTTGCGGCGCTTCAATGCGGAAGGATTTTCGTTCGCCTTTCCCACGCAAACGATTGAGTTGATGCAAACCGGGCCTTCTGCATAACTTGTCGAGGTGATTGATCTCCTTGCTGATGCGGTATGACGTCGTCCTTCATGCAGATGAGCCCAGGTATTGGGTGATGCTGCTGGCGACCCTCGCGGGCGGGGTGCTGTTTGTGAAGGCATTCGACCGCGTCGCCGACAGTCAACTCGCCTTCGCCCGACGCACTTTGGGGTGGGTGTTGGTGGCTGGCAACGCCCTTTTGCCTCTGTACGCGATGCTTCATCCGGCCCAGGAGTTCAGCATTCACCGGTCCTTGCCCCTTCATTTTTGCGGGTTGAATTATGTGCTCGTTGCCGTGAATTGTTTCGCAATGAACCGCACGCTGTACACCTTCACGGCGTTCTTGGGGACGACGGGGGCGATTCACAGTTTTTTGACGCCGCAACTCACCGTAGGGGATGCGCCGCTCGTGCTTGTGGACTATTGCATTCGTCATGGTGCCATTTTGTTTGTGCCGATGGTGATGACGCGCCGGTATGGGTTTCGCTTTCCGCATCGGGGCTGGTTGAAGACCTATGGCTGGGCAGTGGCTGTTTCCACGCTCATGGTGGGGGTCAATTGGGCCCTCAATGTCTGGTGGCCAGGGCCCGTTTCTGCAAATTATATGTATGTCTGGGAACCCCCGAAGGTGAAGAGTCCGCTGGTGCGGCCGGAGCTGGGTTGGCCTTGGTACCAAATCCCCCTTCACCTGGCGCTCATCGCCCACCTTTTGGTGATCAACCTCATTTATCGAAAAGCGGCTCCTGTTGCCTAACTTGCCAGCATGCGCGCATACCACGAACTTTTGCAGCATTTGCTGGACCATGGCGTCCGGCGAGAGGACCGGACGGGCACAGGAACGTTGGGCTGCTTCGGGTACCAAATGCGGTTCGACCTCGCCGATGGTTTCCCTGTTTTGACAACAAAAAAACTTCACCTGCGGTCCATCATCCACGAGCTGTTGTGGTTCCTGAAGGGCGAGACGAACATCGCCTACCTGAAGGAAAACGGGGTGCGGATTTGGGACGAATGGGCGGACGAACAGGGCAACCTGGGTCCTGTGTACGGGTACCAGTGGCGGAGTTGGCCCAATCCCGACGGCTCTTCCACCGATCAAATCGCAAAGGTTGTCGAGGCCATCCGAACGAATCCATACTCGAGGCGGCATGTCGTGAGTGCGTGGAACCCCAGCTTCATTGACGAGATGGCCTTGCCGCCGTGCCATTGCCTTTTTCAATTTCATGTCGCCGAGGGCCGGCTCAATTGCCAGCTTTACCAGCGATCCGCGGATACCTTTCTCGGGGTCCCCTTCAACATCGCTTCTTACGCCTTGTTGACGATGATGGTCGCTCAAGTTTGCGGCCTCGAACCGGGTGAGTTTGTGCACACCTTCGGGGACGTTCATCTGTATTTGAACCACCTCGACCAAGCCCGGGAGCAACTCACCCGTGAGCCCTACCCGCTGCCGAAAATGCAAATCAACCCGGCCGTGACCGACCTGTTTGCATTCACCTACGAGGACTTTTCGCTCGTCGACTACGTGTCCCATCCCCACATCAAAGCCGCCGTTTCGGTGTGAGGAGGCCATGGAGCAAGGACAACGCAAGGTGGTGCTGATTGTCGCTGTGGCGCGAAATGGCGTGATCGGGCGGGAGAACGATTTGGTCTGGCGGCTCAAGGACGACATGGCTTTTTTCAAGCAGACCACAAAAGGGAAGGCCGTCATCACCGGGCGGCTCAATTACGAGTCCATCCCCGAGCGATTTCGGCCGTTGCCCGGTCGGCAGAACCTGGTCGTCACCCGAAACCCCGATTACAAGGCGCCTGGTGCCCAAGTGGTGGGCAGCATTGAAGCGGCGCTCGCGGCGGCAAAAGGGGAGGAGGTGTTTTTGATCGGCGGTGGCCAAATCTACCGGCAAGCCCTCTCCGCCGGCCTCGTCGACATGGCCTACGTCACGCACGTGGACGCCGAGCCCGCAGGCGATACGCACTTCCCCCTCGGGGCATTCGAACGGGGCTGGTCTGCCGAGGAATTGTTGCGTCATGCACCCGACGCGGACAACGAACATGGGTTCAAAATCGTCCGGTACACCTTCCTGGGAAGGGCTGGCGGTGTGTACCTTCGCGGTCATGGGTGAGGTTTTTCTCGGTATCGAACACATTACCGATCCAAGTGGCTACGACCACATGTTGTTTTTGGTGGCCTTGGCTGCATGGGCGGATTTGCAGCACTGGCGCAAAATTTTCCTCCTTGCCACAGCCTTCACGCTGGGCCACAGCATCACCCTTGCCCTCGCCGGCTTTGACGTGGTTCGGCCCCACTCGACTTGGATTGAGTTCCTGATTCCGGTGAGCATTTTTTTCACGGGCTTGTACAACTGCCGGCGGTCCTTGACCCGCAAGCGCAGGTCGACCGAGCCCCCCCCAGGATTCGATGGGGTCGCGTATTTGGCGACGACGGGGTTTGGCCTGATTCACGGCCTGGGGTTTTCCTCCTTTTTTCGGATGACGCGGGATGAGACCAGCAGTTTGGTGCTCGGATTGTTCCAATTCAATCTCGGCGTGGAAATCGGTCAAGTGCTGATTTTGCTCGTCTTCCTTGCGATGGCGTCTTTGCTCCGCGGCTTGGGCATTTCCGCGAGAGAGCAGCAATTGTTTTTTGCCGGCGCGGCAGTCGGCTTGTCCTTGATCATGGCCTTGGAGCGGCTGCCGATCTGATGCGCCACCTCTTGATTTTGCTCGTCAGGGCATACCAAATCCTGCTCTCCCCGCTCCTCGGCGCCAACTGCCGCTTCCACCCCACGTGTTCCGCATACAGCATTGAGGCCATGCAAAAGCACGGGGCAGCCCGTGGGGGTTGGCTCGCCTTGAAGCGCATTTTCCGGTGCCACCCCTGGGGCGGGAGCGGCCACGATCCGGTTCCCTGATGGCGCGGCAGCACTGAGCCGTGGTTTTGCCCACATTCAGTGCAACCGTCCGTGGGTTTCTCGCGTTCTTTGCGGAGCATTGAATGTTTGCAAGAATGGTGGATTTGCGGTCTTGTTTCCCCTGGCTCCTGTTGGCGCCGATGTTGTTTTCCTTCACATGGGTGCATGGGCAGCGGACTTGCGGCACGGATTCGGTGCATGCGCACATGATGGGGATGCCTGCGCATGAAGCGGTGTGGCGTGCGCAGCGTTTGGCACAAGGCCAAATCCTCCAGGACATCTCCAATCGCTCCGAATGTGACAATCCCCTGATGTTGCCCGTCGCCGTGCACTTCCAAAACACGGGGATTCCGTTGGATTGCGCCACAGACATGGCCCTTTCACAGATCGAGACGCTCAACCAGGATTTTGCCGCGAGCAACCCGGACATTTCGGAGTGGGAGGCTTTGCAGCCGGCGATTTGGCCAGCCATCAGCAACGCCGAATCCTGCATCCAATTTTGCCTGGCCACCCTCGACCACCCAGCGGGCTATGGCCTCAGCGACGGCGACTTCGCCATCACGATCGATGCCATCAACGGCGACAACGCACCCGACTGGAGTGGGTACATCAACTTTTTTGTCTACGACCTCGGCGGTGGCGTCCTTGGCTATTCGCCGCTCGGCGGAATGGGCAACGGGGACGGCATCACCTGCGACCCTGCCTACTTCGGGTCGGTGTCGTGCGGAGGGAACGCCGTCAATGGTCCCTACAACCTCGGTCGGACCGTGACACACGAGGTGGGGCATTACATGTCCTTGGAGCATCCATGGGCAAATGGGGGCTGCGCCAGCGATGATTTTGTGGACGATACCCCTGTGACAGACGGTCCTCAATACGGCTGTCCTGCAGGCCAAACCATCATCAATTGCACCGAGCCCATCCTTTGGCCTTCCTACATGGACTACTGCGACGACGCCTGCCTCTTCATGTTTTCGGAAGACCAAGTGGAGCGGATGGAGGCCCATGTCCAGGCGAACTTGCAGAATGTCTTGGGCAACGCGGTGTCTGCTTGTCAAGAGGCGGGTTGCCTGGATTTTGAAGTGACGGTGACTTCGCAAGATGAGTCCTGCACGGGGGGCGATGGCGCCATCCTGGCCGCCGCGTCGGGCGGAGAGGCGCCGTACAGCTTTCAATTGGACGCTGGCCCGTTCGGTGCTTCAGGCGACTTCCTCTCTCTGACCGAGGGGGAGTACATCCTCCAGGTGGTGGACAACGCGGGATGTGAATTCACGACCGAGCGCACCTTGTCGCGCGAGGGGCCGGAATTGTCCTTGTCGGCGCTCCAGCACGAATATTGCAGCGATGGGACTGGCGTGATCGAATTGACAGCAAACGAGCCCACGGCGTTCGAATTCAGCATCAATGGTGGGGCGAGCTGGCAATCCTCAGGCGCTTTCACGGGACTCCACGCCGCTGACTACACCGTCCTTGCCCAAAACAATTCGGGTTGTGCTGGTGAGGTCGCCGCGGTGGTGCTCAACGAGAGCGATCTGGTCTTGGAAGCCCAGGAAGTGCGGGACGTCAGTTGCGATTGGGTGGACAATGGTGCCATTGTCGTGCGCGCGCTGGGCGGGGTCGAGCCCCTGCTCTTCACCTTCAATGAGCAGGTGACCAGCACCGATGGCCGATTTGAGATGTTGCCGGCAGGCCTGCACCACGTTGCCGTGCTTGACGGAGCGGGTTGCGCCGCCGAACGGGTATTTGACTTGGGCTACGACCTGAGCACTCCGGCCGAGGATTGCCCCTGCATGGTTTTGGTCCCCAGTGCTTTCACCCCCGACGGTGATATGAACAACGAGAACCTCCGGATCGAGGCCAGTTGCCCCATCAGCAATGTGTTTTTGGAAATCTTCGATCGTTGGGGAAACCGGGTTTTCGCTGCAGAATCGCTGGCGGAACGTTGGAACGGTGGGGTGAATGGCTACTATGTCGAATCGGGTGTATACCATTACCGACTGACTTACACATGGGGCTTGGATGGCGGCGTGGCGGGCGTCCCCGAGTTGGCCACGGGCACGATTGCGGTCATTCGTTAGCCACTGGAGGCCGGGTTGGAGTTCCATCGGTTTTGCTGAACTTTGTGACCAAACCCGCCACCATGAAACATGCTCTTTCCCTTTTCGTTGTCTGTGCGTCTGTCCTCGCCTCATGCGGCGGCGGCACACAAACCCCATCTGCAGCGCGTCAGCAGGCCGAGGCAGTTCATGAGGAAATGATAGCGACTTCAGCGTCCCTTCACGATGCGATTGCGACGACGCTCGCCCGGCTCGAACCGGCCATCGAAGCGATGATGGCGGCCGGCGACACCTCGAGCGCGATGGATTTGGCTCGTCTGGAATCTCGGGTGAGTGAATTGGATGTCCGCTTCCATGATTGGTCGGCCACGATGGTGGAGATTCCGGGTCACGCCCACAGTCACGACGACGGGCATGACCATGATCACGGCCACGACCACGATCACGGGCACGACGACGGGCATGACCACGATCACGGCCACGACCACCACGACCACGCGGCTGGCCCGTCCTTGGAAGGCCTCAGTGATGACCAAATTCTGGAGATTCAGTTGGCGCTCCAGACCGAGCTCAGCAAGCTGATGGCGGAGGAGAAAGAAATCGCCTCTGCCCTGGCATCTCTGGCCGTTTCGGCGCCTGCGCCTGCAAGCGATGGCCACGGCCATGATGACCACGACGACCACCCACATGAACACTGAGTCGATTCAAATGGCGGGAAGGTTGGCGTTGTTTGCCCTCTTGGCGATTGCCGCCCCTCACCTCGCCGCGCAGCGGCCGCCCGACAACGTGCGAATTCACGAGTGGGACGGGCGTGGGTCGCAACCTTGTGAGCCCAGCATCGCAATCAATCCCCGAAATCCTGATCAGCTGGTTGCCGGTTCGGTGCTCAACAATGTGTACAAATCAGACAACGGCGGCTGGACGTGGGACCGATCCGTTCTGACCTCTCGCTACGGTGTGTTTGGTGACCCGTGCATTGTGGCGAGCAATGCTGGGGATTTTTATTACCTGCACCTGTCAGACCCCGCGGGTGAAGGTTGGAACAGCCCCGACCTTTTGGACCGCATCGTCATTCAACGCTCGAAGAACAACGGCAAGACTTGGCATCCCGGATTTGGCATCGGACGCAACGGGGCCAAGGACCAAGACAAGGAGTGGGCAGCTGCATCACCCGATGGCAAACGCATCGCGGTGTGTTGGACCCAGTTCGACCGCTATGGCAGCAAGTTGCCCACGGACAGCACGAACATTTTGTGCAGTGTCTCGAACCGAAAGGCAAAGCACTGGAGCACGCCGATTCGAGTCAATGAAATCGCTGGGGATTGCCTCGATGGGGACAACACTGTGGAAGGTGCTGTGCCGGCATGGGGCCCGAATGGCGAATTGTATGTGGCATGGGCGCATGGAGATGCGATTTGGTTGGATCGGAGCGAAGACGAAGGCCAAACCTGGCTCCGCGACGATCGACAAGCCGCCGCCATCGTCGGGGGCTGGGACCAAACCATCGACGGCATCGGCCGAGCCAACGGGATGCCGGTGACCATGGTGGACCACTCGGATGGCCCGTATCGGGGGCGGATTTACATCAATTGGACGGATGTGCGCAACGGAGAAGCGGACCACGATGTGTTCGTCACTTGGTCAGACGATCGTGGGGAGACCTGGTCGGCCCCCAAGCGGGTCAACGACGACCCTGCTGGGGCCCAGCAATTCTTCACATGGATGACCGTGGATCCTGTGACGGGTTTCATTCACGTGGTGTTTTACGATCGCAGGGCAGCACATGCCGACCACCCCAACACTGGCGACCTCCGCCGCCGCGACACGGACGTGTACCTGGCCACCTCCGAAGATGGCGGCGAGACTTGGACGAATTGGTGCATCAGCGAAGAGTCCTTTCGTCCAGGCGCAAAGGGAATCTTTTTCGGGGATTACAACAACATCGTTGCTTACGACGGCAAAGTACGGCCCATTTGGACCCGAGAGGATCGTGGAATCCTGAGCGTTTGGACAGCAATCATTGAGTGATGCGCGCTGCGATTTCACTCAGTTCATCCTGACTCAAGGTGAGTTTGGGGCGCTCAAAGTTCATGTCCGCCACACCGTTGATCGGCATCAGATGGATGTGTGCGTGCGGCACTTCCAACCCAATCACTGTCATGCCAATGCGCCGACACGGCATGGCGCGCTCAATCATTTTTGCGACATCGCGGGCGAAGACGTGCAAATCTTTCAGGTCTTCGGTGGGCAAGTCAAAGATGGAGTCCACCTCCTGCTTGGGGATGACCAGTGTGTGGCCTTTCACCAGTGGAAAGACGTCGAGAAACGCCATGAATCGGTCATCCTCTGCGATTTTGTGGCAGGGAATTTCGCCGGCGACGATTTTGGAAAAAACGCTGGCCATTACCCGCGACTGATCTCCAAAACCTCGAAGGGAATCACCCCTGCCGGAACCTGAACTTCAGCCACATCGCCCACACTTTTTCCCAGCAATCCTTTGCCGATCGGCGAGTTCACGGAGAGTTTCTTTTGTGCCAAATTCGCTTCATTTTCGGCCACAAGCGTGTAGCTGACGACGGCACCATTCTTTTGATTTTTGAGCTTGACAGTACTCAAAATGTACACCTTGGTGTTGTCGATTTGGGAATCATCAATCAGGCGGGCATTGGCCAAAGTGTTCTCGAGCTTCGCCAGTTTTGCCTCCATGAGCCCTTGGGCTTCCTTGGCAGCATCGTATTCGGCATTTTCGCTCAAGTCGCCTTTGTCACGAGCCTCGGCAATTTGTTGAGAGATTTTCGGGCGCTCAACAGTCTTCAGTTGGTGAATCTCGTCCTTGAGGCGCTGAAGTCCCTCTTCCGTGAAATACGAAATGTTTGACATGTTTGATAAACTTCGACAGGTGAAACCGTGGGCTGACCCCACGAAAAAAACAAGCCCGAATGACGGGCTTGTTGCTTTTGCAAATATACAGAATTTCTCTCCTCAGATGCGCACCTCGCAGTTGGACGCTCCGTGCTTGCTTCTGGTTCGCCCAATCTTCACCCCCTCGTTGCCTTGGTATGTTCTGATTCCTCTCGGTCCGTTCACATTGTGATGTGCAACCCAATGCTGTGGTTGCCATTGAACGGATTCGTCGTGCGGTATCCATAGTCGATGCCGATGGTGCTGCCGTTCTGTCCAGCAGGCACCTGCACGGTGAATCCGGCAGATGGACCTGTGAAAGCGGTCGTAACTACCTCATCACCGATCAATCCTTGTTCCCACATGTAACCAGCGCGCAAAATGAAGCGTTCGCGGAAGTCCACTTCCATGCCCGCGCCGAAATTGTCTTTCGTGAAGGAATTGGAAACAAATTGCCCAGTCAAAGTGGCTGTGTAGCTTTCGGCAACGGCTACGTCGTAACCAAACCCGATGTTGACCAACGACGGCAGTTCGTAGCGTTCAGCCCGCTGCAGCAGTGTCAGGGAATTCGCTCCATTTTGAGGCGTACCTGTCACCGTGAGGCCGTCGCCAGCAAAGCGCATCGGTGCGCCGACATTGCGCAGGCTGATCCCGAAGTTCAAACGGTCATTGTCGCCGGAAATGTAGCGGATGCCTGCGTCGAAACAGACACCTGATGCGCGAACGTTGCTGATGGCCTCCCCGACGATGCGGACGGTGATGCCACCGTAGATGCTGTTCGAGAATGCTTTGGCATAGCTGATGCCGATGTTGGAAAAGCTGGGGGAGAAGGAGCCAATTCCACCTTCAGGCAAATCCTCAGTTGTGATGGGGATGTCACCAAAGCCCATGGTCATAACGGTCAATCCCAGCACTGCGCCATCCCCGACTTTGGTGGCGAAACCCACGGAATTTACGGAGATATCGGATCCGCTCATGTAGCGGGTATTGGCGAAGGTCAGTTCGTTCCGTTCTACGAAGGCCAAGCCAGCGATGTTGAGGAACGAGGCTTCGAGGCCAGTGGCTGTGGCCATGTTTGTCCCTGCAAGCCCATTGGAACCAGCCCAAGGGTTGATCAAGAGTTGGCCAGCACCAGCTGAGCCAGCGCGGTCCGGGTTTCCTGCTTGCACTTGGGCCGGGGCAAAGGCAATTGCCAATGCTGCTGCCGTGAAAAAGGATGTGATATGCTTGTTCATCTTGTTTGCTGCTTCAGATCAGAAGTTGTCCAAATCCGTTGGGCGCATGACGCCAAACCACTTCAAAATGCGTTCTCCCACTCCTGGCACATCCACGTGGATGATGTAAATGCCACCAGCAATCGGGACGTTGCGTTCGTTTTTCAAATCCCAATCGACAGTAGTCAATGGATCTGCCTTTCTGAATTCACGCACGAGGGTCCCGTGGAGATTGTAGATCCTCACCGTACACACCTCGGGGAGGTTCGTGATCTTGATCCGGTTGTCGAGTTTGCTGGTTTCGTACTGCGAATAAGCGTAGTACGGGTTGGGCACGACATTGATGTCTGCCAGGGCTTCCTCGAGTGCGCTCACCTGACCCAACTGCGCGGCCACGTTGCGTGTGGAGAAGGTGTACAAGGGGTTCCAGAAGTTGTCGGCACCGGTGTAGTCGTCGGCGTCGTAATTCGTGGCACTGTACTTCTCGTACGCCTTGGCGACGCGCAAGCGCACGCGACAATCGTTCGGGATGAGCCCCTGTTCGACGCTCAACAGCGGATGGTCTTCGTTCACGGAAGACGACCCCACCCACGAGCAGGCCCGGAAAACCCTTCGGATGTTCGTGGAGTTGGGCTCGAACTCGAGGTTCTGCCAAATGTACCGGCCGCCGTCATAGGCAGGCATGCGGTTGTCGCTGCCTTCCTCGTGGCGTGCATTCTTGAAGACGTAAATCCAGTGCTGTCCTGCGGCATAAGGCTGATTGAGGCTGCCTTCGATGCGCGAGGATGGGTTCCAAATCATGTCGTCCCCATTGTCGGCGCCCAACCACGAATCCTCACCGAAGGCCATGTTGAGGCGTTCACCGGTGTTCAAGTCGATGGCGTAGCCCGGGAACCAGCCCATGCCGATGGGTTGGTCGCCATCGGGGTTCGCCTCAGAGGTGTTGCAACCGGCTGTGCCCAGGGCACGACCGTTTTTGTCCACGGAAGGGTGGCGGCGCAACCGCATCTTTTCGGGTTCGACATCGTCGTTCTCTCCCGTGGCCTTCTGGGCAAGCTCTTCCACGGGCTGCATTTCCAGAACAGGGCAGCGTGTCCACTTCGACTTGTCGCTGGTGAACACCACGTCGACATTGTTCAAGTCGTCGATGCCACTGAAGGGAGACAAGTCACCTTCCAGCCCGTCGATGGTGGGGGCGATGGATGGGAATTTGACCACGCTGCCATCGGGGAATTCCACATCGCCGGTGTAGCTGACGAGGCAGTAAGGCGACCACGTGCCACCGAGGACACCCTCGTACACCTCCTCTTCATCGAGCGGGTTGCCCGTTTTGATGTCATTGAAGATGACCTCAAACTCCAGTTCATCGTCACCCTCTTGGTTGCCCGCCCGGATCCAGTTCAACTCGTCAAAGCCCTCCGCATCGGGCACCCCGAGCAGCCACGGCCGTGACGGGTCGTCGTACGCAATCGACGACTCGAGCAGGTCCGTGAAGGCACCGCTGTTGCCGTATTCGTGCTGGTGCACCGTCACGGACAACCCCCAATCGAGCAACAGGGCCTCGTTGAGCACAGCGATGGACGACTGCGACTCGTACACCGCCTTGTTGTCGTTCGTGGGATCTGCGTCCTCGAGCCAAGTCTTGTTTGTCATCGTCCAGAACGCATCCACTGCGTCTTCGAGATCGGCGTCGTCACCGGCCACGCGGAGCTCAAAGTCCGCCACCGGAACGCGCAACGGGTCGACCACCTTCACATCGATGGGCCCTGCCCCTGCCACATAGGTCAAGGCGCTTGTGGCGTTGTCCGCCAAAATCGCGGCTTCAGAAGCCGGCGTGATGTCCATCACGTTGCGGCCGTTGCCCTTGCCCTCGAGTCGGGTGATCTCCACGCCCGTGCCGTAGGCGGCGTGAGCAATCGTTCCACCCGCTTCAGGTGTCGGCTTGTGTGGCACCCCAGCGTAAGCGCGGATGGAGCCCACCGCTGCCTTCCGTGAAGCTTTGAACTGGACGTCTTGGCCAGCACCAGTGACCGGATTGTATTCCTCGTAGTTGTTGTAGCCATAGGCCAACACCATGAAGTAATAGGTCTTGTGGTTCACCAGGCGGCTGTCGCCCGTAGCGAAGGCGTCGGTCGTCACGCGGAAACTGTGGCGGATGCCCTCGTTTTCCCCGTCGGCCATCAAATATGGCACGGGCAATTCCATGGTTTCATCCTGAACGTAATTGACAATGACGTCAATGTCGTTCGCGACATCGCATTGCTCAATCAGGCGGGCTTTGTTGATATCACCCAAATCAGCAGGAGAGACCTCGGAGTCGCGGAGTTGGTAAATGAGGTACCCTTCAAAATCGTAAGATCGCGTCAAGGAATCAATCGGATTCCCTTCAATGTCGAGCTTGGGTATCCCTGGGTCCAACTGCAAGTAGTCCTCGAGGTAGTTGTTGCTCAGTGGGTTGTCATTTGTCAGGTACAAGACCAATTCGTTCTCGAGCTCTTGAATGGTCACGTCCGGTGCATCAGGACCGGAGACAATCTCGAAGCAATTGTCGAACAATGCCTGCGCCTTGTCATCGGCGATGCGCATGGCTTTGACCGATTCTTGAGGATCTCCTGCTTGTGCTTGTGCCCAAACCACACCGACTGTGATGTTGTTGTAGTCGCCCGGCTCGAGTGTAAAAGGTCCGGCAGCTTGAATGAATCGGCGATCGGCTGGCGGGTTGCCAGAAGTCACTTCAGTCCATGGTTCCACCGGAACGCCGCCGGTTCCCCATGAGAATGGATCGGTGTCGCCTGGGAACATGTAAGTGGCTGTGATGTCCAAATTGGCACCGGTCGCAGCAGACACACCATCTCCTCCATACGCCATGGGCTGGCCATTTTTCCAAATGCCATTCATGTAGTTGTAGTAGTGGGGCGGTGTTGTGGGTTCACCGTTGATGGGGTTGCCGGAGTTGTTGTAGTAGACAAAGCGGCGCATACCGAAGCGCTCGTTGTCCACGATGCCGTCACCGTAACCGATGCCGATGCCCTCGTATGGAATGCCCAACGAGTCAATGGCGTCTGTGAAGATTGGGGTCAGGGGATTGTCAATGTCGTCGGTGTCCTGGTAGGGACCCTCGAAGAAGTCCACCCCGACGGCTGGGGTGCGGTTGCCGTAGCCTTGGGAACTGGATGAAGGCTCGTCTTCCGCATCGCCGTTGTAAGCGTATCCCAATCCACGTTGAACGTCACACCCGACGTAGTCGTCGGTGGCCGTGCCCACGTCGGCATCCACCCAAACGCCGAAGTAGGTGTTGTTCAAGGTCTGCGTGCCTTGGTTGATCAGAACGTAGTTGTAGAAGGTCATGTTATTGACCTCGTCGTTCGTCGAGAAGGCGAACGCCTGCGCGCGAATCTCCATGCCGATGGGCTCGCCTTGGGACTCGGAGTGGACGTTGCCCTTGTCGTTGAAAATCCAGTAGAAGTTGCGGTCGCCATAAAGAGGCACTTGGTCTTCCCTGCGGCGCTCTTTGCAATCGATCTCTTGCAAGAAATCGTACCAAGGGTAGTCACCAGACTGGGGATCGTAAAAACCATCGCCATCATAGTCCAAGAAGGGCGACAGGTAGAAGTCTTGGTTCAAGGCAGTGTTGCCGTGTGCCGGATATTCAAAAAAGTAAGACGGGATGCTGTAGCCCTCGGGAAACAGCGTTTCCATGTCGCAATCCGGGTCCGCCAAGCAGTCGAAGTATTGGCGATGCCGTTCCGCATCTGCCCGGGTAGAGACAAAAAACTTGTCATACTGCGAACAGACAGTTGCATCCACTTCAGCGGAACCATCGTTCGTCAACGGTCCTGGCCAAAAGTCGTTGCCTTGGCGGAATTTGACTGCCGCAAGTTTCAACTGTTGGTCAGGGGAAATGCCCCCCATCCAGAGCGCCCCGGCGTAGAGGGAGCTGACCTCGCCGCCTTTGGGCACTTCGTATGCGGCCCGGCTTGTCGCTCGGTCTTGCCACATCGAACCGCCCGTCTCGATCAAGGCCCGGACGTTGTTCCATTCCAAGTCCCGCAGGGCAGTGGCCGGGGCACAGGCCGCAGCACGGGTTTGCGGAAGGGCAGTGACGTCGGCGTCATTTGCTGTCTCACCGGGACCGTTGGGACCGGTGTATTTGTAGGCGAGTGCTGGCAGGGTGAAGCAGCTCGCGAGGGTCAGAAGGAAGATCGTGCGCATCGTCAATGTCAGAAGTCAAATTTTACACCCAATCGAATCGTGCGTGGCAGACCCAAGTTGAATGGGGTGTCCACGAACATGCTGTAATAGTTGCGGAACGAGTCCGGGTTGTTCTGTGAGTTGATGAGGGGCTGATACTGGGCGGCTGCCAAATAGCCATCATCATCAGCAACACCCGTAAAGCGATAGACGCTGTTGATGTTGCGCGTGTTGAGCAAATTCCCGATCCAGAAGTAGACGTTGAGGTTCATGGATTTGGCATTCTCTCCTTCACCGCCATAGTTGATTGTGAAGTTCTTGTCCACGTTCATGTCCAAATTGAATTGCCACGGGAGGCGGCTTCCGTTGATGGACCCTTCGGTGGACGGGCTGATTTCGCCAGTAATCGGGGTGGGGATCACAGATGCCGTGTAAGGCGTTCCCGAGCCGAGTGAACCGATGAAGTTCACGCCGGTGTTGGCGAACAACTGAACCTGCTTCGCCTTGCCATCGGCGTCCTTGCCCATGTTGACGACCGGACCATTGTAGTTCTCGCCGCTTCCATAGCGGTAATCGATGTTGGCCACGATTCTGTGGCGTTGGTCGTAGTTGAAAGGAGCGATGGTCCGCAAGTTGGGCAGGCCGGCGTTGATCAGGGCCAACGCCGTTTGCGTTGTGGACCCCGTTCCGTCAGCAAACTGCAAAGTGTAGTTCGCGCTCAAGCGGATGTTGCCTGTTCGGCGGAGGTCGTAGGCGAAGGTCAGTCCCTTCACCGTGCCGAAGTCGAGGTTGCCGAACGCGCGGTATGGACGTGGGTATGCGCCCGTGAAGTTTCTCACCTGGATCATGTCGCGCATCTCCTTGTAATACGCTGAAATTTTCAGGGACGAAGTCTTCGTCAACACTTGCTGGAAGCCCAATTCGTAGTCGATGGTCTTTTCTGGGCGCAGGTCCGGGTTTGCAATCAGATTGTTCCGCGACTCAATAAAGAAATAGTCAATGGGCGAGAAGCGGTTGCTTGACGTGGGACGCTGAGTCAAGATGTCGTAGTGCGCAAAGAAGACGGCCTCATCCGAAATGTTGAAGGAGAAAGCGATTCGAGGCATGATGTTGACCTGCGGATCGTAATCGCGGAATGCGTCAGAGGTCAACGGCGCGTCCGGTCCGTTCTTCAGCCAAGGTGCTGGATACGGCTCGTTGACCGCCAGGACATCTGGGTCAGTGATCTCAGTGCCCGCTGCGTTGAACCAAGTGTCTCCATCGCGGAAACCCACAATGGACCCAGGGTTTTGCAAAGCGTCCACATAGACCGCGTAGTCTTCACCGATGTTTTCTGGGATGATTGGGTTTTCATCGAGTTGGCCGAGCAAATCGCCACTCAAATCGCCGACGCGGTAGTTCTCACCGATGACATAAGGGTCCTTCAGCACTTGCTGGTTTGCGTCGAAACGATCCACCCGGAGGCCCACGTTGAAGATGATGTCATCGAACGTGAATTTGTCCATGACGTAGCCTGAGATGTAAATCGGCTCGTAGGCCTGAATGGGGCGTGTGAAGAAGCCGTCTTCGTTCTTCTCGTTGAAGAAATCTTCGATGGTGGGGCGATCATTGAGCTTGTTGCCGTAGGGATCGTATCCGCTGTAGTTCACGTAGTTCGCGCCTTGGTTGAGCAGGTCATCTGCGCCAAACATGTCCAGCGTCATAAAGTCCGGGTCGATGGCATCAATGTTCACGAAGTCATTGCCATCTGGATCGAGGCCCAAGGCCAAACGCAAGTTGCGGTCGAACTCGAATTGGTTGTCCCCGATCAAGCGGTCGTAAGTGACATAAAAGCCCGTACCGTTGTTGGTGATCGTGGAATCTTGCGTGTCGATTTCTTTGATGTGAGAATTGGCGGTCAGGCGGCCCAAGGTCCACAAGCCCGTCGGTGCCAGCGAGAAGAAGGCATCCCGGCGCTGCTCGTATTCAAAGCCCATCTGCAAGGCGTGGTCCCCGATGTCCCCGGATCCCGCCGCACTGATGCGGAACTGGGTGTTGTTCGAAATGCTGAAGGTGTTGCCTTGCGTTCCCGGATAGCTCCAGAGGCCATAGGTGGCTGGCGGCGTCTGGCCATTCAACAAAGCGTTGCCGTTTTGCACAGCCAAGAGGCTTTCATAGGGACCATCCTCATTTGCGTCATATGGCGCGTAGTTGAACAGCTGGAAGTACTGGTTGTTGATGGCCGCGAGTTCTTCGTTGTGCACAGAAGGGGCAAATGTGACCAAGGTGTCCTCCCATCCATTGTGCACGAAGCGACCGCCCGCAGGATCGAATTCGTACGACTCCCGGTTGTACACATCAAAGCGCCCCACGTGTCCGTAGCGGAAGAAGTTGTCCCCGTGGTTGGCGTCTTGCACCCGCTGGTAAGACTGGGTGTAGTCGGCCATGACCGAGTAGAACACATTCTTCAAGGTGTTGGCTGAAGCTTCCGTGTCCTCCTCTTCGTTGATGAATCGCTGGGAGAACTTGACGTAAGCGCGCCAGTCGAAACCCATCACGTCCAAGTTGTTGTTCCAATTCATCAAGGAATTGGCAAAGCTGTAGCTGGCCCCTTGGCTGTAGTTCGCCGTGGCCCCGATGGTGAGTGAAGTGGTTTCGTTGGTGTTCACATCGACCTTGGCCACCAGGTTGGCGCTCTGGTTGGCCGCATTCAAGCGTGTGGGAACGCGTGTGAAGTCCTTCTCGCTCAAGAAGTCGGCATTGTACAAAGCGCCGTTGATGTCGCCAGAGGACGAGATGTTTTGGCGCAAAGGATTGGCCAAAATGCGGTCCAAGGCCTCATCATTGATCCGGTAATTTCCATTGAAAGTCGGTCGGGTATCCTTCTGGTACGTGTAGTTGCCAGACAGAAACAAGCCCAAAAGTGGAGCGACCTTTTCGCCGTTCTCATCCTTGCGGAAGAGGATCGGGCCGGAGACAGACCCCTCCACCAAGTTGTAGCCAAACTTGTCGAAACCCACCGCCGTCTCGCCCGAAGGCAAACCGGACGTGATGATTTCGCCACCGCCAAACCAATTCGAAGAAGAGTTCCGCAGGGAGATGTTGATGACCCCGCCGGTGGCGTCGCCGATGTTTGCAGGAATGCCGCCTGTGACAACCTGAACCTCTTCGATCGCCGACTTGGGCAGGGCACTCGACCCACGCACCTTGATGCCGTCGATGTAGTACCACGTGGAACTCTCCCGCGCTCCGCGGATGGAGATGCCACCGTCCGTGCCTGCCGTGCTTGCCCCTGCAACCGTTGTGGCAATGGCAGCAGCTGACCGGCCCGGCATCTTGTCGATGTCCTCTCGGGATACCGTGCCGCCGGAAGCACCGCCGTCCTTGTCAATCAAGGGAACGGTGTATTCCACGACCTCCGCCTCCTCCATCATCACACCGGCAGAGAGATCAGTGTTGACGAACTGGATTTTGTTCGCAGCGATTTTCACGCCGGTGATTTTGCGGGATTGGTACCCCACAAAGCTGAAAAGGACATCATAAGAACCCGGTTGAATCGGCTTGATGGTGTATTCCCCATCGAAATCCGTGTTTGCACCGGCGACCTGGTTGCCGTTCAAGAAAACGACAACACTGGCAAATGGCAGTGGTTCTTGGGAGTCAAAATCGATGACCTTTCCCTTCAAAGTGCCGGACCCGACTTGGGCAGTTGCCGCTGGGACAAATGCCCACGCGAGCATGGCAGTCAGTAGTGTGAGACGCAGCATGCGATACAATTGTTACAGGCGTTTGGAAACAATGGCGGTAAATATAGGGCGCAGACGCCGCGTTGCGAAAAAGTGTGAACTTTCTCTCTTTCAACGCGAATATCCTTGCAGGTTGAGCCGAAAGTCAGTTGAAACCGGCAGAAAAACGTCACAAACCCGTCACAAACCCAAAAAAACGCAAAACGTCGTTCAATCGTAGCGTTTGCGGCTGAAGACCCGTTTCCACCACGGCAACATTCGGTTGCGCCCGTGCTTTCGGGCCTCTCGGATGCTCCGTTTCATGCGCTTGCGCGTGGCGCGGTCTTGCGCGGCGATGTGGCGGTTGCGATCGGACTCAAGGTCGTTCCACATTTCGCGGGAGCGCCGTTCTTGGGCGCTCTCCGAAGCCGCCTGGCTTTCTGTGGCCGTCGTCGGTTTTTGTCTCGGGGGGCGCCGCTGGGCATGCAGCGGCAAAGGGAGGGTGAGGCAGGCCAAACCCAGCGCCAACCCCATTCCATAGCCTCGCCAATTTTTCACGGCGTGTAAGTTCGAAAATCTCGATCGGCAAACAAAGTGGACCTCACGTCGCTGCGTGGAACGGCCAGCTTTCTAGGAGGCGCAAAAGCCGCCAAAACACCAATGGCCGTGGAAAGATTCATCAATTCATCGGAGCGAAGACAGATGGGCTCGGCGAGTTGGGCGAGCTTGTGGGCTGCGGTGGTGCTGATGGCGTAAGCCCAGGTGCCGTCGTGCAGGCCAGCCTCGAGGAGTCCGTGCTGACGGGCGAGCTGCCGATTGGGCATGGCCACGGCGGACGTGGCCTGCCGCGGGTAGCGACGGGCCAGCAAATGGTGGCGGATGTCGTGGCGGAGGGCGGGATGGGTTTGGCCCAAACCCATCGCCAATTTTCCCGCCGCAGCCACCCAACCCCAAAACCTCGGCCTGGTGTCCGGTTCAAAGCGCTCGTAGCCCAGGTAAATCAGCTCCGGCAAGGGCTGCCATTCCTCGCCGAGCGCGGCAAAAAACGCCGCCATCGCCGCAGCATCGGGCACCATCACGTCGTCCTCCAGCACAATATGCATGCCTTCCCTTTCACCTGCCGATGCGGCAATCGCCTGCCAAACCATCACATGACTCGCCATGCACCCCAACTCCCCATTCGACAAGGGACCGCGCCACTTCGGCCGGTAGCCCAAGGGCACATCCGCCGGGCCACCGACCCGAAAGCGCTTCGACGCCGCTTCCACCCCCGCTGCCGTCCGGCAGTCCCAAGCATCATGCAAAGTGCTCGGCCAAGGAAGGCCCGCCAAAACCGCTCGGGCATGGGCCCGCCGTTCGGTCTCCGCCGCGAGGCTGATCATATGAACCTGTTCGATTTGCATGCGCGTCGTTGCCGGCAAAGTTACGCAGGGCCCTTCGTGCGAAGAGGTGTATTTTTGGCCGAGATGATGGCGAAGATCGGGCGCACGAAAATGACCGCAAGCTGGGAACGACGGCTGCAGCGCTGGGCCGGACCGAGCGGCCCCAACGTGGCGGGGCTCGTCACGGTCGGTGCAGCCCTGTACGTTATGTGGATCGCCGCAAAGAACCAGTTGCTCCGAACCACCCCGCGCCGCGTCAATTTTTGCATCATCGGCGCCCAAAAAGCCGGGACCTCCGCCCTCGCCAGCCACCTCAAAGCCCAGCCCGACGTTCTTTTTGCCAGCCGGAAGGAGGTCTTTTATTTCACGGATTGGCGGAAGTTTCGGAAGGCTGAGCTCGCCGCTGGCCGCCAGTGGTACCACCAGCATTTTGATTGGTCGCGCCGGGCGGAGTGGGTGGGGGAAGCCACGCCGATGTACTTGAATTGGCCCCACATCCCGCAGCGGATGAAGGCGTACAACCCGCAGATGAAGTTGGTGGCCATTTTGCGCAATCCGGTGGATCGGGCGGTGAGTGCTTGGAACATGTTCAATGCGAAAGGCCAAACCCAGCTCGACCTCCCCAGCTGGCTCGCCGAAGAACCGCAGGCCATCGAAATCGGTCGGTACGCGCAGTGGATCGAGGCTTGGCACGCGGCGTATCCGCCGTCTTCCGGGGCGGTGTTGTGGCTGAAGTACGAGGAATTGCGGGACGACCCCGCCACTGCCCTGGCGGCCGTTCATGGCCACCTGGGATTGCCCGCCCCGCGGACGGCGACCCTGCCCCAGCGGAATGTCCACCCGTACCGGCGGAAGCGTGAGGCCTTCGACCGTTCGGCCGTCCTCGCGCATTTCCGAGAGGACATCGACCGGGTGGAGGCGCTGTTGGGTTGGGATTGTTCGGACTGGCGTCAGGTGTGAGGGGCGGTGCCGCGGAGCAGCGAGCGGATTTGGGCCGCCGCTTCCTCGGGGGTGTCGCAGGGCAGTTGGCAGGCGCCGTGGTGGCAGACGAAGAAGCGGGTTTGGTCTGAAAAACGCCCTTCAAACAACGGCGAATCCAAGGCCTGCTGGGCATCGTGGCCACCAAACCACACCGCCTGCGGCCACCACCCCAGCCGCCGCAGCGCCTGCCGCCCAGCCGCCACCTCCGCCGCGGTTCCCCCGACGATCCCGACCTCCACGGCGTCCCCTGCCCGCGCCGCCATGACCTCTGCCCACTGCGCGCCGCTCGGCAGCCAGTTCACCCGCTGTTGCGCGCTCGCCAGCAATGCGTCGCAACGGCGGCCGAAGTCTGGCCGGTCGAAAAGCGCGCCGAACCACCACAAGTTCATCGCCGTTTCCGAGGCGCCCGACGGCATGACCCCATCTTCGAGGTCTTGCAGGGCGGTGAACAGTTCGTTTGTGGCCGGAGGCGTCATGTACAAGCGCCCGGAGTCATCGCTGAACCGTTCGAGCAAGACCTCCAGGGCGGCACACCCCGCTTCTGCCCACCGGGCCTCGAACGTCTCCTCGTACAACGCCCGGCAAGCGCTCACCAGCAACGCCCAGTCCTGCAAGGTCGCCTCGCCCGTCGGGACGTCGTGGTGCACCCGCGCCAGGTTTTGGCCATCTTCGGACAACATCCGCTCCAAGAGGAACGCACCACCGGCCCGCGCGGCTGCCAAATCCGACGACCGCCCAAACGCCCGGTGAGCCGTTGCGAACCCCCGGACGGCCAGCGCGAGCCAGCCCGCAATGACCTTGTTGTCTCTCGCGGGACGAGGCCTTCGGTCGCGCCGGTTCTGCAAGTCGGACAGCTGGGCCTCCGTCGCCTCGGCGGGTGGCCCGGTTCGAACGAGGACTTGGCCAGGCAACTCGTCGTTTGTCACCCAACCCAACCCCAAAGGGGCCGCTTCCCCTGCCGGCCAGACGTAGAAGTTCCCTTCGGCACTCGTCCCTTGCGCGTCGAGGGAGTCGGCGTCCATGGCTGCGGCGAAGGCACCCGAGGGCAAGGCCATTTCTCGAAGCATCCAATCGGCGCAGCGTTTGGCGGCTCGGGCCCACAACGACCGTTCGTCTGGGGTGCCCAGCTCGGCTTCTGCACCTGCTCCGGCCTCGGCTCCGGGGAGGCAAGCCGCTGCGAAGACCGCGAGGAGTTGGGCATTGTCGGACAACATCTTTTCAAAATGCGGAATGGTCCAGGCGGCGTCGACGGCATACCTGGCGAACCCGCCTCCGAGGTGGTCGTGGATGCCCCCGGCCTCGATGCGCGACAGCGTCAGGGCGAGGTGCGCCCGCGCCGCTGCGGGGTCGCCTGCCGAAGAAGCGGCATCCGATGCCGTGGCTTGGCGGAGGAGGTACCGCAGGGTCGGCGGCATCGGAAACTTCGGCGCGCCGCTGTGGCCGCCATGCTGGTGGTCCCAGTGTGCCGCCCAATCCGCATGCAGTTCGGAAAGCCACTTTTTGCGTTCATCGTTCGAGGCACGCGGGGCGACCGAAACGACGGACGCGGTGTGGACACCCGAGGCGAGTTGGGTTGCATAATCGAGAAACGCCTGGCGATTCTGACGCCATCCCTGCACGACCGCCCGCAAGCTCGCCACCCAGCGATCCGACGGGAAATACGTCCCGCCCCACACCGGCCGGCCATCCGGCAAACACACCACGTTCAGCGGCCAGCCCCCCTGCCGCGTCATCAATTGAACCGCGGTCATGTAAGCCGCATCGACATCCGGTCGCTCTTCCCTGTCCACCTTCACGGCCAGAAAATGCGCATTCATAAAGTCAGCAACAGCGTCGTCCTCAAACGATTCGCGCTCCATGACATGGCACCAGTGGCAAGTGCTGTACCCGATGCTCACGATCACCAGCCGGTCCTCCACCTGCGCCCGGTCCCAAACCGACTTGCCCCAAGGCAGCCAATCCACCGGATTTGTCGCATGTTGTTGCAGGTACAAGCTGGGTTCATTTGCCAGTGCATTTCTTCTTATCGTCCCGTTCTGTTGCATCTTCGCGAAGTTACTTTCCTCGCCGTGGTCAAAAACCTTCGACACAAATTGGGCCTCGTCCCTGCCGCACCGTTCACGGGGCGTTACGACAAGCACGAAATCCCTTGGTTTTCCTGGCCTAGGAAGTGGTTTCTGCCCCGCGCATTTCCGAAAGGGGAGGAGCCGCAGGTCACGATGGTGACGACGGTTTTGGCCTCCGCTGAAGTCATCTGCCGCTGGCTTTGGGTCAACCATGCGAATACTCAAGTGCCCGCTTTTGTGCTCTTCGTGGAGAATCCGGGCGTCATTCCTGCCGTTCGTGCGTTTGCCACAGCGCATTTGCCAGATGTTGCTTTGACACTGCACCCGGCAAGTGCGGATTGGTATGCAGCTCGCGACCACCGCTACTGCGAGCAGACCCGGGCCTACCCCACCGCTCGCCAAATCGAGAACCTCCAATGGACGAAAGCCCAATCCCCCGCGGGCAGCTGGCTCATCACCCTTGACATCGATGAGGTCATCCACCTCTCGCCGGCCCTTCGCCGCCGCCACGCCGCCGCTCGCTGCCCGCTGGCCAGTTGCCTGGCCCACGAAGCCGCGGAGGTGTCCGAAGTGCGTTTTCGCATCGCCGAATTTGTTCCGCCACCTCAGGGGCTTCGTCGTGGCCATTTCCCGCCCCGCCCCACCGTGCGAACCAAGGCCAGGGTGGGCTGGGAGCCGCGCCGCATGTGCCGCTTCCACCACTGGCGGTACATCATGCACACCTTCTCCGACGTGGAGCCCCTTCGCTGGCGCACCCAGCTGTATCACCGCCTCGCCGGCCGCCACAGCGACATCCTCGAAGGCCGGTTTCTGCGCGGACACACCTCTTCGAAGGCCGCCTTTCGCGCAGAGATGTTTGCAGAAGTGAACATGCACGGCGGCATTCAATGGTGGCTTCCGGATGCAGATCGCGAGCATTATCCTGTGCGGTTGAGCGATGAGGTTTGGCTCGTGCATTTCGACATCTTCAACGTGGATCAACTCGCGTCAAAGACTGCGCACATTCAAGAAGTGCTCGCCCGAGGGGACACCCGTTCGCCGGGCCGAGAGGCCACCTTGCGGGGCTTGGATGCGTGGGTCAATTCAGGCCAAATCTCCCTCGAGGCGTTCTTCCAGCGCTACATCAGCATGCACCCCTGGGCCGAGCGCATCGCTCGCCGCTTGGGCATGGTCCGCACGCTCGATCTTTCGGCAGCGGTGAACAGCACACCGGATTTGCCGGCGGAAGACGATGTGAGCTACGGAAATTGACATCGGCGAAAGATTGGGATGATCATGCCGTGCAACCTTTCGGGGTTTTGTTGCATCTTTCGCCCCGAAACCAATTCTCAACCCTTGCGAAACATGAAAAGCAAACTGACCTACGCCTTCGCGGCGCTCGCCCTGGTGGGTGTGTTCTTGACCTCGAATTTGGCCTTCAACGCCCCTGTGGCAGAAAAGGAATACATGACCATGACGGTCATCGAGTCCATCATCCCTGCGGGCATCGGTCGCAGCCGGATCCTCATCGACCAAGACGGTGAAATGGAGGAGTTGAAAATCAACAACTTTTACAGCGCGGTCGGCATCAACTTGGGCAACATTTACGACAACGACGTGATGGTGAATGCGAAGATCAACGAGTATGCGAACCAGGGCTGGGTGCTCGACTTCGTGAACACCGGGGTTCAGTCGCCGACGGATGGTGGCAAGAGCGGCATTTACTGCACGCGCTACATCTTCAGCCGTTCGAACTGAGGACATCTTCCTCAACAATGAAACGGGCGGGTTGGTGGTTTTTGACGAGACACCGGCCGGCCCGTTTTTTTGTGCCCGGTAGGCGCTAATTTTGGCCCATGCGAGACGAACAGATTCAAGCGCTGATTGAGCGCGAAACCAAGCGCCAGTTGGAAGGTGTGGAACTCATTGCATCAGAGAATTACGCCAGCGACGACGTCATGGCGGCGCAAGGCAGCGTGCTCACAAACAAATATGCCGAAGGCCTCCCGAACAAAAGGTACTACGGCGGATGCGAGGTCGTCGATGCCGTGGAACAGCTGGCCATCGACCGCTTGAAGGTCCTCTTCGGCGCCGCGTGGGCAAACGTCCAGCCCCACTCTGGCGCCTCGGCGAATGCCGCAGTCATGCTCGCTGTTTTGAAGCCCGGCGATGCGATTTTGGGGTTTGATTTGGCCCACGGCGGGCACCTCACCCACGGCTCCCCCGTCAACTACTCCGGGAAATTGTACAGGCCACATTTTTATGGTGTGGAGGAGGAGACGGGCACCATCGACATGGACAAAGTCGCCGCGAAGGCGCAAGAAGTCCGGCCACGCCTGATCATTTGTGGCGCATCGGCGTACAGTCGGGATTGGGACTACGTCCGTTTTCGCGCCATCGCCGACGAGGTCGGGGCTTTGTTGCTCGCCGACATCTCGCACCCCGCCGGTCTCATCGCCGCCGGTCACCTGAACGACCCATTGCCCCATTGCCACATCGTGACCTCCACGACGCACAAGACCCTCCGGGGACCGCGTGGCGGCATCATCATGATGGGCAACGACTTTGAGAACCCTTGGGGCCTGAAAACCCCGAAAGGCGTCACCCGCAGAATGTCCTCCTTGCTCGACAGCGCCGTTTTCCCGGGCATGCAAGGCGGTCCGCTGGAGCACGTCATTGCCGCGAAGGCCGTGGCGTTTGGCGAAGACCTCCAGCCGTCCTTCAAGGCCTACACCGAGCAAGTCATCAAGAATGCCCAGGCCATGGCCGCTGCCTTTGTGGACCGCGGCTACCACCTGATCAGCGGTGGAACCGACAACCACTTGATGCTTTTGGACCTGCGCAACAAGAATGTCACGGGCAAGCAAGCAGATGCCGCCTTGGGCCGCGCCCACATCACCGTCAACAAGAACATGGTGCCTTTTGACACGCAGTCGCCATTTGTCACAAGCGGGATTCGGGTGGGCACGCCGGCTGTCACCACACGGGGCATGGTGGAAGCGGACATGGACCAAATCGTGGACTGGATCGACGCCGTCATCGCCGCCCCAGAAGATGAGGCGGTCATCGGTCGCGTGGCCGAGGCTGTTCGCCTGCGGATGCGCGGGCTTCCCCTGTTTGCCTAACCCATCCCTCTCGTTCTGGCCATCGCACCGACCAACCACCGTTCGGTCGTTTCGTCTGGCATCATCGGACTGCCCACCCAAATCTCGGTCAATCGTTGACTGAGGAACATCAGGCTCGTGCTGGGCGTGGGACAGTCCTGCAATTCCATGCGCAATTCGAGATCGGCGAAGTATTGCCGAACGGGGGCGGCGGCGGCCAGCGAATCGAAGTCGGGCCCAGCCTCCGGCCGGGCGAACCACATCTCCTGGCCAGCGGGCTCGGTGCAATGGAAGGCCATGTGGGAGATGTCCTCGGCAAAGCTGGACCACTCCGGTTCGTCCATGGAAAGAAAGGCCACAGGCGTTTGGGGCAGCAGGGAGGGGGCAGCTTGGAACAAGGATTTGGCCTGAAGGAATGCCCCGCTGGTGGCGGTTGTCACATGGAATTTTGACCTTCGAAAAATTGAGGCCAAAACCGGCTGCAACCCCCGCCATTTCTGCGGAAGCAACACGAGGTCACAGGCCACGACTTTTTTTGCCTGGGCCAGCAAACGCAGGATTTCCAATGGGCTCTGACGATTGCCGAAGGCCAACACTGTCGTCGCATCGCGTCGCTCAGGCCGCACGCTGAGCGCGCTGTTTTCGCTTGTGTACCGCACGGAAGGCCGGGTGTCGTTGAGCAAGGCTTTACCGTCGGCACGGATGGCCCGCACTTGCAGACCCCCGCGCTTCGCGGACCACCCGACGAGTCGTTCCACCGCGTGGGGGAGTTGCCCGTCCAAAGCCAGGGGCTCGGGTTCAAAACGGTCAGGGGCCAAATCCAACCCCAAGATCCCATCAAGCGCCGCGCGCCGCACGGCAAACATCGAACCCGCGGGGAAGAGCCAGCCGTCGAAGCGGGACTCGCCTGTCAAACGCTCCAGCCAGCGTCGGTTCCAGTCGGCCTGCAGCCCCACCGGGAGCAGGTGGCCCTCGGCGACCAGAACACCAAGGCCGGGTTCTCGTTCAAAATGTTGTTGCACGCGCCGCACAGCCTCGGGCGAACCGGCCAACGGGCGAACCAAGTCATTTTTCCATTCGCGGGCGTCGAGGCGGTGGGCCGAGTGTTTTGTGTGAAGCTTGATGATGACCGTCTCAGGGGCCATCGGCCGGTGATGCAGCACATGCAAGAAGGGGAGCCAATCCCGACCGCGGTTGGGGCATTCGAACACTTCGACATCTGGCCTTTCCGCTCGAACCGCCGCCCCGATGCCCCGCCCGACCGGGCAGGTCACCACCACCGGCGTTCCCACGAGCGCTGGCGCCCACTCGCGCCAAACCTCCAGGTAAAACACATGGATGACCGCAATGACGGGAGGCGTGGCAGTGCCCATCATTCCCGGTCGACGGTCCAGACGCCTTGGACGTTGAGGAGTTTGGTCTGAAGCTGACCCAAATGCCGCGTGTCATCCACCAAAACCCGCACCCGGCCCTCGAACGTTCCATCTTTCGATTCAAAGCTGATTGCCCGCATGTTGACGTGCATGTCATCCGAGATCACCTTCGTCACGGCGTTCACCAGTCCCACATCGTCGATGCCCGTGAAGATGAGCGACACCTCAAACTGCGCAGCGGCCTTGCTTGCCCATTGCGCCTTCATGACGCGGTACGCGTATTTCGACAAGAGGTTCGTGGCGTTCGGGCAATTGCGGCGGTGGACCTTGATGCCCCCGCTTACGGTCACAAAACCGAACACCTCGTCGCCAGGAATCGGGTTGCAGCACGTGGCCAGGCCGTAGTCGATTTTTTGCATGCCCTCGCCGATGAGCAGCGTGTCCCCCTTTTCCGGTGGCGCTGCCACTGGCGTTTCTTTCGGACTCACCGCCACGTCCGTCGGCGGCGCCTCCCGCACCCACAGCAGCCGGCCCTTGTCCGCCCGGAACTCCGGCAAAGCCTCCAAATCCAGCCGCTCCGTCGCGATCCGGTAATACAATTCGTGGGGGCTGTCCTGCTTCAAGCGCCGGGTCATCGCCTCGATGTTCGCCGAGATGAAGTCCAGCCCCTGCCGCCGCATCCACTTCCGCAGCACCTCCTTTCCGTCCGCCGCGATCACCCGTTCCTCCTCGCGCAACGCGTGGCGGATCTTGGCCCGAGCGCTCGCTGTGGTCACGAAGCTCAGCCAATCCTCCTTGGGGTGTTGTTTTTTGGAGGTGAGGATTTCGATTTGGTCCCCGCTCGACAGCGCATGCGACAGCGGCACCAAGCGGTGGTTCACCTTCCCGCCGATGCACCGCGATCCCACCTGCGTGTGCACGCGGTAGGCAAAATCGAGGGTCGTCGCCCCCTTCGGCAGCGTGAACAAATCGCCCTTCGGGGTGAAAACGTAGATCTCGTCGTTGTACAGGTTGAGCTTGAATTCGTCGATGAACTTCAAGGCGTTCTCCTCGTCGGATTCGAGGATGTCCCGGATTTGGTTCAACCAATTGTCCAAATTCTGCTCGCCCGCCACCTGCGTCCCGGGGTTCGTTTCCTTGTAACGCCAGTGCGCCGCGAGCCCCTTCTCGGCGACTTCGTCCATGCGGCGGGACCGGATTTGGACTTCCACCCACTTCCCCGACGGCGACATCACCGTCGTGTGCAGGGACTCATAGCCATTCGCCTTCGGCAGCGAAATCCAATCGCGCAGCCGGTCCGGGTTGGGCTGGTAAAAATCCGTGACAATGCTGTACGTCCGCCAGGCATCGGCCTTCTCCTGCGCCACCGGCGTCTCCAAAATGATCCGCACGGCGAACACATCGTACACCTGTTCGAAGCTCACGCGCTGCTTCTGCATCTTCTTCCAGATGCTGAAGACGCTTTTCGTCCGGCCCTTCATTTCGTATGCCAGGCCTGCTGCATCGAGCGCTCGCCGGATGGGCAGCGTGAACGCATTGATGAACCGCGTCCGCACGGCCTTGGTCTTTCGCAACTTTCCTTCAATCTCTGCGTAAGCCTCTGGTTCTTTGTATTTTAAGGCCAAATCTTCCAGCTCGGTCTTGATGCTGTACAGCCCCAGCCGATGCGCCAGCGGCGCGTACATGAACAACGTCTCACTGGCGATCTTCTGCTGCTTGTCCGGTCGCATGAAGTCCAACGTCCGCATGTTGTCCAGCCGATCGGCGCATTTGATCAAAATCACCCGCACATCGTCGCTCAGCGTCAAGAGCATCTTCCGAAAATTCTCCGCTTGCGCGCTCGTCCCCGGCTCAAACACCCCGCTCATCTTCGTCAACCCATCGACAATCTCCCGCTCCTGCTTCCCAAACAGCTGCTCCACATCCTCCAACGTCATGTACGTGTCCTCCACGGTGTCGTGCAGCAGCGCGCACACAATCGACGTCGTGTCCAACCCCATCTCCTCAGCCACCACCCGCGCCACACTGATCGGGTGGTAGATGTATGGCTCCCCGCTCTTGCGGCGCATGTCCTTGTGGGCATCGAGGGCGATGTCGAAGGCCTTTCGAATTTTCCGCCGGCTCGCCCGGTCTTTGCTGTGCACAGCCGCGCGCAGCAATCCCCGGTACCTCCGGAGGATTTCTTGTTTCTCGGCTTCGAGCTGCTCGTCGGTCAGGGTGATGCTCATGGTTTGGCTCTCTCCCCAAATTTACGTGGAACGAGGGGAAACCAAGAAACCAAGGAGACTAGGGTGACTAAGGAAACGAGGGAGGGAGGGGAACGGATATCGGCCAGAGACCTGACATGACGGGACGAAGGCGCTGCGCGGCAACCGCATTCCCACTCGCGGCGATTGCAACGCTCCCTGGTCATCCTGGTCCCCCTGGTCCCCCTGGTTACCGGGTTTCCTCGTAATTTTGCCGCATGATTGACGTCAATGATCCGCAACTCACGTCTTGGGTGAAAGTGCCCGAGAATTCTGATTTTCCGATTCAAAATTTGCCCTTTGGAATTTTTAGCACGGCCGATCGCACGAAGCGAGTGGGCGTTGCGATTGGAGACCAAATCGTGGATCTCAAAGTGCTCCATGTCCTCGGCTATTTGGAGAATCTGCCTTTTGTGTTAGAGGATTTTGACAGCCCGACCCTGAACCGGATGATGGCGCGTGGCAAGCAGGCGACCCGAGAGTTGCGGGCCCGTTTGAGCAAGTTGTTGCGCAGCGATCGCCCGGACCTCCGCGACAAGGAGCACCACGCCGGCCAAGCCCTCGTGGCCCAGGCCGAAGCCGCCATGCACATGCCCGTGGAGGTGGGCGACTACACCGATTTTTACAGCAGTGAAGACCACGCGCGCAACGTGGGGAAAATGTTTCGTGATCCAGACAACGCTTTGCTGCCCAACTGGAAGCACATGCCCGTGGGGTATCACGGGCGTGCCTCTTCGATCGTGGTCAGTGGCACCCCCATCAAACGGCCGCAAGGCCAGTTGAAGCCGGCGGATGACGCCCCACCGGTGTTTGGCGCGAGCCGATTGCTGGATTTTGAACTCGAGATGGCCTTCATCACCTATCCGGGCAAACCCATGGGCGAGTCGATTTCCACGGCCGAAGCGGAGGATTACATTTTCGGGCTGGTGCTTTTCAATGACTGGTCCGCGCGCGACATCCAGAAATGGGAATACGTGCCGCTCGGCCCCTTCCTCGGCAAGAACTTCGGCTCGAGTGTCAGTCCGTGGGTCGTCACGCTTGACGCCTTGGAGCCCTATCGGGTGGCTGGGCCGGTGCAGGATCCGGCGGTGTTGCCGTATTTGGCCTACGAAGGCGACAGCCATTACGACGTTCAGCTCGCTGTGGACATCATTCCGCCAGCAGGCCAGGCCCAGCGCGTGTGCGATTCGAACCTGCGGCACATGTATTGGAACATGCGGCAGCAGCTGGCACACCAAACCGTCGGCGGATGCAACCTCCGCGGTGGCGACATGCTGGCCAGTGGCACCATCAGTGGTCCCGAGCCGGGGTCCTTCGGATCGATGCTCGAGATCAGTTGGCGCGGCACGAAACCCGTGGCGATGCCCGATGGCACCGAGCGCAAATTCATTCTCGATGGCGACACCGTCCGCATGACCGGCCATGCCCAGCGCCCGGGTGCCGCCCGCATCGGCTTCGGCGAGGTCAGCAGCCGCATCGACCCCGCATAACCCTCGTTCCCCTAGTCTCCCTAGTCTCCCTGGTCCCCCTAGTCCCCCTAGTCCCCCTGGTTCATTGGTTTCCATCATCATCCCCCTTTACCGATCTTCTCGTCACCTCCCCGGTTTGGTGGCGCGCCTCGCGGCTTCCCTCCCGTCGAACGGTGGGGAAGTGGAAGTCGTTTTTGTGGACGACGCCTCGGGAGACGGGACGGCCGAGCTCGCAGGACAGCTCGCCAAACGCGAATTGCCTTGCGAAACTTCGGTGCTCGTCCTGCCCGAGAATCGGGGCGTTTTCTTTGCGCGCGAAGCCGGGTTGAAAGCGGCGAAGCAGGCCTTCGTGACCTTTGTGGACGCCGACGATCATTGGGAAGCGGGCTACTTTGAAGTCCTGCTCGAGCGGTTGAGGCAGACGAGGGCCGATGTGGTCTTGCAGCCCATCCGCTCGCGGGTGCCAGGATGGCGGACGTTTCATGTTGTCGGTGGGGATTGGTCCGGCAGGGATGGGGCCATCCTGAGTCGGGAGGAGATGATGTGGGGACTCGCGAAGAAACATCTGGGATTCAGCGGGTTGTGGGGGAGGTCGATGCGTCGGGGGCTGGCGTTGGCGGTTTGGCAAGCAGAAAGCGCTTACACGTCTTACGTCGACAACGACAACAACCTGCTGTGGCGCCTGTACCACCTGGCGAATCATGGCATTGAGTTGCTGGCGGGGCCGGCTTACGTGTGGGACCAACACATTGGAAGCACGCGCTACAACCCCGCTTATCGGCAGGGCATTTTCCAAGACAAGTTGTTGTCTTTCTGCGCTTTGCATGAGTGGTTGCGTCCGGAAGTCGGCAAGTCGCTCTGGGCCGCGATTGAGGCGCGTTGGGGCATTGAGTTCAAGTCAAATTTGTTCGATTCGAATGGTTGGGGCCAAACCCTGACCGACCCCCAAGCCTGGTCCACTTTCCAATCCGAACTGCTGCGCGATTATCCCACGGCCGGGCGCAAAGTCCTCGCCGCCGCGCGGAACACACTCCTCGCACGCGCCGCTCGCCCGCTTCGTCGGCTGCGCCATTTGCACGTGATTTGCACGTCATGGCCACCGGGCTGCAAGGGGCCTTTGGCGAGTGAGGACGTGACTTGGTGGCTCGTGTTGCCCGACGACGCGCCTCAACCCGACGATTTGCCGGCCACAGTGCGCCTGTTGCAAGCGGGCCCGGTGGAGTCGAAGTCGCAGGAGCGCATGGCCGACATCGCCCTCGAGCACATTGGGGAGGGTCATGTGATGGTGTGGCACCCGGAATTGGCTGGGCATCCCGAAGATGTTTTGGCCATTTTCTCAGGCCAAACCTGCGACGCCGCCACCCTCGAGCTCCCTTCCTCCGGTCAACAGCTCCATGCCTTTGACCGGTTCCTCATCGGCGCTGACCGGTGGGGATGGGCGGCACAGGCCGGCGAGGACCTCCAGGCGATCCTGCTTCAACGAAGCCGCCACCGCCGCCACGTCCGGCAATCCTCCTCCTAGCCGATGAAGCCCGCGCCCACCGTCAAGTTTGTGCCGGGATCGACCAACACGAAGGAACCCGTTGTGCGGTTGCGCCGGTAATCGTCCACGAGCAGCGGCGCGGCAACCCGCAACTTGACCCGAGCGATGTCGTTGACCCCGATGTGGAGGTCGTCCTCGTTTCGGTGCAGGGTGTTGATGTCGATTTTGTACATCACCTCCCGAATCATGGCCTTCACCTCGCGCGTGGTGTGCCGGACGATGTAGCGAACCGCCGGGTTGAGCGGCTCCTCGTTCACCCAACAAATCCGAGCGTCGAGTTCTTGCACACTCTCCGGTTGGTTGTGCTCCCGCACCAGCATGTCCCCACGCGACAAATCGATGTCGTCTGTCAAGGTCATCGTCACCGATTGCGGCGGAAAGGCCATTTCGACGGCACGCGCACCCACAAACAGCTCTTTGATGGTCGACTTCAATCCGGAAGGCAAGGCAATCACTTCATCGCCCACCTTGAACACCCCTGAGGCGATGCGCCCCGCGTACCCGCGGAAATCCCGCTGACCATCCAGTTGCGGCCGAATCACGTATTGCACGGGCATCCGGCAATCCTGCAAATTCCGGTCACCGCTCACGTGCACTTCCTCGAGGTGTTCGAGCAACGTCCCGCCCTTGTGCCAAGGGGTCCGTTCCGACAACGCCACGACATTGTCCCCGAGCAACGCGCTGATGGGGATGAATTTGATGTCCGGCACATCGAGACGCGCGGCAAAGCTGCGGTAGGCATCCACGATTTCGCGGAATCGCTCTTCGCTGAAGTCCACCAAATCCATCTTGTTCACGCACACCACCAGGTGCTTGATGCCCAGCAGCGATGCAATGAAGCTGTGCCGGTGCGTTTGCTCCACCAGCCCGTGCCGCGCATCGATCAAGATCACCGCCAAATCCGCCGTCGACGCCCCCGTCACCATGTTCCGGGTGTACTGAATGTGGCCGGGCGTGTCGGCGATGATGAATTTGCGCCGTGGCGTGGCGAAATACCGGTAGGCCACATCGATTGTGATGCCCTGTTCCCGCTCGGCCCGCAACCCATCGGTCAGCAAACTCAAGTCCGCCGTTTCGAGGCCCTTTTTGCGGGAGGACGATTCGACGGCCTCCATTTGGTCTTCAAAAATCGACTTGCTATCGAACAGCAACCGCCCAATCAGCGTGCTTTTCCCATCATCTACGCTGCCTGCCGTCGTGAACCGCAGCAGGGTGTTTTCTTTCGTCAAACTCATCAGAAATATCCTTCTTTTTTGCGGTCCTCCATCGATGTTTCACTTCGCTTGTCATCCACCCGTCCGCCGCGCTCGGTCACCCGTGTCGCTGCCACCTCCGCTGCAATTTTCTCGTTCGTGTCGGCCTCGCTGCGGATGGCCCCAGTAATCGTCAAATCCCCGAGCGTCCGGAACCTCACCTGCATCATTTCGGGCGTCTCGCCCTCGCGCAGATTCAAGTATTCGCTGTGCGCCAAAATCACCCCATCCCGCACAATGCAAGGCCGCTCGTGCGCATAGTACAGCGAGGGCAGGTCAATCGACTCGCGGGTGATGTAATTCCAAATGTCCAGTTCCGTCCAGTTGTTCAGCGGAAACACGCGGAAATGTTCCCCCGGCATGTGCTTCCCATTGAAGAGGTTCCACAGCTCGGGTCGTTGGTTCTTGGGGTCCCACTGGCCAAAATCGTCTCTGTGCGAGAAAAACCGTTCCTTCGCCCTCGCTTTTTCCTCATCCCGCCGCGCCCCACCGATGCAGGCGTCGTACCGGCCGGCTTCGATCGTTTCGAGAAGGGTCGTGGTTTGCAGCCGGTTGCGCGACGCGTGCGCCCCGGTCTCCTCCCGCACCCGACCGGCATCGATTGTGGCCTGAACGCTCCCCACCACCAACTCCGCGCCCAGGCGCTCTGCCAGTCCGTCTCGAAACGACAGCGTTTCCGGGAAGTTGTGTCCCGTGTCAATGTGCACCAGCGGCATCGGAATCCTCGCCGGCGCAAAAGCCTTCGCCGCGAGGTGCGTCACCACAATGCTGTCTTTCCCTCCGCTGAACAAAATCGCCGGCCGCTGAAATTGCGCCGCGACTTCGCGCAGCACGAACATCGATTCCGCTTCCAGTTCGTCGAGGTGGTCCAAGTTGTATTCGTTCATGTCAAATCTCGTCAGTCAATCAGTCAATCAATCTTTCTATTCATCCAAATCTCCTCCGCTCCGCCAAAGGTAACCCCGCACCACCGCTCGTCACCCTGGTCTCCCTCGTCATCCTGGTCCCCCTAGTCACCCTAGTCATCCTGGTCATCCTGGTCACCCCTGGTCATCCTCGTTCCTCCCCAATTTCCCCCAACGGAACCAAGCCCGCTCGTGGAAATAATACAGAATCATTTTCGTGACGACCTCGAAGCCGCCGATCGTCAGGCCGATTTTCGCGTCCCCAGAAATGATCCACCCCAGCGCGATGGTGTCGATGGTCCCGACGATTCGCCAGGTCACGGTTTTGGCCAAATGCCGGAGGCGGGCTTGCTTCGCATTCATGATTCAAGCCTGCAATTCGTTGAGCAGCGCGTTCAGGCATTCCGCCACAGAGCGCCCAGTCGTGTCCACATCGATGTAATTCGTCAACGGGGCTTCGTAATCTGTTGCATGCTTGTCCTCTCGACCACGCGCTTCGGTGGTGTGCACATAAATTTCGAGGACATCGGCCGCCGCTTTCAGCTCCTCGCGGATGTTGCGGTCGGGGGCGACGAGGGAGACCACGACGGTGTGGCCCTGGTTGTGCAAGTAATGCGCAATGGTCTGGGCCCGGCGGATGTTCGCCTCGCGGCCCGCCCGGGAGTAATCCGCATTGGCGGTCAGCGCGCGCAAGTCATCGCCATCGACGTGAAAGGGCTGCTCTCCCTGGGCTTTGAGCCGCTCGATGAGGGCGACTGCCAGGGTTGTTTTGCCGTGGCCGGGCTGGCCAGTGAACCAATAAATCATTTGCAAAAAGGAAGATTCGTCAATGCGAAAACGCGAAGTTACTTCCTGCGCCTACGCAACGATAGCCCGACAGGTTTCAAATTTCGAGCCTCGCTGCAGAATCAAGCGCGGCTGAGCGTCTGGGCGCGGTCTGGGCCGATGGACACGGTGCGGATGGGCACACCCACCTCGCTTTCAATCCAAGCGATGTAGTCGAGCAAAGCCGCAGGGAGATCCTCGGTCCGGGTGATGCCAGCGAGGTTCGAACGCCAGCCCGTGAACGACCGGTAGACCGGTTCGATGGACGCGTCGGTGAGGTCGTAGGGCAAGTGGTCGAGGATTTCGTCGCCCCGCTTGTAGTGGGTGCACACCTTGATGGTGTCAAAGTCGCCAAGGACGTCGGCCTTCATCATCGAGAGTTCGGTGACGCCGTTGACGGTGATGGCGTACTTGAGTTGGATGAGGTCGAGCCAACCGCAGCGGCGGGGCCGGCCAGTGGTCGCCCCAAACTCCCCGCCGGCGGCCCGAAGTGCTTCGCCTTCGGCGTTGTCGAGCTCGGTGGGGAAGGGCCCGGACCCCACGCGGGTGCAGTAGGCCTTGAAGATGCCGATGACATGGCCGATGCGGCCCGGGGCCACGCCCAAGCCCGTGCAAGCACCCGCGGTGACCGTGTTCGATGAGGTCACGAATGGGTAGGTGCCGAAGTCGATGTCCAGCATGGTGCCCTGCGCCCCCTCGGCGAGGACGGCTGTGCCGGCGGCGAGGTGTTCGGCCAGGAAGTGCTCCGCATCGACGGCCGTCAGCGCGGCGAGCTCCTCAACGGCGGCGAGCCAGGGCCCTTCGGCGGCCTCGAGGTCGAAGGTGAAGCCCTCGAATTGGGCGAGCATCCGCAAGTGCTTGTCGCGCAGGGCTGCATACCGCTCGGCGAACTTGCCGGAGGTGATGTCGCCCACGCGGAGCCCGTTGCGCCCCGTCTTGTCCATGTACGTGGGGCCGATTCCCTTGAGGGTGGAGCCGATTTTTGCCTCGCCCTTGGCCTGCTCCGAAGCCGCGTCGAGCAACCGGTGGGTGGGCAGGATCAGGTGGGCACGGCGCGAGATGCGGAGGTTCGGGCGCGGGTCCACGCCAGCGGCGAGGAGCTTGTCCACCTCGCCCTTGAAAATCAACGGATCGATCACCACGCCATTGCCGACGAGGTTGAGCGTGTCCGGCCGAAACACCCCGGACGGGATGGTGTGCAGGACATGCTTCTGTCCATCGAAAATCAAGGTGTGGCCAGCATTGGGGCCACCTTGGAACCGCGCAATGATCCCGTAGGAGGGCGTCAGGACATCCACAATTTTCCCCTTGCCTTCGTCGCCCCATTGGAGGCCTAACAATACATCAACTTTCATGTCGGAGGTGTAAGTGGCAAATTTGGCCCAAAACCCGGGAACTCCCCCCATCAGGCCCCATCAAAATGTCCATACTGACGGCTGGGTTATCCACGACAGCGGCCCCTATTGTGTCGGCTTCCGCCGCGCATACAAGTTCAGCGAATGGTGCAGCACCTCGATCCCGAAAAGCTCCTCCATCGTGGCCTTGATCTGTTGCACGCGCGGATCACAAAACTCAATCACTTCCCCCGTGTCGGCGAGGATGATGTGGTCGTGCTGCTTGATCCGATGGGAACGCTCGTACTGGGCCACCTTGTCGACGAATTGGTGTTTGCGCACCAAGTTGCAATCCATCAGCAGCTCGATGGTGTTGTACAGCGTCGCCCGCGAGACCCGGTATTTGTGCGCCTTCATGTGGGCATACAACGTGTCGATGTCGAAATGGCCATCGAATTGGTACACTTCGCGCAGAATCGCAAAGCGCTCCGGCGTTTTCCGGTGGGCGTTTTGTTCCAAATAGCGCTCGAACAACTCGTGAACCTGGGCAAGTGTGTCTTCTGTGACCATGCAAGGACGAAGATACGCACAGGCCGGGGTAACTTTCCGGCAGAACGCCCCGTACCAAATAAGCATGAAAAAAATGGAGCAGCATCGGCAGCGCACGGCCTTGATCACCGGCATCACGGGGCAGGATGGGTCTTATTTGGCCAGCCACCTGCTCCGGGCGGGCTACCGCGTGTTCGGTTTTGCGCGTCAGGAAAGTTGGGCGGGGTGCCGGGTTTGGCCGGAAGAGGAAAAAGGCCAAATCCAGCCACTCCACGGCGACTTGTCTGAAGGCCAGGACACTGCCATTGCGCTCAGCCAGTCGCAGCCTGATGAAATTTACAACCTCGCCTCCGAGAGTCGGCCCAGCCGAAGCTGGCGGAATCCGGCCCGAACGCTCGCCATCAACGGCGAGTCGGCTGTTCGCTTGTTCGAGGCCGCCCGGTCCATCGTGCCTGAGGCGCGGATTTTCCAAGCGTCGTCCTCGGAGATGTTTGGGGCGCCTTTGGAGTCCGTTCAAAGCAGCAGCACCCCCTTTCGCCCAAGCAATCCCTACGCCGCCTCCAAGGTTTACGCCCACCAAATGGCCGGCATCCTCCGCACCGCTTACGGCATGCACATCAGTTGCGGGATCCTTTTCAACCACGAAAGCGAGCGAAGGCCGGTTCATTTTCTGACCCAGAAAATTGCGCATGGCGCGGCGTGCGCTGCGCTTGGCATTGCGGATTCGAAGCGGCTCAACGAGAAGGGACGACCGATGGTGGAAGGCGGTCAGCTGCGTTTGGGCGATTTGTCGATCCGGCGGGATTGGGGCCACGCCCCGGAATACGTGGAGGCCATGCATTTGATGTTGCAACGCGATGCGCCGGTGGATTGCGTCATCGGCACTGGGGTCAGTTCTTCGATTGCCGATTTGTGCGCTGCCGCGTACAGCTCCGTGGGGCTGGACTGGCAGGAACATGTCAAGAGCGACAAGGGCTTTCGGCGGCCTTTGGAAACGGGCAACACGGTCGCGGATGCGTCCGAGCCTGCGAGGTTGCTGGGTTGGGCGGCGAAGAAACCGGTGTCGGCGTGGATGGGGGAGATGGTTCAATGCCAAATCCGCCACCTCTCGCTCCCCCGGCCACCCGAGCCATCAGGATTGGGCGGTGTCTGAAGGGTCGCGATGCAGGCGGTAACGTTGTTTCAGCCACAAAGCGACGTCGACGTCCTTTTCAATGTTCAGCTTCTCCCGAATCGAGGAACGCATGTTGTAAATGTGGCCAGGCGTGACCTTCAGCAGGACGCTGGATTCCTTTGAACTGTATCCCCGCAAGATGTGCTCCAGCAATTTTTGTTCATTGCCGGTGAGCTGCTGAAAAGCTTCGTCTTGCGACATCATCTGGCCTGTCACCGGTGGTTCTTCGCTGATCACATCGTTGAGGTAGGCCAATTGCAGCAGTGCACCTTGGATGTCCCTCCCTTCAGTGATGGCATCGCGGATGGCATCGAAGGACGCGCTGTGTTCGGGACTGAGTGGCCGATGCGGTGCGTCTACCCGAGCGCGCAAGCGTTGAACCTGAATCCGTTGCCACATGAACATGCCCAGCAGGATGATCAGCGCAACAGAAAATGCGACAACGATCCACAAGCGATTTGTGGTCTGTTTCACCTGCGTCAAGGCTTGGGCCAAATCGCCTTCCAATTCCTCCGCCTGCTCGGCAATGATGGATTTCCGATTCAAGTCCCAACGGGTTTGGCTAAGTTCTCGGGTGAGGGCCCACCGCGTGGCCCACGGCAGCCGGTCAAAGCCCAGCTGGCCCCAATTCTCCCCGATCCGAAACAGCGGCTTCAAATCGGGCATCCATTCGGCGGAAAACGCTGGGTGCTGGTCCATCAATGCTTGGCTGGCGTCAAGCATCTTTTTGACGTGTCCTGAGTCGCCGATCATCACTGCCGCCCGAACCACGGCGGCGACCTCCTGCGGGTATTCTGGAACAGGAAAGGCGGTGATCAATTCCTTGTAGGCTTGTTGGGTCTCCTCGCTTTGCGGGTCGATGGTCCGCGCTGCTGACAGCCTGTTGATCCATGCCATGCGTTTTGCAGGGCCGCTGACCGTGCTCCAATCGATCAAGGCCAAGACAGAAAGGACCTTTTCGGGTTGATTGAGTTGGTTGTAAATGCCTGCCAAATTGTTCACCGACATCGGCGACGCTTCCTCTTCTCGCAAGCTCATGGCGATTTCGAAGTAGCGCACTGCCTCTTCGAGGTCGTTCATCTGCACATGGCACACGGCCACGTTTTCGAGCGCCCTGGCCTTTGCATCCAAGTCGGTTGTCGCTGCTTCTGCCGCTTTGAATTGGGCAATGGCCCAACCAAATTCCGACAAATTGTAGAGGTACGTACCGCTGAATGCATGGAGGTTGTTGGCCTCTGTCTTGAATCGATCGGGCCACCCGTCGGTCAAGTGGTTGTGAAGCGGTTCCGGTGCTTTTGCCCGCAATTCTTTCGCTGCCCAAGCGAGCTTGTATTTCAAAATGCGCACGGCCTCCGCTTCGCCAGACGACCACGTTTGTTCATAAACGGGTAGCAATTGCTCGATGATGTCAACAGGAACTTTGTCGGGGGTGTCCTCGAACCTTTGAAGGGCTTGGTTCACTGCGTCGCCGCCATTCGCTTGTTGCCCTTGGGTCTGCAAGGCAAAAAGCGACAGCAAAGTGCTGATCAACAAGATTTTCGGCGCAAAAATTCGCTTAGCCAGTTGCATTTGGCTCGCAATATGGTCATGATTTCAATGGAAATGAAGGGGCCCCTGGGACTTTTGCGAATTCGGTGCAGAAATCCCCAAAATTTTACACTTACAAAACAAACACCCGCACTTATGAAGTTTGCTTGGCCGGTGGCAAGGGGGCGGGTAGCTTCGTTCTCGTATGGACAATTTACTTGCAATCGACAATTGGCGCCGGTGGTCGCTGTTTGTTCGCGGTCGGCTTCATCCCCTCTGGTTCTGTGCCCGGTCATCGAATACACCCATCACCGACAACTGGGATGTCACAGTGGTCGTGGTGGTTCGCGACATGAAGGCGACCTTGTTGAGGGCGCTGGATTCAGCTGCGACGGCCATTGATCACTTGAGGCGATGTGCGCCAGGTGGGCAGCTGCAGGCCGGCATTTTGGTGTTGGATGATCACAGCGAGGATGGATCGCATGATGAAGCGAAGGCGTTTGCTGAGGCTTCGGCGGTGCCGATGTGCATCCTTCGGACGAGTTGGCATGTGGGATTGACCCGATGCAGAAACTTGGCTTGGCAAGCCGCACATTCGCAGTGGCTGTTTTTCCTCGATGCCGACAATGAGCTGGTGCCGGAGGGGTTGACGCGCCTGCATGCCCTGGTGCTGCAACACCCGGAGGCTGCGGTTGCACACGGTGCGCTGCGGGTCTGGAATGCCCAAGGCATCCCCGACGATCGAATGGGTGTTGCGGCTTTTGATCGCAACGCTGCCCTTGAGCTGGGTCCGCTGCACGACATCACGGCCTTGTACAACCGCAAGAAGCTCGCCGATGTTGGAGGTTTTGATGAACGGCTCCTTTTGCGGCTTTGGGGCTTTGAAGATTTCGACCTTTGGATGCGGCTCAGTGGCAAAGGCCACCAGATTGTTCATCAGCCCATCTTGGTGGGGCGGATTTTGCGGAGCGCTCAGGGGTTTTGGGCGAACCGAACGATGCGAAGCTTGGACAAGGTGCAGGAAGTGTTCGCGCAGCGTTTTCCGGGATTTGTGGCGTATCGCAGGGACCTCGCTCCGCTCCACCTGGAGGATTGAGGCTGGGGGGTCAGGCCTCGTCTGGCGGTTGGATCCAGGTCCGGGGCTCTGGTCTTTTCGTTTTTTCAATGAATACCATGGAATCATAGACGTGCAAACCGCCGATTTCCAACCCTTTCGCATGTTTGTGGCCACTCGTGTGGTGGGGCTCATGCAGGTCGTCGATGAGGTCTTGGATGAGGCCAATGCTCGTGAAGGGTTGCTGGTAGCCACCCCCGAAGTCCTTCCAGTAGGACGCATGCAAATCCTCAACGACATAGAGGCTGCCGGGCAACAGCCGAGGCCAGATCCACTGAAACGATGACCGCACATGGTGACTGAAGTGTGACCCATCATCGATCACGAGGTCAGGGGGGGCTCCCAGCGCATCGAAGGCCCGTTGAAGGGTCTCGGGATCGTCTTGACTCCCAATGATGACGGAGAGGTCCGGAGACAAATTCAGTTTCGCGCATTCGGGGTTGATGTCCAGGCCGCAGATTTGGGCTTGAGGACCGAAGTACTTCCGCCACAATTCCAGCGAACCCCCACCGTAGACGCCGATTTCAAGGACGCGCAGTGAGGGCCGATCAATGAAAGGTTGAAAATGATGGTGATAATGTCGGGAATAGTGTTCCCATTTGTGCAGTCGTGGGCCATCCCAGTTGTAGAGCAAGTCAGCGATGGGATTGCGCTCATCCTTGCGAAAAGGCTGCGACCGCTCTGGCCAATATTTGGGCGGACGACCGATGTCCTTCTTTCGTTTGAAAAATGACTTCATGGGTGATGAGTTTCGATTGTTGTGGGGCTTGATTTCTCGTCAAAAGGCAGGCGCTGCCAATCCGGGAGCGCAGGTGCGGCATGGTCGCCGAAAAACACATGACCATCGGTCAGGAGGGCGGCCACAAAGCCCCTCGCGCCTCCCCAGGTGATGAGGGTGTCAGCTTGGGTCATCAAGGCCCAATCCACCCAATGGGTTGCCTCGGTCATTCTTTGGACCGGGATGTTGGGGAGGCCTGCGGGTTCCTTGGCGCCTTCTGGCACAAGCACAATCCATTGAGCAGCGGGGTCTTTTTTTGTCAGCGTTGAAAGGGCTTCGCGCTGCGCCCTTGCGCCAGTCCAGCCGGTCGCGTCGACAACAACCATTGGGGCAGTTCCTGGGGGGCATTGTCTTGGAAACAATTGCCAGCCACTGCGCAGCTCCTCGGCCATCGCCGAGAGGGAAGGGCTGCCATCGAAGGCCATCCACGCCTGTCGAAAATGCGGCGCACCGATGCGCATGGATTTGTCCGGGTTTGCAGCGGACCACCGCCGGATGGCTGAGAAGAGCTCTGGCCGTTGCAGCACAGAAACATTCATCGTGTTGTCCGCTTCTGGAGCTTCTTGGATGCAATGGTTTCGGAAGCCACAAGCCCAGCGTTGCTCTTGGGCTTTTTTCTGCCTATCGATGGGCGGTGACCAAGCCTCTGGGGCGTGATCCAATTGAAGCGCCGAGCCGGTGGCATCGGTCAAGAGCGCAGCGGAGATTTGGTCGCAAAGCAGGGAGGCCGGGTCCGACCCCGAGAACACCGACAGGGTTGTGGGGCCTTGGTGGTCGCGGAGAAAGGCCAGCCATTCGCCGGACACAACCGCTCGTTCCGAATGCTTGCACAAAGCATTGTATATGCCGAGCGGTCGCCGGATGATTCGTTGATCGGTGGCGCGCCCGGCGAAAGCGGCAATGAAATCACCGTCTGCACTGTAGTTCTCCCGGCGCCAGCGCAGGTCGCCGATGCACTTGCGGTCGAAGAGGTGGTTGCCCGTGTCGGTTTGGCCTGGGGCCCAACCAAACGCATCGGTGTACAGCCCACCATCTGGAAACATCATGTGCCAGCGGGTCCATTGCGCCATCCGGCCGATGGAGATGACCGCCCACCAGTCGGGATGCATGATGGTGTCGTCGTCCAAGAACAGCACTTGGTGGCCGTCCTGGTTGCCCATCGCGTCCAAGGCATGGTTGCGCTGGGCGTTGCCCGACACGCTGCGGCTGTCGGTGTGGGAGAGGATGACGGCCTCGGCTGGGAGCGTGAGGCCGGTGGGCATGTCGACGCCGTCCAGAACAATCCACCAGCGAAACTGTCCGCGGGGGATGTTGATGGAAGCGGCCATGGCGGGCAGGTTGCTTGGCCGAAGGCAAGGCGTGACGATGTTGATCATCACCGCAATTGGGCCAAGCCGGCCTGAAAAATCGAGTTTCGCCCCGCCTGCCTCTAGCCTTGAGTGGTACTCAGAGAGGGAGGCGAGACCCCACGAACCATCGCGGGTCAGGGGGTCGCGGGGTTTGGCGGTGTCGATGACCCCGATGCCCCAGTCGGCGTCGATGACAAACGTCGCGTGTGTGCCTTCCAGCCAGTGTTTGAAAAACGCCCGCCAGGTGCTGCCGTTCCATGACTCTTGCGCCACAAGTTGGGTTCCGTCTGGAAATGCGTCGCGGGCGTGCTCTTCGGTGGGGGGCAGGCAGTCATGCAAGACAATCATGCCGCCGGGACGCAAGTGCGGCAGGGTGTTGCAGATGTCGCGATCGACTTGGGTGGCTTGGTGCAATCCGTCAATGAAAACCAAATCCCATTGCTCCCCAGCCGCCAGCCCCTCGAGTTTTCCCTCCCGGAGCTGCGCAAAAAAAGCGTCGCTGGTCAGGGGGAAATCCACGGGATTGGCCGCGAACTCAACGCCAGGGTCGACACTGGTTTTGTGCGCAGCCCGGATGCGGTCGTAGCAATCCGCGGGGTTGCGCACACCGATTTCCAAGTACCGTTGATACCCGCGCTGTTCGATGGCCGCGTTGATCCAATCAAAGCGCTGGGGCCCATTGATTTGCTGGTTCTTGTGGCGAATGGCCGCTGCACGATGTTCGATGAGCAGGTTCCAGTCGCTCCTGTTGTTGAACAATTTCCGACGGGCTTGGGTGCGCTCCCACTTCCCAGGTACGTTGGGCTCGTGGGATTTGTACCAAAACACCCCGGTGCCGTCAATTTCCCGAATGGGGAAGTCGATGCCGTGGCGCTTCCGGTAGTCATGAACGGCCTGCCGGCACTCGGCAAATGCATGGTAATCATCGATGATGACGACACCATTGTCGGCCACCCGCGGTTCGAGGGCTTCGAGGGCCTGGATGGTGCTTTCGTAGTAGTCACCGTCCAACCGCAGTGCTGCGATTTGCTGCACTTCAGCCTTCGGCAAGGTGTGCTTGAAGAGGCCTTTGACCAGCCGGATTTGGTCTGTGGGCACCCCCCAGGCCTTGAAGTTCATTCGGACCTCTTCTTCGCTGACCTTCAGTTCATTGAATGTTGACAGGTCGATGACGTTTGCATCGCCAGGGTAGTTCTTGGGATCGGGCGGCGGGAGGCCGTCGAAGGAGTCGAACCCCCAGATTTGGCGTGAGGTGATGCCTTGCTCTTCCAAAATCGCCGCGGCCAACACCAGCACACCCCCGCGCCAGACGCCCGTCTCCACAAAGTCCCCTGGCACTTGCGCGTCGATGCAGTGCAGGAGGGCTTCCTCCCACTGCGTCAGCCGCTTCCAGCCCACCATTGTCGTGCCCATCAGCGGCCAATCCAGGCCATTTTCGCGGTCGGTTTCCTTGATGTGCCTGGGTTTGCCGATGCCGTGCCCGGCAGATTTGAGGGTTTTTCGAATCTCGGCCCATTCCGGGCGGATGGGGTTTTTCGGTCCCCAGTGCTCTGGCGTCCAGACGTGGCGGCCCACTTCGTTCCAGCCGAGCAGGCCGCGCTTGAGGGTGTCCAAACGGCGGGAAGAAGCGCCAAAATTCTCCCAAGGCAAGCCTTGTTGTGCCACGATGGGTTCGTGGTGAGGGGCGGTCTTGTGGGCCTTTCCCTTCAGAAGTGGTGGCAAACCGGCGGCGATACGCAATCGGCGGGCTTTTTGCAGCAAAGGATTCATCAGGATTGGAAATATATGGCGGCTTTTTTGACCGACCGCGGTGATCCTTGCCTGTGCAGCGTTCGAAGGACGGCTGACGGGCCCTCAAGGGGAGTTCCGGCTGACCGGCCTTGCGCGCTCACTTCGCAAAAATGCCTTGTCGTATTCAAAATGGAACCCGCGGTCATTTTCGGTCA
>CBFIFE010000005.1:0-84547 GCA_965661765.1 uncultured Flavobacteriales bacterium
CCATCCTTGTAGGTGCTCACTTCCCGACCGAACAACGCGGTTCGAATGGTGTAGCCGATGTTTTGCGTGGACAACCCGTAACGCCGGGCCTTTGCACGGTCAATGGTGATCGGCAATTCCGGCTTCCGCTTGTCGACGTCTATTTTGAGTTCCTCGACCCCTTCAAAGTCGGCGTCGCGAAGGAATTGCCGCATGTCCGTTGCTGTCGCCAGCACCGCGTCGTAGTCTTCACCGCGCACCTCGATGTTGATCGGTGCACCTTGCGGGGGTCCGTCAGAGTTTTTCGTCACGATCACCTCAGCGTCGGGATAGCCCCGCAAGCGCTCGCGAAGGGCCGACAACATTTCCTTGGAGGACAACCCACGCCGCTCTTGGAACTTCACAAAATTGATGGAGATGCGGGCCTTGTGGGGCGTGTTGCCCAAATCAGGTCCATCGTTCGGATCGCTCGTTCCGTTGCCGACTTGACCGATGATGGAATTGACCATGAATGCCTCGGGCTCGCCCGTTTCCAGGTTCGGCCGCTTCCACCGGTCCTCCTCCACAAAGTCAAAAATGATCCCCTCAATCTCCTTCGCCACCCGATTGGTTTCTTCGAGATCCGTTCCGATGGGTTTGGTGATGAAGACATTCAAGAACTGGGGCTCATTGGACGGGAAAAACTCCACCTTCGGCGGGAACGCGGACAACAAACCCGCGGCCACAACAAAGAGCATCGCCGTGCCGAAGAAAAAGACCCACGGCCGCCAGCCCGCCAGCGCAAAGCGCAAAAACCGCTCGTAAACATTCTCCAACCAGGGCAGCACGCGGTTTTGGAACAAAATCGTTGCCGGATAAAGCACATAAGTGTTCAGCAGCCCAAGCACTCCTGCGATGATCAAGATGTTGCCCATGCCAGTCACCTGCATGGCCAAAAATGCCGCACCCACGCCCACCAGCACCCCGGAGGCAAGCCACGTCCGCCGGCGATTCACCCGCTCCACCCCCACCTTCATGAAGATGGACGTGAGCACAGGATTGATGACCAACGCGACGAAGAGCGAGGAAGACAACACCACAATCAAGGTGATGGGCAGGTATTTCATGAACTCACCGATCAAGCCTGGCCACACCGCCAGCGGCAAAAACGCCGCCAACGTCGTCGCTGTCGAAGCAATGATGGGCCAGGCCACCTCGCCCACGCCGTACCGCGCAGCATCCAGCGGCGACATGCCTTCATCCATCAATCGGTAGACGTTTTCCACCACCACAATGCCATTGTCCACAAGCATCCCAAGGGCCAACACCAACGAAAACAGCACCATCACATTGAACGTCACGCCGAAAGCGTTGAGGACCATGAACGCCATGAACATGGACAACGGAATGGCCACACCGACAAACAGGGCGTTCCGCAGGCCCAAAAAGAACAACAAGACGCCCACCACGAGGAGCACCCCAAAAATGATGGAGTTCTGCAGCTCATCGACTTGGGTTCGGACCTGATCGGATTGGTCGTTCGTAATGGACACATTCAAATTGCGCGGCAACACCTCCCGCTTGGCCTGCTCAATGATGGCGTTGATGCCGTCCGACGCAGCGATGAGGTTCTCGCCTGCCCGCTTGATGACATCCAATGTCACCACGGGGTTCCCGTATTCGCGGGCATAGCTCTCCTTCTCCTTTTCCACAAAACGCACCTCCGCCACATCGCGCAAATGCACCGGCGCACCCTTCTCGGACTTCACAATCACGTTGGCGATTTCTTCCATGGAGGTGAAATCGCCCACCACCTGAACGGTTCGGCGCGCATTGTCCACGAGCAAGTCTCCACCCGACACGGTCACATTCTCCTGAGCAATCGCCCCGGAAATGTCGTTGAAACTCACCTGCATCGCCTCCGCCCGCAGGTTGTCCACGATCACCTCCACCTCCTTGTCCATCACCCCGCGAATGTCCACCTTGCTGATTTCCGGCAATTCCTCGATTTCATCTTCGAGGTACTCTGCGTATCGCTTCAAGTCGTCCAAACTGTAGTCGCCCGACAAGTTGACATTCATCACAGGAAGCAGCTCTGAAAAGTTGAGCTCAAAGACATTTGGCTCTGCCGGCAGATCGTCCGGAAAATCCGGATCGGCCTTCACCTTGTCCACGGCATCCTTCACCTTGCGCAACGCCTCCGCCGGCTCGACCGAAAACTCAAACTTCACATCCACAGCACTGTACCCCTGGACAGAAGTCGACGTGATTTCATCCACACCTGTGATTGTGTTGATCTCCTTCTCCAAGGGCCGGGTGATCAGCTTCTCGATGTTCACAGGGCTGTTCCCCGGATACGCCGTCCCGATGTACACTTCGGGAACAACCACGTCCGGAAAACTCTCCTTCGGCACCGTGAGGTAGCTGTAAATGCCACTGAACGTGATGATGGCGATGAGCACAAAGACCGTGGTCCGGTTCGTGATGCTCCATGTTGTCAGTCCGAATTCCCGGAGTTGACCCTTTTGGCTTTGTTCAGACATGGGGCCTTATTGGTTGAGGATTCGCACCGGTTCGCCATTTGTGACGCGGGCAGCGCCTTTGTCGATGATTTGGTCTCCATAGGCCAAACCCGACCCCACCCACATCACATCGCCACTGCCCATTTCCACCTCCAAGAGGGCCTTCTCGGCCTGCCCGTTCACCACCTTGTAGACAAAACTGCGGCCGTTCACATCCTGCTGAATCAACGCACTCGGCACCACCACCGCGCTGTCCAGGGCCACGTCCTGCAACCGCACGCTGGCGAACATGTTCGGCAAAAATTTCGTTCCCTTGGGCAATGGCAAGGTTACTTCGATCGTCCGGTTCGCTGGATTGATGAACTGACCTGTGCGGCCCACCTCAGTGGCCACCGTATCGACGCCGCTGACAATCACGTCTGCCGGCATGCCCGCCGTCACGCGACCTGCATAATGGTCGCTGACCATCGCCCGCACATACATGTTGTCCAGCGACACGACCCGCGCCAACGGCATCCCGGGCGCGCCCATTTCCCCTCTCTTCGCAAACACACGGTCCACCACACCACCGAAGGGCGCGCGCACCACGGCCATGTCCATCTGGGCCAACAACGTCGATCGGCTGTTCTTGAGGGCCTCCACTTGCGCCTTCGCTTGCAAGTACTCCACCTCGCTGCCGATCTCCTGGCTCCACAACCGCTCTTGGCGGCTGAACAAGTCCTCGGCCAAGGTGAGCTGGGTTTTCAGTTCCTCAAGCGAACGTTCCATCACCGAGACGTCCACGCGCAGGATCGGATCGCCCTTGGCGACGCGTTGGCCCTCCTGGACAAGGATTTCCTCGATCGTCCCTGGCGTCTCCGCCGTCACCGTCGCCAAACCGTCCATCTCCACATTGCCCTGCACCGAAAACGAATGAACAAAAGGCTTCGGGTCGATTCGCAATGTGGTCACTGCCAATCGGTCGTCAACCTCGGTTGCCGGCGCCGCGCTGTCTGCCGCCGCCTGATCGCCCCCACATCCGGTGAAGATCACGAGGGCAGAGGCCATCAAAAAGGGAAAATATTGCTTCATGATTCTGGGTCTGAAGTGGGTGATCGGTTTATTCAAAGTCGGAAAGTGCGGCCTGCAGGCGAACACGGGCATTCAAGGTGCTCATTTGGGCGCCGATGAGCCCGCCTTGGGCCTCGATCAAGCGGTTGCGTGCATCCGCCAGTTCGAAGCTGGTGTTGACCCCTTCTTGGTGGCCGGTTTGCACGCGGTTGTAAATCTTTTGGGCCAAACCCAACGCCTCTCCCCGATTCTGCTCCTGCCGCACGGCGTTTTCGTACGCTGCCTTGGCCGATCGGAACTCCAGGTCCGCCGCCCGCTCCATCTGCTCGTAGCCGAGGCGGGCGCGGTCGTGCTCGATTTGGGCCTTTTCCACCCTTTGCTTGCCCCCAAAGCTCGTCCACAGCGGCATGGAAAAATTCACCCCCCACAACTGAACGTCGTACCAGGCGCCATCGGGATCGAAGAAATCCCATGCGGAACGCTGGGCGTTCTGCTGAAAATTGTAGAATGCGGCGATTTGCGGCAAGCCTTCCGCCCGGCGGTTTTTCACGTCCAGTCCGGCGAGCTCCACAAACGCCTGTTGCTCCCGCAGGCCCGGAAGGGTCATCGGGTTGAACGAACGGCTCAACAACTCCGCCCCGCTGGACTGAGCCGCGAGGGCCTCGAGGTTCTCGGTGAGGCGGATGGATTGGGCCGGGGGCAGGCCGATTTGGAATGCCAAAACCGCTTTCAACAACCCCACCTGAGTTTCCGCATAATCGGCTTGTTGCTCGAGGTCCATCAACGCAAGGGCAAGCTGATCAACAGCGGTGGCGTCCAAAAAGCCCGCGCCTTGCATGGCCCGCACCTCATCGAGTTGCGCCGCGATGGCGAGCTTCATCTCCGCCAACATCGAAGCATTTGCCTCCGCTGCACACACCCCGTGATAGGCCTCAGCAACAGACGCCCGCACCTCATCCGCTGTTCGTTCGATGGCCTGCACGCGCGACTCGGCGTACAATTTGGAGGCCTGCAAACCCACGAAATAGGAGCCGCTGAACACCAACTGGCTCGCCTGCAACCCCACATTTGCCGTGTGCTCGTTGCCAAACTGCAGCTCACTCAACCCGTCAGGATCTGGGGCCGGGGCATTCAGGGGCACGCCGGTTTGCTCCGCCACGCCGCCGAGGAACTCCGTCAAATAATCCGGGAAACCAAAGGCATCGGCAGGCACGACCTGGGTGGGGATGTCGATGTATTGGCTGTAGTCTGCGATCAAATTGAGTTGAGGCAGACCCGTGGCGGTCAGTTCCTTGACGTCCCGCTCGGCCTTCTGCTGATCCAGCCGGGCATACTGCATGGCGTAGGCGTTTTCGAGGGCCAAGGTTTGGGCTTCTGCCAAACTCAAAGACAAACTCGCCCCGCTTCCCTGCGCAGCCACCTGTGCTAACGAAAGCACGAGTGCACATCCTGTTGTCAATTGTCGTCGCATCGCGCTATGAGAAATCTTCGGATTGAAACTTTTGTTCGAGGTATTGCCGCCCAGCATCAGAGGAAATGCCCCGGATGTGGTAGAGGAAAGCGTCCACTTGCAAATCGGAAAAAGACCGGTTCGTGGCTGACATGACTTCCGGCTGAAAAATCGCGCCTGTCACAGCGATCAAAAACTGCGTCACCAAGAAAGGATCGCAATCTTCCCGGTAGAGGCCTTCCTCTTGTCCCCGTTGCAAGTTGCGGCCCATGGTTTCGCGAATCATTTGGCCTCTGGCCTCCATCATCATCCGAAACACCTCCGGGTAATACTTCTCGAGGTCGAACAGCACGCTGGGGTGGGTCTCCTGCATCATCTGACGAATGTGCCGCAGCAGGACAAAATGCCGGTCAATCGCGTTGCCATCAGATTGTGCAACAGCGGAAAGAACCGCCTCGTGTTCCTGGATTTTGCACTGCAGGCATTGTTCCACCAAATCGCGCTTGTCCACCACATGCTTGTACAGGGTCTTTTTCGAGACCCCGAGCTCGCGGGCGAGATCGTCCATTGTGACGGACTTGATGCCGAGCCGCATGAACATTTTCACCGCGCCCTGCCGCAAAGAATCAGGAAGAGGCGCGCCCTGTGGGCTTGAATCTGCGGTGCGATGTGCTTGGTTTTCTTCCACGGTGGCGCAAAATTACACCGCAAAAACACTTTGGAAACAAAACCAGTGTTAAATCGTTTCCTGCGTTTTCAGTCGCTGGTAATCCGCTGGGAATCAATCTTCGCCGAACTGACGACGCACCAAATCTTCGTCCGCGTGTTGGGCCACCGTGACTTTCAAACGTGGCTCTTGCGCCATGGCACGCGCAATGGCCCATTCGGCGCCCTCGTTCCGTGCCCAACTCCGCCGTGCGATGCCATTGTTGACGTCCCAATGCAACATCGAGGTGAGCCGGCGCTCGCTGTCCGCCGAACCATCGATGAGCATGCCAAACCCGCCATTCATCACTTCCCCCCAACCGACGCCCCCACCATTGTGCAGGCTGATCCAAGTGGCGCCGCGAAAGCCATCTCCGACGAAGTTTTGGACCGCCATGTCCGCCGTGAAGGCACTGCCATCGTAGATGTTCGAGGTTTCGCGGTAGGGCGAATCCGTCCCACTGACATCGTGGTGATCCCGTCCGAGCACCACTGGTCCGCGCAGACGACCGTCGGCGATGGCGTCGTTGAAGGCCTTGGCAATCCGCATTCGGCCCTCAGCGTCGGCGTACAAAATGCGGGCCTGAGAACCGACGACGAGGCGGTTCGCTTTCGCGCCTTGAATCCAACGGATGTTGTCGGCCATTTGCTGCTGAATCTTCTCTGGCGCAGCGGCCATCATCTCCTCGAGGACTTGGCAGGCGATGTCGTCCGTCGCGTCGAGGTCCTCCGGATCGCCACTGGCGCAAACCCAACGGAAGGGTCCGAATCCAAAATCAAAGCACATGGGGCCCATGATGTCTTGAACATAACTCGGGTAGCGAAAATGCGTTCCGTCATCATCCATGATGTCCGCGCCGGCACGTGACGCCTCGAGCAGGAAGGCGTTGCCATAATCGAAAAAGTAGGTGCCTTTTGCGGTGTGGCGGTTCACGGCTTCGGCGTGCCGCCGCAACGATTCTTGTACGATGCCCCGAAACTTCTGAGGGTCGTTCGCCATCATCTCATTCGCCGCATCGAAGCTCAGCCCCGCGGGGTAATACCCACCGGCCCAGGGGTTGTGGAGGGAGGTTTGGTCTGAACCCAAATCCACATGCAAACCTGCGGCATCGAACTGTTCCCAAACATCCACCACGTTCCCGAGGTAGGCGTAGGACACTGCTTCCTTCGCTGCCACAGACGCGCGAACCCGTGCAGTCAACTCCGCCAAATCCTCAATCACGTGGTCCACCCAACCTTGCTCGTGCCGCTTCCACGCGGCAGCCGGGTTGACTTCGGCGGTGACGCTGACCACGCCAGCGATGTTGCCGGCCTTCGGCTGGGCGCCGCTCATTCCCCCAAGCCCCGCGGTCACAAACAAGGTGCCGGCGGGGTCTTTGCCGTGGCGACGGCACGCGTTGAGCACTGTGATGGTCGTGCCATGCACGATGCCCTGTGGCCCGATGTACATGTAAGAGCCCGCGGTCATTTGGCCATATTGACTCACGCCCAGTGCATTCATCTTCTCCCAATCGTCCGGCTTCGAATAATTGGGAATCACCATGCCATTTGTCACCACAACACGAGGCGCATCCTTGTGGCTGGGAAACAACCCCATTGGATGACCGCTGTACATGACCAGCGTCTGCTCTTCCGTCATCTCGCTGAGGTACTTCATCACCAAGCGGTATTGCGCCCAATTCTGGAACACCGCCCCATTTCCCCCATAGGTGATGAGCTCCTGAGGGTGCTGGGCCACTGCGGGGTCGAGGTTGTTCTGGATCATCAGCATGATCGAAGCGGCTTGCTGACATTCAGCGGGGTACGCGTCAATCGGGCGGGCATGCATGGCGTAGGAAGGCATGAACCGATACATGTAAATCCGCCCGTAGGTTTGAAGCTCAGCGGCGAATTCTGGAGCGAGCACAGCATGATGTTCCGGGCTGAAATACCTCAGCGCATTGTGCAGCGCGAGCTCCTTTTCCTTGGGGCTCAAGATGTCCTTCCTGACCGGGGCGTGGGAATGGGCCAAATCCGGCTGCTTCGCCTCGGGCAACGCCCCCCCCAAACCTTGTCGAATCTCAGCCGCAAAGGCCGTCTCGGTCACGCTTGCTGTCAAGTTCATGGCTTCGTCGGTGTGTGTTTCGGTGTCGAGAAACGGCCCGTTCGCTTGTCAAAACCAAATGGACAATGCTTGCAGCCGCTCTGGCAACAATGACCCCTTTTGAGGTGATAATGTTCGGTGAAAATGACGAAACCTTCAGGGCTGTAATAAAAATCATCTGGCTCCAAATCTTTCGGCATGACGCAAAGATAAGGGGCTTCAACTCTGCCAAACATTTGGCGTCCACCACGACAACGATCGCGGGGGATGAAGAACAAAATTCCTTTCCGAGTTTTGGGGTCTCCGAATGAGCCTCACTTCCATTTCACAACGCCCAGCCCTTTCTGACCAGGTCGTCCACTGGCGGGGCCACGAGTTCTCCATGCGTCGGCTCGACCAAATGTCCATCGACGCACCAGGCAACAAATGGTTCAAGTTGCGGCTCAACCTCGAAAGGGCGTTGCAGCAGCCATCTCGGGCGTTGCTGACGTTTGGCGGGCCGTTCTCGAACCACCTCCTGGCCACGGCGCGGTCTTGCAAGCCGCTGGGCCTGCGGTGCATCGGGCTCGTGCGAGGCGGCGAGGTTGAGACCCCGGTCATGGTCGCTTGTCGCGCCGCTGGCATGACGCTTGTTCCCATCACCCGTGCCGAATACCGCGAAAAAACCGATTCCGATTTTTTGAACGGACTGCGCGCACAATGGAACAACCCATGGATCGTCCCTGAAGGAGGGGCAAACACCTTGGGGGTGCATGGCGCACAGGGCGTCCTGCAGCGGGAGGACCTCGATCGGTTTGATGTGGTGGCAGTGGCTGTGGGCACCGGCACCACGTTGGCGGGAATGGCCATCAAAAGCCAAGGGCGCCTGCCCATTCTGGGCATCTCCGCCCTCAAAGGGGTCGATCACCGCAAAGAAATCCATGCGCACCTGGTTCGGACCATCGGCGATGCGGCGATGGCCAGCGAATTGCTTGCGAATGTGGCGATTTGGGGGGATGCTCATGAAGGTGGGTTTGGCAAAACTTCCCCCAAACTTCTCACTTTCATGCAGGAATTTGCCGTGCAAACGGGCGTTCCCTTGGACCGCGTGTACAACGGCAAAATGATGATGCGCCTGGACCGAGAATGGCTCAAGCCACAAATCAACCAAGACCCGCTGGTTCGCCACGGAAAGCGCATCCTCATCATCCACACCGGTGGGACGGATCCCGCTGCGAATCGGTTTTCGGTGGATGATGGTCAATGGTCTGACTTACCTTTGCGACCATAGTTTTCCAGTCTGCCTCGTCACCTTGTTCCCCCGTTATATGTCTGATTTCCTCCAACACGAATGCGGCATTGCGATGCTTCGCCTCAAGAAGCCGCTTCAATTTTACATCGACAAGTACGGCACCGCATTCTACGGAATGAACAAGATGTACCTGTTGATGGAGAAGCAACACAACAGGGGACAAGACGGTGCGGGTTTGGCCAACATCAAACTTGATGTTGAGCCCGGCCAGCGCTACATCAGCCGGATACGCTCCGTGGACAGCCGGCCCATCCAGGACATCTTTTCCCGGGCCCTGGGCCGTTTTGAGGGACTCAGTGCGGATGCGTTGAAAGATGCACAAGGCCTGCAAGCGGAACATGCCTTCACTGGCGAGGTGTTTCTCGCGCACTTGCGGTATGGCACCTACGGAAAAAACCAGGTGGAGAGTTGTCATCCTTTTTTGCGCCAAAACAACTGGCGCACCCGCAACTTGGTCGTTGCCGGCAATTTCAACATGACGAACACCGATGAGCTCTTCGACAAGCTCGTGGCATTGGGTCAACATCCCAAAGAGAAGGCAGATACTGTAACAGTTCTCGAGCGAATCGGACATTTCTTAGACGTGGAAAACCAACGCCTCTTCGATGCCTTCAAGTCAGAAGGAATGGACAACACAGCGATATCGAAAGCCATTGGAGACAACTTGAATCTTCAAGAAGTTTTGAAACAAAGTGCGAACTCTTTGGATGGCGGATATGTCATGTGTGGCATGATCGGACACGGGGATGCCTTTGTGATGCGAGACCCGCATGGCATTCGGCCTGCGTTTTGGTATGACGATGATGAAATCGCCGTGGTGGCCTCCGAGCGGCCCGTGATTCAAACTGCGTTCAACCTCAAGACCGAGCAGGTCCAGGAAATCCCGCCAGGTCACGCGTTGCTGATTCGCCGCAGCGGGGCCGTATCGCTTGAGGAGGTGAAAACACCCCTCGCGCGAACGGCTTGCAGTTTCGAACGGATTTACTTCAGCCGAGGCAATGACCAAGACATCTACGAAGAGCGCAAGGCCCTCGGTCACGCGATTGTGCCCAAGGTGCTCGAGGCCGTCGAGCACGACCTTGACAACACGGTCACGAGCTTCATTCCCAACACCGCCGAAGTGTGCTTTTACGGGCTCATCAAGGGGCTCGAGGACCACTTGAACCAGTCGAAAATCTCCCGCATCATCGGCCTTGGCGCAAACCCCGATCCGCAAGAAGTGAACGACATTTTGCGCGAGCGGCCGCGCATCGAAAAAGTGGCCATCAAAGACGCCAAGCTTCGCACCTTCATTACAGAGGACGCCAGCCGAAATGATTTGGTCGCCCACGTGTATGACATCGCTTATGGCACGGTTCGGGCCGGCGTGGACAATCTGGTCGTCATCGATGACAGCATTGTACGCGGCACGACACTGAAACGCTCCATCCTGCGCATCCTCGACCGGCTCGAACCGCGCCGCATCGTCGTGGTTTCCAGCGCGCCTCAAATTCGCTATCCGGATTGTTATGGCATTGACATGGCCAAACTCGGGGACTTCATCGCCTTTCAGGCCGCTGTGAGTTTGTTGCAGGAGCGCGGTTTGGCCCATATCCTGGAAGAAACCTATGCGCAATGCAAGGCGCAGATTTCCTTGCCGAAAGAGCAGAACAGCAATCAAGTGAAAGCCATTTACGCGCCCTTCACGCCCGATGAGATTTCCGACAGGATTTCCCTGCTGCTCACCCCTGAAGGAATGAAGGCGGAGGTGAAAATCATTTTCCAGAGCATTGAAGGGCTGCACAAGGCCTGCCCCAACCACACCGGCGACTGGTATTTTACCGGCAACTTCCCCACGCCCGGAGGGCACAAAGTGGTCAACCGCGCTTTTGTCTATTACATGGAAGGCCGAGACGAACGCGCTTACTGAGCGCGGCCTTTTTTGCGCTTGTGGCGCTTGACCTTCTCCAACTTGGGGCCCATCGGTTTCTTTGTCTCTGGCAGGGCCAACCACTCTGCATGAAGGCCCTTGCGGATGCTGAAAATCATCACAAGGACCAAAAACGCATAGGGAATGCCCGCCGCGATGCTCATCGATTGCATGGCCTTCAACCCCCCACCCATCAACAACGCTGCCGCGACCGCCCCTTCTGTGATGGCCCAGAAGATTCGCTGACCCACAGGCGCGTCCAGCGCGCCTCCACTGGTCAACATGTCCACGACGAGCGAACCACTGTCCGAACTGGTAACGAAAAAACTGGTGACCAACAAAATGCCTACGACGCTCGTGAAAATGGCCAGCGGATACTGCTCGAGCATCACAAACAGCGCGGTGCTCAAGTCCGCTTCGATCGCCTCCCCCACGGCGCTGATCCCAGCCAACTCCAATTCCAGCGCAGAAGTTCCAAACACCGAGAACCAGAAAAATGTAAAGAGCACTGGAACGATCAAGACGTTCAACAAAAACTCTCGAACCGTTCTGCCCTTGCTGATCCGGGCAATGAAAATGCCCACAAAGGGCGACCATGCAATCCACCAAGCCCAGTAAAACACCGTCCAGTCATGCTGCCACTCCCCATCTCGCCGAAAGGCCTCCGTCCATGTGCCCAGCGAAATGATGTTCTGCAAATAATTTCCCGTTGACTGGACAAAGACATCCAGGATTTTCACCGTCGGCCCCACAATCAAGACCAGAAGCATCAGGCCGATGGCCAACCAAATGTTGAGCTCCGAAAGCAACTTCACCCCCTTTTTCAATCCTGTCACCACACTGATGGTCGCAAACAAGGTGATGATGGCAATGAGCAAAACTTGGAAGTTCACGGAGGACTCCAAGGGTGTCAAGTGCGCGAGGCCAGAAGCGATTTGTTGAACGCCAAAACCCAAGGATGTTGCAAGCCCCACCAAGGTGGCAATCACGGCGACCACATCAATGGTGTGGCCGATCACGCCATAGATGCGTTGGCCCAGGATGGGGTAAAATATGCTTCGTATCGAAAGCGGAAGGCCCCGATTGAAGGTGAAAAAGGCCATGCCCAAGCCCACGATGCCATAGACAGCCCATGGATACACCCCATAGTGCAAGTAGCTGACCTGGAAGGCCAGTGCCGCTCGATCGGGCTGTCCGTCCAGCGGATAGGGCGGCTGCTTGAAGTGAATCATCGGCTCGGCAACGCCGAAAAACACCAACCCAATCCCCATCCCTGCCGAAAACAGCATGGCCAGCCAAGTTCCCTTCTTGAATTCTGGCACGGCATCCGCCCCACCAATCCGCACACGTCCATACTTCCCCAACGCAAACCACAGCGCAGCCAAAAAGGCGAGGTTCACTGTCAAAATCAACATCCACCCAAAATTCTTGTAGGCAGAAACTTGAAAATCGGTGAAGAAGGATTCGATCTCTGTCCTCGCCACAAACGTGGAGAGGACAAACACAAAGACAATTGCCGCGGCCGGAACAAAGACCGGCAGGCTCAAATTGAAGTGGCGGTGGTACCAGCGAGAAAGGGCGGATTCTGATTTCATTCGCAGCGAAAATAAAAAACGCCCGGCACAAAGACCGGGCGCTTGTTGTCACATTCTGAAGAGCTGATGCCCCTCATCCAGTGACCACTCAACTCAGTTGCCTACAAGCCACATCGCTCCATTGAAGTCATTGCCTCCGTAGGATTGAATGGCATTGTTGTAATTCTCTCCGTTCAAGCTCTGCTCCTCACCTGGGTAAACAAAACGCAAGGGCAACATGTCCCCGTTCGTGTTGTTGCAAGGAGGCGTCAAGAATGGCAGTGCCGCCCAGTCACCCGAAGCCGCACTGTACCAGCGACGGACCTCGAAATAGCCTTCCATCCCGTGGAAATAGAGCGCCGCCCATTTTTGCTCCTGAATTCTCAGTAACGTGCCATCGTAGGCCACTTCCGGTTGTGCCAAGAAGTCATCAACGCTCGACAAACCCGTGTCTTCGGGATTCGCCTCATGATCCATCATGGACGCGACAATCCCGTTGTTGTAATGGGCCTCTGCATCTCCTGACGTCCAGCCATTGAAAGCGCCTTCTGACAGCACAAACTCCTGCTCGGCATAGCTCAACCACACCCCCCTGGCCTTTTCGGGTGCCACCGGATGGCCTGGATAGTCGTAGTACGCATAGCCCAAGCGGGACCCGGAGTCATCGCATCCCTTGCCGCCATTGATCCAACCGGCAAACTCCTCATTGTCTGTGCCAATGGTGGCATCTGTGGGCCGGCCATACGCCATCAACCGGGGATCATTTGTCGCGGTGAAATGCGCCACAATTTGCTCACCCAAACGAACCGATTCAAAATCGCCTGTCTTGAAAGGAATCAATGGGAATTCATTGGGGAACGAACCCGTGTACGTCAAAGCCGCGTTGTGTGCCACCCCTTCCATCAACGGACGGGTTGCCACATCAGCAAACTCTGCCGCCACATCCGTTGCCTCCGAAGCGTGCATCAACAACCTGAGGTGCAGTGCATTGGCAAAGCGATTCCACAAGTCCGCATCGCCACCATAGAGGATGTCGCCAGAGATGGATCCGTTCCCGGTTTGGAACAAATCGTGGGCCTCATCAAGCAAATCCAACAATCCACCTTCTGCCAAGTAGATGTTCTCCTGGCTGTCGTAGACCGGGGTGAAGATCCCCTCCTCCCCCGCGAGCGCCTCGAAATAAGGAACGTCGCCGTAGGTGTCCGTCAAAACGCTGAAAGCGAACGCACGCAAGGTCTTGCCCACTGCCAACATGTGGTCATTGCCCTCAGCAGTGGCCACACGTTCGATGTTCTCAATGTCCCGAAGTGCACCGTAAAGTCCCTGCCACAAAGGCTCCACGCCGATGATGGGCGCAGAATTCCAATTGTAGATGTCCACCTCATTTCGCAGCGACTTGGCCGTGTGCTGGGAAGCACAATTCGAAATGAAGAATGCATGTCCAACCAAGGTGTTGCTGATGTCGCGAATCACCCCTGGCAACATGATGTCCGCCGTAACGCTCTCCGGCTGATTGGGGTTTTCGTTGAGGTCTTCGAGCTTGTCGCACCCCACCAAAACCAATCCTCCCAACCCCAAGACCGTCAGTGCCTTTGTCATATTTTTCAATGTGTTTTTCATCTGGACTGTCTTTTCAAATCAAAAGTTGAGGTTGAGGGAGAAACCCACTGTCCGCATCGTCGGAAGCGAAGTGGATTCAAAGCCTGGCACAAAAGTTCCACCACGAATCGAATAGGTCTCCGGGTCGATTGAAGGCACCTTCGTGAACAACAGCAAGTTGCGGCCGACCAAGGACACCGTCGCGCTTTGTGCACCGATTTTGTCAGCGAACGACTGAGGCAACGCATAGCCGACCCGGAGCTCACGCAATTTCAAGTAAGTCGCATCATATGTGGCCGCCTCAATGTTGTCTCGGCTGAAACCGTTGCCATAGTAGGCATAGAAGTAGTCCCGCGTCGGAGCAGCCACCGTGTTCTCAACAAGGTTCCCGCTGTCGTCGTACATCACCCCTGGTCCCACAACACCCCAGCTGTCTTGCCCGACAGCGGTATACACCGGAACGCCCTCTGCATCGTAAGACACATCATAGGTTTCACGCCCTTCCAAAGTGCTCAGGTCAAGGTTCGGATCGTCGTTGTTCGTGATGGCACCGCCTGTGGCGCTGAGCGCGTGGGTGCGGCTGTAAATTTTTCCGCCGATTTGGGCCGAAAGCAGCATGCCCACCGAGAAACGGCCGATGGTGAAGTTGTTGTCCCAACCGATCAGCGCGTCCGGCTGGTAAGTCCCTGCGGAAACCTTGTCCTGCGTCAGCAATGGCAAGCCGTTCGCATGAATGATGTTCCCCTCGTCGTCCCGCTGGAAGCCCAAACCGACGAGTTGTCCCAACGGCTGCCCTTCAATCGCCTCGAGGCTCAAGTCCTGGCCACCGTCATTGGGATAGACGTCTGCGATCATTTGGTAAGACGTGATTTCATCCGGCAATGACAACACCTCGCTTCGGTTGCGTGTGAAGTTCAACGTCGAGTTCCAAACCAGCTTTTCATTCTCCACCGGCGTCCCGCTCAACACGAGCTCAAGACCTTGGTTCTGAATTTCTCCCGAGTTCAAAATTCGGCTGGTGTAGCCAGAAGTTGAAGCGAGCGGCAAGTTCACGATTTGGTCTCTGGAGACCAGATTGTACCAGGCCAAATCCAAGCCCAACCGTCCATTCCAAAACCGCATGTCCAATCCCACTTCCACAGAAGTTGTTCGTTCCGGAAGCAAGTTCGCATTGTTCAACTGAGCGCTCTCGCCCGCCACCGGAAACTCTCCCCATGCATTGTCATACTCATAGATGTTCCGAATGCGATAGGGATTGGTGTCCCCCCCGACCTCGGCATATGCAGCGCGCAACTTCGCAAACGACAAATTCGATGTGGGCTGGATGTCGATGATCTCCGACAGAATCGCACTCAACGAAACGCTGGGGTAGAAATAGCTGTTGTTCTCCGAAGGCAACGTCGAGCTCCAATCGTTCCGGCCCGTCACATCCAAGTACAGGTAATTCTTGTAACTGAAGTTTGCCACGGCGAAAAGGCTGTTGATGCCTTTGTTGTAGCGGAATTGGTCATTGATGACAGCCGTCCGCGAATTGCCCAAATTGTAAATGCCAGGAATCAGCAACTGTGGCGCGTTCGCCCGAAGTGTCGAGCTCTCTTGGCGCATGATGTTTCCACCCGCTTTGAAGTTGAAGTTCAAATCCTTGTCGTAATCCAGTCCATCATAGCTGAAAAGGATTTCGTTGTTCGTCTCCATGAAGCTCAACTCGTCCTCGCGGTAGCTTCCGAGCAAAACGGACTTCGTGGACATCGCGCGGCGGAATTGCCGGCTGTCGTTGTTGATGTCCACCCCGAAACGGTAGCGAACACTCCAACGATCTGTCAAGTCCAACTCCGCCAAAGCATTTCCGAACAAACGATCCGCGGTGAAGGCGTTCGTGTTCTCATTGACCACAAACCAAGGGTTGTTTGTCCACAACTCCTCCACGTTGCTTTGCTGAACATTCTCCAGACCTGGCTTCCAGTAATTCTGCAAATCATCGATGCTCGCATTGCGTTGGAACCAAATCCAGTTGTACATGATGGAGCTGCTCTCATCGTATCCGGCGTTGGGCACGTTGTCGCTGCCACTTCGTACGTAATTCGCGTTCATCCGAACGCGCAGGCGTTCATTGATGGTCTGCCCGGCGCTCATGCTCATCGTGTGGCGGCCCAAATCCGTGTTGGGCACGATGCCGCGGCTCTTCAAGTTAGTGTACGCCATGCGGAAATCTCCCTCATCCGTCTGATTGGCCACCGCCACGTGGTTTCGGGTGGTGATGCCGGTTTGGAAGAAGTTGCGGATGTTGTCCGGCGCTGCGGTGAAAGGCACCGCCTCACCATTGGAATTCCATTGCACAATCGGTGTCCCGTCCATGCGCGGACCCCAATTCTCGCCGAAAGCATCGTAATAATCCCCCGTGTACGTTGTTCCGCCGTTGTAGCTGTACCGACCGTATCCACCGACACCATATTCGTCTTGGTAGTCGGGGAGGCGCAGCACACTCGAAAACGTGGTGGTGCTGTTCAAGGTGACTCCCCATCCCTTTGCGCCCTGGCCGGTTTTCGTGGTGACCAAAATCACGCCATTCGCAGCACGGGTGCCGTACAAAGCCGCAGCAGCAGGGCCCTTCAGAACCGAAATCTCCGCAATGTCATCCGGGTTGATGATTTGGGCCGCGTTTCCGAAATCAATCGTGGTCGAACCATTCAAACCGTCGCCCGGAGAGAACAGCCCATTTGTGATCGGAATGCCGTTCACCACAAACAGCGCTTGGTTGTCGCCAGACAAAGAGTTTTCACCGCGAATGGTGATGTTCGCCGAAGCCGTAGGACCTGCCGCCGAACCCTGAATGTTCACACCGGCGAGCTTGCCGTTCAAACCATTCACGATGTTCGTCGCAGGCACTTGATTGACTTGCTGGCCATCCAGCTTTTGGATGGCATAGCCCAGGGATTTCTCAGAACGCTTGACCCCAAGTGCCGTTACGACCACCTCATCGATTCCGATGACGCCGGACAGCTTGATGTTGTAAGTTTTCCGGCCGTCCAATGGCACCACTTTCGACTGGTAGCCGACAAAACTGACCAGCAGCTGCTTGTCATTCGCCTGGACTTCCAACGAGAAGGTTCCGTCGGGCATGGTGACAACGCCTCGCTGGGTTCCATCCACAATCACATTGGCACCCGGCAAAGGCAGGCCTTCTGTGTCGCTGACGGTGCCGGAGATCTGCAGCGATTGCGCATTCAATGCGCCCGCAGTCCCCAACAACCCAATGAACATGCTGAAGAGCAGTGCGTGACGTGCACCAGCCGAGCGGAACGTCCGCCAAGTTGTTTTGTATTGCAGCATAAGAAGCAGTCGATTTGGTGAATCGCCCTGCAAACCTAGCCACTATTTTCTACAGAAACAAAATGGCCTCCTCACTCCTCGCCTGGAAGCTGGCCAGGCTGGTGGAATTCTGTTTCGGCCGTCACGATCGGTGCAGCATCCACCCGCTCGATTTCCAAGAAGTCAATGATTGTGTCAAATGAGGACTTTAACTTCTGGAAATCAGCAACTGACAAGCTGTCCATTCGCTCGACAATCTTGTCGTGAAGGATCTGTGGATTCTCTCGAACAATGCCAGCGCCGCGATCTGTGAGAATGATCAACGATTTTCTTTTGTCCTGGGATTTGGGAAGTTTCGCAACGAAACCATTCCGCTCCAGTCGCTGCACAATCCCCGTGGTGGTGCTCGGGTTGAGTTGCAACGCCTCCTTGATTTCCTTCATGGACGCGATGTAATCCGTACGGTCATTCAAGTAACTGAGGCACAGGTACTGCGGAATGCTGACACCGTACTCGCGCTCCACGCGCTTGCCTTCGAGGTTGACTGCTCGAATGATGCGGCGCAAATCCGAAAGGATGGACTGATGGGACTCCTTCATGGCTGAATCACAAATGATTGTGGGACGTAGGCATGGCCCGAAGCGCGCAGAATGTAGGTTCCCGGCGCAAGGTCAGCTGGCAAAACAAAGGTTGTGGCTTGCGCACCAGGCCAAACCTGCTCCCGCCAAACCACTCGACCCGATGCATCCGCAATGGCAACGGATGAAGGACCCGGTGCCAAAGCCGGCCAAACAATGGTCACGGGCGCTCCCGATCGAGCTGGATTCGGAAAAAGAGCGAAACGCGCTGGTTGATTGGATGCGGCAAGCGGGACATCCATGACGTAATCCGTCAATTGCAGCCCAAAATTCGTCGTGGCTCCATCCAAAACCTCGCCGGCCTCGTCGTACAGCGTCTCCACAATTTCCACCGACGACAATCGCGACACGAAAAACACGCCATCAAGCAATTGCCGTGAATTCAACTCCGCAGTATACACCCAACCCGAAGGCAGGGTATCCACAATCACCTCCTGCAAATCAACCATGTGAATGTCTGACAGCACCTCTCCACTGGCGAGGTTCAGGGTGCCCGTTCCCCGGTAAGTGGCTGTGACATTGCCGGATCGAACCGTTTCCTCGCCATCCACAACATAGGCTGCGGAAAACTCGTCTGTCCACACCTGTCCGATTTCCGGACCAAAAGGCAACGGCATGTACACCTCCGGATCACTGTAAGCCACCACAACGCCACCTTGCACACCGCCATAATACGTGCTTCCCTCAGAAAAGGAATAGTAGGTCGATGTCCCCGCAGCGTTCATGCCAAACGCGGCATTGGGAAAAGACTTGCCCCACGGGGTCAGCGCCGCGGTGGAAACCGCGCTCATGGTTTGGTCCAACACCGCAACGGCTGTCGCATCCCAAACCGTCGAACCATCCTCGGCCGGCAAAGCCAATGGGAACGCCTCCAACACATCCTGATAAACGGTATCACCATGCAGCACTTGGGGCGCCGTCAATTGCGCCACCACCGGCGTCAAAGACAAGGTCAAAGCAAACAGAAATAAGAGTCTTTGCATCTGGAATCGGTTTGCAACAAACTTCGGTCAAAAACCGCAGGTTCCATCAAAGCAAAAGCCCCGAGCGCTTCATGCGTCGGGGCTTTTTTGTACCCGGAGTGGGAATCGAACCCACACTCCGTTAGGAACACGAGTTTGAGTCGTGCGCGTCTACCAATTCCGCCATCCGGGCAAAGCGGACGGCAAAGATAATGAAAAGGCAGATTGGATTTGGTCTAACGTGCAAGAAAAATCCCGTTCTTCGCGCCGCCATTGAACACCTTATATATGAGCGGAATCCGCAATGTGGCGATCATCGCCCACGTCGACCACGGCAAGACCACCCTCGTCGACAAAATCATCCACCAGTGCCAAGTCGTCGACAGCCGGAAAGAAACCGGTGAATTGATCCTCGACAACAACGACCTTGAACGGGAACGGGGCATCACCATCTTGGCGAAGAATGTCTCCGCGGTGTGGAAGGATGTGAAAATCAACCTCATCGACACGCCAGGCCACGCTGACTTCGGTGGTGAGGTGGAGCGGGTGCTGAAAATGGCAGATGCCGTGTTGCTCGTCGTGGATGCCTTCGAAGGGCCGATGCCCCAGACGCGGTTCGTGTTGGGCAAGGCCCTCGAACTGGGCTTGAAGCCCATCGTGGTCGTCAACAAGGTGGACAAGGAAAATTGCACCCCAGATGTGGCTCAGGAGGCGGTGTTCGACCTGATGTTCACGCTGGGCGCCACGGAAGAACAATTGGATTTCCCGACTGTCTATGGGTCGGCGAAGATGGGCTGGATGGGCGAGGATTGGGCCAAACCCGCTTCTGACGTCACTTATCTGCTCGATGTCATCCTCGAACATGCACCCGTTGCCCCTTACGTAGAGGGCACGCCGCAATTGCAAATCACTTCCCTCGATTACTCGCGCTACACAGGACGAATTGCCATTGGGCGCTTGTTCCGCGGGGATCTTCACGCGAACAAAGACTACGCCCTGTGCACAGCGGACGGGGTGCGGAAGGTTCGCGCAAAGGAGTTGTACGTTTTCAGTGGGCTGGGTCGAACAAAGGTGGACCATGTGCGGGCGGGAGACCTTTGTGCCATCACAGGCATGGAAGGCTTTGAAATCGGTGACACGGTCACGGACCTCGAACAACCGGACGCGATGCCTCGCATTGCTGTGGACGAACCCACCATGTCCCTCCTGTTCACCATCAACACCTCGCCGTTCCTGGGCAAGGACGGTGAATTCCTCACGTCCCGCCACATCCGCGAGCGATTGGACGCGGAGCTGCAGCGGAACCTCGCGTTGCGCGTGGAGCCCACCGACAGCGAAGACCGTTGGAATGTCTTCGGCCGAGGCATCCTGCACTTGTCCGTTTTGATTGAAACCATGCGCCGGGAGGGCTATGAACTCCAAATCGGCAAGCCCCAAGTGCTCCTCCGCGAGGTCGACGGTGCCACCCATGAACCATTCGAGCACCTGGTGATCGATGTGCCGCAATCCAGCGCGGGCAAGGCCACCGAACTTGTGATGATGCGCAAGGGGCAATTGCAAGTCATGGAGGCAAAGGGCGACTTGCAACACCTTGAATTCCGGATTCCCTCCCGGGGACTGATCGGACTGCGGAACCAAGTTTTGACCGCAACAGCTGGCGAGGCGGTCATGACGCACCGATTCGATGGCTACGAGCCATGGGCTGGAGAACTGGCGACGCGGTCCACGGGCTCTTTGGTGTCCTCTGAATTGGGCCAAGCGCGGGCTTACGAAATTGACCGGCTCCAAGACCGAGGCATCTTCTTCATCGATCCAGGTGAAGAGATTTACAAGGGTCAAGTCGTCGGCGAAGGAAGCCGCGAAAACGACATGGAACTCAACCTCGTTCGGGGCAAGAAGCTCACGAACATGCGGGCATCCGGCGCCGACAAAGGGCTGCGCATCGCCCCTGCACGCAAAATGTCCCTCGAAGAGTTGATGGAATTCATCAACGACGACGAGTACCTAGAGGTCACGCCGAAAAGTTTGCGCATTCGAAAGATTCCGAAGTAAATCGGAATTGACTCAAGACCTGTACTTTTGAGGTATGGCCATTTGCCTAACCCCCAAACACGCCATGCTGCTGTCTGCCGCCGACTCAGTTTTGCACTCAATACTTACGCCAGCAATCAAGCAAAACTGGGTGTTTGGCTTGCCCAAATCTGGAACCACAATCTTCGCAAAGGCCCTTTCAACGGCAACCGACGAATCCGTACTATTGGACACGCCATTGCTCTGGGAATCGGCAACATCACCGTTGTCAACAAGTCAATTTCAGGAACTTCGCAACATGCATCCTGTCACCTTCAAGACGCGATTAGTCAAGGAACCCAATTCGACGATATACCCCGAAAGCGTGATGGAGACCCTGTCCAAAACCAACCACTTGCTTCTCGTACGAACCCCAGCTCAAAACATCCGGTCTCACCTCGATCGATTGAACATCCCCGGGAATGCACAAAGCATCAAAGGCCTGAGAGTGAACAAGAATTACGCCAAATTTTTCGATCGCAATGCTCAACTCCCACCGGCCATCGCATTGGCTCACCGATGGAGAAATGTTCACAACAAAGCGGTTTGGATGAGGCAAGAGGTAGGTGTTTTTTGGTTCGAAGATTTCGTTGATAATCCGAACGATACCATTCAAAAGGCGGCCAGCCACTTGAACCTGTCGGTAACTAGGAACGTTGATCGCGTACTCAAACAACAACTTCAACCTAAGGGCAAAAACAGAACGGCGCTACCGAGTGCTTTTTTCGGGGAAGACATATTGACGGAGATTCAATCCATCACGGACGAGACTTGTCGAAAGATGAGGGCCGCTGGCGATTAGGCAACTGACCCAGACGTACGTCCGTTACGAATTTCAGGAAAGCGGCCTGCACCCCTGGCTTCCCGAATACTTGTTGAACCAGCTGACGGTTGTGTAGGCGATCTGTTTCGCCCAATGGCTCGAGGGCCTCTTCGGCGATGTAATTACCTGCGAGTTTCGTGAAAACAAAACCTGTGGTCTGCATAAAACGGGAGAAATGGCACTCTTCTCTGATGCAAATCCGCATTCCCGACCACAAACCGATAACGATTGAACCCGTCCCTTGGGTGCGAATGTTGTAAATCATCAAAACGGAATGGGACTGAATCCAATCTAAGTATACTTCAAGGCTCATTCGACTGGTTTGGCTCGTCCAATTTGAGCCAAAAAGGCACTTGCCCATAAAATGAACCGCGTATTTGAAGCGCACCCCGCCGTAACCCAAATTTCCAGATGCCTTTACGCCATTGCGACCCACTGACCTCCACAGATTCCAAAGCAAATCTGGTTGGTTGCCCGTGTTGCCTGCACTCGTGCCAATTAGCACACGCCGAGGTTGTTGGGTCACATAAGTGCTTGGAAGTCGTTCAGGGAGTTGATTGTACCAAGTCGGATAGGTCTTCATCGGCGGAGGTGGCAAGAAGGGCAAGAAATACGCATCCTGCTCCAACAATGTAGACACCGCGTCAATTCTTGTAATTACCTGAGAGAATCGTTTGATTTCTCTATTCAGTTGGGCCCTGCCCATCAATCGCTTCAACCCAATGGAAAACTTCAGCAGCAGGGCATTTACCACAGCTGTTTTGGGCAGAAACAAATTCTTGCTCAACTCAGGAAATGTTCGATAGTAATCGTCACCCCATGTCGCCCAAACGATGGGTACCTCAGGCCCAATAGATTCAATCCATGGAAACATATCAGGCTTGAGGCGATGGACAACGACTGCATTCACACCTTCCCTCAACCGCATATTGACCTCTTCGTGGGTGGCGAGCAACCCAGGCCAATCTTGCATCGGCTCCTCGATTCGTTCATTTGGATGCAGCCACCAGTAATTTTCAATTTCAGGCAACTCTCGAAGCGCAGTCGCCAGCATCCTCACCGATTGGTGATCATATGCCAAATGCAGCACAATGACATACTCAGCCCCATGCATCAGAAACCACCGCAATTACGCGTTCAACGTCACCCTCAGTCAACCCCAAATGCATCGGCAATCGAACCAATTCATCTGAAAAACGCTCTGCATTGGGCGCGCTTGCTGTCCACTTCATGCGTTGGGCAAAAGGACTGGCGTGCAGAGCCTGATAGTGAAAATGCACCATGACCCCTCGAGCTTTTGACTTTGTGATGAAATCACTTCTGTGGTCCAAGGAATTCGCCCTCAAATAAAACAAATGCCCATTAGTGCTGGTCCTCCAATCCGGTGGCAAACTACGCTGAGGCAACCGCTCCGAAAGCTTGTTATAGTAAGTTCTCCAAATCGCTACTCGTCGGTCTGTGATGGCAGTCAACGACTCCAATTGAGCCAGCAAATAGGCCATTGTGTATTCATTCGGGAGAAAACTGCTGCCTACATCCATCCAGCCATATTTGTTCACATCACCGCGATAAAATGCCTGACGATTCGTGCCTTTCTCCCAAATGATACAAGCGCGCTCCCAGAATTCCTCGTTGTTGACGACCAAGCAGCCGCCTTCTCCGCAAGAGACATTCTTTGTCTCGTGGAATGAAAACGTTGCCAGATCACCAACAGTTCCCAAGGGCTGCTTCCCTTCTGGCGTCAAAAAAGCACCAATAGACTGCGCAGCGTCCTCAACTAGCAGAGCCTTTTTTTCTCTGCAAAATTTTTGAATCCCCTCCAAGTCATAGGAAACACCAGCGTAGTGGACCACAACGACCACTTTGACTTGCTCTGTCCAGACCGCTTGAACCTCCTTCAGGCCGACATGGGGCGAATCTTCTGTCGAGTCTGCGAAAAGAGGTTTTGCACCTCTCAAAACAAAAGCGTTTGCTGATGAAACAAAAGTATAAGAAGGCACAATGAAGGCATCACCTGGCCCGATTTCCGACAAAATCGCTGCCATATCCAATGCTGAGGAACACGATGTTGTAGGTAGAACTTTGCGTCCGAAATTTGCCTGAAACCAATCCTGAACTTTCTTCGTAAAAATCCCATCTCCGCACATGCCGTGACCATGCAAAACCTCAGAAACATATTGTGTCTCATGGCCGACTTGCCCAGGCAAATTGAATGGAATTCTAGCGGTGCTCATATTGAACAAAGTTAAACTGTTCTGCATCTCTTCTCACTCGCTCAAAAAACAACCACTTGGAACAGAAAAGCATCATTCACCCAGGCGCAGAAATCGCCGACAACGTCACGATTGGTCATTTTTGCCACATACATGAGGGCGTGAACATCGGTGCGGGCACCGTGATCAAAGACTATGTAGAACTGCGTCCTGGGACGACAATCGGTGAAAATTGTTACATTGACTCCAGGGTGAGTTCTTCAGGAAATGCGGTAATCGGCGACAATGTGACACTGAGATATGACACAATCATTGCCCGGGGTGTTCGTGTGGGTGACAACACTTATTTCAGTCCTCGTGTGATGACGAACAACCTCGACTCCGGAGGGGCTTCAATCGGCGGAGCACAAGTGGGTGCAAATTGCTTCATCGGTACCAATGCCGTTCTTCACCACGGCATCAACATCGGTGACAATGTGGTTGTGGGAGCGCTGAGTTTTGTCAACAAAGACTGTCCCGCCGGAGTCACCATAGCAGGCATTCCCGCAAAGCCCTTGAAATGAAGGTTACTGAAGCTTGGGAAAGTTCATTTTTTGGTTTCCCAATTCTGGAAATGGAATTGGAACCATCAGATGTACACCCTGACCGACTATCAACCCTTGCACAAAGCATTTCAGATGAACTCGAAAAGGGATCGCCGGAGCACCTTTTCAAAGCATCTCTGGATGCACAACTGATTCAAGGGGCTCCCGTCTTGGAGCGATTGGGGTTTGAGCTTTGGGAGACCCGATTCGTCTGGATGACCCAAATGACGAGTTCATTATTGGTTCAGGAATTCGGTGTCCAAAATTCGGATTCAACTTTTTCAATCCACTGGAATCAACCCGAAGACAATGAAGAAATCGTTGAAATGGCCGTCGAACTTGTGGCCCAGTCCCATGACGTAATCACCCGGTTCGATTCGCCGTTTTACCCTTCCGGTAGTGGGTCTCGCTGGTACAAAAGCTGGCTGGAAGATGTTTTGAACACGCCTTCTACTTTGGTGAGTTTGGCTAGACACAAGCCTTCGGGCAAATTGGCTGGTTTTTTTCTCTACCAGCGCAAAGGAGAGCAAAAGGGCTGTCCAGTTTTCAAAGGAATTCTCAGTGCCGTATCTCCCGAATTTCGCGGAAACAAGTTGCACATTCACCTGCAAAAGGAAATTTTTAAGAAGATTTCAAAATCAGGCGAAACAGTTTGGTTGGACAATACCACACAATTGTCCAATTATCCAATCATTCGAAATCATGCCCGGTCGGGACGAAGACCACAAGAAATACAATTGGTGTTCTTCAAAGGCCCACATCGCAAAGACATGGTGCCCTGAATTTTTTGAAGCTCGAATCTACAAGCGGATAACAAAGGTGGTGCCCTCATCTATTGTCGATTCCATCACGAAGATTTCCCCGCCATGGTATTCTTCAATAATCCGTTTGACCAAGGAAAGGCCCAATCCCCACCCCCTTGTTTTTGTCGTATAACCAGGTGCAAAAACATCCTTCCAACGGGACTTGGGAATGCCCTTTCCTGTGTCTCCGACAAACAACTCGAAACTCTCGCCAGATGTGTTGATCTTCAAAGCAATCTGGCCCTTCCCATCCATGGCATCAACAGCATTGCGTATCAAATTCTCAAGCACCCAACTGAACAAAGAAGTGCTCAAGCGCGCCTGAAGGTCTCGATCGCTTTCTTCCACATCGAAGGTCAATTCAATTTTCGATGAAATGCGGGGGCGCATGTAGATGACGGTGGACTCGATGATGTCGGCGACGACGTGGGGTTTGAGTTCCGGCTTAGATCCGATTTTGCTGAAGCGGTCAACCACGACGTTGAGCCGGTCGATGTCGCGGTTCATCTCGACGAGGTATTCGCGCGGCACATCATCAATGCCTTCCAGCAACCCCGTCCAAGCCATCAAAGAGGACAACGGCGTGCCCAATTGGTGGGCGGTTTCTTTGGCCATGCCGACCCAGACTTGGTCTTGTTCAGAACGCCGAAAACTGCTGAAAATCATGTAAGCCGTCATCAAGAAAACGGCGATCAAGGTCAACTGGACAAAAGGGAAATACTGCAACTGAGTGAGCACCGCCGAATCGGCGAAATAGATGTAATGCAAGCCATCGGGCAACTGAATGGCCAATGGGGGATTGGAGGATTGCATTTCGGTGAGCAACCGCTGCAGGCGAACCGGGTCATCGATGTCGGCAGCGTCGACGCCCTGGTGGCGCAACACCTTCTCCCGAGCCTCGTCCATCAACACGACCGGGACAGATGCCGAATTCATCACTGTTTCAGAAATGAATGAATTGATCAGGTCCTGCATGGTCGACTTGAGCTCATTGAAACGGGTGCTCTGCGACCAATACACCCTGTGACCCACTTCTTGAAACACAATGGGCGCATGAGATGATTCCATCGCCATCCGCAAGGAATCCCGATTGACATCTGACGCGATGTTCACGGCGTACAACTCCTTTCCCTCGTCGTCGACAATGAGAACAGGAATGGTCTTGTTCGCCCACAAAAATTCAGTCACAAATGTCAAATCCATGCCGTCCGGCGGGTTGTCCACCAGCCTGTAGGCGTCGGCCAGGCGGTCGGCTTTTTCACGCTCCTCCTGGCTCAGTTCCTCGAAAAGGGCTTGGGTGTAACGAACCAACTCCGCCCGTTGACGGATGGCCTCTGACCAAACCCGCACGCGGGATTGCTCTTCTTGTCGAATGCGATCTGCGATGCTGTTCGCATACCACAATGTGGCGACAACAATGACCATGGCGGCAACGAGAAGCGCACGGTTCCACCATTGGCGACGAGAAACAAGCTGTTCAGACCGCAACGCCATCGCTCCGATCAATCATAAGCTGGACAGGACGTGTAGCGACCGCGGGCATTGCCGCTGCAGGCATTGATTCCGATGACCACTTCATGCGAATTCGCAGAAGCCGCTCGCATCACAGATGTGGTGAATCCATACGCATAACCGATGGAGAGATACTCCAAAACCTTGACCCGTGCTGTGGCGATCAAGGCCGAGGAAGTCCGATAGCCGAGGCCAAATCCAGCCACGTCATTGTAGTCCAGCGCCAAAATCAAATCCGCCGTCGCCGGAACCGCTGCGCCAATGCGCAACTGGGCGCTGGGCCGAAAATTCCAATCCCTGTACAACTCCACCTTCCCGTTCGCTGTCAAGGCAAAATGCGTTCGAAACTCCGACTGTGCGCCGATGTCAGCAAGGCTGGCTCCGGTGGCGTTGATCAAACTCGCCCCGACAAACCACTCCTTGTCGTAAATCGCCAAACCAATGTCCAAAGAGGGAAACACAAACGCCGATTCGCCGAGAAACGCCGGATCGTTCGCCACTTCCACCTCGGGCAAGTCCAAGAGGGCCTGGTTGAGTCGGAATTGGTACAAACCCGCGCTCAAACCTGCTGCCAGCCGGGCGCCACTGGTCAGTTTCAAGTTGTAGGCATACGCCAAATTCACCCCCAAGTGCCCCCACGGGCCAGCCTCATCCGACTCCACCCGACCCCCAAACCCGTGGAAGTTCGGCCCCTGCTCAGCGATTTGACCATGCAGATTCACGAACGATGTTCGAGGCGCTCCCTCAAAACCCGACCACTGAGAACGGTGGCCGAAATGCAAGTCCAAACACTCCCGAGAACCCGCCAACGCCGGATTGTCTTGAAAGGGGTTGAGCATCGCCGTGGTGCGAATGGGCAATTGCTGGGCGCTCAATGGGCCAGCCAGCCCCAACAAGCACAATGCAAGCACAACCACGGGCCAAGTTTTCACCATTGTTTGAAACCTCATCGCACGATGCTTACATAACCCGTGATCGGGTCCAGCGCCAAGGCGCTGTCGTTCAAGTCTATTGCGTAATAATATGTGCCCGTGGGCACAGGCTTCCCGCCATTTCTGCCATCCCATGGTGTCACATAGCCAATGGACCGGAAGACCTCCGCTCCCAGGCGATTGAACACCCGCACCTCTGCCCGTTCATAAGCCAGCAGTCCCGGAATCAACCACAAATCGTTGATCAGGTCGTCATTGGGGGTGAAGCCTGTGGGAATGTCGAATGGATTGCCAACCGTCACCGTCACATCATCGGAATAGGCGCAAGCCCCGATGAATCCATCCACAACATAGGTCACCGTTGCTTCCGGCGTCGACTCCACTTCACCTCCCGTCGACGCATTGAGCCCCGTGTTGGGGAACCAAGTGTAGCCCAAATCCAAATCGCCACCATCCACCGTCAAAGTCACTGACTGCCCTGGCACCAAGTTCGCCGTACAGCACGCATCAATGCCAATGGCTGAACCCGAAATGTACACCTGCAAAGCACAAGTCGACACCGTGACGTCATGCGCTGTTCCGATGAGCAGCAGGTATTTTGCATTGGGGTCAAGGGTCGAGGTGGACAACGAAAAGTCTGAGGCCGATTCAACGCAATCTGAAACGGGAACATAAGACGACACATCGCAGAAGTCCTGTTGATCCGGCTTCACGACGACCGCCTTCAACAAATCTGGCACGCCCCCAGCGCTGCAATCGATTCCCGCAATGCTGATGTCTGCATTGCCAGGTACGGATGTGATGGAGTTCGTGGTGAAAACACCGACAGCCAACCACGGCGTATCCACACATCCGATGGAGACCTCCAAAGTGTCCTGTATGCTCAATTCCTCCCACTGCTCACCACAGAGAAGGGTGGGGTTGTCGCAGGTTTGGCCCAAAACCTGGGCGGACAAAAACAACAACACAGCCCAAAGGCCCAGCGTTCGCAACCGGCAACCATTCATGCAATCGGAACGCATCACGAAGCCGATTCGTATGCGACCAACAACGAGCCCTTGTCCACCGCCTCTCCTGGCATCGGCAACACGTCCGTGAGCTTTCCACTTCGTGGCGCGCGAATCACGTTTTCCATTTTCATCGCCTCCAACACCAACAGCGCATCCCCCTCAACCACCTCATCACCAGCGGCAACTTCCACAGAAAGCACCTTGCCCGGCATCGGCGCCTCCACACGGTCCAGGCCTGCGTCCTGTGTGAGGTTCATGCCCATTCGCTCCAACAAAATTTGGCGGCTGTCCACCACCTGCAACGTCTGTTCCACCCCACCGAATCGCACACGCGCATGGCCTTGGGCATCCGGAGCGGACAACAGCGCCACGCGAATGTTGCGCTCGCCCATTCGAACGTCATAAACCCCAGGGCCTTGAGGCGTCCAAACCCAGTCCTTCGGCGCGGATTCAGCCCCAGCTGAACGCCGAATGACCTCGCCATCGGCAAATCGAATTTCGGTCTCCATGGATGCCAAGTTACAGCGATTTCCGCCCGAACTTCACGGCGTGGCAGGGATTTACATTCACATTCCATTCTGCAGAACTGCATGTCATTATTGTGACTTTCATTTCTCGACGAGGCTCGGTGGCATTTCGGAAATGAGCCAGGCCTTGGCCCGTGAATTGACGCTCCGTCAAACCCCCGCATCCGCCGAAACGCTGTACTTCGGGGGCGGAACCCCTTCCCTTCTCGGCCGCGACGATTTGGGGTTGCTGATGGAAACCGCCACCGCCATGCGCAAAGGGGAGCGCTGGCTGGAGTGCACCCTCGAAGCCAACCCCGAAGACGTGACGCCAGACCGATGTGCGGCTTGGAAGGAATTGGGCATCAACCGGTTGTCCATCGGCGTGCAAACCTTCGATGACCAGCTGCTCCGCTGGATGAACCGGCAACACACCGGACAACAAGCCACCGAAGCCATCCGGACAGCAGCAGATGCCGGCTTCGACCACATCACAGCGGATTTGATCTACGGCTTGCCCGGACGAAGCGCTGCCGATTGGGCGACAGACGTCTCCCAAATGCTCGCTTTGCCCATCGACCACCTCTCGGCCTACATATTGACGATTGAACCCCGAACTGTTTTGGGGCATCGCGTACAACAAGGCATTGACAAGGGTCCTGATGATGATGAAGTTTCAACTGCTTATGAAATTTTGTGTGACCAAACCCGTTCCAGAGGGTTCGATCACTACGAAGTTTCCAACTTCGCACAGCCCGGCGCAAAAGCGGTGCACAACAGCCGGTATTGGGCAGGGTCGCCCTACCTGGGCATCGGTCCCGGCGCCCACGGATTCGACGGCGCTCACCTTCGATGGGCGAACGCAGCGAACAATCCGCAATATGTCCGGAAGACCTTGGCGGCACATTCAGTGGACGATTTGCCAGCCACTGTGGAAGTCCTCAGTGATGCAGACCGCTACAACGAAACCCTCATGACCGGTTTGCGAACCGCAATGGGGATTGACCTCGAAGCGCTGGAAAGGGACTTCCACCGCCGTCCCGACCTGCTCGAGCCCGAAGCATGGTTCGCCGCTTTGAATTCTGGGCAGCTGATTGAACGTGAAGACGGCCGGGTGCGCATAGCCGAAAAAGCTTGGTTGATCGGGGACAGCATCGCGGGGCGGTTGTTCGATGTGGGTTTGGCCTAAAGCCCTGAACGCCTTCTCGCCCTTCGCTTCAGCCAAGCGTCCATCGCCACAGCCCCAATCACCACACATGCGCCCAAGTAAAACCAGAGGCCCATTTGCTCCGATTCCCCGAAGATCCACGCCGAAAGCACGATGGCATACACCGGTTCCATGTTGATCGCCATGGCCGTTGTGAAGGGGGTCAATTGGCGCATGACTTCAATGCTCATCAAGTAGGCAAAGGCCGTGGCCACAGTCGCCAGCAACCCAATCCACAACCAATCCATCGGCGTCAGCTGCCAAAAGCTTGGCAACCACAAATCGCCGCGCCACCCAAAAATCAAAGCAATCCCGACCGCCGCAGACAACATTTCCACACGCGTCAAATTCGCAGAATCGTGCTTCCGCACCAGGACTGAATTCAAGGTGCTGAACACCGCGGCCAAAAACGCCGACAGCATCGCCCACGCGACGCCCGCCAAATGATTTCCCCCATGGGCAGCCACTGTTTCAGAGCCAGACGGGGCAAAAATGATCAACAACAAACCCAAGGAAATCACCAAGGCCAATGCCATCTCTCGCCAATCCACTCGCCGCTTGTGCACCACCGGCTCCACCAAACCCACAAAGAGCGGCGCCGATGCCAACGTGGCCAGCGCAACCGACACGTTGCTCACTTTGATGGCCTGAAAAAACGTCACCCAATGCGCCCCCGCAATGCAACCCACAAGTGCCACCTGCCACAACGCCTTCCCACGCATGCGCTTCATCCGCCCGGTGGCCAAAAGAAACGCCGCCACCACACCGCCACCGATCAACACCCGCCAGAAAACCACCCGCATCGCCTCCACCTCAATCAGCTTGCCTAGGATGCCCGTGAAACCGAAAATCAACACAATGAAGTGAAGCATCAACGTGCTCTGGCGGCGGTTCATCTCGAATCGTTTCACTTGGCAAATGTACCCGTAACTTTCGCTGAAAATTCCCTGCAAATGGCCCGATTTTCCTTGCTTGTCAGCGCGATTCCCTTTCTGTTCCTTTCGGTTGCTTCAGGCCAAATCTCCCTCGACAACCAGTTCAACGACTGGAACAACGTCCCGGTGGTGCCTTCCACGAATCCCCTCGATGGCTTTTCAACGATCGCGGCTTCGCACAACGACGAATGGCTGTTCATCCGGTTGGTGGTCGATGAAGAAATCGCACTCGACGAAACCATCATCAGCCACACCACCCACCTGCTGATCGATGTGGACGACGATCCAGCAACCGGCGTGGATTACGCGGGGTTGGGTCTGGGGGTGGACCTGTTGATTGACTTCCCAGACCGACAAGCCATTCGCTATACCGGAGGGACGGGTGTCGAGAGCCTGAACGACATCGGGCTCCACGTCGCGCCGACCTACAGCAGCAACGACTTTGAAATGGCGCTTCGGCGTTCGGACGCTGACCTTTCTGACCCGGCCGCTTGCCGGATCATGGCGTACCAAACCGGCACGGGCATCGGATTTCCCGCGGAGGGCTTGCCTGTTGAGCTGTCACCAGCCGTGGTGCCCACGTTCGCGATGCCCCTTGAGCACCACCCTGAAAGTGCAGTGCGCGTTGGATTCTGGAACCTCAACGGCCGGATCGGCCAGGCCAACGCAGAGCAGGCCATGGCCAGCATCCTTGCAGCCACAACACCTGACATCATCGGGTTTTCCGAGGTCGCCAACACCTCCGCAACCGCCGTTCGCAATCGGCTCAACACCTGGTTGCCATTGCCGGACGACGAAGAATGGCACGTGGTGAAAGACGACTGGGACCTGATGGTTGCCTCGCGGTTCCCCATCCTCGAAACCCACGCGTCGGTCAACCGACAATTCCCCGTTCTCATCGACACCGAGGCACTCCTTGGTGCGCCAATGCTGTTCACGTCCAGCCACTTGAAGTGTTGTGGTGGCGCCAACAACGAGGCCCAGCGCCAAGCCGAAGCCGATGAATTCATGGCGTTTCTGCGCGATGGTTTGGCAGGAGAAGAGGAGTGGCCGGCCGTCTTGCCTGTGGTTTATGGTGGGGACCTGAACATGGTCGGGCTCGCTGGCCCCATCCGCACCCTCGTCAGTGGCGACATTTCCGATGAAGGTGCATTCGGTCCTGATTTTGCGCCAGATGCAGACGGCTCAGACTTTACCGAGTGGCCGATTTTGCAAAGCGATCATCCCATGGACTACACCTGGGAAAACGCGGGCAGCGAATGGATGCCCGGAAAACTCGACTACATCATCACCTCCGACGCCCTGCTGGATGTGGTGCGGTCTTATGCCGTAAATACAGGCGAAATGGAACCCAGTCGACTGGTCGAACATGGCTTCACGTCCGGGATGAGTTTGGCGGCGTCCGATCACTTCTTGGTGGTGGCGGATTTGGCCCCAGGAGCCATTGTCCTTGAGCCTGAAGACACCGATCAAGATGGCGTGCCGGACAGTGTGGACAATTGTTTGAACGTTCCCAACCCATCCCAAACCGACTTCAACCTCAACGGCATCGGGGATGCTTGTGAGGACAGCGATGGGGACGGATTGAGCGACGCCCTTGAAATTTACACGTACAACACCGACCCGACCGCTGTTGATACCGATGGCAATGGCGTTGCTGATGGATTGGAACTGTGTCCTTGCGGGATGGACAGCGGGAACCCTTGCGTGGGCGATCTCAACAACGACAGCACGATTTCCGTGGCGGATTTGCTCGTGTTTCTCGGCATTTTCGGTCAGCCATGTTGATGACGTGGCCCTCGTCTTAGCGGCCCGACACCACCACCCGAGCTGTGGCCACCGCGCCGGTGCCCGTTGTCAAATGCAGCAGGTGAACCCCCGGACGCCAATGCGAAACATCCATGCGCACCTGAAGCTGACCGCCAAGACCTTCGGCACTTGCCACGCGACGTCCCATGGCGTCCATGGCCGACCAAGCCACGATGCCCGATGGCGCGTCGGTTTGGATCTGCAACAAGTCTTGGGCAGGATTCGGGAAGATTTGGACCGAGAAGATGTTGCCGGGTTGTTCCTCGACACCCACGGTGATCACTTCGATTTCGCCGATGTGTTGGTCTGAACAATTGCCATCCAGGCTGTTCGCGGTCAAAATGACGGTGTACGTTCCATCCTCCGGATAACCATAGAGCGGGTTTGCCTCCTGGCTGTTGTCTCCATTCCCAAAGCTCCAAAAATAGCTGCCCGCTCCTTCGCTCAGGTTCGTGAAAGGAATGGGGCCATCGTTCGGATTCCACGGCGATGGCAGCGTGAAGAAAGCGTTGACGGGCGCGGACAAATCCGCGAGGTTGCGTGGAGAAATCCGATACCCATCATCGAACGGTTCGTCGAAATCCCGCTGATCCGCAATGCCGGTCACACCGAACACACCAGCGGGCGGCTCCGTTCCGAAAATGTCCGTATTCGCATCAATCCGCATGCTCACCGAACCTGTGCCTGTGGTGACATCCACGACAAAAAACGGTGTATTGTTCGTCCATTGGGTGGGGTCGACAAGTTCCACGCACTTCAGCGTCACAATGCGCGATTCGGTGGTTTCATCCAAAACATTGACCAAAGTTGGCGCCTCTGTCGCAAAGCCCGTCCCTTCTTGAATGAGCGTGTCCGCAATGATTTGGGTCAAACCTGCGAACTGCTGGACAACGCCCCGAATCCGAACACTGTCGCCTGCCACCACCTGATCATACCCAAAATCCGAGACCGGACTGAACACGTTGATGCCCGCTGTTCCATCGATCAGGGTGAATTGCAAACCCGATGGATAATCGTTCCAGCCGTGCACAATGCCACGCAACTCGCAACTGACCCCAACAGAATCAGCAATGCCAGAAATGGGGTGTTCCGTGTGAACAGTGGCAATGTCATAAACAGGATACTGCAGGTCTGAAGGGAGGATGTGAATGACCAAATCCTGAATCGCCCACACCACATCGCCAGACACCACGGTCAACGTCAAGAACACGTCTTCTTGCAACTCCGGCTCTTCATCGTCGATGGCCGCAAACGTAAATGTGGCGTCATTGAGCAGGCCAATGGGAAAGGAGAAGTTCTGCGGAAAAACAGCGGGAAAGTCCGCCCCCTCCACCGCATCACCACCAGCAACAGAAACCTGAACGACGGCGTCCTCCAATGGGTAAGACACTTGCAAATTCACCGCCACACCCCCACCTTCGGAGACGTAAAGCTCAGGCGCCGCAAACCCAATCTGCATGTCCGGGGTGCCGCTGCAGGTCGCAATGTGGTATCCGATGAAATCAAAAGTGTCTTGGGGGTAAACGTCCCACTGGGTTTGGCCGATGGCCCAATCTGTGGTTCCCACCGAGACATTCGCCTTCCGCACCAAGGTGTATTCGCTCATTGCGCCTTCACCATTGTCCACAGGCCAAGATTCGCCCGGATCTGGCCCGAATTCACCCATCACGTCAATCAACACACCATCATGGTAGAGGGCAATCACATCATTGCCATTGAACCATGTCGCCTGACTCACCAGATCACCCGCTTGAAACAAAGCGGGTTCGGCGTTCGCGTTCATCAAAACAAACACCCCATTGGGTGCGATGCTTCCCTCCAACTGTTGAGTGTTCGTCGGCTCGCTGGCCCCATTGTTCCAAGTCTCGAGGGTGTATGCACTCAGGTCAATCGCAACAGGCGAAGGGTTGTAGAGCTCAATGGCCTTGTTGTTTGAATTGCCCTCGATGTATTCGCTGATGTAAATCTCCTCGCAAAAACCGCTCGTGCTGCAATCCAAAATGCTCACAGCCAATGATCCCGCGGAAAGGCTGTCGCATTCAATGCCGGTCACATCCGCCAGCGGTTGACCCGCAGCCAGTGTGGCGGGATCGAATCCGCCCAGCGCGCTGGCGCCCCAAACCGAATACTCCCCGATCCCCAAGGCCGTGAAATCATATTGCGGATAAGAGGTGGTGTCGATGATGTTGCCCAAAGCATCGGTGATGCAAAACATGTACTCGGCCTCCACAGCTTCTGATGTGTAACCGAAGGTGACCACAGCATTGTCTTGGCCCATGCAGCCGATAGAGGTGGGCGTGCCGCTGGCGTCGGTCACAATGCCACCGTCACATGAAGGCGGGTCGCAGGTCGTTCCAACCACCGAGACAGAATTGTAACTGAACGACATACAACCAGATGAAGCGATGCCCTCAAAGGGTTGGCCTGCCGCAACCGATGCCAAATCCAATCCGCCATCATGCGAAATCGCCCACACCGTCGTCGCCAAATCCCCAAGACCGCCGAAGTTCGCGACTGTGCCCGAAAAGGAAGCGACAATCGTGCCTGTTTCCTGATCCACCACCACGAGGTGAGTGGCTGCTTCAGGAACCGATCCTGCACTCACAAAACTGACCAACACCACCTCCTGATCCGTGCACACCGCTTCGTCTGCCGCATTCGCCAACGCCAATGTCCCGCCATCGCATTGCAAAACATTGGAAAAACCGGGCGTCGGCACTTGAGGCGTGAATGAACTGACATCCAAGGGCGTGCCGCCATCGGGGACCCGCGCAACAGCCAATGCATCGGCGTAGCCGAGGGCAGCTTCGTTGAGCTGGGTTTGGCCTGGCGTCAAGGCCGCCAACAACTCTTCGTCAGCAGGGGAATTGGTGCCATACACCAGCGCGTCAACAAGGTCATCTTGGGTCGGAGCGGTTCCATTGGGAAACATCATCCCTTGTGCTTCGTACAACGCAATGGCATCCGGTCCCGGCTGCAACCACGCCGTTTCAGGAACCACAAAGTCCACATTCGGGACATCCGCACTGCCCAAGACGAAAAACCCTTCGGCATTCGTGGACATTCCCGCGAGGTCGAATGCCGCGTAGCTGGCGTCCCCAAAACCGTTAAAAAGGACAATCGAATAACCTGTCAAATCCAAACCAGGTTCACCATGAAGCTCGATGAATTCAAGGGCGTCTGTCCCCGGCTGATTCGTATCAAATTCATTGATTGTCAAACCTTGAGAGTTGGCAAAAGTGGTCGCCAAGCAACAGGCAATCAGGGTCAAAGCTATGCGCATCATGTGGTGAGAATTCTGCGCGAAATTAAGGTTGATTCCCTTCCCCGAACGCCCGGGCATTTGATTCCGTAAATTCGTGGGTTCATGAGCAATCGCAACGCGCTTTTGGCCAAACTCGAGGCCTTCATCCGCAAATACCATCGCAACGCGCTGATTCGCGGGTCCTTGATGACGGCTGCAGTCGGCGGAATGGGCTGGCTCACAGCGGTTTTGGCCGAACAATTGGGTCAGTTCGGCATTGCAGGTCGAACGGTGATGTTTTGGACATTCGTCGCCGTGTTCACTGCTGCGCTGGTGGGCTGGGTATTGCGCCCCCTCGCCGCATTGCTTCGCATCGGTCCGCGGCTGAGCCACGAAGATGCGAGCCGATTGATCGGCGACCATTTTCCGGAAATTGCCGACAAGTTGTTGAACACCTTGCAGTTGCAGGCACAGGCAGGTCAATCATCCGATGTGTCGTTGTTGCTGGCTTCCATCGATCAGCGAATGGCGGACATGGCCCCAATTCCCTTTTTGACAGCCGTCGATGTTCGCGAGAATGTGAAGTACCTGAAATATGCACTGCCGCCCTTGGTGGTTTTTGCTGGTTTGTACTTCTGGCAACCCCAATGGGTGGCCGAACCGTCGAAGAGGCTCATTTCGCATCGAGCGTCCTTCACCCCCCCTCCCCCATTTGTGTTTCAACTGCTTACGGATGAACTGACAGCGCCCATGAACGCCCCGGTCAACGTCGAGGTTCAACTCGTCGGTGATGCGGTTCCGGGGGTTGTGTCCATGGTCGTTGAGGGAGCCTCCTTTCGAATGCGACCTGGTCAACGTGTTGGCACATTCACCCACACCTTCCCCAACCTCCGGCAGCCCACGACTTTCTTTTTCCGAGCACAGGGATACGAATCAGAGCGCTACACTCTTCTTCCGCTGCCAATTCCTGGCATCACCTCGTTTGCGATTCACGTCGAAGCGCCCGCGTACACCAACTGGTCAGCAGAAGACGTGAGCAATGTGGGGGATTTGCGCGTCCCGGAAGGATCTCAAATTTCCTGGCAAATCACCCCTCGAGATGCAGATGCCGTTCGAATGCGAATGGGCGAAGAAAATTTGGTGCCGTTGGCATTGCCCAACAAGTCCATTCAGTTCACAAGCCTTGCAAGCCAGAGCATGTCGTATTGGATGATTCCAGAAAACGACGCCCTTGGCGCGCCCGACTCTGTTCGCTACACCCTTGAAGTTCTCAAAGACCAATACCCCAGCCTCCGGATTCAAGAAGAAGCCGATTCGGTATTTCGAGCCATTCGGTATTTCTATGGCACCGTTCAAGACGACTATGGCTTCAGCCGTTTGCGGCTTGCTGCCCGTTTTTTGGAGAAGAAAAATGATGACGAGGTGCTTGCGGCAGGTGCGGCCGTCCGACCTGCGCAAGGAGATGTGTTTCATGTAGAGTTGCCCGTACCTCAAGGTCGATCTGGAGACTTCGTTCATCGCTGGGACCTCAAAGAGGCGGGTGTCCAACCCGGGGATGTCTTGGAGTATTGGTTCGAAATTTTCGACAACGATGGGGTCAATGGACCCAAGTCGACCCGGTCTGCCGTGCTGGTTCACGCAAGCCTGAGCGAAGAAGAAATCAAAGAAGAGCGCAAAGAACAAGGAGACGCCCTGGAAAAAGACCTCGAAGAACGCCTCGAGGAAGCAGAAGAACTCCGAACGGAACTTGATGAGTTGAAGGCCACCCTCCGAAAGGATGACAAGTTTGATTGGCAAGATGAACGCGCCATTGAGGAATTCCTGAAGAAACAAGAAGAACTCCGCAAACAGCTCGAAGAACTGCGAGAGCAAAACGCCACAATGAACCTTCAGGATCAAGAGTTCAGTCCTGAAGAGGAGCGGATCATGGAAAAACAGGCCCAGTTGCAAGAATTGATGGAGAACGCCATGTCCGATGAACTTCAATCCATCTACGATGAAATGCGCCGGCTGATGGAGGAAATGAATCCGGACATCCTCGAAGAAATGAACGAACAGCTCGAGGAAATGACAGTCGACCAAGAGTCTCTGGAAAAAGAACTCGATCGCGCCCTCGAACAATTCAAACAACTCGAGTGGGAAAAAGGGCTGGAGGACTTCATGTCCGAAATGGAAGAACTCGCAGAGAAACAAGAAGAGCTCGCCCAAGACACAGAGGAAGAAACTGTTCCTCAAGACGAACTCAAAGAACGCCAACAAGAACTGAACGACGCCTTCGAAAAACTCTCTGAAGACTACGAGGAGCTTGAGAAAAAGAACGAAGAGCTCGAAAACCCCAACCCGATGATGGACATCGGCCAAGAGGAGCAGGAGATTCAAGAACAAATGAAAGAAGGCCTTGAGCAAATCGAGAAAAACAAGAACAAAAAGGCAGCAGATCAGCAACAACAGGCGGCTGATGACATGAAGAAGATGGCCCAACAAATGCAGCAAATGCAAATGGAAATGCAGCAGCAATCCGCCGAGGAGGACATGGATGCGCTGCGGGCCTTGCTGGAAAACATCATTTCCCTGTCGTTTGATGAAGAACTCCTGATGTCGGATTTGGGCCAAACCTCTCCACAAGACCCACGCTACACCGAACATGGACAAACCCAGCGGCGACTGAAGGACGACGGAAAACTCGTCGAAGACTCCCTGTTTGCCCTGTCCAAAAGAATCCCGCAACTCTCCGCGATGGTCAACCGCGAAATTGGATTGGTCAACCACCACATGGAGAAAGCCTTGGGTGGATTTGGTGATCGCCTGACAGACGAGATCACGGCAAACCAACAGTATGTGATGACCAGCTTCAACAACCTTGCCTTGATGCTCGATGAGGCCCTCCAGCAGATGCAACAGGCCATGGCCGAGTCGCAGCCTGGCAGCGGCAACTGCGAAAAGCCAGGCGGAAATGGCAAGCCATCTCCCTCGCCCAGTGCTGGTGAAATGAAGCGCATGCAAGATGCCCTGGGCAAGAAACTCGAGCAGATGAAGGAGATGATGGGAGAAGGCGCCAATGCCGGCATGTCGCCTTCGGAAAAGCGGCAACTGAGCAAGGAGCTCGCCTCCATGGCCGCACAACAACGCGCATTGCGCCAAATGGCTGAAAAGAAGGGGTCCGACCTCAATCAAGAGGGCCAAGGAGAAGGAAATGGTTTCAAGCAAATCGCAGCGGACATGGAGGCCTTGGAACGGCAGCTTGTCAACAGAGAAGTTGACCTCGAGGCCATCGAAAGGCAGCGGGACATCATGACGCGCCTGCTCGAAGCGGAGAATGCAGAAAGGATTCGAGGGGAAAAAGAAGAACGAGAATCTCGAACAGGCCGAGATTTGGTCACCCCTCCACCAGCAAGCATGCAAGAGTACCTCAACAAAAAAGCCTCCGAAACGGAGTGGTTACGAACAATTCCACCTGAATTAGAACCTTACTACCGCGAGCGGGTGAACGAATATTTCAATACTTTGGGCAACGATATTTTTCCCGAGCCATGACAGAAACCATGCAGGAACTTCGCTTTCCATCTGTACCCGAGAACATCGCCCTCGTCGAACGCCTCATTGACGATTTTCGGGAGTCAGGCAACTTTCAAGAAGAATGCTACGGGGACGTCCTGATCGCCATGACAGAGGCTGTGAACAACGCCATTGTGCACGGCAACAAACTGGACACGTCCAAAGAGGTCATCGTCGAATATGAGAGGCAAGAAAACAGCTTGTTCTTCAGAGTCCACGACCAAGGGCCGGGCTTTGACTTCGAGAACATTCCTGACCCAACAGCCCCTGAGAACATCGAGAAGCCCAACGGACGCGGTGTCTTTTTGATGCGTTCTCTCGCTGATGATTGTGCATTTTTGGAGGAGGGCAGAATCGTCGAACTGACATTTGCGAAGGTTTTTGCGTGATCCAGTTTCTGAACGCAGACCACCCCTTTCGCGTGCCCCAAAAGCGCAAAACAAGAGGCTGGTTGCAGGGCATCATCCATGGTTATGAGAAAACGGAAGGTGAGATCAACATCATCTGCTGTTCCGATGCCTATCTGCTGAATATCAACCAACGAGAACTGAACCACGACACGTACACGGACATCATCACGTTCGATTTCTGCGTCGGTGATGTGACCTCCGGAGACTTGTTCATTTCAGTCGATCGAACGAAAGAAAATGCACGGACCTTCGGTGTCAAGCATCAGATTGAATTCAGCCGCGTCATGGCACATGGCATTCTGCACCTGATTGGCTTCCACGACAAGACCCCGAAGCAAAAAGCCAGCATGCGCGAGGCTGAGAACAGAGCCCTTGCGCAGTTGTTCCACGTGAAACCCTGAATCATGCTCCCAGAATATGACGTCATCGTCGTTGGTGCCGGTCATGCCGGCAATGAAGCCGCCGCCGCTTCTGCCAACCTCGGTGCAAGCACCTTGCTGATCACAATGAACATGGGCGTCATCGGACAGATGAGTTGCAATCCAGCCATGGGCGGTATTGCAAAAGGCCAAATCATTCGTGAAATCGACGCCCTTGGGGGGTATTCCGGTTTGGTCAGCGACGAAAGCGCCATCCAGTTTCGAATGCTCAACAAATCCAAAGGGCCCGCCATGTGGAGCCCAAGGACGCAAAACGACCGCAACCGGTTTGCTGAATCATGGCGCCTCCGCTTGGAACAAACACCCAACCTTGACTTCTGGCAGGACATGGTCACTGGCATTTGGGTTGAAGGAGAAAACTGTGTCGGCGTCTGCTGTGGCGTTGCCGGTCGCATTCGCTCAAAAAAAGTTGTCCTCACCAACGGGACATTCTTGAACGCACTGATGCACATCGGCGAACGACAGTTTGGCGGCGGACGTGCTGGCGAACGCGCAGCTACAGGCATTACTGAACAGCTGGTCGGTCTCGGGTTTTCCTCAGACAGAATGAAGACGGGCACACCTCCACGTGTGGATGGTCGATCCATTGACTACAGCAAAATGGAAGAACAACTGGGCGATGCCCAACCCTCCAAATTCTCTTTTCTTCCATCAGCACCATTGACCAAGCAACGCTCTTGCCATATCACATATACATCCCCAATTGTCCACGACATCCTCAAGTCAGGTTTTGATCGATCGCCGATGTTCAATGGCAGAATCCAAGGATTGGGGCCGCGCTACTGTCCTTCCATCGAGGACAAAATCGAAAGGTTTTCTGAGAAAGATGCCCACCAAATCTTTGTGGAACCCGAAGGTTGGAATACCGTCGAAGTTTACGTGAATGGCTTTTCCACAAGCCTCCCAGAAGACGTACAACTCCAAGCACTTCAACACATTTCTGGATTCGAGAAGGCCAAAATCTTCCGGCCTGGCTATGCCGTGGAATACGATTTCTTCCATCCCACGCAGCTTCACTACAGCCTAGAAACCAAAATCATTTCCAACCTCTATTTCGCAGGCCAAATCAATGGAACCACAGGCTATGAAGAAGCGGCTGCCCAAGGTTTGATGGCCGGCATCAATGCCGCACGTTCCACGTGGAACGCTGATCCCATTGTGCTCGGACGCGACCAAGCATACATCGGTGTTCTCATCGATGACCTCGTCTCGAAGGGAACGAAGGAGCCCTATCGCATGTTCACGTCCAGGGCTGAATACCGAATCCTTTTGCGGCAAGACAATGCCGACGAAAGGTTGACCCCGATTGCAACTGCCATCGGTTTGGCTTCAAAAAATCGCATCGACAGATTCACGGAGAAACAAAAACGCATCAAGGAAACAGCGAAACAAATTGCTTCCACGAGCGTACCACCTCAGGCAGCCAACCCCATTCTGATCAAAAAGAAAAGCAGTCCCCTTTCGCAGAAAACGAAAGCCATCTCCATCCTTTCAAGGCCTGAAATGCATTTTTCCGACATCCTCGAAATGATGCCCAACGCATTTGAACCAGAACAAGAGGTCCAGGAAGCCGTGGAAATCTCCGTCAAATACGCGGGGTACATCGAGAAGGAACAAGAAATGGCCACCAAACTCAAACGCTTGGAGAGCATTCAGATTCCGACCCATTTCGATTACCACAAATACACATCGCTATCTGCCGAGTCTCGGGAAAAACTGTCACATCACCAACCGGCCACGCTTCATGAGGCCTCAAAAATATCGGGCGTTTCAGCATCTGACCTCAGCGTTCTGCTGATTCAACTTGGTCGCTGAACTGTTTCACGTGAAACCGAAGAACAAAACCCAACCCATTACCTTTGCAGCATGAACATGCAAGACATCCTCAACCGACTCGGTATCGCAAGCCAAAACGGCGGCGTATTCATTGGAAATCAACAACTTGGAAGCGGTGAGGTCATCGCATCTGTGTCACCAGTAGATGGCGCCACCATCGCCAGCTTCAGCACCGCCACAGCTCAAGAAACCGATCAAGCCATCAGCGCAGCCCAAAACGCCCAAAAGCAATGGCAAAAAACACCGGCACCGCTTCGTGGAGAGGTCGTCCGCCAGTTTGGCAATGCCCTGCGTGAACACAAAGCTGATCTTGGGGCCTTGGTCAGTTATGAAATGGGAAAATCCTACCAAGAAGGATTGGGCGAGGTGCAAGAAATGATTGACATCTGCGACTTTGCTGTTGGACAATCACGCATGCTTTACGGCATGACAACGCACAGTGAACGGCCCAACCACCGCATGTTCGAACAATGGCATCCAATGGGAGTTGTCGGCATCATTTCCGCCTTCAACTTCCCTGTCGCTGTGTGGGCATGGAACACCGCACTTGCATGGATCGCAGGAAATGCTTGTGTTTGGAAGCCTTCAGAAAAATCCACACTCTGCGCAATTGCCTGCCAAAACATTTGGAGCCAAGTTGCCGAAGCCAACAACGTTCCAGCCGCAATCTCGTGTGTCATCAGTGGCCGTGCTGACATCGGTCAGCAGCTCTGCGAAGACCACCGGGTCCCCTTGGTCAGCGCAACGGGCAGCACCCGCATGGGCAAAGCTGTCGCACAAACTGTCGCCGCGCGCTTGGGCAAAAGCTTGCTTGAACTCGGCGGCAACAACGCAGTCATCATTTCTCAACACGCCGACCTCAAAATGGTCATTCCAGCGACTGTCTTCGGCGCAGTTGGAACTTGTGGGCAACGCTGCACCAGCACGCGCCGATTGATCATTCACGAAAGCATTTACCCTCAAGTCAAAGAGGCACTGGTGTCCGCATATGCGCAACTTCGGATTGGTGACCCCCTGGATGAAAAAAACCATGTGGGCCCCTTGACAGACAAGGATGCCGTCAGCATGTACCTGAACGCACTGGAATCTGTTTCCCAACAAGGTGGGACCTTCCTGGTCGAAGGAGGTGTTTTGACAGGCGACGCATACGAAAGCGGGTGCTACGTGAAGCCTGCGATTGCAGAAGTCAACAACGAGATGCAAATCGTGCAGGATGAAACCTTCGCGCCCATCTTGTACATCATGCCGTACAAGACCATCGAGGAAGCCATTGCACTGCAAAATGACGTGGCACAAGGACTGTCCAGCGCCATCATGACAAACCACGTGCGAGAGTCTGAGCTCTTCCTGAGTGCCAATGGATCCGACTGCGGCATCGCGAACGTGAACATCGGCACCTCCGGTGCTGAAATCGGCGGGGCCTTCGGTGGCGAAAAAGAGACTGGCGGTGGACGCGAGTCAGGCTCCGACGCATGGAAAGCGTACATGCGCCGCCAGACGAACACAATCAATTACGGAGATTCCCTCCCGTTGGCGCAAGGCATCAAATTCGACATTTGATCTTTCAACCATGCAGCACCCATTTCCATCCCTTGCCTTTTCCATTATCCTCGCAGGCGTCCTCTTCGCCTGCGGGGATGGCGAACACAAGGCCCCAGAACCCGCTGGGTCCCACGAACAATGGTATGAGCTGCAATTTGCCCTGAACGACAGTGTCCGGGCCAGTGCATATGCGAACGGCAGTCAAGACAGTTTGGTCATCCAAAACAATGGGGAGGAGATTGCTCTGGAACGCCTCACAAACGGCAACTACAGAATTCCTGTATTCGATGGAGCGATTGCCGGGGAATGGAGCGAAAACAACACCTTCACCGGAGAATGGCTGGACAAAATGACCGATCCTTTTGGACGCATTCCACTCACCATTCGACGCATCCCCAATCCCCCTTCGTTCGCTGAGCACAATTTGACATCTGAACCGAAAAAACCATATGCGCTGACCATCGCAGCAGAAGGCAGTGCCGCTTGGTTTGGTCAACTCATTTTGCAAACCAACAAGAGCGCTGCACTTGCAACCATCAAGACAGATACTGGTGATTTGCGCTACCTCGGCGGCGAAAAGGACGATGAGAACATCGTCTTAACGACCTTCGACGGTGCACACCTCTACCGCATCGATGTCTCGCTGGGCGACGACTCTCTGCATGGGACTTTTCACGCCCATTCGGGATACACAGCTGCAATCACAGGGCATCCGTTGGCCCACCTGCCGCCCTCAGATCCCATGCGGATCAAAGCCACGGGCCCTTTGGATTTCACTGTCGTCGTCGACCAAGACAGCACAGTCGAACGCTGGACGGCTGACCGTTTCCAAGGCCATGTCACCATCATCGATTTGATGGGCACATGGTGTCCCAATTGCATGGACGCCACCCGCCTTTTGAAAGAACTCAAAACGGAGTTTCCCAGTCTTCAAATCGCTTCCGTCGCGTTCGAAAGAAAGTCCAATCCTCGAGCGACCTTTGAACGATTCCAGCGATTTCAAAGGGATATGGGCGTGAATTGGCCAATTGTCTACGGCGGGCCTGCGCGGAAAAAAGAAACGGCGTACAAGATGGACTTTCTCACCGGTTTTGAGAGCTTCCCCACCACGTTGATCCTTGACAAACAAGGCAACATCGCCTACGTCCACACCGGTTTCAATGGACCCGCTACAGGCAGTGCATATGAACAGGAAAGGAAATTCTTCCGCGCCGCTGTGAGGAGCCTGCAACCCTGAAACCCAATCAGTTTTTCGTCGGAAAGTCATTCGCAACATCCACCCGAATCCGCTCGTTCCGATTCAGGAGTTGCCAGGCCGTGTGAAACACCAGTTGACCGATCTCAGCCGTCTTGCCGAACATGATTTTTTCTACATCATCGCCTGGTTTGTGGTAGTCCTCATGCACCCCGCTGAAGTAAAAAATCACCGGGATGTTGTGCTTGGCAAAGTTGTAATGATCTGAACGATAGTAAAAACGATTGGGATCTTCCGGATCGTTGTATGTATAATCCAAGGCCAAATCCACCCACTTCCCATTGGCTGCTTCTGATATTTGATGCAATTCCGTGGAAAGTTTGTCCGAACCGATGAGATACACGTAACGCTCATCGTCCGCATGCTGTTCGTCAACCCGACCAATCATGTCAATGTTCAGGTTTGCAACCGTCCGCGACAGCGGGAAAACCGGATGGTCGCTGTACCATTCTGATCCCAACAAACCCTTTTCCTCCCCCACCACGGTCATCAACAAGACACTCCGGCGAGGTCCTTCGCCCGCCGCTGCAGCCATTGCAAAGGCCTCTGCCAATTCCAATACCGTCACCGTGCCCGATCCATCATCATCTGCGCCATTGTGAATCTCACCGTCAATGATGCCTACATGGTCATAATGCGCCGTGATGACAACCAACTCCCGACTCAAAACGGAATCGCGGCCGGGAATGTAACCCAACACGTTCGCTCCAACGAAAGAACGTTTGGCTCGATCCAAGACAAAGGACAGACGCTGATCTTTCACTTCACCGCGCCAAACCCTTCCTTTGCGCTGGGCCGTGGTGCGTGACTTGGCCACGGATTTGGCCTTTGTATCCGACAAAAACACATCACCCACCCGCTCCGGGACAAAAAACGTCGGCAAATCCGTTCCCTCGCCATTTGGCGTCTCCTCACGCTGCAACCGGACAGATTTCCGGCCGATCCAGCCCTTCAAACGACCCTTGGTCATGCCGTATTGGCTTTCCACCACCACCAACCCTGCAGCCCCTGCGGCTGCAGCTGCGATGCGCTTCGCTTCAGGACCTTCGGACCATTGGTTTGGTCCCAACTCATTCGTCACATAACTCAGACGATCCGCATTCCTCGGATCTCCGCTCAATACCACCACCACCTTTCCCTCCACATCCAATTCCGCATAATCGTTCCAAAGGGAATCCGCGATGCCAAAGCCAGCAAACACGACAGGTACAGAATCCAACACCTCCTCCTTCAAGCCTGGGTACAACACAAAGTCATCGTAAAGTGACCACGCTTCCTCCCCATACGTCATGGACGCTCCCTGAATCTGAACCGATTCCAACGGAACATCCTGCATGTACGCCTCACCATCGTAAGGTGCGATGCCCAACGAACGAAAATACCCAGCGATGTATGCCGCAGCCTTGTCCGCGCCCGCAGTGCCTGTCTCACGACCCTCATACGCATCACTGGCGAGGACAGACAGATGCTGGTTCAACTGCTCCGCTTGGATGGTTGCAGCATACTTGGTTGCCAATTCCGGATACACCAAGGAAACATCTTGCGCCATGCCCAATGCAGCCCAACCACAAAGCCAACCAGCCATTGCCAATGGCCAACCAATTTTCTTGACACGCCCCTCGTGGCGCCCGCCTTCAAACGAAGCGGTTGCAAATGCATCCACCATATCCAATGCCTCTTCTGACGAAACAAATCGCGCTGGCAGGCAGAGCACATTCGCATCATTGTGCTGCTTGGCCAGCGCTGCAAGTTCCGGCTTCCATGCAATGGCTGCACGCACACCATCGTGCTTGTTTGCCGACATGGCCACACCATTCGCAGAGCCGCAAATCAACACCCCCCAATCGCACCCACCCTTTGCCACAAGTTCAGACACCTGATGCGCAAAATCCGGATAGTCCACCCGATCTTCTGTATGCGTTCCAACATCTTCAATCTCGTGTCCCTTCTCTTCCAAAAATTTGACAATCAAAGATTTCAACTGAGGACCTGCATGGTCACACCCAATGGCTATTTTCATGGCTTCCGTACGTGAGGTATGCGGCAAAAGTAACCAACACCCCCCATGTTGTTCTTGTCAATTCCATGTGAACAAACGTGGACAAGTTTTCCTTGCATATCCCACACCCACCCACTAAGCCAACCAACCCCCTCCCCTTCCAAATTTTTTTCATTCCAAGTATCCTCAAAATGCCACCAACCCAACCGCCCTTTCTCCACAATCCAGGCACCTTTGAGTTCTCCACAAAGTTCATGACCATCGAGCAAGCACAAAGCTGTCCAAACTGAACACAAACCCAACAACACCAAGCTTCAACCCGTCCACAGCTTTGTCAAAAAACCTTGAAAAGTTGTGAATAAGACCGAAAAGCAAGTTCTTTCCTCCCGACTTTTGCACCGTTTCCACAGCCCTATAAAGACAATGAATTCTCTTTTCAAAAAATTGATTTTAAGTCATTGTGTTGTGTGGAACTTTGTCCAGGCCCAACCCGATTTGCCAGGATGCGAATGGACGACCTTTGCCTTCGATGATGGCACAGTATCCAGTGAAGGTTGTTTGGTCAATGGTTTGCCTGAGGGCGAATGGCGCAGTTTTCACGAAAATGGCGAACTCAAAAGCGTGGGCTCCCGAAGCAATCACGAGCTCGAAGGACTGTGGCGTTTTTTTCGAGAAGATGGGACGCTTGAACGCGAGGTGGCCTATGCCGCTGGGCAGCGAGACGGATTGGATTGCTTGTTCGACGATCAGGGCATGGTGTGTGTGGAGCAGACCCCTTGGCGGCAAGGCATTCGGGACGGAGAATTGGTGTTGCGACATCTCAACGGATTGCCCAAGCGAATCATCCCGGTGGTGGAGGGTTTGGAATCAGGACGTGGAAAGGAGTTTGCGCCGGATGGTCGCCTCATTGCATTTCTGGATTACCGAGATGGGTTTTTGCGCTCGATGGAGAGTTTCAATCGATTGGACAGTCAAGGAAAAAAGCATGGGGTTTGGATTGTTTTCAGGGATGACGACCACAGATTGAAGCTCGAGGAAGGACCTTGGCGGCATGGGGTGCGGCATGGGGTCTTCAAATTGTTCGACAAGCGTGGCAATCTGACGGAGATGGTGCAATACGCAAATGGTGAATTGTTGGAGGCGGGAGAAGAAAATGTGATGTTGCTGGACATTCGGCGGACCTACCATGAAAACGGTCAAGTGCAATCTGTGGGTTCCTACAGCGATGGCAAGAAGCAAGGCGTTTTCAGGATGTACGATGCGCAAGGTGAACTCATCGGCGGTGAGGTGCATGAAGCGGGTGTTTTGGTGGCCACTGGAATGACGGATCCTGCGGGCGATCGGCAAGGGGAATGGACCCTGTTTTTTCCTTCTGGCGAGATCAAGGCCCAGGGGGGGTATGGCAATGGCAAGCGAGAAGGGAATTGGACGTTTTTCTACGCTTCAGGCCAAACCGCCCAAACCGGCTCCTACCGAAACGGTGAATTGCATGGCGAATGGACTTGGTTTTACGAGAGCGGCAAGGTCCACCGCCGTGAACGCTACCGAAATGGGGAAAAAGATGGGATGTTTGAGGAATTCGACGAGGCTGGCAACACCCTGCTCGAAGGCGAATACATCCGAGGGGAACGCAACGGTGAATGGGTTTATGAGGTCAATGATCACAGAGAAGAGGGGGCGTACATTGATGGAGAATGGCACGGCGTCTGGACCCATACCTATGACAATGGCCAAAAGCGATTTGAAGGGGAGTTTTCATTTGGCCAACCCCAGGGGAAGCACACCAGCTACCACAGAAACGGTCGAACCCAGTGGTCGGGAAAATACGAAGGGGGCGTGCGGGATGGAAAGTGGTTTTTTTACGACGAGAATGGCGTTTTGGAGGCGACCTTGCAATATGATTTGGGCAAACTGTATCGGATCAACGGCAACAGGACGCCAGATGTTCCGCAAGGTGACGTCGAGGAGTGACCGCCCATCAGAAGAGTTTCATCGATGAATGCCAGCCCACAACCTTCGAAGATTCGGTTTGATTTGTCTGCCATTCCGATGCCAGTGGGGCATTTGCCTCGAAGTGCATCTGGCCACGCGGAAGGGGTCTTCGATGCTTGGAATGAGTTGTTTGCCGCGGCCATCAGCAAGCCACAGGAACTGACGAATTGGTTGCCTGCCGGCGACTTGCCAGACTTTCTGGACCTGTTGCAGAACATGGCCGTGGGCGAATCCAAGGCTTGGCACATCGCAGAAAACCAAACGAATTGGGTGTGCAGGGCTTCTGCTTTGGAGAGCGGTTGGCTCTTGATGTTTGAGGCGCCGTTGGCGCCGATGCCTTCCATTGATTCCCTCAGTCACTCTGCGATGGATGGCATTGCGCGCATCGAGGACTTGATGATCGTCGATTGCAATGAACGATTTGGCCAAATCATGGGCGCAACAGATGTTGCCATGCTGAAAAACCGCGACCTCACGGAGTGGCTGAGCATTCGGGATTGGCGTCGCTTGCAAGCCCGTTCAAAAAGCATGAGCCCATGTGAAATTGAACTGGAAATTGCGCCAGGGAACTTTCGCTTTGTGGAAGCTGCGATGAAGCCCGTTGGGCCAGGGGAGGCCACGCATTTGTTCATCTACGATGTCACAGATCACAAGCGGGTTGAGCGCGATTTGGCCCAGACAAAGGAACGCTTCCGTTTGCTTGTCGAGTCGAATCCCATCAGTTTGTTTCTCGTCATTGAAGGCCAAATCCAATACGTCAACCCCGCCGCCACAGAGCTGGTGCTGGCCGACGCGGAAGACGAATTGATCGGCGCCTCGTTCGAGACCCTGTTCATCAACAGCGACCGAGATCGCATCCGCACGGCGCTCTTGAAAGCTCGGCAAGGTGAGAAAGTTCCCTACGTCGAGTTGACGCTTGAACTGGAAGGTCACGTGCTCCGGGATGTGGGCTTGCGGATGACGTTGTCCGTGTTTGATCGGCAGCCAGCGATTCAGGTGACGGCAACGGATTTGTCGACGCGCATGGAGTTGATGCGCGAACAAATGCGGGCAAGCCTCGCCGAGGAGACGAATGAGTTGTTGAAGGCAGAAATCAACAGGCACCAAGCCACCCAACGCAAGCTCCGCGAAACAGAGGAACTGAACCGAAGCATCATCGAAAGTTCCATTGACATGATCGCCGCCTTTGATGAAGACGGTCGGTTGTTGCAGTTCAACCATGCGGCATCCGTGGAGTTTGGTTGGTCTGTAGATGAGGCCAAAACCCTTGAATTCTCCGCCTTTCTGGCCGATCCCGACGAGGCGGATGGCATTTTGCACGAGTTGCGCACCCACAATTACTTTGTTGGAGAGGTCGCCGGCATTCGGGCGTCGGGCGAGGAATTCAGCATGTTGATGTCCGTGGCCACTTTGCGTTCCGATGAAGGGGCGCGGTTGGGCGCGGTTGTTGTGGCCAGAGACATCACGGATTTGAAATTGGCGGAGGAAGAATTGCGCGAAAGCGAACACCGGTACCGCGACATCCTCGAGCACGCCACCGACTTGATTTTCCTGCTCAGTCCGGAAGGGCACTTCACCTATGCGAACCCATCGTTTTTCCGGACGTTGGGGTATGCGGGCATGGATTTGGCAGATTTGCCTGTCCACAGCATCATTCAAGGGCTTCCGGAGGAGCGCAATGCATGGATGGATGCCTTGGAATCCAGCCAACACGAATTGCAATTCAAGGCGCACGATGGCTCTGTCTTGCAAGTCATCGGGGGTGCGACTGCACAGCATGATGATGCCGGCAATCGCATCGGTTTGCGCGGGATTTACCTCGACATCACGGACATGCGCAGGCACGAGCGCGCCGCACACGTTCAAAGTGCCAAGCTCGAATCCATCTTCAACTCCACCCGTTACCTGTTGATGTTCACCATCGACGGTGAGATGCGCCTGACTTCTCAGAATGAGAACTTTGCATCGATCATGCGTTTGCAATTCGGAGACGATTTGAACCTCGGCGATTCAGTCCTCGACAAGTTCAATGCTGTGATGGAAAAGGACTTGGACCGCGATGTGTTGCAGTTCTTCCCCCGCGCTTTTGATGGTCGCCAGCAGCAATTTGAAATGCCGGTGCGAGATGTGGAGGGGAATTTGGTTTGGTTCCAAATGTTCCTCAACCCCGTTCAATTCGACGACGACCACAAGGAACTCAGTTGCATCGCTTACGACATCACGGAGCGGAAGGAAATTGACGAGGCCATCCGCAATGCTTTGAAAGAAAAGGAGGTGCTGCTTCAGGAAGTGCACCACCGGGTGAAAAACAACCTGCAGGTCATTTCCAGCATGCTCAACCTGCAACGGCGTTTCATCAAAGATCCGGGTTTGCTTCAAGTGCTCGACGAGTCGCAGAATCGGATCGCGACAATGTCTTACATCCACGAGTCGTTGTATCGGAACACGGATTTCAGTTCCATCAGTTTCTCAGAATATCTGGTCAGGCTCTCGAACAATTTGATTCACAGCTATGCCCGGCAAGATTGCCAGGTGGAACTTCGCACGGTTTTGGACGATGTCCATTTGAAACTCGATCAGGCCATTCCTTGCGGACTGATTGTCAATGAACTTGTTTCGAATGCGATGAAATACGCGTTTGTCTCTCGGCCGTTTGGCTGCATCACTTTGCGGGTGCAGCGTGTGCGAGGGGACTTGTTGGAGATTGAAGTTCAGGATGATGGCGTGGGTCTTCCCGAAGGCTTCGACTTTTCCCAGAACGATTCATTGGGCGTGTATTTGGTTCAAGCTTTGACAGACCAAATCGATGGCACGCTTCTTGTCCGCAACAACGAAAACGGGCCAGGATGTTCGTTTTTGGTTAGCTTTACGCCTTCGACTTAACAATCAATTTTTCCACCATGCCCATCAACATCTTGGTTACTGAGGACGAGAGCATTGTCCGGAAGGACATCGAGCGCTGTCTTGTGAATCTCGGCTACAATGTCATTGCCTCTGCAGACAATGGTGAGGATGCCATTGAAATGGCTTTGAAGCACAAGCCGGATTTGGCTTTGATGGACATCATGATCAAGGGCGACATGAACGGCATTGCCGCGGCGGAGGAAATCAAGCGCAACCTCGATATCCCTGTTGTTTTCTTGACCGCTTATGCGGATGAAAACACCCTCAATGAGGCGAAGTTGGCAGAGCCGCATGGCTACATTCTCAAGCCTTTCAAGGATGTAGACATCCAAACAGCCATTGAGATGGCGCTGCACAAGCACGGGAAGGAGCAGGAGCTGAAATTGGAGTCGGACTTTCTCCGCAGCTTGGCGGAGCACAAGCAGGACGCGGATGTGATTTTTGTGAAAAACCGCAGCCGTTTGATTCGGGTGAAGCACGAGGATTTGCTGTTTGTAGAAGCGTTGAAGGATTATGTGGTGGTGCACACCCGGGAGGAGAGCTTCACCATTCACAGCACCATGAAGGATGTGGAGCGGAAACTGGATGACCGGGTGTTTGTCCGTGTGCACCGCAGTTACATCGTCAATCTGCAGGCCATTGAAAGCATCAAGTATGCGATGATCACGATGGAAGGCATGGAGAAGGAGATTCCGGTGGGTGGCAGTTACAAAGACCTTCTGGCGAGCCGCATCAATTTGCTGTGATCATGCACGGGGGGTCAGCGCTTGAGCGGTTCTTGCGGTATGTGCGCATCGACACCCAGAGCGACCCATCGAGCCCCACTTGTCCCAGTACTGAGAAGCAAAAGAACCTTGGGCGTTTGCTCGTGGAAGAATTGCGCACGCTCGGATGCAGCGATGCGGCGATGGATGAACATGGCTATGTGTATGCGACGTTGCCTGGGGATCCGGAGGAGCCGGTGATTTGCTTTTGTTCCCACATGGACACGTCGCCGGAAACTTCGGGGGCGGATGTGGAGCCGATTGTGCACGCCGCTTGGGATGGTCAGCCGATGCGGCTGCCCCACAACGACGTGGTGATTGACCCAGCAGCCGGGCATCCTGATTTGATGGACAAGGTGGGCGAGGACATTGTGACGGCAGATGGCCGGACCCTCCTCGGCGCGGACAACAAAGCGGGTGTAGCGGAAATCATGGATTGCTTGCAGTGGTTTCACGATCATCCGGAAGCGCCTCATGCGACGCTGCGGATTCTCTTCACCCCGGATGAGGAAATCGGACGGGGGGCAGACCGGGTGGACCTCGAGAAGTTGGGCGCGGATTTCGGCTACACAGTCGATGGAGAGTCACTCGGCAGCATGGAGGATGAGACGTTTTCTGCCGACGGGGCGACCGTGGTATTTGAGGGCATCAACGCCCATCCGGGCTTTGCCAAGGGAGCGATGGTCAATGCCTTGAAAGTGGCGTGTGATTTCGTAGCGTCTTTGCCAGTGGACAGTTGGAGCCCAGAAACCACCGAGGATCGCACTGGGTTCGTTCATCCATACGAGATGACGGGAACGGTGGAACGATCAGAAATCACGTTCATCGTGCGCAGTTTCGATACCGCGGAATTGGGGACTTTTGCCCAGCGCTTGCGGGCCTTGCAGCAAGATGTATTGGCGAGATGGCCCGGTGCCACAGGCCGTGTGGACATTCGGGAGCAATACCGAAACATGAAAGAAGTGCTGGTCCAGCATCCACACGTGGCGGCCCGGGCGGCAGCGGCGATTGAGGCGGCGGGATTGAAGTTGAAGCGAGGCGCCATCCGCGGAGGCACAGACGGAAGCCGTTTGAGCTTCATGGGGTTGCCATGTCCGAATGTGTTTGCTGGCGAACATGCCTTTCACAGCCGGCAAGAATGGGTGAGCGTTCAGGACATGGAGAAGGCGGTGGAAGTGCTCATTCGCATCGCCCAAGGTTGATCCCGATCTGCCAGGCCCCAAACCCCAGTTCCGAGGCCTCAACACCCCCCTCCAAGCACTTCCGGTATCTCATCCATTGTCCTGTTTTTTCAGCCCATAGACTCTCTGGATCAATCCTGTGGCAAAGGTTTCAATCGCTGTGCATTCAAAGGCCTCGGGCACCACGCCACCAGCGAACAGCAAAGTGCCCCGCTGAAGTTGAATCGGAATGATGGACAGAATGATTTCATCAATCAAGCCTTTTTGGAGCATGGCTTGGGCCAAACCCGCCCCACCATCACAATACACATTGCCCTCATTCGATTGCTTCAGCTCCTCGACCAATTCCCGCAGGTTCCCACCGAAAAAATGCAGTTTTCCAGCCGAGGGACGGTCCTGGCGAGTGATCACATACACCTCCCTGTCTTCGTGGTACGGATGGCCCATGCTGAGCACCTTTTCGTAGGTTCTTCGACCCACTAGAATGGCGCCGATTGTTTCCATGAACGGACCATACCCATAGTCCTCGCCTTCGACTTGGTAGGGGTTCAAGAAGTCGAGGTTGTCCTTGTCTCCGGCGATGAAACCGTCCTCGGACATGGCGATGTACAAAATGGTCTTCGGCATTTAGGGCAATTGAAAGAGGTCTTCGACCGAACAACGCAAAGTACTGGAAATCTTCAAGGCCAGGACTGTGGAGGGAACATAGACGCCATTTTCGATGGCGTTGATGCTTTTTCGTGACACTTCAGCGGCAACAGAAAGTTCTTCTTGGGTGAGCCCCGCGGATTTGCGCAATCTCGCCAAGTTGTTCAAGAGCTTCTGGTGGTTTTTGCCCATGCTTATTTGCGTTCGAATTGGTCTACAGCATTTGTCAGTTCCTTCTCCGTATTGGGATAGAGATAACCAGCGATCAAGACGCCCACGCCGATGAATCCAACCAAACCGCCCACCCCTTTCAGAATGTTGCCCACAAAGAAATGGCCCAGAATGAAAATGCCCAGCCCCACGAACAGCGTGATCACCCCGCCTCGCCGGTAGTCAATCGGTTCTTTTTTGCGTTCATCAAAGATGTTCAGCAGGTCTTCGACTTTGTCCGGGTTGTCCAAGTGGCGGGCAATTTCTACAGCGGCATCTCGCTTGCTTTTCGCATCGAAATACAGCCAAATGAAAACGGCAACAGGAATGATGATGCCCGTGAGCATGCCCAGGATGGGAATGATGAGTTCGATGTTCATTGGATCGTTTGTTGGTGTAACGCAAACGTAACACTTCTTTTGGGATGTGAAGCAAAGGTTACACATCTTTTTCGAGGACACCGATTTTCCAAGTGGGTTGACGCCATTGGGGCAAAAAAAAGCGGTCACACTTGGACAAGTGCAACCGCTTTCTGTGCTCCCCCTCTTGGACTTGAACCAAGGACCCTCTGATTAACAGTCAGATGCTCTAACCAGCTGAGCTAAGGAGGAATCTTCCCTTCAAAAAGGGAGCGCAAAGATAAGTACGACTGTGAAAAACTACAATATCTTCGCCGCAAAAAATTTACTATGGCTTTGATCGAAGTGGGCACAGTGGCCTTTGACGCCATCGAAACACCGTTTGGAAAGGTGGACAAAGTAGTAGGCGGGGCAGCCACCTACATCAGCTTGGCAGCCTCTTACTTTGTAAAAGAGTCGCACCTGATCTCGGTGATCGGCGGCGATTTTCCCAAGGACATGCTGGCCGAAATGCAACGCCGAGGCATCCACCAAGAAGGGCTAGAAATCCGCGAAAACGAGAAGTCGTTCTTCTGGTCGGGCAAGTACCACTACGACATGAACAGCCGCGACACGTTGGTCACCGACCTCAATGTGTTGGAGACCTTTGAGCCCAAGGTGCCCGAGGCCGCGCAAGACGCCGACTTCTTGATGCTCGGCAACCTGGCGCCAGCGATACAGCTTTCTGTGATCCGTCAAATGAAGAAGCGACCCAAGCTCGTTGCGCTGGACACCATGAACTTCTGGATGGACATTGCCCTCGACGATTTGCACGAGGTGCTCAAGGAAATCGACGTACTCACCATCAACGACGAGGAAGCGCGCCAGCTCTCAGGCGAGCACTCTTTGGTGAAGGCCGCCAAGAAGATCCTGACCATGGGGCCCAAGTACTTGGTGATGAAAAAGGGCGAACACGGCGCACTGCTCTTCGACGAGGAGAAGGTGTTCTTTGCCCCTGCGCTCCCGCTTGAAGAAGTGGTGGACCCCACCGGCGCGGGCGATACCTTTGCCGGCGGCTTCATGGGCTTTTTGGCCCACACCAAAGAGGTGTCGTTTGCCAACCTGAAGCGTGCGGTGATCATCGGCTCGGCCATGGCTTCGTTTGCCTGCGAAAAATTCGGTCCTGAGCGCCTGTTGGAACTCACCGAGGAGGACATCGACTTGCGCATCCAGCAGTTCGTGGACCTCGTGGACTTTGACATTGTGTTGGTGGAGTAATCTGCTCACCATCCCCATCGAACCCGGTGCACGACGTGCACCGGGTTTTTTTGTGCCTTTAATTGCCAGCGGTCAAGTCCTCCCGGTCAATCAGGTATGCGTACCGCCCATCCATCAAGTCGCGCGAGTTGCGGATTGGAAATGGGGGGTGGGGTGGGGAGATTTTTTGGGTGGGTGGGAGCGGGAGGAGGAGGACTTACCTAGTTACTAGGCGCAGCAGACCTCAATCCCAAGCCAGGTAATCCTCAGGATCAACAGGCACCCCTTCGATCCACAGCTCAAAATGCAAGTGGGGGCCGTCTGTATGGCCGCCGGTGTTGCCTACCACGGCCACCGACTCGCCGGTTTCTACCCGGTCGCCGGTTTGCTTGAAGAGCTTGGAGTTGTGCTTGTAAATACTCACCACGTTGTTGGCGTGCTGCACGTGGATCTCGTGCCCGCCATCGATGGTGTAGCCGGCAAAGAACACGGTGCCCTCTTTCACGGCTTTGACCACACTGTTTTCAGGCGCCACCACGTCCACCCCGAAATGCTGCACCCGGGTGTCGAAACGCCCTGTCAGGGTGCCTTCCAGGGGCTTGAACAGAAGAAGGTTTGCCAACGTCGCATCCTCACCACCGGTCTCAAAAACCAAGCCGAGGGACGGTTCCTGGCCCACCCGTTCGCGGAGCAAAGAATCCTCTTCGATCATTTCAAACTCGAGGTCGCCGGGCTGGGCGCTTTGGTTGGTGGTGTCTTGGTTTGCGGGGGTAACCACGCCGCCACCGAGCACTACGCGTAGGTCTTGGATGTAGCGGTCCTGCCGTGCGGTAACATCTTTGAGGCTGTCTACCTGCGCGCGGCTGTAAACGGCATCTTCCCTATAGTTGGCACTCAAGTACCCTGGAATGACGTGTTGGCGCAAAGGAGTGAATGCCACAAACGAATACACGATTCCGCCGCTCACCACAAACAACCCAAGCACCACCAAGATCACGTTGAGTGGTGTGAGTCTAAGGCTGAATCGCTCCTGAAAAGTCTCGTCGTGGATGAGCGAGAGCCGGTAGCGGTTGCGCAGTCGGTGGATGAGTTTGGGCTTGCCGGGGGCTTCCAAGGGGTGGGTTTTGGTGCAAATATCTGCAATTCACCTGCGGTGGGTTTGCTGGTTCTGGAAGGGATTTTGGCGACTTCTCTCAGGAAATGAAATATTTTTGCCCCTTATCAGTTAGCATTAAGTCTAACCAGCACTCGTTGAACAACAGAACGCGCATATCCTGCGGCGCCCTTGTAGCCGCGTTCCTCCTGGTCCTTGTGGCCGGGTGTACCACCGAACGCGACGGGTTCTCTTACCGCACCTTCCACAACACCACCGCACGCTTCAATGGCTACTTCTATGCCAAGGAAAGCATGCGTGAGGCATCGGTCAAGCTGTTCGATGAGCATGATGAGGACTGGGACGAAATCCTGCCCATCTTCATCCACGGCAACGAAGAGACGCGTCAATCGGTTTACCCCGAGATGGAGCGTATCATCGAGAAGACCAACAATGTGATCGCCAAGCACAACATGGAGATTTCCAAGCGCCAGAGCAAAGACCTCAAGCGCCCAGAGCTCAACAAGTGGATTGACGATTGCTACCTGTTGCTCGGACAAGCCTACTTCTTAAAAGGGGAGATGTTCCGCGCCGAGGAATTCCTGCGCTTCGCCACCAAGAAGTACAAGTCTGCGCAGATGCAAAGCTTGGGCAACGCGTGGTACGCCAAGATTTTCATGGAGAAGGGCGACTGGAAAAAGGCCAAGCTCTTTTTGGACAAGGCCATCGACGCCAAATATGTGGAAGACGAGCACCGCGCCGAAACGTACCTGATCTACGCCGAGTACTTCATCCGCCAGAACGAATACAAGGATGCGGTCAAGATGCTCGAGCAATCGCTGGAGTATACCAAGAAGCGCAAAGACCGCGCACGCCCCTTGTTCATCCTCGCCCAACTCAAGAAAGAACTCGGCAAGTCCCAACAAGCCATCGAGAACTACCAGGCCGTCGTCAAGTGCAAGCCGTACTACGAGATGGAGTTCTACGCCCGCATCAACCAAGCACTTGCTTTCTCGCGTCGCGGCGGAAACCCGGCCGAAATCCGTGAGACGCTCTACAAGATGCTCAAGGACGACAAGAACGAGGAGTACCGCGACCAGATCTACTACGCCCTGGCCGACCTCGACTTGGAAGAGCGCAACCGCCCCGGCGGCATCGACAACCTCGAGAAGTCGCTCCGCGCCAACATCGACAACCAGAAGCAGCGCGCCAAGAGTTACTTGCGTTTGGCAGACCTCTACTTTGACGACCGCGATTACGAGCCGGCCCAGGCCTACTACGACTCGTGTTTCCAAAACATCGCCGAGGACCACAAGCGCTACACCGACATTAAAAACAAAGCGACCAGCCTCACCGAATTGGTGACCCACCTGCGCGTGATTGAGCGTCAAGACAGCCTGCAGGCCCTGTGCCCGCTGGCACCAGATGAACTCGACGCCCGCCTGCTGGAAATCCAGAACCAAATCCGCGAGGAGCTTATCGCCGAGCGCGAGCGCGCTGAACGCGATGCTGAACGCGCCTTGAACGACGCACAAGCTGGCGACGGCGGTGCCACCAGCAACTTCTGGCCGTACAACCCAGTGCTGCGTACCAGCGGTTACGACAACTTCCTCAGCCAATGGGGCGACCGCCCGTTGGAAGACAACTGGCGACGCAGCAACAAAGGCTTCCAGGCCTTCGACAGCGGCGACCCCGACGACCCCAACCAAACCCTAGACGGCACCGATACGCCCGACGAGGGCTTTGACCCCAATGACATCGAGGCTCAAGTGCCTTCGATTGAGGAGTTGCGCGCGGACTTGCCTTGCTCGGATAGTTTGATGACCGCTTCGGACAACGCCATTTCAGAAGCGTACTACCAATCGGGGGTGATTTACAAGGAAAAGCTCGAGGACGACGAGAACGCCATCGAATCGTGGCAAGACATGTCTGCCCGCGTGGACGAAAGCGAATTCCACCCACTGGGGTACTACCAGCTGTACCGCACGTTTTTGGCCAAGGAGCTCGAGGGCGGCGCCAACCCATTTGGTGACCAGCGCGAGACGTCGGCCTACTGGGCCAACCGCATCAAGCAGCGCTACCCCGGATCCATCTGGGCAGGCCTGATTGACAACCCCGATTACAAGGACGAGCAAGAGCGTCAAAAGGCGTCAGAACTTGCAGCGTACGAAGCGGCCTACACCGACTACACCCGTCGTCAATACGTAGACCTGATCATTCGCTGTGACGAGGTCATCCGCGAGGAGCCAGACAATCACTTGCTGTGTAAGTACCGTTTCCTGCGCGCCATGTGCATTGGTAACATGGACCGTCAAGTGGGCCAACGCAACAACTACATCGAGGCGCTTGAGGCCGTGACAGGCAACTGCCTGGAAGGAGAAGAAGGTGTTGCCGCCCAGCGCATTCTCGACGAGCTCGCCCAAGAGTCTGGAGCCCCCGGCGCCAGCACGGAACCCAAACCCGAGGCACCGCCTTCACCCTACTCCTTCGACGACCGCGCGCAACACTTCTTTGCCCTGGTGTTCAACATGGACCGCGGCAACATCAACGAGGTCAAGGCCACCGTGTCGGACTTCAACAAAGAGTACTTCAACAGCGCCAACCTGATCACCGCCGCCAACCTGCTTGGCCGCGAGAAACACATTGTGCTGGTCAAAAGCTTCAACCGCTTGGAAGACGCCGGGAATTATCTGGTCACTTTCCGCGGCAACACCGATGCCCTGGCGACCTACAACGGCCCGGGCTACGAAACGTATCTGATTTCGAAGGGCAACTACTTGCAGCTCTTCAAAACAAAAGACCTGGACGCGTACCGCACGTTCTTCCAGGAATACTACCCCTGATCCGATGAAAAAGACCAAAATGATGGAGACTGCGCCTGACATGGCGATCAACCGTATTGTGGAAGGCACTGCGTTCCAAGGTGAAATCCAATGCGAAAGCAATATCCGCATTGACGGCACCTTCACAGGCAGCATCACCACCAAGGGCCGCTTGGTGGTGGGCCCCACCGGCAAGGTGGAAGGCGACATCGTGTGTCAGAACTCAGAAATCGAAGGGTCGGTCAAGGGCAAACTGCACGTGCAGCAACTCTTGGCGCTCAAGGCCACCTCAAGTGTGGAAGGCGACATCGTGACCGATAAGCTCAGCATTGAACCCGGCGCTTCGTTCACCGGCAACTGCAATATGGGTGGCAAGGTCAAGGAACTTACCCAACCCGATGCCGGAACCCAACGCCAAGAAGCCGCAGTCTAACGCGGCGCTCAAGTACACCGGCATTGCCACCCAAATGGCCCTGACCATTGGCCTATTTGTATACGGAGGCATCAAGCTGGACGCATACCAAGTCAACAAAACTCCGGTGTGGACCCTGGTCGGCAGCCTGCTCGGCACAATCCTGGCCGTGGTCAACATCATCCGACAAGTCACCCGACCATGAACCTGAAGGCCTACATCAAAAGCGCTACGCTGATCACCTTGGGTGTTTTGGGCGTGCTTGCCGCCTTGAAATTCTTGGTGATTCCTTTCATGCCAAGTTGGCTGTTTGCCGTACCTCTAGCGCTGTTGTTGTTTTCAGTAGGTGCTTTTGCTGTATTGGCGCGCACCGAAGCGCGCAATCCCTCACGATTTGTTGGCGCGTTCATGGGCGCCATTGGCGGGAAAATGTTTCTCACCCTGAGCGTAGTGGCGGCCTACATTCTCCTCGACGGCACCCACCGCTTGCTAGTAACCTTGACCATTGTGGGGTGCTACGGCATTCAAATGGCCCACTTCACAGCATTGGCCAGCCGTCAATTGCGCCGATCGGACCACGAGCCGGATGCCGATAAATCCTCCTGACCATCTGCATTCTTGGCTGAAATGGGGCTGTTTTCAACACGGCCGGGAAAAAAAGTGGATATCCCACTTGCCAACAAAATGAAACACCTAATTTTGCACCGGTTTTTACGACCCCCGACGAACCCTTTTGGTCGACTCTGAGATGATGCAAATGTTCCGTCAAACCGCGCTTTTCGTACTCCTGGCAATCCTGGCTAGTCCAGCTTTTGCCACCGATGCGCACGATGACCTCCACGGCGAAGAATTCAAGGCAGGTGAGATGATCACCCACCACATCTCCGACGCGCACGTGATCCACCTGTTTAGCAACGTACACATCCCACTTCCCTGTTTCATTTGGACCGAGCAAGGGTTGGACGTGTTCCTCTCAAGTGAGTTCGACTACCACGAAGGGCACCCCACCACGACTTACACCAGTCCCAAAGGATACACCTACGAGAACCACCACGAGACCATTTACATTGTGGACGGCATGGACGCAGGTGACAGCCACGAGGCAGAAGGCCACAGCGAGCACACCGGCAGCGCAGACCACGGCCACGACTACCACGGGGTGAAGCCGCTGGACCTCTCGATCACCAAGACGGTGTTCGGCATGCTGTTGATCATGATCATCATGTGTGTTGTATTCTTCCGTGTAGCCAAGCGCTACAAACAGCGCGAAGGCCAAGCACCCAAGGGCATTCAAAACTTCTTTGAACCACTCATCCTCTTCATCCGTGATGAGGTGGCGGTTCCTTCAATCGGCAAAGGCAAAGCAGATCGCTACATGCCCTTCTTGCTGACGGTCTTCTTCTTCATCTGGATGTGCAACATCCTCGGCCTGATTCCATTCTTGGGCGGGTTCAATGTGACCGGTACGATGGGCGTTACCATTGTCCTTGCGGCCATTGTTTGGTTGATGACCATGTTTTCAGGCAACAAGCACTACTTCGGCCATATCTTCTGGCCTCCCGGGGTGCCCATGTTTGTGAAAGTAATTTTGGTGCCGATTGAGATCGCTTCGATCTTCATCAAGCCCGCCGTACTGATGGTGCGTCTGACTGCGAATATTACCGCAGGTCACATCATCATCCTGGCCTTTGTATCGTTGATCATGATCTTCGGTCAAGGCGGAGAGGCCGCTGGTCTCGGTATCGGTGTAGGCGTTGGCGCTACCGCATTCATGATTTTTATGTTCTTCATCGAATTGTTGGTTGCGTTCCTGCAAGCGTACGTGTTTACGCTGCTGGCCGCCATCTACTTCGGTGAAGCCACTCACGAAGAACATCACTAATCCACACAAATAACAGAAAGATGGAATTGTTGACCATTTTGCTCCAGGAAGCAGCTAACCAAGGTCTCGCCGGCATGGGTGCTGGTATCGCCGCAGTAGGTGCAGGTATCGGTATCGGCCGCATTGGCGGTAGCGCTATGGAAGCCATGGCTCGCCAGCCAGAAGCTTCAGGTGACCTGCGTGCCAACATGATTGTTGCCGCTGCACTGGTAGAGGGTGCTGCTCTGTTCGGCATCATTGTTTGTCTGCTCGTAGCTCTGGGCTAAGCCCGGAAATCCATTTGTACAAATGGGAGCGCTTCTCACACCGGCAGCCGGCGTAGTCATTTGGACTACGATCGCGTTTCTGACCGTTCTGTTCATCCTTCGCAAGTTTGCGTGGAAACCCATCCTGAAAGGTCTCAAGGACCGGGAGGAGTCCATCGACAATGCGTTGAGCGCCGCTGAGCGTGCACGCAACGAGATGGCCAACCTCCAGGCCGACAACGAGCGCCTGTTGCAGGAGGCCCGCGTAGAGCGTGATCGCATCCTCAAAGAGGCCCGCGACATGCGCGATGCGATGGTGAACGACGCCAAAGGCAAAGCACAGGAAGAGGCTGATCGCATGGTCGCCGCTGCCCGTGAAGCCATTGCGAACGAAAAGAACCGCGCAGTTGCTGAGTTGAAAAACCAAGTGGCCAACCTCTCGATTGAGATCGCGGAGAAGCTCGTGCGTCAGAATCTTGCTGGCGACGCAGCCAACCAAGAACTCGCCGAGAAATTGGCCGATGACGTGAAGCTCAACTAATCCCTTGGCATGAAGTCAGGAAAAGCAGCCGTCCGATATGCGAAATCGCTGATGATGTTGGCCCGTGAACAGGGCCAGCTCGACGCGGTGCAGCAGGACATGGAAGTCATTGCACAAACCGTTGGCGAAAGCCGCGATTTGGAATTGTTGCTCAAAAGCCCGGTGATCAAATCGGACAAGAAAGAGGACATTCTGAACGCGCTATTCAAAGGCAAGGTGAGTGAGATGTCCATGGGCTTTGTCGGCATCATGGTTCGCAAGGGACGCGAGTACTTGCTCGCAAAAGCTGCAAACGAAGTAGTGCGCATGGCCAAAGAAGCCAAGCACATCTACGAGGCCACTGTTACCAGCGCCGCACCACTGAACGACGCCACCCGCACCAAGGTGCGTGGGCTCGTCAACGGCATGGCTCCTGAGGGCGCCACGGTAGAGTTGGTCGAACACGTAAATCCGGACCTCATTGGGGGCTTCATCGTGCGCTACGGCGACCAGATGATCGATGCTTCGGTGCAAACGGGCATCCGTGCACTCAAGCGCGAATTCAGTGAGAATCCATTTGTACCCGAGTTCTAACAAGACCCCGCTCGGCCCGGGCCGAGCACAATTCATATCAGCATGGCTGAGATCAAACCAGCAGAAGTATCTGCCATCCTCCGCGAGCAACTCGCGGGCTTCAAGTCCGATGCAGAATTGCAAGAAGTGGGTACCGTACTCCAGGTGGGTGACGGTATTGCACGTATCTACGGACTGACCAACGTACAGTCGGGCGAGCTGATCGAGTTTGAGACCGGCACCCGCGGTATCGTACTGAACCTCGAGGAGGACAACGTCGGTGCGGTATTGCTTGAAGCTTCCGGCGAATTGAAAGAAGGCGCCAGCGTAAAACGCACCGGCCGCATTGCTTCGATCAACGTAGGTGAAGGCATGCTGGGTCGCGTGGTCAACACCTTGGGTGAAGCGATCGATGGTAAAGGCCCGATCGAAGGCGAGACCTTTGAGATGCCTATTGAGCGTAAAGCACCAGGTGTCATCTACCGTCAACCGGTAAGCGAGCCACTCCAAACCGGAATCAAGGCCGTAGATGCGATGATTCCCATTGGCCGTGGCCAGCGTGAGCTCATCATCGGTGACCGCCAGACCGGTAAGACCACCGTTGCGATCGACACCATCATCAACCAGCGCGAGTTCTACGAAGCCGGAGAGCCGGTATTCTGCATCTACGTGGCGGTTGGTCAAAAAGGCTCTACGGTAGCCAACGTGGTAAATACCCTTGAAGAGGCTGGCGCTATGGATTACACCGTAGTGGTTGCCGCAACCGCCTCCGAGCCTGCACCGCTGCAGTTCTACGCTCCGTTCGCGGGTGCCGCCATCGGCGAGTACTTCCGTGACACCGGTCGTCCTGCATTGATTGTATACGATGACTTGTCTAAGCAAGCGGTAGCCTACCGTGAGGTATCTCTGCTGCTGCGTCGTCCTCCAGGCCGCGAGGCATACCCGGGTGACGTATTCTACCTGCACTCGCGCCTGCTGGAGCGTGCAGCGAAAGTCATCAACTCTGACGAAATCGCAGCGAACATGAACGACCTGCCCGAAAGCCTCAAAGGCAAAGTGAAAGGCGGTGGTTCATTGACTGCACTGCCGATCATCGAAACCCAAGCGGGTGACGTTTCGGCCTACATCCCGACCAATGTGATCTCGATCACCGACGGCCAGATCTTCCTCGAGTCCAACCTGTTCCTTTCCGGTGTACGTCCTGCGATCAACGTAGGTATCTCGGTATCGCGTGTAGGGGGTTCGGCACAGATCAAGTCGATGAAGAAGGTTGCGGGTACCCTCAAGCTGGACCAGGCACAATTCCGCGAGCTGGAAGCCTTTGCCAAGTTCGGTTCTGACCTCGACGACGCCACCATGGCCGTACTCGAGAAGGGTAAGCGTAACGTAGAGATCCTCAAGCAAAACCTGAACTCACCGATGACCGTTGAGGACCAGGTAGCCATCATTTACTGTGGTACCAAGGGTCTCCTTCGTAAAGTACCTGTGAACAAGGTGAAGGAATTCGAAGTGGAGTTCATCGAGTACTTGAACGCCAACCACCGCGATGCCCTCGATTCACTGAAGTCTGGTAAGCTCGAAAAGTCGGTGACCGACACCATTGAAAACGTATGTGCTGACCTGTCAGCCAAGTATGCATAATGGCGAATCTGAAGGAAATCCGTAGTCGCATCACCTCGGTGGGCAGCACCATGCAGATCACCTCTGCAATGAAAATGGTGTCTGCTGCCAAGTTGCGCCGTGCTCAGGACGCCATCACACAGATGCGTCCTTACGCCGAAAAACTCCAAAGCATCCTCTCGAACGTTTCTTCGAGCCTGGACGCATCGGAGGGCGTGTACAGTGCGGAGCGTGAGGTGAAGCGCGTGTTGTTGGTTGCCGTGACGTCCAACCGTGGCCTTTGCGGAGCCTTCAACAACAACATCATCAAAGAGTGCCGTCGTCAAATGGAGGCGACCGGTGCGCAGGTAGAGGTGCTGAGCGTCGGTAAAAAGGCGAACGATTATTACGCCAAAACCGAGCACTACACCACCGACGGCCACGACGCGTTGCCGTATACCATCTTCGATGATTTGACCTTCGACCGCATCTCGGGCATTGCCGCGGTGATCATGGGCCAGTTCGTGGACGGGAAGTACGACGAGGTGAAACTCGTGTATAACCAGTTCAAGAACGCTGCCGTCCAGTTCGTGCAAGCCGAGCCGTTTCTGCCGTTTGTTCCCGTGACCTCAGCAGAGGAAACCAGCGCACCGGCCGAGTACATCTTCGAGCCCAACAAAGAGTTCATCGTGGAGGAGTTGATTCCCAAGGCACTCAAGCTGCAGCTCTTCAAGGCAGTACTCGACAGCCACGCTTCGGAACACGGCGCGCGTATGACGGCCATGCACCAAGCCACCGAGAACGCAACGGACCTCCAGAAGGAGCTCAAACTGCAATACAACAAACTGCGTCAAGCGGCCATTACCAACGAGATCCTCGAAATTGTTGGTGGTGCCGAAGCGCTGAATGCATAGCGAAACTTCGGTTTCGAGCAAAGCCCCACCCACCGGTGGGGCTTTTTTGTGTTATGGGCCCTCGGGCATTACGTACCTTGTACCCGTGGCCCGCCGCACCCCCATACAGCTGAGTTTGCGCACCCGCATCTACTTCACGATGCTGGCGCTCATCCTGATTTCCTTCGTGCTCACCGGGGTCACGGCCTTCTATAACTTCAAGTCCCAGAACGAGGAGTACAACGTGGAGCGCTTCCGCCGGAAGGAGGGTGCGGTCCAGGAAAGCATGCGGTACTTTTTGCAGCAACGTGGGGGCTACATCCCGCCCGATTCCATCCGCATGGTGTTTGACGACAAGATTTGCGAGCTCGCGGACGTGCACCGCATGGATATCCATCTCTTTGACCTGCGCGGAAACCTGCTGATTTCGTCTGTTCCCTTTAACAACACGGTCAGGGATGAGATTGAATACACGATTTTCAAGCAACTCACCTCTGGCAACACCCGCGCGGAGATAGAGAAGCAGGTCAACGGCATTCCGTCCATCCTGGCCTATTGGTACTTCACCGACGCTCTTGGGCGCCAGATGGCCATCACCAACGTGCAATACGACAAGACCGAGGTCAACCGCGAAGAGTTGAGCTCGTTCCTTTTGCAACTCACCCAGATCTACGTGGTGCTGTTTGTGGGCGCAGCCATCTTGGCCTACTTCCTGAGCAACTACATCACCAAGAGCTTGCAGCACATTGGTAAGCGCATGCAACAAATCCGTGTAGATGGGCACAACGATCCGCTACAGTGGAGTAGTGATGACGAGATTGGTGCTTTGGTAAAGGAGTACAATCACATGCTGCAAAAGGTGGAGGATTCTGCCGCACAACTCGCCCGCTCGGAAAGAGATGCAGCCTGGCGAGAAATGGCCAAGCAAGTGGCCCACGAGATCAAGAATCCCCTCACGCCTATGAAGCTGCGCGTGCAACACCTGCAGCGCTCGTGGGAGGACGAAGCGCCTAATTTTGAAGAGCGCCTGAAGCAAACCGGCCAAACCCTCATCGAGCAAATTGACTCGTTGGCGCACATTGCCAGCGAGTTTTCCAACTTTGCCAAGATGCCCCGTGCGCAACGCGTGGAGGTGGACCTTGTAGCCGTCCTCGAGCAAAGCAGCGACCTGTTTGCAGACAATGGCAATGTTACGGTCACGTTGCACAACTTGGTGCAAGGCCCTGCGCACGTGGTGGCCGACCGCGAGCAGATGAAACGGGTCTTTACCAACCTGATCAAGAATGCCGTGCAGGCCATGGTGGAGGACCGTCCGGGGACCATAGACATCACCCTCGCGCGCAAAGGTGACCACTACCATGTGGCTGTCGCCGACAACGGCAAGGGCATCGCCCCCGAGGATTACGACCGTATTTTTGTACCCAACTTCACCACAAAGTCCAAAGGGATGGGCTTGGGCCTGGCCATGGTGAAGAACATTGTGACCTCATCGGGCGGGCACATCCGCTTCGAGAGCGAGCAAGCCAAAGGCACCCTGTTCACATTGGAACTTCCTGCAAATCAGGCAAAAACCTGATTTAGACACACTCGATTTGTTGAAAAGTCTGAGAACCGTCACTTACCATGGTGTTGGCTACAAATACCTTTGGTTGCAAAATTTTTAAGCGATGAAAAAGCAAGTTTTACTTTTTGTGCTTTGCGCAGTTGTCAGTTTAGGCACCACTGCCCAGACATCATCAATGTCTTCAAAGAACGGCCATGAAATTCTACCGCAAGCCGGAGATTACAGCCTCTCGATGGATGCTGTTCCGGTGGTGAATTTTGCACTGAACGCCATGAATATCATGAGTGACAACGGTCAAGGAGCGCAAGCCCCGGGATACGTCACAGGCTTTGATCAGGTCATTGTCGGAAAGCAATTTATTTCAGCTACCGAGGCGTACCGAGTGCGTGTAGGATTGGGTTTTGGCTCCAATGCTTCAACAGCGTACTACAATGACGCCAATGGCGATGAGCAGTCGGTGTCGAACAATGCATCAACCATGAACATTACCTTGGCTGCTGGTAAAGAAATGCGTCGCGGCCATAACCGTCTGCAAGGATACTACGGGTATGAAGCGCTGTTGGGCCTGTCCTCAGCAAGCACTTCTTCAGAGTGGTCGGAGTCAATTACGGATGCCGCTGACCAATCACCACGTACGCTTAGCACGAGCACTGGTATGGGCTTTGGTATGGGAGCGCGCGCTTTCACGGGTGTTGAGTATTTCTTCGCACCGAAAATGTCCATTGGAGCCGAGTTTGGCTGGGGCGTTGGTTTCTCAGTACAGGGTCGCGGTTCTTCAGAGGTTGAAGCAATCAACGCTGATGGTAATGCAGAAACGACTGAAACTGACGGGGCTGCAAGTAGCGGCGGATTTGGTTTTGGAGTAGACAATGCGAATGCTGCATTGATGATCAACTTCCACTTCTAAACGGAAGTCGAAAGTATTAACAAAAGAGGGGGCAGTGCTCCCTCTTTTTTTGTGCCCTAAAGTGGACGGTAGAGCACCGGACGCGATGGGGCTGCGTCGTTGCGGAACGGCGCCACCTGTAGGTTTAGCAGGTAAAAGCCATCGGCAATGCTGTCGGGTGCGTAGATCAGCTCGGTGATGGTGCGGTGATAATGCGGGTCCTCGGGGTAGTTCCAAAACAGGTGGTGGCATTCGAGTAAGCCTTCGTCCAACTCTCGATCTACCGATGGAAGATCAATCAACACATGCTCAAAACCTTGTTCTACGAGTTTACGCATGGCATCCAGGTGCAAGTAGGGCGGATTGGACCCACTGTATACCTGTGAGCGTTTGGCGTCCGTATTGGGTGCTGTACGGATGATTACGGCATTGGCTTTTCCATCGGGATTGAGGCCTTCGAGCTGGTGAGGCAACAGGATGCGGTCCCCGGCTTTACGGTAGCTGTCATCGGCGTCCAAGATGGCGGGCTTCACGGTGGTCAGTACTGCGCCAAACCAGAAGCGCTCTAAGTAATCGTTGAGGTAGAGGATGGGGTTGGAAATGTGCCCCACGCACTCGGTGTGGGTACCGTGCCCGTGCGGGTTGAGGTAGACGTCGCGAAAGTTGACCACGCCGCCCAGCTCGGTGCTGCCGGTGAATTGATCGGTCATGACCGGCTCCATGCGAGGCGGATCCACGTACCACGCGCGGGGGTTGTCTTCGGCAGCGCGCAGCACCAGCGAAAGGTCCAAGGGTTGGTTCAGGTCAATGCGGTAGGTGTGCCCGCGGTCTTCGACGGTGGCGATCATGATTCAAGTATAAACAAATCGGAAGCGATGCGGTCCGCGTGAAAACGGGCGTGCTCGGTGAGGGTGAAGTGTGTGACGGTGAGCGTGCCCCACTCCTGTAATTCTAGTTTTTGAAGCGAGGGCAGAACGTCAGATTCAAAATCCACGAAGTCCAAGTCTTTCAACCACCCCAACGCAAGGCCCTGGGCAGTGCGCAGTTGGGTCATGATGCGTTCGTTGCACACGTCGCGTTCGGTGAGGTGTTCTTCTTCGATGGCCAGGGTTCCGGCTTCCAAGGCCTGCATGTACCGCGCATTGCCGGATACGTGCCAATAGCGGCGCTTGCCCTTGAATCCGTGCGCGGACGGTCCGATGCCCACATACGCCTCGCCGCGCCAATACGCGCTGTTGTGGCGCGATTGCTGTCCGGGCAAGGCCCAATTGGACACTTCGTAATGCTGGTAACCAGCCGCCGCCAGCGCATTGCAGAGCAGGCGGTAGTGCGCCTCGGCCACGTCGTCTTTGGGGACGGTCACTTGGCCGCCGGTAACTTGGTGATGCAACGCTGTGCCGGGCTCCACAGTCAAGCAGTAAGCGCTGATGTGCTGTGGACGCTGGGCCACCAGTGTGGCAATGTCTTGGCGCAGGGTGTCTTCGGTCTGCCCGGGTTGGGCGTAGATCAAGTCGGCCGAAAACGCGTCAAACCCCGCCTTACGCGCCACCTCCAACGCGTGAAGCGCTTGCTCGGAGGAGTGTGAACGGTTCATGGCCGCCAGCAAAGCCGGGTCAAAGGTTTGGATGCCTATGCTCAAACGGTCGATGCCTAGGTGCTTCCAGCTGGCCAGCGCAGCCTCGGTCAGGTCGTCTGGGTTGGCCTCAAGGCACCATTCAGCACCCGGGTCGATGGCAAAGTGGGAGCGCAGTGCTGCGGTTACCTTGCCCAACTGTTCGGGGTTCAATACACTTGGGGTGCCCCCGCCGAAGTACACGGTCTGAAACGAAGTATCCGACCAATCAGAGGCTTGCAGCACCATGTCTGCGCAAAGCGCATCCACCATGCGGTCCACGGTTTTCAGGGTAGTGGAAAAATGAAAATCGCAGTAGTGGCAGGCTTGCCGGCAAAAGGGGATATGGAGGTAGATGCCAGCCATGATCTACTTGTCCAAGACTGGGAAGAGGCGTTTGTCGGTCTCGTCCGCAGCGATGTTGTCCAAGCGAGTGCTCAACGTGCGAAGCAGCTCTCCTGCGTTTTCATCGCCTTTTTCACTGCGCTCGAACAAGGTTTCTTCCAGGCGGTAAAGAGATTCGTAAGCGGTGTACTTGACCCACCAAGGTCTTCCGTCGCGGGCCACGGCTTCCAAGCGGTCCAACCCGGACTGGATGACCGGCAGTTCTTGGTTGCTCAAGTACACCCCGTAGAGGCTGACCGCCGTGTACAGGTCGTTGCCTGTTGCTTCTTCCAATCTGCGCTTGAAGTAGTCGTGCTGTGCCGGCCCCCCGTTGCGAGAGTAGACCGAGGTCACCGCCAGTTGGATGCGCTCGTATTCCAGGTCTTCCAATGCTTTGGCCTCTTCCAAACCCGCTTTGGGATCCATGGCCGCAATCGCCTCGAGGCCGGCGGCCATTTCCACGTAGGATTTGGAGTTCAACGCGGCGTAGAACCGGTCTTTGTGTGCATCGCCAAAGGTCACTGCGCTGAGTGCCATGGCCGAGGCGCGTACTTGGGTTTTGGAGTCCAGGATGCGGGCTTCCACTTGTGAGGCCCAGGTTTCTGCGGGCACTTCGGCTTGGCCTTGCAGGATGCCGAGTGCCGTTCGGCGCAGGCTCCAGTGCTTGTCGTCGATGCCCAGCTTGAGGATGGCGTCCACCTCTGCCCCGGAAGTGTCACCGGCGGCTGCAAGGGCTTCCAACCGGTCTTTGTAGCGTGGAGCATTATCCATTTGATGGGCCCACCACTTCAGGGGTTTGACGTCCTCTTTTTCGGCGAGGAGTGCTTTGTCGGCGTCCACGTTTACGTTCAGCAGGTCGCCCTCAAAGTCCAGCACAAACGTGTTCTTGCGCTCGCGCACAAACAGGTCGTGACGGGTGACACCGGTGGAGGTGTACACGTCAATGGCCAAGGGGAAATCAAACACGCGGCGGTCGCCGTTTTGGATCTGGTCCACATCCACAATCACCTGACCAATACTGTCCAGTGGGGTGTAACGGATTTCCAAATCGGGGTGACCGGCGCCCAAGAACCATTGGTCAAAGAACCAGTTGAGGTCCAGCCCGGTGGTGTTCTCAAAGGCCATGCGCAGGTTGTGGACCTCAGCGGTGCCAAACTGGTGGTTTTTCAAATAGGTGCTCAGGCTGGCAAAAAAGGCCTCGTCGCCCACCATGCCGCGCAGCATGTGCAAGATGCATCCGCCTTTGTTGTAGCTGTGCGCGTCAAACATGTCCTCCTTGTCTTCGTATTCAAAGCGGATCAACGGCACTTGCTTGTAGCGCGACTCTTGGATGTAGCCCTGCATGGATTGGAAGCGCTCGTATTCGGCTTGGTCGCGGCCAAATTTGTGCTCGGCCCAGAGGTACTCGCCGTAGGTGGCAAAGGACTCGTTGAGCGGCAGGTTGCTCCAGCTTTCGCAGGTCACCAAATCCCCAAACCAGTGGTGGAAAAGCTCGTGGGCGATGATGTCGTCCATGTTCTCATCGATCAGCTCGCGCTCGGTGAGCTGCACAAATTCGCCGTGGATGGTGGCTGTGGTGTTTTCCATGGCGCCTGATACATAATCGCGCACCACCACTTGGCTGTATTTGGGCCACGGGTAGTCGTAGTCCAGCACATCGCTGAAGAAGGTGAGCATCTCGGGGGTGTGGCCAAAGATCTTGTAGGCCACCGGGCCGTAGTCGGGCTCTACGTAGTAGTTGACCATGATTTCCTCACCGCGGGTGTTTTCCCAGCGATCCATGGCAATCACAAATTCGCCCACAGCCAGCATGAACAGGTAGGGTGGGTGGTCCTGCTCTTGTTGCCAATAATCGGTACGGGTGCCGTCGTCGTTGAAGTTCGAGTACACCAGCGCGCCGTTGGAAAGGGTCTTGAAGCGGTCTTCTACGGTGATGAAGATTTCTTGAGTGGTGCGTTCGTTCGGCTGGTCAATGGTGGGGAACCAGCAGCTGCTGGATTCGGTTTGCCCTTGGGTCCAAAGCTGGGTGGGCTTTTCCGGATCGGTATCGAGCGGGTCTATGAAGTACAGACCCTTGTCGGAGGTGATGGCCGCGCTGCCCCCCACTTCCAGTTCTTCAGGCTTGGCGGTATAGTCGATGTACACAGTGTACTGCTCAAAGCGCGAGTAGGTCTTGTCTAGGGTGATGTCTAAGATGACTCCGTCGTAGGCGTAGTCCAAGGGCAAGCGCACACTGTCGGTCACCAAACTTACCTCGCGCACCTCAAATCCTTTGGCGTCCAAGAGCAAACGGCCGGTAGGGTAGAAGTAGGGCTGAAAGGACAGCTCGGCCAATCCGTCCAACTCCGAACGTTCCCAAGCGGGCGCGAGTTCCAGGCGCGTGTGCAACAGGTTGTTGACCTTGGCCTGGGTGGCGCGGTAGGGCTTCTCTTCCGAGCTCACCTCGGCGGGCGGCAGGGTAACTACGTCGTCGGGCAGCTCAAACGCGGTGTTCTTGTTAAACAGGGTACACCCGGCCAGCAGGACGGCAGAAAACACGAAAAGAAAGGTGCGCATGGGGCGGTAAGAATGAAATCCCGAAAATACGTTCCCCCCGCATTTGGCGCATCCAAGATTCCAATTCGCTGTGGATTTTCCAGCGGGGGACGCCAAGGTAGACCATCAACTATGCGTACCTTTTTTTTGCAAACCTGTTAATCAAAGACCATGAAGCAATTTTTACTCGCTGCGGCCTTGGCCATAACCACCTTTGCGGCTTCGGCCCAAACCACCCTCACCCAAGCGGTGGACTTTACCGTGACCTTCACCGATGGCGAAGAGTTCAACCTCTTTGACAAACTCGCCGAAGGCAAGTGGGTGTGCATCGACTTCTTCTTCACCACCTGTGGCCCCTGCCAAGCCAATCAACCCTTCTACACCGAGGCGTACCAAAACTTCGGTTGCAACGAGGGTGACATCTTCTTTGTATCCATCGAAAACACCGTAGGCGACGCCGAGGTGATCGTGTACGAAGAAACCTTCGCGGGCGAAAACGCTCCCCCCGCAGCCTCAGGCACCGACGGCGGCGGCGTCGCAGCTGAAGATGGCTACGGCATTGCCGCGTTTCCTACCTTCATCCTCATCAACCCGGACGGAGAAATCGTGGAGCAAGACATGTGGCCCCTGACCAACGGCGCGGACACCTTCGCCGATTACTTCGGCAGCCACGGGCTCAACCCCATGCCGTGTGTGGTAGGCATCGACGAAGCTGCTGAGGCCTCGTTCACCGCCTTCCCCAACCCGGCCAACACCGAGGTGACTGTTGACCTCTCGGGCTTTACCGGCGAGGCCAGCGTTGAGGTGTACAACCTGCTCGGCGAGTTGGTGGCCAGCACCACCGCTACCGGCCTGCGCACCAAGTTGGACGTGAGCGCACTGCAAGCGGGCAACTACGTCATCCATGTCTCTAACGACCGCACTTCAGTACAGCAGCAGCTCGCTGTGATGCACTGAGCGTAGACGCATAGAATTTTTTAAAAGAAGGGCTGCTGGTTGGTGGCCCTTTTTTCGTTTGGCGGAGGGCCTCTTCAGTCCACCGGATTTCAGTGGCCACGGGCATCGCGCAAGCGGTTCCAAAACGCCTCATTATCCATGGTGCGACCGGTCTTCCAACCCTCGCTGAAGGGTCTGTTGCTCTTGCTCAGACAACGAGGAAAAAAAGGAACGCCATGCGTCTCGCCGTTTGCCAAGAAATGCAAGTGGCGGAGCAGGGTGGGATCGTTCGTCTGGATGGGTTCGAACTTGGTTTGGGACAGGTGCACGGCAATCATATGCTTGAAATTTGAGGTTAAGCATTGCAACAATAGCCCCTGCGTCAGGCCTTGGTTGCATTCCCATCGGCGGAATTTATAGATGGTGTGCTCGGGCCAAGGGATGGTATCTTAGAGGGCGTTCAACAAGCCGTGATGGGTCGCTTTTGACCCGTGATGCAAACCTGCAAGAGAAAGCCGTCCCGGTGGGGGCGGCTTTTTTTGTGCGCTGCTACCTTTGCACCATGTCCAAATCCCCCATGCTCGGCCTGCGCATGCCCACCGATCCGCGTTGGGCCAACATCGTTGAACGCAACCTCGGCGACGTGCTCTCTGACCACGCCTGGTGCGAACAAAAAGCCGCATCCAACGCCATCACCACCATGGTGCGCTTTCCGGAGTACGCCGATGTGGTGGACGAAATGACCCGCATCGCCCTGGAGGAGCTCACCCACTTTCGCATGGTGGTGGACAAACTGCGCGAGCGCGGCCTGGAACTCACCCAGGACCCCAAAGACCCCTACGTCAAAGACTTGCGCTTGCACATCCTCAAAGGCGGCAACCGCGAGATTCAACTGGTGGAGGCCTTGCTGCTGGCGGCCATGATCGAGGCGCGCAGCTGCGAACGCTTCCGCATCCTCAGCGAGGAATTGGAAGATCCGGACCTGAAGAAGTTCTACCGGGATTTGATGATTTCAGAAGCCGACCATTACACCACCTTCATTTCCCTCGCCCGCAAGAACGGTCCCAACGTAGATGTGGACGCGCGCTGGCAGGCCTTCCTGGATTACGAAGGCGAACTCATGGCCAAGTACGGCAAGGAAGGCACCGTACACGGATAGGTTTAGCTGTTCATGATCTCCTCGATGGCCTCGGCTTCCAGCGGAATGGTGCCCATAAGGTCGTCGAATCCGTTACCCGTGATCACGATGTCGTTCTCGAGGCGGATGCCCAAGTTTTCTTCACGGATGTAGATACCCGGCTCCACGGTAAACACGTTGCCCGCTTGGATGGGCTCGTGCCAGAGGCCCACGTCATGCACATCCAGCCCAATGAAGTGGGAGGTGCCGTGCATGAAGTACTTTTTGTAGGCCGGCCACGCGGGGTTTTGCTTCTCCACGTCGTGCTTGTCGATCAGACCTACGTTCAGCAGCTGCTCGGTCATCAACTCGCCCACTTGCTTGTGGTATTCGCCGAGCATGACACCAGGACGCAAGAGCTTCATGGAGTCTTGCATTACGCTGAGCACCGCGTTGTAGATCTGCTTTTGACGGTCGGTAAAGCGGCCGCTGACCGGGATGCAGCGGGTCATGTCAGCCGCGTAGTTGCCGTATTCGGCGCCCACGTCCATGAGGATGACGTCGCCGTCCTTGCAGGTGTCGTCGTTTTCGATGTAGTGCAGCACGCAGGCGTTGAAGCCCGAGGCAATGATGGGGGTGTACGCAAAGCCGCGCGAGCCCGCACGCAGGAACTCGTGCATGTACTCGGCTTCGATCTCGTATTCCTTGACGCCCGGCTTGACGAACTTCAACACGCGTTCAAAACCGGCTTTGGTGATGTCGCAGGCACGGCGCATTTGTGCGATTTCCTCCGGGTGTTTCACCGAACGGATGCGGTGCATGGTGGAGGCAATGCGCTTGGTGGGGTAGTTGGGGTACGCACCGCGGAACCACTTGCCAAAGCGCATGTCGCGGGTTTCTACCTCGCTGGAATTTCGGGCGTGCTCGTTGTTGTTGAGGTACACTGCGTCCACTTCAGAAAGCAGGGTCTTGAGGGTTTTCTCGAACTGGTTGGTCCAGAACACCGTGCGCACGCCGCTGACGTCAAAGGCCTGCTCCTTGGTGAGCTTGGCGCCTTCCCAGATGGCGATTTCGTCGTTGGTTTCCTTCAAGAAGAGGATTTCGCGGTGGGCCGGATTGCTGGCGCCGGGGAACACCACAAGGATGCTCTCTTCCTGGTCCACCCCGCACAGGTGAAACAGGTCGGTGGCTTGCTTGAAGGGCAGGGTGCCATCGGCGCTGGTGGGCAGGATGTCGTTGGAATTGAAGATGGCCAGGGTGCCGGGCTCCATAGCTGCGGTCAGGCGTTGGCGGTTGTGGATGTATACGTCAGAAGAAAGCTGCTGGTAGCGCATGAAATCGGTGTTGGGAGCGCCAAGATAGCAACAAAAAAAACCGCACCGGAGCGCGGTTGGTTATGTCCAGTAGTATGTAAATTAGGATTTGTTCCCGTTGGTAAAGAACCAACCGAAGCGCTGGTTGAACCAGCTCTCAAACCCGGAAAAGGTGTCCAATACGTGTTGCATGGCTCGTTTATTTACGGTGTCTTAAGACAATGTACGTGCCACATCGTCTAACAGTTAAACGAATCAGGGCTACGAACGTTGTAGCCGTCATCCGACATAAGCGCCAAAAAATTGCAACCCCAACCGGGAATTGGCACCTTTGAGCCCATGAGTAATGACCGCATTCACGCCTCCGATGCGCCCAAACCAGTGGGCCTCTATCCGCATTCACGCAAAGTGGGGAACCTGCTGTTTCTCTCGGGTGTTGGCCCGCGTGTGGCAGGATCCGACGCCAACGACTCGGGTGTTCCAGGATTGAAACTGGACCACAACGGCAACTTCCTCGAATTCGACTTCGAAGCGCAGGTGCATTCGGTGTTTGAGAACGTCCGAAAAATTCTGGAAGCCTCAGGCGCCACCTGGAATGACCTGGTGGACGTGCAGGTGTTTTTGGTCAACATGAAGCGGGACTTTCACACCTTCAACCGCATCTACGCCGAGTATTTCAAGCAGAACCAACCTTGCCGCACCACGGTGGAAATCAACAGCTTGCCTACGCCCATTGCCATAGAGCTCAAATGCGTAGCGGCCTTGCCTGAAGGGTAAAAGCTGTATTTATTTTGGTCCGCTTGATTTTGACGTCTTGCTCTCGGGTGCTTCGGGTACCCCCTTGCCCGAAGACCTTAACGGAGATGGATTCTTGTCTCCGGCGGATGTTCTGGCCTTCCTTGGCCTGTACGGCACCGATGATCCATCGGCTGATTTGGACGGCAATGGCGCGGTCATCACTGCCGATCTGTTGGCCTTGTTGTACGCTTTATTCACCGCGCCTACCTGCGATTGATCCAGTTTGGAATGGGGTTTGATTTGACCCTGTTATGAACAAGCACATTTCCTTCATTCTTGCCTGCTTTCTGGGCCTGTCTAGCGCCGCCCAAAGCAGCACGGCGTATGTTCCTGACAAGGTTGACCCCGACACGGTGGAAGCGCACGAATTGCGCGAGGTACGCAACGGCGCATTTCGTGTGGGTGAAAAGCTGACCTACACCATCCACTACGGCTGGTTGGACGCCGGCGAGGCGGTCATGGAGGTCCAAGAGTCGCCCTATAAATTTGGTGAGCGCGATGCCTACCGCATTGTAGGCTCAGGCAAAAGCTTGGGCGGGTTCGATTGGTTTTACCGCGTACGCGACCACTACGAAACATACTTGGACAAGGACGGCCTGTTCCCGCATTACTTCGTGCGCAATTGCGACGAGGGCGGCCACAAGATCAACCAGAACTACCGTTTCTTCCCCCAAAAGAGTGTGGTCGCCACCCACGAGGGCGATACGCTGCTGACCCCAAATTTTGTGCAGGACATGCTCAGCTCTTACTACTACATGCGCGCTTTGGACTACTCTGAAGCTGAACGTGGCGATGTGTTTGAGGTACTGACCTTGGTAGACGGCGAGGTCTTCCCCCTGAAGATCAAGTACCAAGGAAAAGAGACGATCAAGACCCGTAAAGGCAAGTTCCGCTGCATGAAGTTTGTGCCCGTGGTGCAAGAGGGCCGCATCTTCAAAACCGAAGAAGACTTGACGGTCTGGATCACCGATGACGCCAACAAAATCCCCGTTATGGTCAAGGCCGATATCTTGGTGGGCAGCATCAAAATGGAGATGACCGACTGGGAAGGGCTCGCCAATTCACTGGCGCGCGTGGATTAGACCTTTGTGCACACAGGAAACCGGCTGATTCTCACGTTATCTTGTCCCGGGAAGACCGCATCTTCCCCGGATGAGGTTTTTTATTTTCGGAACCCTGCAACTCAAGGAAGATGAAACACGTGATGTGGATGGCGGCGTTGGTGCTGGTCGCCTGCCAACCGGCCCAAGAACAGGCCCAAATAGCAAGTAACACGCTTGACGCGCAAGTCGAGCAGGCCGCTCCGGCCAACATCCAGTTTGGGATGGATTTCGACGCGTTCAACATTGAACGCCACGAGGTAGCCCCCAACGAATACTTCGGCGGCATTCTGAGCGGATACGGACTCGGCGCTGCGAACATCCAAGCCATTGTAGACCGCGCCCAGGGCATTTTTGATCCGCGTCAACTGCGCGCCGGACGACTCATGCACCTCCTGTTCGACCCTGCAGATGGAGCCTTGGCTTGCCTCATCTATGAAAAAACCGACCGTGCCTACGTGCTCTTTGACCTGCGCGAGGAAGGTGCGGTCTCGGCCCATGACCATCCGGTAGAGCTTCGCGAGGAAGCCGCCAGCGGCACCATCACCTCCAGCCTCTACAACGCCCTTGAGGACGATGGCGCCAGCCCTGAGCTCTCGATGACCATGGCCAACATCTATGCGTGGACCGTGGATTTTTACCGCGTTCAAAAAGGCGACGGCTTTAAAGTGATTTACGACGAAGAATGGGTCCGCGACAAGCGCGTGGGCAGCGGCGGCATCCGCGCCTGCTGGTTCAAGCACCGTGGCGAATGGATCGAAGCCTACGCCTGGGAAAAGGACGGCCAAGTGGACTATTACAACTGGGAAGGTGAGAGCCTACGCAAGGCCTTCCTCAAAGCGCCGTTGAAGTTCTCGCGCATCTCCAGCCGCTACAACCTCAAGCGCTACCACCCGGTGCTCAAGCGTTACAAGGCGCACCTCGGCACCGATTACGCCGCCCCCAAAGGCACCCCGATTCTGGCGGTGGGTGACGGCGAGGTCATCAAGAGCGAATTCAAAGGCGGCAACGGCAACTACGTCAAGATCCGCCACAACGGCACCTACACCACCCAGTACCTGCACATGAGCAAACGCGCGGTGAAGGTGGGTGAACGAGTGCACCAAGGCGATGTGATCGGGTACGTAGGCTCCACGGGTTTGGCCACCGGACCTCATGTGTGCTTCCGCTTCTGGAAAAACGGCGAGCAAGTCGATCACCTGCGTGAAGACTTCCCCACCGCCGATCCGTTGACCGAAGAAGAGATCCTACAGTTCCGTGCAGCTAACCTGGGCGTACGGGAGCGTCTCCAGTCCATCGAAGTACCCGAATCCGAAGCCGTACAGCTGTGATCCGTCCTGCTTTCATGTTTATGCTGTCTGGGTTGGCGCTGTGCCTGTCTGGATGTGGTGGCGGCGGTTCATCCGCGCCTGAGGTGGTAGAATCCGCGCACCGTGCAAGCTCCTTCCATGAGTATCGGGTGTTCTCTTGGAACGATGCCCTCACCCCCGATTGGGTGACCGAACGTCCGGCCCCTGCAGACCCCACCATCCATTTTTGCATCGCCGCGGCCTTTACCCGGGCCGGGGACTACGAAGTGGACGGCGCCTTTGCGGTGAACGGCATGTGGGAGCACACAGGGGAAGCCAACCCCAAACTGGGCGCGGCGCTTGTCATTGAACGTGACGGGACCCAATCCCGGGTATCGGTCCCAGGCAAAGTTCAAGTGGGCGCGGACCTGCTGGCCCGCGTCACCGAATCCGGCGCCGACTGTTTCCAGCAGCTTTCGGTGGTGGTAGATGGGCAGGCGCAAGCCTTTCGGGACAAAGCGTTGTACGTCAGACGCGCATTGGTAGAAAAGACCGACGGCACCTGGTGCGTGGTTGAAAGCCATAAGGAAGCCTCGCTCAACCAATTTGCGGTAGACCTTGTGGAGTTCGGCGCTCAAAACGCGCTTTACACCGATATGGGCTCGTTTGATGAAGGGTGGTTCCGCTACGCCGGTGCGCCCATTGCCCTCGGCCGTTCACGCAGCCAAACCGCGCTGCAGTCTAATTGGTGGGTGTTGCGCACGCGCTGAGGGCGTTGCGCAAGGCCAGCAAATCCGCCTGACGGTTGTACATGTGTGCAGACACGCGAATGCTCGCGCCGCGCACGCTCACGCTGATTCCGGCTTGCTTGAGTTGGGAGGCCACGGTTTGCGGGTCCAACTCGCCCGGCAGTCCCACTCCAAACAAATGTGGCGCACGGAACGCATCGTCTTCCACGCGGAATCCGAGCGGCACCAAGGCCTCGTCGGCCAGGGAGGTCAAGCGTCCCGCATAGGCCGCAATGTTTTCCACGCCCCAATCCAGCAGTTGATCCAGCGCAGCGTTGAGCATGGCCACATAGGTAAAGTTGCTCGCCTCGCCCATGTTGTAGCGGCCAGCTCCGGGGCGGTAGGCAGGCTGGTAGTTCACCAATCCGGCAAATTCCTGGCTGTCCTTGCGGTGCATCCAGTTGTCCTCCAACGGCAACCCGGCATCGAACCGCTCGCCAAAGTAGGCCAGGCCCAAACCGTAGCTGCCCATGAGCCATTTGTAGCCTGCGCAGATCAACGCGTCGGGCTGAATGCGTGCCAGGTCAAACGGGAACGCACCCACGCTCTGGGTGCCGTCGATGATGAGTGCGGCGCCCACACTGCGGCATTTTTGGCCGATGGTCTCCAGGTCAAAGACGGTGCCATCGGCCCAATGCACATGAGGCATGGCCACCACCGCAGTGCGCGCGTCAATGGCGTCAAGGATGGCTTGGTTCCAGTGCGCGCCTTTGTGGTCTGCGGTGGGCGGGGCCACCAAGGCGATTTCACCCCCGTCACGCCGCGCCAAGCGTTGCCAAGGGTATACGTTGGAAGGGAATTGCTCGTCCACCAGGACAATGCGCTTGCCAGGAGGGCACGCAAGGTTGGCTGCGGCAGTGCTGAGTCCGTAAGAGGCTGAAGGCACCAGTGCAATACGCTCAGGCGCATCGCCACCCACCAAGTCTGTGAATTTACGGCGCAGGGCTTGGGGCGGCTCAAAGAAGTCATCCACTCCAAACGAGGTGGGCACGCGCTGGTCTTGCATGCGCGTGCTACCGGCGGCCTCCACGGTCTTCATCAATGGGGCCATATAGGCGTTGTTGAGGTACACCAAGTTGGCGGGCAACTGAAACAGGTCCCGCTGGCAGTCCATTACGCTTCCACCGCTGCTTGCCATGCTTCAATTGCTTCCAGTGCGAGTGCGGGGATGTCCAGTTTGTTCTTCTTGCGGTAGCCGTTCAGTTTTTGGTGAATGGCTGCGGCTTTGGCTCCGGTGAACGATTCAGGCGAGTCGTACCCAGCATCCACCACATGCTCCACCCATTCTTCGGGCACGCCCAGGTCACGCAATGCGCCGAGGTCGGGTCCGGCTTGGAAGACTTCGGGGCGCATTTGGGGGAAGAAGAGCACTTCTTGGATGCTGGTGTTGTCGGTCAGCATCATCACCAATCGGTCGATTCCCATGCCCATCCCAGAGGTAGGTGGCATGCCAAATTCCAGTGCGCGCAGGAAGTCCTGGTCTATAAACATGGCTTCGTCGTCGCCTTTTTCACTGAGGGTGAGTTGGTGCTCGAAGCGTTCGCGTTGGTCGATGGGGTCGTTGAGCTCGGAGTAGGCGTTGGCCACCTCGGTACCGTTCACAAACAACTCAAAGCGCTCGGTGTATTCGGGGTTGTCGCGGTGCTTTTTGCACAGGGGTGACATTTCTACCGGGTAATCGGTAATGAAGGTGGGCTGCACATAGTGATGCTCGCACTTTTCGCCGAAGATTTCGTCGATCAGCTTGCCTTTGCCCATGGTTTCGTCCACTTCTACGCCCAAATCGGCGCACGCAGTGCGCAGGGCGGCCTCGTCCTTGCCATCGATGTCAAAGCCGGTATGCTCCAGAATCGCATTGCGCATGGACACGCGGGCATACGGCGCTGCAAAATTGATCTCTTTGCCCCCGAGGGTCACTTGGGTTTGTCCGTTCACCTCTTGGCAGATGTGCTGCATCATATTTTCGGTGAACTCCATCATCCAGTGGTAGTCCTTGTAGGCCACATAGATTTCCATGACGGTGAACTCCGGATTGTGGGTGCGGTCCATGCCCTCGTTGCGGAAGTTGCGGCTGAACTCGTACACGCCCTCAAAGCCGCCTACAATCAGGCGCTTGAGGTACAGCTCATTGGCAATGCGCAGGTACAACGGAATGTCAAGGGCATTGTGATGGGTGATGAATGGGCGCGCCGCGGCTCCACCTGGGATGGGCTGGAGCACCGGAGTGTCCACCTCCATATAACCGCGCGCATTGATGAAGTCGCGCATGGCTTGGATGATCTTGGTACGCTTCAAAAAAGTGTCCTTTACGCCATCGTTCACCACCAGGTCCACATAGCGCATGCGGTAGCGCAGTTCGGGATCCGAAAACGCATCGTACACCTGGCCATCAGCCTCTTTGACCACCGGGAGCGGGCGCAGTGTCTTACTGAGCACCGTCATGTTGGTTACCTTGACGGAAGGCTCTCCCACTTGGGTGCGGAAGGTCTCTCCCTCTACCCCAATGAAATCGCCGTAGTCTAACAGCTTCTTGAAGACGCTGTTGTACAAGGTTTTTTCTTCGCCCGGGCACATTTCGTCCCGGTTGAAGTACAGTTGCATGCGGCCTGAGCTGTCCAGCATTTCACCAAAGGACGCCTTGCCCATGATGCGGCGGTTCATCAACCGCCCGGCGAGTTTAACCTGTTTGCCCTCTTCGAACCCTTCAAGCAAGGATGCGATGTGGTCGGTGACTTCGTAGGCTGCTGCCGGGTAGGGCTCGATGCCCAGCTTGCGCAACTCGGCAAGAGATTGGCGGCGGATGCGTTCCTGTTCGGAAAGGTGCATGATGAGCGTTTGGAGTTGAGGGGCAAAGGTAGCCAAGGAAGCGGTGTGGCGACTGTGGCTTTGTGAAAACAAATGCGTCCCACCACCGGATCATTTCAGGCCAGTTACGAACGCACATACCCAAGAAGTGTTGACGACTTTGGTTGGATCGAGTTGACCGATTAACCGATAAAAAAGACAGCCAATCAATATTTATTTGCAGCTGGTCGATGAATAAATACATGTGAATTCTGTATTTTGCTGGTAGACCTGCCTCGAATAAGACTAATTGTGCATTGGATTGAAACGTCTCGGAGTCATAGTGATGACCCTGATGGCTTTGCCATTGTGG
>CBFIFE010000006.1:0-76538 GCA_965661765.1 uncultured Flavobacteriales bacterium
TGTATTTTGATGTATTTGGTTTGTTTTATTGCAACATGAAGAATTTTTTGAGCCCCTCATTTTGTATCCTCGGATTCACTCTCCTTCTTGCCACTGCCTCAGCCCAATCATCTGAACCGGATCCATGTGATTACCAATCCTTGTCCACTTTGCGGTCAGCATTGAATGATGCGGCAGAGGCATTCGCGCCCAGCACTTTAGCAGACGCCATTGAATCTGCGCGGGAGATGCAAACCAAATGCCCAGAATCCTCCGATCGAATTCAAGGGTTCATCGAGGCAGCAGAAAGACGCCGCGCCAAGCTGAATGCCACGGAGTATCCAGATCCGGTCGCACTCAGATTGCATGACACAGCGCATCGAGCGAACCCCGGCAGTCTGCTCAGAACTTCACTGATTTTGAGCACGCTTGGGTTCAGCATCGCCACAGCGGGCTCCATCGCCGCATTTCAACTCGGTGAGCCCAATCTCGCCGAGGTCGGGGGAATCGTCGGGGGAGGTTTCGTGCTCACGGGGCTGGCTTTCCACTTCCGAGCGGCGGGTGCCTTGGAGCGAGAGATTGAAGCACTGAAAAACGAACAGTAAGGAGCGCAAGTGAGCCTTTTCGCGCCACCACCACCTTTCCGGCCGTCGAGCGCTGGCCGTCTGGTCGTATCTTGACATGAACCTTTTCCTCGACGGAACCTTCGAACCCAACACCCGCAAGATGGCCACTCCCTACGTTCATTTCGAAAACGTTCACAACACCACGGCTGCTCGGGAATTGCTCCCGATGGTGCTGGACGATTTTCCAGCGCAATCCATCATTGATTTTGGGACGGGATTGGGAACTTGGTTGCGGGTGGCCGAAGATTTGGGCGTCCGCGATGTGCTCGGCATTGACGGGGACTGGGTGGATGCCGAAAAATTGACCATCGCCGAAGACCAATTCATGCGACGGAACCTGCACGAGACATTGGACCTCGGGCGGAAATTCGATTTGGCCATTTGCCTCGAAGTGGCAGAACACCTGATGCCTGACAAAGCGGAACTGCTGGTGGACAACATTGTACGACACAGCGACGTGGTGCTGTGGTCTGCAGCCATCGAAGGGCAAGGAGGCCAAAACCACGTCAACGAACGCCACCCGTCCTATTGGGCGGAGCTGTTCCGAGCCAGGGGCTATGTTTGGGAGGATCCCTATCGCCACCGGATTTGGCAAAACGAGAAAATCGACCACTGGTATCGCCAGAATGTGCTCATCTACCGGAAGAAAACGGCGGCTGATGCGCCTGGCCGTGCCGATTCACCCAATCTGCTTGTCCATCCCGTCAAGTTTTACAAGCACCTGAACCGAATTCAGGTCATGAAGAAGCAACTGCGAACAGTGAATTCGGGTCAAAAATCCCCCCGATTTTACTTCAATATGTTTCTGAAGTCATCGAAAATTCGATTCCTCAAAATGCTCGGTGGGAAAGGGCAATGACCCTCAAGCGGTGGTGCTGGGCTTGCGGAAGATTCGCCAGGCTGTCGCCAAATACGTCTTGGCCACTTGCAAAAGGCGCATTTTTGAGATGCCTTCTTGGCGCTCCACATAGCGTGTCGGAATTTGGCGGAAGGAGCAGCCGGATTTCAAGGCGCCCAAAAACAGCTCAATGACAAAGCTGAAGTCGTCATTCTTCGGCGCTACCGTTGACGGAATGCGACGGTGATAGGCCTTGAACGAGTTGGTGACGTCCGTTGGGGGTATGCGGAAGAGAAGGCACAGCAGGCGATTTCCGAAAAAGGACAGCCACTTTTTGACAGGGCGAACGCCGACGATGGATGAACCGGGAGACCATCGGGAGGCGACGGCGATGTCGGCGCCGTTTTGGATTTGGTCATGCATCAGGAGCGCATCCGGCAGCGAATCGCACAAATCACCATTCAAGGGCAGCAGGACCTCACCCTTCGCGTGCTGAAAACCGAGGCGAACTGCAGCCCCATACCCCTTTTTTTCGCCCCCCTGGTGCACGGCCAAATGCGCGAGACGCTGCTGCAAATCCAACAAAATCGGGTAGGTTCCATCGTCGCTGTCATCCACGACAATCAGTTCAAAATCCACACCCGAGGCGACGAAAAATGAATGAATCGCCTGGATGTTCCGTTCGACAATTTGCTCTTCATTCCGCAGCGGGATGATGACGGACAGCTTCACGGCTCAATGGCGCGTTTGCAACCCGCTTGCAATCTCCAGCTGTGGGTTGGGGAAGACCATTTGACCGCCTGCCTCGAGAAATGCCGCGTACTTGTGCAAGAAATAATCCTTGAAGTTCCAGGCCAAACACAAGTAGCAATCCGGTTCAAAGTCCAGCTCGTTTTCGTGAATCACAGGGATGTGTGTACCCGGGGTGAGGCGACCCACTTTCAGCGGATTGACCTCGACCGCGCACTCGACCCAATCGGGTCCGATTTCCGCATAGTTCAACAAGGTGGACCCTTTGAGCGGCGCACCAAGGCACACCACCGTCTTGCCTTCGGCCTTCATGTCCGCCAAAAACACGCGCAAATCCTCGCGGTTCTGACGCACCCGGCCAGCAAACTGTCGGTAGGTCTCGATGCTTTGCAGTCCGAAAGCGGCCTCTCGCTCCAGCCTTTGTTCGACTCGAGGCGACACGGAGTGGTTCGAGCTGGATTTGGCCACATACACGACAAAACTGCCACCATGAATGTCCCAATCTTCGACGTCAATGATGTGCAAACCATGGGCCTCGAAAATCCGCTTCAACGGAAAAATCGCGTGGATCATGGTGTGCTCGTGGTAAAAATGGTCAAACTGGTTGCGGTCGATGATGTCGAGAAGGTCCACGCACTGCGCACAGAACACAGTGGAGTCGTCCATCACATGAATCAGGCCTTCAATGAATTCGTGCAGATTTTGAACGTGGTAAAAAACAGCAGTCGCCGTGATGAGCTTGATGTTCTCCCCCCGCGCTTTGATGGCGCTTGCGGTGGCCCGATTCCAAAAAGACGGGACCACCTCGATTCCCTTTTCGCGAGCCAATGGTGCTGTGTGCTTGCTCGGGTCGACGCCGAGTGTATTCATCCCCAACCCATCGAAACATTGGAGCAAGGATCCATCGTTTGCCCCGATGTCCATCACCCAGTCGGACGCCTGGAGGCTGAATTTGTCGACAAGGTGAGCAGACAAAGCACGGAAATGTTCCACCACAGGCACCGACAACCCTGAAATGTAAGGGTGCTCTTCAAACATGATGTCGACATCGGGAAACTCTTGAATTTGAACCTGAAAACAATCCTGGCACACCATCATGACCAACGGATAAAACACCTCATCGGCCAAGTCTTCGGCTCGGAGGAAAACGTTGCCATTGGGCTGATCCTTCAAATCAATGAACTCGAGCAATTCGGTTCCCCGGCAGTTCATGCAAACATCATTCCTCATCCGTACAAGGTTTTCTTTTGTAAATGCCTACACCCATTTCCTCCGCATCCATCACATAACACTCGTTCAGGATTTCTTGAACGTCCGGAAGCATCTGCCACTTGACATTGTCGAGATATACCACAAAATAATCTGGCATGTCCAAGGTTATAATATCGACAAAATCGTCTTTACACTCTCTAATATACGGATATTCTTCTCCATGATGAAACTGAAGAGCGCAAATGTATTTGGTTGCAATGGGGCGTTTCAGGTCCAACAATGCAGCGGTAATGGGCCAACTCCAGTGGTACGGCTGAATGGTTTCTTGCCCGGTCGTGTGCTGTTCGAAGTACGACACGATGAAGTCTTTCCGCAACAAATTGTCATTCGTGCCACTCCGGTGCACATGCTTCGCATTGGGCAAAAAAACCGCTAAGAAGTACAGCTGGCAAAAGGCCCACACGCCGAGTCCGACCGGCAAAAGGCCCAATGCTGCCGCGGGCAACCGGCTCCGCTGCAAGCGGGGCCTCATGGTCATGGAAATGCCCAGAACAGCGAAAAACATGAGGTGACTGAACAGGTAGTAGTACCTCCCGTAGCCTTGGACAGCGCCGATGAAACAACCGAGCAGAAAGAAGATGGAAAAGGTGCGCAACCAAGATTTGGTCTTTTCATCCTTCTCCCAAAAGGACAAGACGTTCATGGCAAAAACGAACACCACGGCCCAAACATTCACACTTCTGAAGAACAGAATCGGTTGAATTTCATTCTTGAACTCCGCATACAAAGGCATGTATTCCAAAACCAGTTCCACAAAAGCATCCCATCCGTCCAGATGCCACAGCCCAGCGATGATCAACGCGACCGGGATGCTGAAGCCCAAGGCCATTCTCGCGATGCCACGAGCCAGCATTTTCCGCGACCATGGCAACTTGAAAAACATGAAAACGTTCAAAAGTGCAACGGGCAGAATGACCGCATAATGCGGCTTGATCAGGGCGGCCAGGGCGGCCCATGCACCAAGCCCCAGCCACGGATGTTTCATCATGTCCCTTGACTCCGTGAGCTTCAGTGTGGATTGAATGATGAAGATTGCGGGGATCAGGACCAGGAAATCTCGCTGGAAAAAATAGTTGGCATTTGACAGATAGAGCAGGCCAAAAGCGAGGGCCACAAACCACCCCACTGCGCGGTGGATCGGCGCAAGCAGCCGAGAAATCAGGGCAAACAACCCGAACAAGGACAGAAATCCGAAAAGCCGAAACGCGAACTCCCCAAACCCGAAGGCCTTCCCAATCAACACATGAACCAGGTAGGTGAGCGGAAAATTGATCTCGAACAAATCCCGGTAAGGCACAAAGCCGTGTTCACCGATCAAATAAGCCCCGTAATGCAGATAGATCGAATCGGCGAAGAGCGGCACCTGAATGCGGTGAAACACCACCCAAGCCAGCATCGCCGACAGCAACCCCAAGGCAATTCGAACTGCCATCCGTTTGAACATCATTGACTTTGTTTTTTGATGGCCACAAGCGCATCTCGAACGGAAGTGGGCGCCATGCCTGCTTTCCGCCAAGATGCTGCGCTGTCGAGTTGGACAAATCGAGGGCGGACGTCGCCCTCCGGCAAAGTCGCTGCCACGATGCGAGCGGCGTCCAGGGAAAACACTTCGGCCACAAGGAGGGCGAAACCGTATCGCGACAATGCGTCTCGACCAGAGAAATGAAAAATTCCCTGGCCACCTTCCTCCAAAATGTACACCAACGCTGTCATCAAATCCTCAACGTGCGTTGGGTTGTTGTGCAAGTCGCACCACGCCTGCATCACTTCGCCCTTTCGGAGGACATCCTGAACGAGGTGAACAAAATCGCCCGCCAGCCCAAAGATTTGGGATGTTCTCACAACGGCCCAATGCTTCAACCGCGACTGAATCAACTGCTCCGAAAGCAACTTGTGCGCTGCGTAGACCGTTCGTGGCCTTGGATCTGCTTCTTCATCCAACACCCCCTCACTTTCAGCAAGTACATAATCGGTTGACAGATAGACGATTTGGGCAGCGCATCGCTCCGCAATTTGCACCAACCTCAGCGTGAGCATGCCGTTCACTTCCAAACTTGCTTCAGGATGCTGTTCACAAAATGCAATGTCCTTCAAGGCGGCCAAGTGAAGGATCACCTGAATCTTTTGGGCCACAAACAAATCGATCAATGACGGGTCCAGAAAACCGATGGGAATTTCCCCAAGCGCACTCCGACGATCGAACGGAAACACCTGAAAGCCTCGCCCCTCAAGGTCCCGACAAACCACTCGGCCAAGCATGCCGTCCGATCCCACCACAGCAACGCGCTTCATGCTCGGAAAGAAACGAAAATTCTTCGAGCATGGGCCTCCAGCGAAAAACCGTTTTCGATGCGCAGCCCAGCGAACCATTGCCGCCAGCGAAGGGTTATCCCATTGCAAGATTGAAACCATGCACAAACTGCTCACCACCTGCGCCCTCCTCGGAGCGGCAGCAATCGCACACGCCCAAACCTCCGGGGACCTCGGCCGCGACATCATGCCCGCCCCCGACGAATCCATCGGCCTGCCGCCCAACCACGGCGAGCTGTACGACATGACCGGCGGGTACGCCCTCGGCGCAACCGTCGCCGACTTCACCCTCTGGAACGCCGACGGCATGGCCTTCAACCTCTCGGACATGCTCACGCAAGGCAAGCCCGTCGTGCTGATCAGCGGATCGGTGACCTGTGACAAATTCGCGAACACCTTTCGGTTGAGTTACGAAGGACAGCTGAGCTTGGACGCACGGGCGTTTTTGGAGGGGAGCCAGGAAGATTTGGCCTATGTCTTCATCTACGGCATGGAAGCCCACCCGACCAGCGGCGCCTGCCCCACGAATTGCCCGCCTGCCCAAACCACCGACACCCTCGTCGCCCAGCACAACACTTACGCGGACCGCCTCGCCGCGCTCACGAGTTGGACGACGGCGACGGACATCGATTTCTCCTACACGATGTTCGCTGACAACCCCGACAACGCGGTGTACAACACGTATTTTGAGCGGCCGAATGGCGTGCTGGGCATCAATTGCGATGGAACTGTGGGCCTGCGCGCGGATTGGATGACCAGTTTCTTGGGAACGCCAGAAGGTCAAGACCAAACCATCGCCTGGGCCACCGCCCAAGCCACCTGCTACGCAGAGAACGCCACTTCGAACCTCACGGCCACGCCCGGGCGCACTTCGCTGGTGCTTGTCCCGAACCCCGCGGCAACCGGCACCGCGGCTCGCGTCATCGGCGCATCAGCCCTCGCCACGATTGAGGTGCGCGATGCCCTTGGCCGACTCCACCACCGCACGCGGGGCACAACCACGCTGCCCCTATTGCCCAGGGGCCACTACTTCGTCACCGTGACAGAGGCCGAAGCGCGCACCACCCTGCGGTGGGTCATCGACTGACCCGCCCGCATTCCGCGGCACCGCTTCCCGCCCGCATTCCGCGGCACCGCCGCCCGCCCGCATTCCGCGGCACCGCCGCCCGCCCTCACTCCCCCCGGTTCAGCCCTTCAAAGCGCTCCTTCATCGTCGGGTTGCCCCAAGTGAGCTTTTTGATGGTCAGCTCCTGCGACTTGTCATTCGCCAGCCTCAAATTCCTGCCCGAGGACAACAAGGCCTTCTTCGTCTTCTCGAGGTGGCTGATGGTTTTGTCGATTTCTCCGATGGCTTCTTCAAACTGACGGGTGGCCAAATCATAGTTCCGCGCAAACCCCGTCTTGAACTCCTCAATCCGCGCCTCGAAGTTCGTGATGTCGAGGTTCTCTGCCTTCACCCGCGCCAGCTCCGCCTTGTAATGCTGGGCATTCTTCGCCGCATTCCGCAGCAATGAAATGATCGGAATGAAGAACTGCGGCCGAATCACGTACATCTTTTCGTGCATGTGCGACATGTCCACGATTCCGGTGTTGTAGAACTCATTCTCCGGCTCCAGCAGCGACACAAGCACCGCGTATTCACAATCCTTCGCCGCGCGGTCCTTGTCGAGTTTCGCCAGAAAATCCGTGTTTTTCTTCTTCGTCGCCGTCTCATCGCGCTCATTCTTCATCTCGAACATGATGCTGATCACCTCATTGCCTTCCTCATCGTGCTCCCGGTAGATGTAATCGCCCTTTGTGCCCCCACTGGCGTCGTTGTCTTTGCCAAACTCAGCCCGCTGAAACCCGATCGCCCGCACCTTGTTGAACTCCGTTTCGCAATGCTGCTCGAGCGATTCCCCCACCATCTTCGTCGACAGCTTCGCCTTCATCTCCCGCAGCCGCACCATCTCGTCGTCCTTGTGCCGAATGATTTCCTCCTTGCTTTTCATCGCTTCGAGGTGGGTGCTCCTCAGCGCTTCCAGTTTCTGATTCGCTTCCGCCTCCTGGATTTTCACCTGCGAGGCCAAACCGTCCCGCTCCCCCTCCAACGCCTTCACCTGCTCCGCAATCGCCAGCCGCTTCTCCGTTTCCGCTCCCTCGAGCTTCCCCTGCAACGCCGTCACCTCCTGCTGCTGTTCAGCCAGCCGCGCCTTCAACGCCTCCTCTTCCCGCCGGCGCTCCTCAGCCGCCGCGTCGAACTTCGCCTTGAAATCCGCCGCCAGCGCCGCCTTCATCCGCTCCTCGGCCAGCGCCTGCTCCGTCTTCCTCGTTTTCTCGATCTCCGCGAGCCGCTTGGCGAGCTCAGATTCGAGGGTGGCGTTGCGCACCTGCCGCTGAATCTCCGCGTAGCTGCTCTCGTCGAGGTTGAAGGTGCTGTGGCAGTTGGGGCACTGGATTTGGCTCATGATCGCATTTGTTTCACGGAAAATTACGCAAAACAAAAAGGCCATCATGCACAACAAGCGAGACCTTTATTCACACAGAACGCCGAACTGCGAAATCAGTTCCAACAAGTCGTTGACGCTCACCAGACCATCGTTGTCCAGGTCGCCGGAGCAACCCGCTGGTGAATCGCCGAGGTCGTCTCCGCTCGTGGTGTCCTCGTCGGTGGATGGCCAGGTCAATGTGGCCCCATGAACTTGGCGCGGCAGGCCCGCCGCATCGAAATATTGAAGGTTCAGGAGCGCTGAGGCCGCGCCGGCGTGGGTGAATTGGCCCAGCAACACACGCCCTTCGGCATCCGGCTGGCCTGCCACTCCACTGCCCGGAACGCGGAACCAAGCCCCGCCGACCGCGTCGTTGAAGATGACGCTTGCACCGGCGTCGGCAAACGGCGCCAGGTTTGGCCCCACGTAGGTCAAATCATCGCCCTCCCCGATCGCCAGCCAAGAATCATCGGCCGGCGCCAGCGCGCCCAAATCGTCGGCGAACGTCGCCCCCGCGGCATCCTGCACGAACGCACCCTCCAACGGCACAATCTCCAGCGGTTGGTTCACATCGCCAAACACGGTCACCACCTCAATCCCCGGATCGTTGAACACCCCGTACAAGCGGTACGTCGCCCAACCCGTGGCCGAATCCTCCAACACCAGCACCGCCTCAAGCCCCACCCATTCTGCGGTCTCCATCACGTCCTCTCCGGCCATGCAAGAGCCGTCATCCATCACCGCCCAAGGATTGTAATTCAGCGCCATCGGGTCAGTGCAGCCCAACAACAAGTACACGCAAGACCCGTTGTCGTCGGTCGCCACCGGATTGAAATTCGCCGCCGCTGGATCTGTGCAACCCTCGACCACGGACGGCATCACCCCTTCCCCGTACGTGCAGTCCTCCGCACCGGCGCTCCCCGACAAGAAAAAGAACGGGTTGAAATTCAGCGCCATCGGGTCTCCGCAACCTGAACCAGTCCCAAGCCCGAAGCAAGAGCCGTCGTCCTGCGTCGCCATCGGGTTGTAATTCCAAGCCGAGCCATCCGTGCATCCCGCGATGTCCGGGAAAAAGCAAGACCCGTCGTCGGTATCCGCTGCAGGGTCGTAATTCGCCGCCGCCGGATTCGTACAACCCGTGATGCCGTCCTCCGGGTACTCGCACACCGCATCGTCGCCTGTCCCGAAAAACACTGTGATCGGGTCGAAATTGAGGGCCGCGGGATCAGGACACCCCGCTTGAACGCAAGAACCGTCGTCCTCCGTGGCCAAGGGGTTGTAATTCAAGGCCGAGTCATCCGTGCACCCAGGCAGATTGCTGTACACGCAGCTCCCATCATTGTACACTGCCTCGCTGTCGTAGTTATCGGCCAGTGCATCCGTGCAGCCATAATCTGCCTCGTCCGGATACTCGCACACCGATTCATCTCCCCCACCGAAGAAAATTGCAAAAGGATCGAAATTGATCGCCTCAGGGTCTGGACATCCCACCCCCAAACAAGTTCCGTCATCCACCGTGGCCTCCGGGTTGTAATTCAAAGCCTCTGGGTTTGTGCAACCCGGCAAATCTTCGGTTTGGGCGGAAGCCCCATCCCCCAACCCCATGAACATTCCCATGGCCACGAAGGCGAAAACCTTTTGAATCCAAGCACCTGTCTTCATGACCCAATAACCTGGGAAAATCCGAAAATGTTGCATCAAAAAAAAGGGCTTGGCCTTTGCCAAACCCCATGAGCGCCTCATCGGCGCCCCGCCTCTTTTTGATTGGAGAATCAGCTAACCAAAACTTGATTCCGCCTTCTCAACCTCGCCACCCTGGGATTTGTTCACCGTCCCATTAGTCCCCCTAGCCCCCCAAGTCACCCTCCTCTCCCTAGCCTCCCTAGCCTCCCTAGTCCCCCTAGCCCCCCTAGTCACCCTAGTCACCCTAGTCTCCCTAGTCTCCCTAGTCTCACTGGTTCCTCCTAGCCCCTTGGTTGCTATCTTCGCACCATGGTCACAGGATTTCAACACATGCACAGCTTTCTCCGTTGGGTGGCGCTCGTGCTGCTCGTCTGGAGCGTCATCGCCGCCTGGCGCGGGGCTGGCTCGGGCAAATCATTCACCGCAGGCGACAAGAAGCGCGGCATGTTCACCATGATTGTCCTTCACGTACAACTCGTCCTCGGGTTTGCACTGTGGTTCCTGGGCGACCGTGGCATGAAGGCCTTTGCAGACCCCGAAGTCATGACAAACAGCGTGTTGCGGTTTTTTGCTGTCGAGCACATGGTCGGCATGATCGTGGGCATCGTCCTGGGAACCCTCGGCCACAGCCTCTCCAAGCGCGCCGCCACGGACACCCTGAAATTTCGCAAGCAAGCCATCTTCTTCACCCTCGCACTGGTGGTGATTTTGGCGATGATTCCCTGGCCGTTCCGGGAAGGATTCGAATGGGTCGGATGGCACTGAACCCACGCTCACGGATTGCAGGCGCTGCGATGTTGACCGCAAGCGCGTTGCTGACGGCAGGCTGTGGAGGCGGAGAACAGCCGGTGAAGGCGGGTGAGGCGGGTTTGGTCTCAGAAGCGGAAGCCCGGCGCATTTACACCATGAAATGCAGCCTATGCCACGGATCAGACGGCAAACTGATGGCCTCGCAAGCGCCGGACCTGTCCACAAGCGTCATGACCCTGGCGGAACGGAAAGCCATCATTCAATACGGCAAAGGCGTGATGCCGCCACAAAACGGCATCCTCAGCGGAGCGGAAATCGAAGCCGTGGCGCAATACATCGAAACCTTTCGCAGCGCAGCGGACTGACGAATGCTCGACAAGACCAAGCTCAAATCGACGATGCCCGAGCCAGAGACGGCCGTGCTCATCGGACTCGTGACCGGCCGCTCCACGCGCGAACAAGTGGAGGAGTACCTCGACGAACTCGCCTTCCTCGCCAGCACCGCCCAAGCGGACACCCGCAAAGTGTTCATGCAATCGCTCGACAAACCCGACGTGCGCACCTTCGTCGGTTCTGGCAAGCTCCAGGAAATCAAGGAGTACGTTGAGGAACACGAGATCGACATCCTGATTTTTGATGATGAGTTGAGCCCGACACAGCTTCGGAATTTGGAACGAGAAATCCCTGAACGGAAAATCCTCGACCGCCCGAACCTCATCCTGGACATCTTCGCCAGCCGCGCCCGGACAGCCCACGCGAAGACCCAAGTCGAACTCGCGCAATACCAGTACCTGCTGCCCCGCCTGACGAACATGTGGACGCACTTGCAGAAGCAAAAAGGCGGCATCGGCATGAAGGGGCCTGGGGAGAAGGAAATCGAAACAGACCGCCGAATCATCCGCGACCGCATCGCCGCCCTCAAGAAAGACCTGGCGAAAATCGACCGGCAGATGGCCACCCAGCGAAGCAACCGCGGGGCGATGGTACGGGTGGCCCTCGTGGGGTACACAAACGCAGGGAAGAGCACGTTGATGAACCTCATGTCGAAGAGCGACGTGTTCGCAGAAGACAAGCTGTTCGCCACGCTCGACACGACCGTCCGCAAGGTGGTGCTGGACAACCTGCCCTTCCTGCTGAGCGACACGGTGGGCTTCATCCGCAAGTTGCCGCACCAGCTCATCGAAAGTTTCAAGTCCACGCTCGATGAAACGCGCGAGAGCGACCTGCTGCTGCACGTGATCGATGTGAGCCATCCGCACTTCGAGGACCACATGGCCGTGGTGGAAGGAACGCTGGCGGAAATCGGCAGTGATGACAAGCCGGTGTTGTACGTGTTCAACAAAATAGACCAAATCCCCCTCGCCCCCACCGACTTCGACCCCACCCGAGAAGAACTTTTGGCGGGTCTGCGGGAACGGATGGTCCGGACGGGCAAGGACTGCCACTTCATCTCCGCCCACACCCGGGATGGGGTGGACGAGCTCCGGAGTGAACTCTACGAAAGGGTTCGGGAGATCCACATGAAGCGCTACCCCTACAACGCGTTTCTGTACTGACCCTGCGACTCGTTTTTCGGCAACCGTGAAATTCCTTCGGCGGGGCGAGGAAGCGTCGTAATTTTGACGCCATGTCCATTCGTCAAGAAAAAGTGGCCGAACTCCTTCGGCGCGACCTCAGCACCATTTTCCAACAGAAAGGTGCCCTCTGGTTCAATGGCCTGTTCATCACGGTGACGGTGGTGCGGATGAGCCCGGATTTGGGCTTGGCGAAGGTGTACCTCAGTTTCATGGCTGTCAAGGACAAGCCCGAGGCCCTCAAGCTGGTGAAAGGCGAGGCCTGGCGGGTGCGAAAGGCGCTGGCGGAAAAAATCGGGAAGCAGGTGCGGATCATCCCTGAACTCAACTTTTACCTGGACGACAGCCTCGATCACTACGAGGCCGTGGACCAAGCCCTGAAGTCGTGAACCTCCCCCTGCTTCTGGCCCGCCGCTACGCATTTCAGTTTCGGAGCAGAAGAAACTTGACCCACCTCATCTCGGGCATTTCGATGTTTGTCATCGCAGCAGTGACCGCGGCGATGGTGGCGATTTTGTCGGCCTTCAATGGGATCGAAGGGGTGGTGGAGGAACTCTTTGGAACCCTTGACGGGCCCGCAGCTGTGCTGCCGAGGGAGGGTTCTGCGTTGCCTGATTCGGTGGCGGTTTGGCTTGCCGGCCAGCCCGAAGTCGGTCGCATCGCCCGGGTGATCGAGGACGATGCTGTGATTCGCTTCGGGGATGAGGGCGCAGAGGTGGTGACGGTGCTCGGGCTGGACACAGCGATGCTCGCCATGACGCGGCTCGACGCGGCTTCCCGGTACGCCGACCGACAATGGTCCGACCCAGCGGCCGAGGTGCCTGGCGTGGCGTTGGGCCTCGGGGTGCGCAACTTGCTCGGCGTGGGTGTGGGCGCGCCCGGAGACCAGCGGGCCATCCTGACCTTGAGCGCGCCCCAACGCGGCAAGCGGTTGTCGCGGCTGCGGGAACAGGCCTTTGTCTCCCGGCGGGTGGTGGCCACTGACGTGTTCTCCATCAATGCCGACCTCGACTCCCGCTATGTGCTGGTGTCTTTGCCCACGGCGAGCGACCTGTTCAACCGTTCTGGAGAATTGTCCCGGGTGGAGTGGGCACCGCGCGACGGGATGACCCTGGCCACGGCGGTACAGAACTTGCAAGCCCGGCTGGCGGGCAGCCCCTACAAAATCCGCACCCGTGCGGAGAAAAACCAGCTCATCACAAAGACGAACCGCGCCGAAAAATGGGCCACCTTCGCCATCCTGAGCTTCATCCTCATTGTGGCCGCCTTCAACGTGATGGCCTCGTTGACGATGTTGCTGCTCGACAAACGCGGGGACATCGAAGTCCTCCAGGCCATGGGCCTGACCGGCCGGCGGCTGGAGCGGGCGTTTTCCCTCCAGGGACTGATGATCAACGCTGTCGGAGGATTGAGCGGAGCGGGCATCGGCCTGCTGCTGGTCAAAGGCCAAGAACAATTCGGCTGGCTCAAACTCGAAGGGTCGGTGGTCCCTGCCTACCCGGTGGCCTTGTCCTGGCCCGACGTGGCCGGGGTGCTGGCGGTGGTGCTGTTCATCGGCGGCCTGGGCTCGGCCCTGATGGTGCGGGTGCTGGTTCGGCGGATGACGTCCGCAAGTGGCCTCATTTGATCACGGAAAAACAACATTTGGAGGCTGACCTTTTGCGAAATTTGCAACGTGAGATACAGCACCCTTTTTTGTTTGATGTGGGTTGGGACGGCAAACGTCCTAAGCCAGATATCCGTTCAATTGGACCCTGTGACGCTTTGTCCGGGCGAATGCCACGAAATCACCGTGAGCGTCACTGGGGCCACCCCGCCGATCTCTTACCAGTGGTCTGCTCCTGACGCCTCCACATTCCCCCTGCTCCAAGCAGGACCGGCCGATTTGCCGACACTGTCGGTCTGCATGCCGGCCGAAGGCACCCCAGCCCCACTTGCCCTGCACCTCGACGTGACCGACGATGCCGGCGCGATGGGCGCCGCGAACACCGAAGTGTCGAGCCTTCCGGCCCCTGCGGTCGACTTTGCTTGGTTTCCCGAGGAACCGATGCTCGGCGAGCCCGTCACCTTCCGAACCTTGGGCAACGATGATGCCGCCGCGACTTGGCAGTTCTCCGATGCAGATTTCGTGGGCAACAACACCACCGGGATGGGCTCGGAAGTGCTGGTGGCCTTTGATCAACCTGGCAGCCAAATCGTCGAAGTCGCCGTAACCAACGATCACGGCTGCGCCGCCGACACCGCGCATCGGTTGGAGGTCCAGCCCACGGTGTACCTGTTCGTGCCCAGTGCATTCACGCCGAATCAAGACGGCCTCAACGATGGCTTCAAGGTCCATGGGACGTACATCGAAGAATACAGCATTGCCATCCTGAACCGTTGGGGCAACACGGTTTACACCTCCACGGACATCCACCAAGGGTGGGCAGGCGGCCAGCAGGAGACCCTCATCGCGGATGGGCCCTACACCTATTGGATTCAATACCGCGATCGGGCAGGCATCCTGCGCGAACGTCGGGGCATGCTCAATGCCTTTCGCTGAGTCCGAGATGAGCCGTTGGAGAATCAGGCCCAGGCCAAATCCATCTCCGCCAACCCATCGAGTTTCGCCCGAACATCCGCCGGCTCATCGAGGGTCACAAGGTCCAGCCGGTGCTGCTTGAAGTCCCGGAACCCCTTGAAATAATTCGCGTAGTGGCGGCGCATCTCGACGACCCCCAGCCGGTCGCCCTTCCATTCGATGCTCCGCTCGAAATGTTCACGAGCGGTGGCCACCCGCTCCGCGAAGGCAATCGGCGGCATGACCTCGCCACCCGTGGCCATGTAGTGCTTGATCTCCCGGAAAATCCAAGGCGAACCGATGGCCGCTCGGCCGATCATGATCCCATCCACCCCGTACCGCTCGCGGTATTCCACCGCCTTCGCCGGTGAATCGATGTCTCCGTTGCCAAACACCGGAATGTGCATCCGTGGGTTGTTCTTCACCGCCGCAATCAAAGACCAATCCGCCTCCCCCTTGTACATCTGCGCGCGGGTTCGGCCGTGGATGCTGATCGCCTGGATCCCCACGTCTTGAAGCCTTTCGGCCACCTCCACGATGTACTTGGAATTGTCATCCCAGCCCAAGCGCGTCTTCACGGTCACCGGCAACTTGCACGTCTCGACGATCTCGCGCGTCATCTCCACCATCTTCGGGATGTCTTGCAAAATCCCGGCCCCGGCCCCCCGACAAGCCACCTTCTTCACCGGACACCCGTAGTTGATGTCCACCACGTCCGGCCCCGCCGCCTCTGTGATGGCCGCTGCCTGGCGCATGGACTCGATTTCGGACCCGAAGATTTGGATCCCAATCGGCCGCTCATATTCAAAAATGTCCAGCTTTGCCCGACTCTTCGCCGCATCCCGAATCAGCCCCTCCGAGGAGATGAACTCCGTGTACATCATGTCCGCGCCAAACTTCTTGCACAACGCACGAAACGGCGGATCGCTCACGTCCTCCATCGGGGCGAGCAACAGCGGGAATTCACCGATTTCTACATCTCCTATTCTGACCATCGCGATTTTCCGACGAACTTGCGGCCGGAACCGCAAAAATACGAGATGATTCGACGCGCTTTTTCGGACATGCACCCCCTGCTGCAGATGGTCTTTTTTTTCAGCATGCTCATCTCGGGAATGGCGATTGCGTTGGGCCTGGGCATGGCGGGGCTGGCCGCGATGTCTGGCGCGGGGTTCGAGGAGACAATGAATGCGGCAGCGCGGCCAGGCAGCGAATGGGGCAAGGTGGTCAACATTGTGCTCAATTCTGCAAACCAAATCATTGCCTTCGCCCTCGCCGCCCTCCTTTTCCATTGGCTCTTCGGGGGCAGCCTGCGCACGGCGTTCGCCCCGACCCTCGAAGGCTCGGACCGACCGGTCATCGGTTGGGTCCTCGCCGCCGGACTCGCGGCGCTGGCGATGTCACCGGTGCTGGATTTGACCTACCGCCTCAACCGCATGATTGTCGAGGCGACCCCCATCGGCCCGCTCGTCGCGCAATACGAAAGCGCGGCAGAAGTGGTGACGCGCGCGCTGCTGACGATGCCGGACCTGCCCAGTTTTGGGATGACGCTCGTCACCATCGCGCTGCTCCCCGCCGTCTGCGAGGAGATTGCCTTTCGGGGGGTCCTGATGCCCCGCATTGCGAGGACTTCTGGCAACATTCATTTGGCGGTGTGGGTCAGTGCGGCCTTGTTCAGCGCCGTGCACATGCAGTTTTTCGGGTTCATCCCGCGCATGCTCATCGGCGCGGGCCTCGGCTACCTGACGATTCACAGCGGCCGGTTGTGGCCCGCGGTTGTGGCCCACTTCGTCAACAACGGCTCGGCGGTCATCGCCGCCTACGTGCTGGGGGAAGAGTGGCTGGCCACCGGCCTCGACCCGATGTCGCCATGGGGCACGGAAGACCTGATTTATGCCGCCGGTTGCGGGGTGGTGCTGGTGGGGGTGGTGGTTTGGCTCCGGCGCAGGCCGCGCACGTTTGAGGCGACCAGCACGGCGTACCTGCAGAACGAGAACGCCGGCCGAAGCGGCAAAGGCGTCAGAACGCGTTGACCCTCAAGCCTCTCCCCGGAGAAACGCCCGGGCAATCAACAAATCCTCGGGCGTTGTGACCTTGATGTTTTCCGGATTTCCGTCCACCAACGTGATGGCTTCGCCGGCGTATTCGTACACACTGGCGTCGTCCGTGAACCGGCTGTCATAAGGCACGTCGTACGCCGCCCGAATGCGCGCCAAATCGAAGCACTGCGGCGTCTGCACCGCCCGCAAACCCGCCCGATTCAGGGCGTGGGACCCAGCCCCGAGCACCTCGCGGATGCTGTCCTTGACAGGCACGACCGGAATGGCGGAGCCGGTCCTGCCCGCCGCGGTCGCAAAACATCGGCGAATGGTCTCCACGTCCGGAAAAGGCCGGACCGCATCGTGGATGGCCACCACCCCTTGGCCGGGCAACGCCGCCAACCCCGCCTTCACGGAGTGAAACCGCTCCTCGCCCCCGGGCACCACCCGATGAACGCCCGCAGGACCGTGCGCCGCCTCCAAGGCCTCGAACGCCGCGAACAGCCCCGGGTAGAGCACGAGCGTCACATCGAGCGCATCGCCCAGCGCCGCCCGGAAGCGACGAAGGGTCCACCACATCAGCGGCAGACCCTCCAGTTCGATGAATTGCTTGGCGACCGACGTCCGCATCCGCGTGCCGGTTCCGCCCGCAACAACGATCAAAAATCGCTCCACAAGATCAACCCTTGGCAGCTGCGTAACGGCGGGCCACCTCGTCCCAGTTGATGACGCTGAAGAACGCTGCGATGTAGTCCGGGCGACGGTTCTGGTAGTTCAGGTAGTACGCGTGCTCCCAAACATCGAGGCCCAGAATCGGCGTGCCCTCGCAGCCCATGCCGGGCATCAGGGGGTTGTCCTGGTTTGCCGTGGAGCACACCTCCAACTTGCCGTCCTTGCCGACGCACAACCACGCCCAGCCTGAGCCGAAGCGGGTCGCCGCCGCTGCCGCAAATGCCTCGCGGAAACGGGCCAGCCCGCCGAGGTCAGCATCAATGGCCGCAGCGAGGTCACCTGTGGGCTCTCCTCCCCCGTTGGGCGACATCACCGACCAAAACAAGTTGTGGTTGTAGTACCCTCCGCCATTGTTGCGGATCGCGCCATTGTCCACGTGACCGGCGAGCAACTCCTCGATGGTCTTGCCCGCAAGGTCTGTCCCTTCAACAGCGGCGTTCAACTTCGCGGTGTAGCCCGCATGGTGCTTGCCGTGGTGGATTTCCATCGTCCGGGCGTCGATATGTGGCTCAAGCGCATCAAACGCGTAGCCGAGGGCAGGTAATTCAAATGCCATGTCGTGAAAGATTTTGTTGTGATTTGTCTGATTGCAAAGATAGTTGGCCGGCGACGATGGTTTGGTCTTCTGGGTGTTCAAGCCAAACCCGAGCCTCCCCCACCATCCGGTCCTGACCGAGCATCACCTCGTGGTACGCCGACTCCCCGAAGAGGTTGCGGGCCACCTGCGCCCCGATGCGCAGGCGAATCACCTCGCGCTCCCCGTCATCAAACGCGGGGACGACGAACCCAGCAGAGTCGGCCGCCTGCGTCAGCACGGCCAGCGCTTCATCGAACGTCGCTTCGGGCAGCGAACGCCAGTCCGACACCCCTTCCAAGTCAGGGCGCCGGGCGTCGACAAAGTCAAAAGCGGCATCGCGCAGCACCCCAGCCCACGCCACGTCGGCGAGGAAATTGGAATAACGGCTGGTGTCAAAGGGCACAAAGACGTCGGGTGTGATGCCCCCGCCACCGAACACCACGCGGCCTTCCGGGGTCACGTACCGCAGCGAGTCCGGCTGCACGATGCTGTCGCGGTGGAACAACTCACCGGAATCGTAGCGCTCCACATAGTCATCACCGTAGTCCACATCCCGTCCGTACGGCTTTTGAATTGCGCGCCCTGTCGGGGTGTAAAAGCGCGCCACGGTCAGGCGCAGGGCGCCCGATCCCGGCAAGCCAAACTCCTCCTGCACCAGTCCCTTCCCGAACGAACGGCGCCCAATCGTCACGCCCCGATCGTTGTCCTGAATGGCGCCGGCAAAAATTTCGGAGGCCGAAGCACTCGACTCATCGATGAGCACAGCGAGGTCCCAATCGACCCACCGACCATCGCGGGCGGCCTTGTAGGTGCGTCGGGGGGAGTGTGAACCTTCGGTGTAGACCACCATTTGGCCTGAACGCAAGAAAGACTTGACCATCGGCACGACCGCATTCAGGTAGCCGCCACCGTTGCCCCGCAAATCCACCACGACCTTCCGGAGGCCTTCGGCGTCAAGCTGCTCCATGGCGGCTTCGAACTCATCGGCGGTGTTTGCGGCGAACCGGACGACTTTGATGTATCCGATGTCGGTGTCGGGAAGGGCGGCCGTGGCCACCACGCTGTGGATGGGGATGCGATCGCGTTCGAGGGTCACGTCAAAAACGGATTTGCCCGGGCGATGAATGCCGACGCGCACTTCGGTGCCACGCGGGCCTTTGAGCAGTTCGAGAACACGGGCGTTCGTGAGGTCAGGGCCGGAAATGGGTTCGCCGTCGACCGAAACAATGCAATCCCCTGCCCGAATGCCTGCCGATTCCGATGGCCCTCCCGCGATGGTCTGCACCACACGCAGGGAGTCGGTGGAAATGAGAAACTCCACGCCGATGCCTTCGAAATTGCCCTCCATCGGCTCGGCCATCGCCGCCAACTCCTCCGGGCTGAAGTAATACGAGTGCGGGTCGAGCTTTTCGAGGATCGCATCCACAGCGACCGTCTCGAGCTCATCGCGGAGGATGGGGTCGACGTAGGTGTGCTCGATTTGGTCCAAAATGTGCACCAACCGCCCCCGGGTCTCGCCGCCCATTCCCATCATCGTCCGCTGGTTCTCAAAGCCTCCCGTCTGCATGCCCAGCACGATGCCCGCCACCAGCACCACCGCATACAGCATGGGCTGATACGCCGGGGCGATCTTGCGGCTCCCCGCGGCTGGCGCACGGTTTTCGGCAGGTTCGGGTCCTTCGAGGTTCATCGTTCTTCGTCGTCAGGTAAGTGTACAATTTCCACCCCCGCTTGGTTCAAAAAGACCAAACCACTGCTGTCCTTGTACACATCTCGGTACACCACGCGCTCAATGCCGGCTTGGTGGATGAGCTTGGCGCATTCCCGGCATGGGCTCAAGGTGATGTACAACGTGGCGCCCGTTGAACTGTTGTTCGACCGGGCCAACTTCGTGATGGCGTTCGCCTCGGCGTGCAGGACATACCAGTGGGTGTCACCTCCTTCGTTCTCGCAGGGGTTCGGAAACCCTGTCGGGGCGCCATTGTACCCATCGGCGATGATCATCCTGTCCTTGACAATCAAGGCGCCGACCTGCTTCCGCTCACAATGCGACAGGCGCGCCCACTCCCGGGCCATGCGCATGTAGGCACGATCGTAACGGTATTGTTTGGCCTGCTTCTTGTCCATTTTCAAGGTGCAAGTTACTGCGCACAGCGTCCTTCGTAGCTTCGCAGTCATGCAGATTTACACCCGCACAGGAGACGATGGCACAACCGGCCTTTTCGGCGGTGGCCGGGTTCGGAAAGATGCCTTGCGCATCGAGGCCTACGGAACGCTGGACGAGCTGAATGCGCACCTGGGCGCGCTGGCGGATCAGCCCGCCTTGCCGACGGAGGACGTCGCTTGGCTGCGGACTTTGCAGGCGGATTTGTTCGCAATGGGCAGCCACCTCGCGACGACGGGTGAGGAGATGCGCCAGCATTTGCCGCCTTTGCCGGTGGATCGGATTGCAGAAATGGAAGCTTGGATGGACCAAACCTCCACCGCCCTCCCGCCACTGACCGCCTTCATTTTGCCGGGCGGACATCCGGCCGTCAGCGCCGCCCACCTCTGCCGCGTGGTGTGCCGGCGCGCCGAACGACGTGTCGTGGCGTTGGCCGATCACGAGACGATCGAAGACATCATTCCACAGTACCTCAACCGGCTCAGCGATGTTTTTTTCATGTGGGCGCGCCGCATTTCGCACCACACGAACACCGAAGAAATTCTTTGGAAATCAGGGAGTTGAGAGCTTTTTTCGCAAGTTTTTCGCAAGATTGAAACTTTCTCGCCGCGCATTCGTTTATGGGGATTGAGGGTGCAACTTGCATCCGTCGACGAAACTTCTATTTTTGCGCGCTGAACGCGTAAGCAAAGCGGACGATCATGTATTGGACACTGGAATTGGCCTCCTACTTGGAGGATGCGCCCTGGCCGGCAAGCAAAGACGAGCTCATTGATTTCGCGATGCGGACAGGAGCCCCCTTGGAAGTTGTGGAAAACCTCCAACAACTCGAAGATGAAGGAGATGTGTTCGAGACAATCGAGGACATTTGGCCTGACTATCCTTCGAAAGAAGACTTCTTCTTCAACGAAGACGAATACTAGCGCACACCACCTTGTGTTGTGTTGCGAAAAAAGTCGCCCGAGCCCATGGTGGATCGCGGCGGCTTTTTTGCGTTCTCATCCGAGGAGGCGAACGAAAGGAAGGGGCAAAAAAAAGAGCGGGCTGCCTTTTGCAAGGTGCCCGCTCCCTTGACATTGAACGAAAACAAGGGTGTCCGACAAACCCATCCGGGCATCGTCTTCTTCCTTTGCTTACTACCACACCAGGGAGACCAATCCGCTGGCGTGCCAATGTTAAGGAAAGATTCCCGGAACGTCAAACACGTGTTCGCAATTTTTTCTCGTCAGACGATGGAACGCTGGGAAACAGGGATTTGGCCTGAAACCTTATCCACTCAGCGCGACGCGGGCACCTTGAAAACGATCCGGCCATTGAGCCATTCTGGGTCCAAATCCGCGCCCACCTGTTCATAAAACCGGATCGCCGGCGCATTCCATTCCAGCACCTGCCACTCCAGCCGGCGCACGCCCCGCGAGACGGCCAAATCGTGCACCGCGGCAAACAGCGCCTGCCCAATGCCCTCCCCTCGCCGCGCGGCGGTCACCACGAAATCCTCCAAGTACAAACACCGGCCCTTCCACGTGCTGTACTTCTCGTACACCAGCGCCATCCCGATCACCTCCCCTGCCTCCTCGGCCACGAACAAATCGAAAATCGCGCTCGGCCCAAACCCATCGGCCTCCAAATCCCCAACAGTCACTTCCACCGCCTCGGGCTCGCGCTCATACACGGCGAGTTCCACGATCAGCGCGTGCACCGCGGCACAATCCTCCCGCCGACCGGGCCGCACAAACCAACGTGCCCCTGTTGATGTCTTCTCCCTTTGCCCATTCATGTCTGCGAAACTACGGCCTAGATTCGCAAGGCAATGGACACCTCATCTCTTCCCCTGCCCTGGATTGACCTCATCGTGCTGGTGCCGCTGGCGTTCGCGGCGTGGCGTGGTTTTCAGAAGGGCCTGATCATGGCTGTGTCGACGTTGATCGCATTGGTGGCGGGGCTGTACGCAGGGTTTCATGGTTCTGCCGTGGTGGCAGATGCCTTGCATGCGCAATTCGATTGGTCGCCTGCTACAGTCCAAATCTGTGCCTTCCTCATCGCCTTCCTCGCCGTGGTCATCGCGATCCACCTGCTGGCGCGACTCATCGAAAAGGCCGTGAAATTGGCGGCGCTCTCGCCCGTCAACAAGCTCGCTGGCCTGCTCTTCAGCGTGTTGAAGGCAGCCCTGATCCTCAGCATGGTCTTCTACACGCTCGACGGGTTGTTCGGCCGCCGCGGTTGGTTGCCCGACGGCACAGCCGATGATGCCGTGGTCTTTCCTTTCCTAGAAGACGCCGTGACGTGGCTCGTCCCCGAGATGAACCACGACACGGCCTTGGAAAAGCTCCGAGACGGCGCCGCCGATGTCGACCGAGCGGTGCGCGATGCGGCCGACAAAGTGCGGGAACAACTTCAATGACCTTCGGGCAGTGCAGCGATGCACGGCCCGCGATCAGACCACAACTGCTTGGAGCGATGCGATGCGCGCCTTCAGGTCCTCCACAGTGCCCGCGTAGTCCGACAAAGCGGCTTCCGGCGTCGAGTGCACGGAGAAGTAAAACTTGATCTTCGGCTCTGTCCCGCTCGGACGTGCTGTGACCAGCGTGCCGAGTTCGGTTCGAAAGGACACCACATTCGATGTCGGCAGTCCGATGGGCTGTTCCGCCCCCGTCCGCATGTCGCGCTCCATGCCACTGCGGTAATCCCGGAACGCCACCACCTCCTCACCCGCCAGGGCTGTCGGGGTGTTCGTTCGGAACGCTTCCATCATTGCCGCAATCTCTGCCTTGCCCTGCCGACCCTCCTTCTTGATGCTGATGAGTGCTTCTTGCCAAACCCCATGGCGCTCGTGAATTTCCCGCAACTGGTCCAGCAAGGTCTTCCCCGCATCGGCCGCTGCGTGGGCGCATTCGGCGATGAGGCAGGCCGCCGCCACGGCGTCCTTGTCCCGAACCGCTTCGCCGATCAAATAGCCATAACTCTCTTCGCCCCCCACGAGGAACGAACCCGGCTCGCCCTCGCGCTTGCGAATGACATCTGCGATCCATTTGAACCCCGTCAAGGTCTCGTAGACCGGCAGTCCAGCGTCCCGACCAAGGGCGGCAATCAAATCCGATGTCACCACGGTTTTTGCGAGGTAATCGCCTGTTTTCAGGCGCCCAGCGTCGCGCGTGGCCCGCACCACATAATCCACCAGCAGCGCCCCGGTCTCGTTGCCATTCAGGAGGCGCCAATCGTCGCCGTCCGGCACGGCAATGCCCACGCGGTCGCTGTCCGGGTCCGTGCCCATGACCAAGGCGGCCCCGGAAGCCCGTCCGAGGGCGATGGCCGCCTCGAGGGCTGCGCCTTCCTCCGGGTTGGGGCTGTGGACGGTGGGGAAATTGCCGTCGGGGGCAGCTTGGCTGGCCACGACCTGCACATTGCGAAAGCCGTTGGCCGCGAGAGCGGGCACCACGGAAACCGCGCCGGTCCCGTGCAACGGCGTGTAGACGATGGGCAGGTCGGAGCCCTCGGCGATGAGGCCCGGGTGCAACCGATAACCGCTCAACACCGCGCGATAGGCCTCATCAACGGCTGAATCAATCTCGTGGATCAAGGGGTTGTCGGCCGCCGCTCGGCGCACAGCAGAAGGACCTTTGACCTGACGCACCTCAGCGATGATGCCGGCGTCGTGGGGCGGAACGATTTGGCCCCCATCGGACCAATACACCTTGTAGCCGTTGTACTCCTTCGGGTTGTGGCTCGCCGTCAGCACGATGCCCGCTGTGCAGCCGAGATGCCGCACGGCAAAACTCAGCTCCGGCGTCGGCCGCAATTCACTGAACACATGGGCATGGATGCCATTTCCAGCCAGCACCTCCGCGGCCACTTGGGCAAACTCAGGGCTTCGGTTCCGCGAATCAAAAGCAATCGCCACGGCCGGATCCGCAACCTTCGCTGCCAAAATGTAATTCGCCAACCCTTGGGTCGCCATCGCAACGGTGTAGGCATTCATTCGGTTCGTCCCGTGGCCCATGATGCCACGCAGCCCCCCCGTCCCAAACTCCAAATCCGTGTAAAACGACTCGATCAACGCCTCTCCCCCCTCATCCAACATCGCCTGTACCTCCTCGCGGGTTGCGGCATCAAAGGGCGCTTGTGTCCATTCGGCTGCACGCTCGCGGACTTTTTGTTCCAATTCGTTCATGTGACCACAAAACTAATCATTCACTCAACGAAACGCTCGCACTTCAAGACATCCACAGCCCGCCAAATGAACGTCCTTTTGGCTCCTCTGATGCAAATCAGCCCTTCGAATGGGCCAATTCCTCCTGCCAGCTGCGCAGGGGCCGACCCCACAAGGCATGAATCGCCGTCGGGTCCAGGTGGGAATATGCCGGCCGCGCAGCAGGCGTTGGGTATTCCGCAGTAGAACAGGGGGCCAAATCCGCATCCTCCACCCCCCACACCCGGAAAATTTCCTCCGCGAACCCATGCCAGGTCGTGGTGCCTTCGTGACCGAAGTGATGCACGCCTGGTGGAAGCCAACCCGGGCTGGCCGCGAAATCGAGCATCATGGAAGCCAGCGCTGGGGCATGCGTGGGCGTGCCGGTTTGGTCGGCGACCACCCGAAGCGACTTCCCCGCCCGACCGAGCTTCAGCATCGTGTTCATGAAGTTGTGTCCCTGCGCATCGTACAACCATGCGACCCGGACGATGCGAGCGGTCGGCAACGCCAGCAACGCTTGTTCCTCCCCCGCGAGCTTCGAAGCCCCGTAAACGCCCTTGGGGTTCGTTTCATCCGAAGGCAGGTAGGGTCGATCAGACGCCCCGTCGAAGACGTAGTCCGTGCTGATGTGCATCAAATCGCACCCATGCCGTGCGCACAAACCGGCGAGATGCCCCACCCCATCTGCATTCACCGCAAACGCCTGGTCTCGCTCCTCCTCGGCCCGATCGACCGCCGTATACGCAGCCGCGTTGAGCACAACGTCGGGGCGCAAGGCGGCCAGGGCGCGCTCGGTTTGGTCTGAATTTGTCAAATCGAAATCGCGACGCGCCAACCCCACCACTTCCAACGCCGGCCAACCCGCCGCCATCGCCACCAAACGGTTCGCCAGCTGTCCCCCCAGCCCCGTCACCAATATCTTTCTCTGTTGTTCCATCATTTCCATTGCTCCCTTCGTCCCCCTAGTTCCTTAGTCACCCTAGTCTCCCTCGTCTCCATAGCCCCCTCGTCACCCTGGTCACCCTAGTCCCCTAGTCACCCTCGTCTCCCTAGTCACCCTCGTCTCCCTAGTCCCCCTAGTCTCCCTAGTCCCCCTAGTTCCTCATCGCTTCCACCGGTTCCATCCTCGCCGCCCGAGACGCCGGCGCCAACCCCGCAATCAAACCCGACGCCACCGCCACCGACAGCGCCACCAAGATTCGCCCAGGCCGAATGCCCAGCACAAAGCCCAAATCCAGACCATTCACCACCAGCACCAACAACTCAATCGCCGCCAAAGCGAACAGCGCTCCAAAAATGCACAACGCCACCGCCTCGAACAAAAACTGCGTCATGATGAAGGAGCGTTTCGCGCCGATTGCCTTCTGAACGCCGATGATTCGGGTCCGCTCACGCACGCTCACAAACATGATGTTCGCCACACTGAAGCAGCCCACCAGAATCGCGAAAATGGCAATGAACCACCCCCCCAACTCCACCTGATCAAAAATGGTTTCGATGATCGCGGTGAGCATGTCCATTTGGTTGATGGAAAAATCATCCTCCTCCGCCGGCCGCAAACCGCGAATGGGCCTGTAGCTCTGAACAATCTCATCCCGCAAGGCATCCAAACTCACGCCCGGGCGCGCCTTGACCAAGATGGAGCCATCCGCTCGGCTGAGGTTGATCAACCTTTGGCCAAACCCCACTGGCGCCATCACCAATTTGTCAAACCCATCGCTGACGACCGAGGCCCCCTGCTGCGCAAAAACACCGATCACCTCCAGTCGCTGCCCCTTGACCTCGAAGCGCTTGCCCACCGCATCGTGCTGGCCGAACAACTGCATCGCCACCTCGTGACCAATCATCACCACGGGACGCCCCGCTTGGCTCTCGAGCTCGGAAAAATACCGACCGGCATCGATGTCGAGCGTCACCACGCGATTGTAGTCGTGGGTCACTGCGCCGAACTGCCCACCCTGCATGATGTTGTTGCCCGCTTCGAAGGTGAAGGACCCACCGGTTTGGTATGCAACAGCAGAGGCCAAATTCAGCCGCTCCCCCAACTTCTCGGCATCCCCCAGCGACGGTTCCTGCCGCGACATGTACTTCCACCAAGGGTAATCGCCGCCTGTGGCCCAAGGCCATTTCTGGACAAACAGCACGTCCTCGTCCAGCATGTTGAACGTGTCCTTCAAGTTGTCCTCGAGGGAATCCACGACCGCAAAGACCGCCGAAATCATGAAAATGCCCACCATCACCCCCAGCAGCGAGAGGAAGGTGCGCAGCTTGTTTGCCCAAATCGCCGCCCAGGCGAACAGGAAACTTTCCCGCAACAAACGAAGCCACAACATGGCCCAAATCTACGGCCGCAATGGCTTCATTTCTCCGCCACTGCGGTGTACTTTTGTCGGCTCAAATCCGCGATTCATGTCTCAGTCCAGCCAGCGCCGCATTGCTTCGGCCCTCATCTCTGTTTTCCACAAGGAAGGCCTTGAGCCCATCGTTGCCGAATTGAAGCGGCTCGGGGTCACCATCTACTCCACAGGGGGCACCCAATCGGCCATCGAGGCCATGGGCGCGGCCGTCACGCCGGTCGAGTCGCTGACGGACTACCCGTCCATTCTCGGGGGGCGGGTGAAGACCTTGCACCCGAAGGTGTTTGGCGGGATCTTGGGGCGGCGCGACCTCGACAGCGACCAGCGGGAAATGGCCCAGTACGGCTTGCCGGCGATGGACCTGGTCATCGTGGATTTGTATCCCTTCGAAGACACGGTGGCCAGTGGCGCTGACGAAGCGGCGATCATCGAAAAAATCGACATCGGTGGGATTGCTTTGATCCGCGCAGCAGCAAAAAACCACCGGGATGTCGTCATTGTAGCGGACCGCTCGGATTATGGAGCGCTGACTGCTGTATTGCGCGATGCAGATGGGACAACCGACCTCGACACCCGCAAAGGTTTCGCCACCCGCGCCTTCCGCACGAGCTCTCACTACGACACCCGTATCCATGCTTGGATGGCAGGCGAAGCGTCGGCCATCGACCACCTGAACATCTCCGAACGCACCAGCCGGTCCCTGCGCTATGGAGAAAACCCGCACCAAGCAGGCCGGTTCTTCGGCGACCTCGACGCACTGTTCCAGCAAATTCACGGCAAAGAACTGTCCTACAACAATTTGTTGGATGTGGACGCCGCCCTGAGCCTGATGCGCGAGTTCGCGGACGACGACCCCACCTTTGCCATCCTAAAGCACAACAACGCATGCGGACTCGCCACACGGGACTCCCTGCCCGCAGCCTACGCGGCAGCGCTGGCAGGTGACCCCGTCTCCGCCTTCGGCGGGGTGCTCATCGCCAACCGCCCGATCGACGCAGAAACCGCAACCGCCATCCACGACCTCTTTTGCGAAGTTGTGATTGCGCCAGATTTCTCGCCGGAGGCACAGGCGACACTGCAGGGCAAGAAGAACCGCATCCTGCTGAAATGGAATCAGGCCGCTGCCATGCCCAAGGTGAGTGTTCGGACAGCGTTGAATGGGCATTTGGTGCAGGAAATGGATTGGGCCAGCGAGGCCTCAGACCAAATGCAGTGCGTCACAACCGCCACCGCAACCCCCGAGCAAATGGCCGATTGCACCTTCGCCATGCGCATCGCCAAGCACACCAAATCCAACACCATCGTTTTTGCACGCAACCGGCAATTGCTCGCCAGCGGCACAGGGCAAACCAGCCGGGTCGACGCCCTCAAGCAGGCCGTCGTGAAGGCGGGGGCGTTCGGGTTGTCGCTCGAAGGGGCTGTGATGGCTTCCGATGCCTTCTTCCCCTTCCCGGACTGTGTGGAACTGGCAGACCAGGCGGGCATCGCGGCGGTCGTTCAGCCCGGCGGATCCATCAAGGACCAGGAGAGCATCGACTACTGCAATGCCCATGGACTCTCGATGTACACCACCGGTGTTCGGCACTTCCGCCACTGACCCGTCGAACTGAACACCGAGATGGTGGAAAAGTTCGAGAGAACCTGTGCAATAAACCCGCATTTCAGGGGGTTGGGGGTTTTATATTTGGCTGTTTCGCAACGCATCCGCAGTTAACCACTCTATGGGCCTGTTCAATTTCTTCATGCAGGAGATCGCCATCGATCTCGGCACCGCAAATACCATCATCTACTACCACGACAAAGTGGTGGTGGACGAACCCTCTATTGTCGCAAAAGACAGGCAGACGGGGCGAACGATGGCCATTGGTCGCCAGGCCCAGCAAATGCATGGCAAGACGCACAAGAACATCGAAACCATTCGCCCATTGAAGGACGGGGTGATTGCTGATTTTCAAGCGGCTGAAGAAATGATCAAGGGCATGATCAAGATGATCAGCGACAGAAAGCGGCTCTTCCAGCCCTCCCTGCGCATGGTGATCTGCATTCCCTCCGGCATCACAGAAGTGGAAAAGCGGGCGGTCCGCGACAGTGCGGAACACGCAGGAGGCAAAGACGTCTACCTCATCCACGAACCGCTTGCAGCGGCCATAGGCATCGGCATTGATGTTCAGGAGCCGATGGGCAACATGATCATTGACATCGGCGGTGGCACGTCTGAAATCGCCGTCATCGCCCTTGGGGACATCGTCACAGACAAAAACATCCGTGTGGCGGGTGACGAATTCACGGCCGACATCGAAGAGTACATGCGTCGGCAGCACAACATCCTCATCGGCGAGCGGACCGCGGAACAAATCAAGATTGAGGTTGGCGCCGCCACCAGCGAATTGGACGACCCACCCGAGGATTGGCCTGTCCGTGGCCGCGACCTGATGACCGGCATTCCGAAAGAAATTCACGTGAGCTACATCGAGATTGCCCAAGCTTTGGACAAAAGCATCAGCAAAATCGAGGAGGCCATTCACAGTGCGCTCGAGCAAACCCCACCGGAACTCTCCGCCGATATTTACAAGACGGGCATTTACCTCGCCGGCGGTGGGGCCTTGCTCCGCGGTTTGGACAAGCGGATTTCGCAGCGGACACGCTTGCCAGTTCACATTGCCGACGATCCGCTGCACGCCGTGGCGAAGGGGACGGCCATTGCATTGAAAAACATCGATCGGTTCCCATTCTTGATGCGAGACTGATTGATTCATGCGCGACCTTTTCAGACTGCTCGGGCGGTACCATGTGCTGTTGCTCTTCTTTGTTGCCCAGGGGTTTGCGCTGAGTTGGTACGCGTCCAGTCATGGCCACCCACGCGGGAAATGGGTCCGAAGCCACCTCGCCATCACAGGCGCTTGGGATGCCCAGTGGTCGAGCATCGCTTCCCTCGCCTCCCTCGCCGAGGAGAATGAAAAGTTGGCCAGGGATTTGGCCGAGGCCCGAGGCCAAACCCATTCCACCCCATCCTTCCGCCACCACCCCGCGAAAGTCATTCGTTCCACCAGCCACGCCACCCACAACGTGTTGGTGCTTGAGAAAAGCGATTCCCTCCAACGATGGACGCCAGACCAGGGCATTCTTTCCCAGGGATTCGCGGCAGGCAGAATCTTGGAGGTCGAGGGCGCGTATGCCTTGGCGGTCCCTTTGATCACCGCCGGGATGGAGTGGAGTGGCCGGGTGCGGCGAGACGGCCCTGTCGGTCGGGTGCGCTGGAAGATCGGCGATCCGGAACGCGGCCAAATGATCGATGTCCCCCGCAGCACCAATGTGTTCCCCGGTGATACCCTTTTCACCACCGGGTTTCAAGGCGTCTTTCCCCCCGACGTGCCCATTGGCCGGGTGGTGGACCGCAAGGGACCGGAAAGCGAGGAGTTCTCGACGCTCGAGTTTGAATACCTGGTGGATTTTCGGTCGCTGCGCTATGTCGAATGGGTCGAGCGCCCCGACGCGACACTCATCGACTCTTTGCTGAACACCTTCAACAACCTGTCATGGACCGACTGATTGTCCCGCTCGCACGCTGGGCAGCAGCCCTTTCCGTCCAAGGCCTCATCTTGCGGGATGCGGTTTGGTTCCACGGCTGGTTCTGCCCCGCCTTTCACCTCATGGGCCTGTTGCTCTTGCCGCTGACGCTGTCACCAGTGGCCATCCTGCTCATCAGCGGCATCACTGGGGCGCTCTTGGACTTGTTGACGGCTGGGGGCGGCTTGTGGACCTCGTCTGCGCTCCTGTTCGGCGCCCTGTTGCCTGTTGTCAATCGGCTCCTGGCGCCGAGGGAAGGCTACGAAGGCGACAGCCGTCCGACCATGACCGAGCAAGGCCCGAGTTGGTTCATCGCCCGGACATTGATTTTGATCACGCTGCATGATCTTTGGCGATTCGGCCTGGAAGCCGGACGGTGGGGCCTGCGCTGGCAAACCATGCCGATGGCCATCACTTCTGCATTGGCCACCTCCCTTCTGATCCTGCTGATCCACCGGCTTTTCAATGCAAAACCGCGCACCCGCTGATGAACTTTCGCAACAGGCAGTGGATTTTCGGGGGCATCATCGTCTTCATGGTGGTGGTGTTTGTCAGCCGTTTGGGCCAAATCCAGCTCGCCGATCCCACCTGGTCCGAATACGCCGGTCGCCTCACCGAAGAACGCGAATCCACAGACGCAGCCCGGGGCTTGATGCTCGACCGCAATGGCGAACTGCTCGTGGCCAACATCGCGAGCTATGACCTGCTCATCACCCCGCGCACGGCAGTCCAAGGCGGCCTCGACACGGCTGCACTCAGTGCGCTGCTGAACCTCCCTCGCCCAGAACTGGACAAGCGCCTGGACAAAGCCCGCGCCTACTCGCGGTATCGGGCTTCCGTGCTCGTCCGCTCCCTCAGTGGGGATGAATACGCCCGCATCGCCGGCGACATTTGGCGATACCCCGGTCTTCGGGCCAGGCGCCGTTCCGTTCGATCGAACCTGACAGGGACCGCTGGCCACCTCATCGGGGAGTACCGCGAAGCGGACGCCGAAGACCTCAAGGCGGACGACTGGTATCGGCTCGGGGACTTCAAAGGCAAGTCTGGCCTGGAGGCCGTCTTCGAAGCGGACCTGCGGGGACGAAAGGGCGTCAAGCACCACATCGTCGATGTGCGCAACGACGTGCGGCGTTCCGTTCAATCCGGACAACTCGACACGGCCGCCGTGCCCGGGTCCGACATCACCCTGACGATCGACGCCGCGCTTCAACAATACGCCGAGCAATTGATGGGCGGCAAACGGGGCAGCGTCGTGGCCATCGAGCCCGAAACTGGCGAAGTGCTGGCCATGGTGAGTGCACCGACATTCGACCCGGACCTGCTCACCGGGACGGGACGCGGGGCGGTCTACGACAGTTTGGCCCACCACCCCGGCAAACCGCTGTTCAACAGGGCCTTGCGCGCCACTTACCGCCCCGGAAGCATTTTCAAAATGGTGCAAGGGCTCATCGCGCTCGACGAGGGCATCATCGCCCGCTCGACCCGCATTCCTTGCAATCGCAACATCATCAACTGCCACGGCGCGCACAGCTTCGACAACCTCTCAGAGGCCATCATGCACAGCTGCAATCCTTACTTCCACGAAGTGATGAAGCGCTTTGTCGAACGCCAGGAGGTCAGCAGCCGATTCGAAGACGCCGCCATCGGGCTCGGGCGCTGGACCGAGCGCATCAAGGGGTTCGGCTTCGGCACCGACCTCGGGGGTCACCTGCCGGGAACGCGGGCAGGACTCGTGCCCGACACGACGTATTATGACGGTGTTTATGGCCGCCGGAGTTGGGCCTATTCCACCATCTATTCCATCTCCATCGGTGAAGGGGAATTGCTCGTCACCCCCCTCCAAATCGCGAACGTCGCCGCCATCATCGCCAACCGCGGCTGGTACCGGACCCCACATGCCGTGCGCGATGTCGGTGGCCGCGGCAAGCCGGAGGGACTCGATGACATCGTCGAAACGGGCATCGACCCTGCCCTCTTCCAACCGGTCATCGAGGCCATGCAAACCGTGGTCGAACAACCCGGTGGCACTGCCCGCCGCGCCCGCGTCCCCGGTCTGGAAATTTGCGGAAAAACGGGCACGGTTCAAGACGACCCTCGGCTGGAGCACTCCGTTTTCATGGCATTCGCCCCGAAAGACAACCCCCAAATCGCCATCTCCGTCTACGTCGAAAACGCCGGTGCTGGCGGTCGTTGGGCTGCCCCGATCGCCTCCTTGCTCATCGAACGCTACCTGAACGATACGCTGCACAACCCAGAACGGGAGGCACGCATTCTCGCCGCCAGCCATCCCTTCCCCACCGACCCCTGACCCCACCCAAGACCTCCGCCAACATGCAGAGAAGCACACCACTCATCCAACGGTTGGACTGGCTGACCGCCGGTCTCGTTGCTGCGTTGATGCTCTTGGGCGCGGCCAACATCTTCAGCGCCACAGGCGGTGCTGACGTGCTCACGGAGGGGTGGGATTGGTCATCCAAGGCTGCAAAGCAAATCATCTGGATCGGCGCTTGCATCGTTCTGGCGCTGGTCATCGTCAACATCGAAGGCGAATTTTTCATCCGAACGTCTGTCCTCAATTATGTCCTGCATCTCGTGCTCTTGGCTGCGGTGCTCGTGGTGGGCAAGAAAATTGGGGGGGCGCGCTCGTGGTTTGGCATCGGCAGTTTCAGTCTCCAGCCTTCTGAATGGGCCAAACCCGCCACTGCCCTCATGCTCGCCTGGTACCTCAGTCGCGGTGACGGCCGCTTGCGCGACCTGCGGACCCGCCTCTCGTCTCTCCTCATCGCGGGCCTCCCGGCCGGGCTCATCCTTCTCCAACCCGACGCCGGAACCGTCCTCGTCTTCCTCGGCTTCGTCTTCGCGCTCTACCGCGAAGGCCTTTCTGGCAACGTGCTCATCATCGGCTTCAGTGCCTTGGTCCTCGCTGTCGGTACCATTCTTTCCGGTGCCACAACCATCGATTATCCGTTCTTCGGGCCGGCCTCAGCCATCTTCCTTTTCTTGGCGCTGCTTGTTCTTGCCGGCAGTTTGGCCATCGTTTTGGCCGCATCGGCCGCTGTCCCCCGCTCCCGCAAGCCCATCCGCCGCATCGGCGCCGCGAGCCTTGTGGCAGCGACGTTGTTCTCCGCAGGGCTTCACGGCGGCCTCGAGGAGGTCCTCCAACCCCACCAAAAGGACCGCATCCACGTCCTCTTCGGCATCGACGTGGGCAACCCCGATGCCGACTACAACATCCGCCACGCCAAGGCTGCCATCGGTTCAGGTGGACTCCATGGCAAGGGCTTCCTCGCCGGGCCCATGACCGCCTACGGCTTCGTCCCCGAGCAAGAAACCGACTTCATCTTCTGCACCATCGGCGAGGAGTGGGGCTTTCTCGGTTCCACCGCCGTTGTCCTTCTTTTCGCCGCTTTGATGCTCCGATTGCTGTTCATCGCCGAACGCCAACGCTCGAGTTTCACCCGCATTTACGCCTACGGGGCCGTCAGCATCCTCTTCATGCACTTCCTGATCAACATCGGCATGGTCCTTGGCCTGGCCCCTGTCATCGGCATCCCCCTTCCTTTTTTCAGCTACGGCGGCTCTTCCCTCATCGGCTTCACTTTGTTGATTTTCATCCTCCTGCGTTTGGATGCAGAAAGGTTTTCCGTTCTTCGATAATTTGCCTTATCTTAGTTCTCATGCGTCTAAACCAACATTTCTGTATGTGCACTTGCTGTTGCTGTCCTCCGACGAGGGTTGCAAATGGTCACATGCGATGTTGTTGTTGACGCGACACGGTTTTTGAACCGCGCTGAACATCGAAAGACGATCTGAGCAAGCCCTCGAGTTGGACCACCACCTCGGGGGCTTTTTCGTTCAGCAGATCCGAGGAGGGAGGAGGGAGGAGGGAGGAGCTCGAATCGACACTTTTCCACGGCGCCCCCTGATCACCCTAGTTCCCTAGTCTCCCTAGTCACCCTCGTCTCCCTAGTCACCCTAGTCACCCTAGTTCCCTAGTCTCCCTAGTCACCCTAGTCTCCCTAGTCTCCCTAGTCTCCCTAGTCTCCGTCCCTAGTCTCCCTAGTCACCCTAGTCACCCTGGTCACCCTAGTCAATCTCGTTCAAATGATTTCTCCATTCTTCCTTCAACACAAAGTGGGACTCACCCCACTTCGCCGAATGACTTTTCTCGAACCCACCCAAGGGGTCGAAATTCATGCCAAACTCGAATGGCATCAACTTGGAGGCAGCGTCAAAGCCCGCCCGGCATTCCGAATCCTCAAAGAAGCCATTGCCTCCGGACGATGGCGGAGCGGCATGCGCATGTTGGATGCCACATCAGGCAATACAGGCATTGCGTATGCTGCGTTTTGCCAAGCCGCGGGGGTGCCGTTGACCCTCTGCTTGCCTGCAAATGCTTCCGAAGAACGAAAGGCGGTTTTGGCCAAACTCGGCGCACACGTCATCCTCACAAACCCCCTCGAGGGAACTGACGGCGCACAAGAAGAAGCCCGTCGCCTTGCCCAAGACAATCCCAGGAAGTATCTGTACCTCGATCAATACAGCAATCCAGAGAATTGGCGCGCCCACTACGAGACCACCGCCGAGGAGATCATCCAACAAACGGCAGGCCGGGTCACCCACTTTGTGGCCGGCCTCGGCACGACCGGCACATTCACCGGCACTGGGCGAAGGTTGGCGGATCACCGGCCTTTTGGGCGGAGGTTGAAACATGTCGAGCGCATCGCACTGCAACCCGAAACGGCACTCCATGGGCTTGAGGGCTGGAAGCACCTCGAGACGGCGCATGTGCCCCCGATTTGCGACCTCAAGGTCGCTGACGCCATCGAAACAGTCAGTACAGAAGCAAGCTATGCCATGATCCGGCGAGTCCATGCGGAGACTGGGTTGCGAATTTCGCCAAGCGCCGCCGCGAACCTCGCCGGAACCCTGGCCGCTGCGGAAACCAGAGGGCCAGGCGTGTATGTGACGGTTTGCGCGGACGACGCCACGAAATACGGCGAGGTCTACAAACGACTCAACCTCCCACAGTCATGAGCATGAAGCCCCTTCTCTTTCAGGCCGGTGCCCTGACCGCCGTCGTCGAAGATGCCGAGCGATCGTTTCCTTTCGAATGTTGCGGGTTCTTGTTTGGCCTGATCACACCCGCCCACCGACACATCGAGGAGATCCTCGTCGTCCACAACCAGGTCGAAGCCAATGCCGCCCGGCGGTTTGCGATTGCTCCTGCGGATTACATGCGCGCCGAACGGCACGCCCTGGCCACTGGCCTGACCCTGCTGGGCATCTATCACAGCCACCCCTCCCACCCCGCTGTGCCCAGCATCCACGACCTGCGGGTCGCCTTGCCGATGTTCAGTTACGTGATTGCATCGGTGCATGCCGAAGGATTGGTGGGGTTGCGGTCCTGGCAACTCAATGTTGATTCCATTTTTTCTGAAGAACCCATTCTCAATTTCATTCCAACACCATGGCTACATTATTGATCCCCACACCGTTGCGGAAATTCACTGGCGACGCTGGTGCCTTTGAATCCCAAGCAACCGATGTTGCAGCATTGCTCACGGATTTGGCCCAACAACACCCCAACATCCGGCAACACCTCTTCGATGATTCTGGCGAACTGCGCTCCTTCATCCGCGTTTTCGTTGGCGACGAAGACATCGATGCCCTCAGTGGAACAGCCACAGCGCTAGCCCCAGACACCCAAGTCTCCATCATTCCCGCCATTGCCGGCGGCTCAACCCACCTCTGACATGGACCTCTCCAACGCTGAACTGGCGCGATATGCCCGCCACCTCATCCTGCCGGAATTCAACATCGAAGGCCAAAAGAAACTCAAAGCCTCATCCGTCTTGGTCATCGGATCTGGCGGCCTGGGCAGTCCACTTTTGCTGTATTTGGCTGCAGCGGGTGTGGGCCGGATCACCGTTGTAGACTTCGATCGGGTGGACGATTCGAACCTCCAACGCCAAGTGCTCTTCGGCATGGAGGACGTCGGTCGGCCCAAAGTCGAAGCGGCCGCAGCACGCCTGCGATCGCTCAACCCCTATATCGAAGTGGTGGCGCTCGACACCCAATTGACCTCGGAAAATGCGCGGGAATTGGTGGCGTCGCATGACTTGGTCGCGGATGGCACCGACAATTTTGCCACGCGTTATTTGGTCAACGATGCCGCTGTGCTCGAAAACAAGCCGAATGTTTATGCGTCGATTTACCGATTTGAAGGCCAAATCAGTGTCTTCAACGCCCTCCTCCCCGACGGCACCCGAGGCCCCAATTACCGCGACCTATTTCCGACACCCCCTCCCCCTGGCCTCGTGCCGTCTTGCGCGGAGGGGGGCGTGCTCGGCGTGCTCCCGGGCATTCTCGGGTCCCTCCAAGCCCTCGAGGTCATCAAGGTGCTCACGGGCATCGGCGAGCCCCTTTCTGGACGGCTGTTCCTCTTCGATGCCACAACTTTCACGACCCGAACAGTGAAAATCCGAAAATCACCCAACAATCCGCTGACCGGCGAGCAGCCCACCCAAACCGAACTCATCAACTACCAAGAATTCTGCGGCATCGGATTGGCCGACGAGCGTGAAGCCGGCGAGCCCGAGATTCAGGAAATCGACCCGCAACAGTTCTTGGATTGGCGTGAAACGGGACGAAAATTCAAGCTCATCGACGTCCGCGAACCCTTTGAAGCAGCCATTGACTCCTTGGGCGGCGAGCTGATTCCCGAGGGCAGTGTATTGGCTTCGCTCGACCGCATCCCGCGCGAAATGGACGTGGTCATCCATTGCCGAAGTGGCGTGCGGAGCGCAAGGGTCATTCGACTGCTCGAGGCCGAACACGGTTACAAAAATCTGCTCAATTTGCAGGGAGGAATCGTTGCAATGAACAACCTAGCCACCCATTAACCATGGAACGAGGGCGCAAGGACGAGCCCGTGCCACCCTACTCCCCTAGTCTCCCTCGTTCCTTAGTCACCCTCGTCTCCCTACTCCCCTAGTCTCCCTAGTCACCCTAGTCCCCCTGGTTTTCTGTTACAACCCCAACAGGACCTCCGTCGGTTCTTTCCCACCGAAGATCATCCGCTCTGGGTTTTCGATCATCTCCTTGATCGTGTAGAGGAAGCCCACCGACTCCTTACCATCGATGATGCGGTGATCGTAGCTCAAAGCGACGTACATGATCGGGCGAATTTCGACTTGGCCATTCACAGCAACAGGGCGCTCAACAATGTTGTGCATGCCCAGGATGGCGCTTTGCGGTGGGTTGATGATCGGCGTGGAGAGCATCGAGCCGAACACACCGCCATTGGTAATGGTGAACGTGCCGCCCGTCATCTCGTCCACTGTCAATTCCCCGTCGCGAGCGCGGATGGCGAGGCGCTTGATTTCTGCCTCGATTTGGGCCAACGTGAGCGTCTCCGCGTTCCGCACCACTGGCACCATCAAGCCCTTGGGGGAGCTGACGGCAATGCCAATGTCTGCATACTCCGGGATGATCATTTCCTTGCCGTCGATTGTGCCGTTGACGGAAGGAAACTTCTGAATCGCGGTGGTCACGGCCTTTGTGAAGAAGCCCATGAAACCGAGGCCCACACCGAAATGCTCCTTGAATTCGTTTTTGTACTTGGCACGCAAGTCCATCACTGGCTTCATGTCGACCTCATTGAAGGTGGTCAACATGGCGGTTTCGTTCTTCACGGAGACCAAACGCTCCGCAACCTTCCGCCGCAACATGCTCATCTTCTCACGGCGAACTTCCCGCGAACCGCCCCATTGTGTGGCGGCAGACGCGTCGAATCCGGCGGCCATGGCAGCGAGGACGTCCTGTTTCAACACGCGACCGTCTCGGCCAGTGCCTTGAACAGCATTCACAGGGATGTTGTTGTCGGCCATCATTTTCCGGGCTGCAGGAGATGGGTGACCGGCAGCTGCGCTCGGCGCAACCGGGGGCGCCGCGGCAGGCGTGATCGGCGCAGGGGCGGGCGATGGGGAAGGTGCCGGTGCAGGCGCGGCGGCCGCAGGGGCGGCCGCGGGGGCGGCCGCAGGGGCAGGCGCGCCGGCAGGCCGTTCGGCGTCGGTATCGATAAAGCAGCAGACCTCGCCCACGGCAACCGTATCGCCCTCCTCGGCCTTCAATGAAATCACGCCAGCCGCTTCTGCAGGGAGTTCGAGGGTGGCCTTGTCTGAGTCAACCTCGGCAATGGCTTGATCCTTTTCCACATAATCGCCATCGGACACGAGCCAAGCGGCGATTTCAACTTCACTGATGGACTCCCCTGGGCTGGGGACTTTCATTTCGAGAATAGGCATGGGACTGGGGTTGAGGCTGCTGGGTTGAAACTTCGAATTGGAACTTGCGAAACGTAAGGATCTTGCGAAATCAAATGCCGTGGGCGCGATCAAAGACTTCATCGATGATGGCCTGCTGGCGGGCGTTGTGAATCACCGGGGATCCCGATGCCGGACTGGCGCTCATCGGACGTGCGATGACGCTGAGGGGAACACGGGTGAAGTGCTGCAACATGAAAGACCAAGCCCCCATGTTTGCGGGTTCCTCTTGCACCCAAATGAAATCCGTGCCCTCGCTGCCGTAGCGCGCAACAATTGCATCGAGCTCAGCTTCGGGCAATGGATGGAGCTGCTCGAGGCGAACAAACGCGAGGTTTGGGGCGGGGGTGGTGTCGAGCCGCTCGAGGAGGTCGTAATAAATCTTTCCGGAACACAACACCACGGTATCCACCGCGTCGGCGCCGTCCGCCATCCGCGGGTCATCGATGACCTTTTGAAACCCACCCGAGGCCATTTCCGCAAACGTCGAGACCGCCTTGGGATAGCGCAGAAGCTTCTTCGGCGTGAACACAACGAGCGGCTTGCGGAACGGGAACTTCACTTGGCGGCGCAACAGGTGGAAGTAGTTCGCCGGCTCTGTGATGTTGCAGACAAACATGTTCTCGCCACTGCCCAGCTGAAGGAACCGTTCCATGCGGCCGCTGGAGTGCTCCGAACCCATCCCTTCGTATCCGTGCGGCAAAAGGAGCGTCAAGCCATTCATGGTCCGCCACTTGTCTTCAGCGGCAGAGAGGAATTGGTCAAACAGGATTTGGGCTCCATTGTTGAAATCCCCGAATTGGGCCTCCCAAATCGTCAAGCCCTCCGGCCGACCAAAGGCATAACCATAATCGAACCCGGCCACGGCATATTCGCTCAGCAAACTGTTGTAAATGCTCAGCTTCGCCTGGCCTTCGGCGAGCAAGTTCAGCGGAATGACCTCCTCCTCGCTGTCCTCGGTTTTGATGACTGCGTGTCGGTGAGAGAACGTGCCGCGCTCGACATCTTGGCCGCTGATGCGAACAGGATGGCCTTCCACCAGAAGCGTGGCGTAAGCCAGCAACTCGCCCATGCCCCAGTCGAGGCGGTCTTCGTCGACCATTTTGAGGCGGTCGCGCATGAGCTTGGCCACCTTGCGATAATATTTTTTGCCCTCCGGGAGGGTGCTCATCTTTCGGGCCAAATCCTCCAACCGCCCGCGATCCACTGCCGTCTCTGGCGTGCTCGCCAGATCCTCTGGGGTCGCGGTGTGGTAATCCTCCCAAATCGCGGTCAGGAAATCTTCCACGATTGCGCGCTCCATCGCTTGGCCAGCCGTGAAGCCGGCCTCCATTTTCTCGACCAACTGGGCCTTCATGGTCTCGGCTTCCTCAGCCGTCAGGGTGCCGTCACCCAGCAGGCGTTGCAAATAGGATTCGCGAACGTTGGGATGCGCAGCGATGGCCTTGTACAACTGCGGCTGGGTGAACATCGGTTCATCCCCTTCGTTGTGACCGTACTTGCGATAGCCCAGCATGTCCACGAAGACATCCCGATGCCAGCGCGCGCGGTAATCGCAGGCGATGCGCATGACTTGCACCACTGCCTCGGGGTCATCAGCGTTGACGTGAAACACGAGGCTTTGTGTCACCTTGCCCACATCTGTGCAATAGGTCGAGGTCCGGGCATCGAGGTAGTTTGTGGTGAAGCCGACTTGGTTGTTCACCACCACATGGATGGTGCCACCGACCCGGTAACCGTCCAGCCCGGCCATTTGCGCCACTTCGTACACAACGCCTTGACCTGCAATGGCCGCGTCCCCATGGATGAGAATGGGCAAAACAGCGGACTCCGATCCCTCGTGGGTTTCGATGAAGGACCGCGCCAAGCCCTCCACAACAGGCCCCACCGCCTCGAGGTGAGACGGATTGGGGGCGAGGGTGATGTGCACCTCCTCACCTGTGTCAGCCGTCAATCGGCGAGAATACCCGAGGTGGTACTTGACGTCGCCATCAAAATCCCCGTCGTCATCGTAGGCCTTGCCGGCAAATTCCGCGAAGATTTCTGGATACGGTTTGCCGAGAATGTGAGCGAGGGTGGACAGGCGTCCGCGGTGGGCCATGCCGATGATCACCTCGCGCACCCCGTGGGTTGTGCCGTGTTCAATCACCGCGTCCAGGGCGGCGATGAGCGATTCGCCCCCTTCGAGGGAGAACCGCTTTTGGCCTACAAATTTCTTCTGCAAAAACTCCTCGAAAAGGGTCGCTTGACTCAGTTTCTTCAAGATTTGCTTGCGATCCGCCGCCTCGATGCGGGGCCGATTCGCCAACTCGATGGCCTCGCGGATCCACTTCTGGCGATCCGGCTCACGAATGAACATGTACTCAATGCCAATGCTGTGGCAATAGGTCTCCTCGAGGTGAGCAATGATGTCCCGCAACTTTGATGGGCCGATGCCCACGGCGCTGCCGGCTTGAAACACCGCATCGAGGTCCGCCTCGCTGAGGTCGAAATGAGCGAGGGACAAATCGGGCTTGTAGGTCCGTCGGGTGCGAACCGGATTCGTCTGGGTGAACAGGTGGCCACGGGTCCGGTACTCGTTGATCAAGTCGAGGACCTGAAACTCCTTGAGCGTTTGTGGACTGGCACTGTCTTCGCCATAGTGGGCGAGGGCCAAATCAAACCCCCCAAAAAAAAGCCGCCAACTCGCGTCGACGGACTCGGGGTCCTGTTTGTACTGGCGGTAAAGGTGGTCGAGCGCACCGGGTTCGGCGTTGCTCAGGAATTCATGAGGGTCCATGTGGACGGGGCTGCGCGGGTTACGTTGGGCAAAGATACGAACTGGAATCGGAGAGGCCTTGGGCGCAGGAGGTGGGAATTCAGGAGGTTTGGCTTTTGTAGTTCCATCTGGACCAAACCTTCATCGCCGCCCGTTTCACCGACAACCGCGCCAAGGTCAGCGCTGCCGCCCGCCTGTCCTGGGCCTCGAGGGTCTCCCGAATCAAACCTTCCCCGAGATCGAGGCGATAAAATGCAGCAAACACCTCGTCGGCTCGGTGGCCGGCAAGCCCTTCGGCGATGTCGTCGGCAAGGAGGTGAACGAGGCTGATGGACGACGCGGCCAAGCGATTGCGATCCAGCGCAAAGTCCTTGATGACTTGGTCGACCACGTCTTGAACGAAGGTCACGGGGTCCATGCCCTTGGGCAAATTGAGGTCACCCACCAGGGCTTTTGCCATGTCCATTGCTTCCTCGCTCATGAGACCCGTTCGACGATGTGTTGGGCGATGCCCGTGAAAAAACCCAAATGCCCGGCATCGAGTCCCATGCCCGCGAGCTCGGCCAACGCCGCCTCGACATGACGGTCCATGGCCGCCCGCGCTTCGGCATCGGCACCTGCGGCGAGCATGGCGCCGCGGATGGCATCGACTTTCCCGACCGGATCGTCGTTCCTTCCCTGCCAAGCCTCCACGATGCCCTGGGTGTCCCGCCCGCCCGCAGCGAGGGTGTGAATCCAGAGGTAGGTTTTTTTGTCGGCGAGAATGTCACCGCCGATTTGCTTGCCCACCGCCGCTCCGCCGAAGGTGTCGAGCAAATCGTCCTGGATCTGAAAGGCCAAGCCCAATTGCTCACCGAACCGATGCCATGCCTGCTGGCGCTCGGCGGACGCCCCGGCTGCGGCAGCGCCCATGGCGAGCGAGGCGGCCAGCAAAACCGAAGTCTTCAACCGAATCATCTCGGTGTATTCCGCCAAGGTGACATCATTGCGGTCCTCGAAGGACATGTCGAGTTGTTGGCCGATGCAGACTTCGAGGGCGGTTTGGTGAAACCAACGGGTGACGACGGGAAGGTGGTCGGGCTGGGTTTGGCCCAAAGCCATGTTCGCCAAGGTGTACATCGTGTCCCCTGACAATATCGCCGCATTCTCATCCCATTTCAGGTGAACAGTTTCCTGCCCCCTGCGCAAAGGCGCCGCATCCATGATGTCGTCGTGCATCAGGGTGAAATTGTGAAACAACTCCACGGCCACCGCCGCTGGCATGGCATCGGCGACCTCGCCACCTTCCGCTTCTGCCGCTGCGAGGGCCACCACCGGCCGCAAGCGCTTGCCACCGAGGGAGAGCAAATAGTGAATGGGCGCATAAATTCCAGCCGCTGCTTCAGCGGGAAAACCCTGCACAAACGAAGCAAGACCGGCATCAAACTCACCGCGCAAGCGCGACATCATCGGGTGATTCATGCCTTCTCAATCTTGCCCACGGGCGATTTGTTCTAAGATGTAATCGCCGTAACCCGATTTCCGGAGCGGTTCAGCCAGAACAGTGGCTTGCGCATCGTCGATGAAGCCCATCCGCCAGGCAATTTCCTCGATGCATCCGATTTTCAGCCCTTGGCGCTCCTCGATGACCTGAACGTATTGCGAGGCCTGCATGAGCGAGGCGTGTGTCCCGGTGTCCAGCCAAGCCATGCCCCGGTCGAGTTTGGAGACAAACAAGCGGTCCTGCTCGAGGTAGGCTTTGTTGACGTCGGTGATTTCGTATTCGCCGCGCGCAGAGGGTTGGAGGTTTTTTGCAATCTCGACCACATCGTTGTCGTAGAAGTACAGGCCCGGCACGGCAAAATTGCTCTTGGGCTTCACGGGCTTCTCCTCGATGCTCAACACCCGGTCCTCATCATCAAAATCGACCACGCCATATCGCTCGGGATCCGTGACGTAATAGGCATAAACAATCGCGCCATCGGGATCGGTGTTCGCGCGCAATTGCCGACCAAAACTTCGACCATAAAAAATGTTGTCCCCGAGCACCAGGGCCACCTTGTCGTCGCCGATGAAAGACTCGCCGATGACGAAGGCCTGGGCCAATCCGTTGGGCTCGGGCTGCTCTGCGTAGCTGAAGTTGCACCCGAGCGCACTCCCATCGCCCAGGAGGCGCTGAAATCCTGGCAAATCGGTGGGGGTGGAAATGATCAAAATATCACGAATCCCGCTGAGCATCAGGGTCGACAGCGGGTAGTAAATCATGGGCTTGTCATAGACGGGCATGAGCTGTTTGCTCAGTGCTTTTGTCAGGGGCCAGAGCCGGGTGCCGGAGCCACCGGCGAGAATGATGCCTTTCATGCAACGAAGATAAGAACCAGGGGGACTAGGGAGACTAGGGGGACTAGGGTGACTAGGGTGACTAGGGTGACTAGGGTGACTAGGTGACTAGGGGGACTAGGGTGACTAGGGTGACTAGGGAGACTAGGGAACTAGGGAGACCAGGGGACCAGGGGACTAGGGAGACTAGGGTGACTAGGGGGCTAGGGGGCTAGGGGGCTAGGGCTGGTTGTCGCGCTGTTGCCGAAGGCCTTCGTGCTGCTCATCCCCTCGACCCGGGGCGAGGCCACGCTGCACCGCGAGTTCCTCCAACTCGATGTCCTCCTCCTCATCGAGCAAGGAGAAAAAAGGTTCGCGGAAAGACTTTGTGGTCAGGGCGCGCTCGAAAGCCAGCAGCAAAGAAGGCAACAACAGGAGGTTGGTGAACATCGCCACGCCGAGGGTGATGGACACGAGCAGGCCCAGGGAGCGCGTTCCGTCAAAGCCACTCATGGCGAACATCAAAAAGCCGAAGAACAGCACAATCGACGTGTACATCATGCTGACGCCCGTCTCCTTCAAGGCCAGAAGAACGGCTTGCCTGATGTTCCACTTTTTGAGGTTGAGTTCTTGCCTGTATTTGGCCAAAAAGTGAATCGTGTCATCCACACTGATGCCGAAGGCCACGCTGAAGACCAAAATCGTGCTCGGTTTGATGGGAATCCCTGCCCAGCCCATGACGCCTGCCGTGAAGAGCAACGGGAAGAGGTTGGGCAGCAGGGCGATGAGGACCATGCGGGCAGAACGGAAAAGCAATGCCATCATTGCGGCAATGACGCAGATGGCCAAGGCAATGGAAATGCCCAAGTTCTTGACCATGTAATTCGTGCCCTCGAGGAACACAACGCTGGTGCCGGTGAAGGTGAGCCGGTAATTCTCGGGTGGGAAAATGCTGTCGATGCGCGGGCGAAGCTCGGACATCAAGGCCGCCATTTCGATGGTGCCGACATCCGCCATTTGGGTCGAGACGCGGGTGACGGCCTTGGTGGTGTCGAAGAAGTTGCCCGCCACTCCACTCGCCTCCGGGCTGTCCTCCGCCGCCGCCGCCGAGCCGCGCATCCACGGGCCGATGAAGGAACGTTCCTGCCGGTTGGGCAGACGGTAGCGGCTGGGCTCGCCGTTGTAAAAAGCTTGGACGGCGAATTTGGTCACCTCCACCGCAGAAAGCGAGCGGCTGAATTCCGGGTACTCGCCCAGAAGCTCTTGGAGACGCTCGATGCGCCGAAGGGTCGCATCGCCCGTGGCGCCATTGGGCCGACCGGCATCCACGAGGATTTCGAAGGGCATGACCCCGTGGAATTTGGCCTCCATCCACTTCAGATCCCGAATGACGCGGTCAGAATCGGGCAAATCATCCACGATGTTGCCTGTGGTTTTCATTTGGACCACGCCGAGAAGCGAAAAGGCCAAAACCGCGCCCGCGCCCAGGTACACTTGCTTCCGCCGGTTTTGCACAATCCAAACCAACCGATTGACGAACTCGAACATCCACCGACGGTCGAGGTGCCGGGTGTGCCGCTCCGCCGGGGCAGGCAACCACGTCATCAGGGCGGGGATGATCACAATCGAAATCAGGAACACCGCCATGATGTTCAAGGCCGCCACCACACCGAAATGCCGCAGCACGTCCGAATGGGTGAAGATGAACGTGGCAAAACCCAAGGAAGTCGTGAAATTCGTCAGCAACGTCGCATTGCCCACCTTGACAATCATGCGCTGCAACGCCATCGCTTTGTTCCCGTGGCGCTTGTATTCCGCGTGGTATTTGTTGACCAAATAAATGCAGTTGGGCACCCCTATGACAATCATCAGTGGGGGAATCAAGCTCATCAACAGCGTGATTGGGAAATCGAAGAGGGCCATTGTGCCCAGGGACCAAACCACCCCCATCGCCACCACCACCAAGCTCACGCCCATCACCACGGGGTTGCGGAAAAACAAGAACAGCAACAAGGCCGTCACAATCAGCGCGGCAGAGATGAAATAGCCGATTTCTCCCTTGACCTTGTTCGTCATCTCCGTGCGGATGAAGGGAAGGCCACTCAAATACGTGGGAATGCCGTGCTTCGCCGACCAGGCATCCGTCATCGCCGTGATGTCCTCCACGACGGTGCCGCGCTTTTCGCTGTTGAAGAGTTTGGCATCCAAGAACACCATCATCAGGGTGGCATCCCGCGCCTCGGTATGCAGAAAATCGCGGTAAAACGGCAACGACCGCACCTCCGCCACGATGCTGTCAGCCAAGGCCGGCCGCATCTGCCCCCCCACTTGCAACAGGCCCGGTGGCACAATCGGCCGCAGACCAAACCGCCGCAACACCGTGTCCTTTTCAATCGTGTACGCATGGGTGATGGCGAACACACTGTCAATCGTCGGCAAGCTCACCGGATTCTTCCGGCCGTCGTCGGTCGTATCCACGCGGACGTCAAACGTTCGGATGGATTCCGCCAATTCGAACCAGGCCTGCAACCCCTCCGCTGAGGTCACCTCCGACTCGTCGGCCCCAATCAGCAACACATTGCCCTCAGCGCCGAAATGATCCAGAAACTTCTCATACTCCAAATAGGTGCTGTCGGTCTTCGGCAAAAGGCCGCCGAAGGTGTATTGCAGCCGCAAATTCGGAATCTGCATGCCCATCAAAATCGTCACCACGCCCAATCCGATCAAAATCGGAAGGCGCTGTCGAATGATGATGCCTGCAAGTCGTGTCCACATGATTTGAACCTGCAAAGAAAGTGGAAATTCACGCGGAAGCCACCGACGCGCTGTACCTTTGCGGCATGGAGCAATACGACGTCGTTGTCATCGGGTCCGGACCCGGCGGGTATGTGGCCGCCATCCGGGCAGCACAGTTGGGAAAGAAAACTGCTTTGGTCGAAAAATACAGCTCACTCGGGGGCACTTGCCTCAATGTGGGCTGCATTCCGTCAAAAGCGTTGTTGGACTCTTCGGAGCACTACCACCAGGCGAAGGCGCAATTTGCCGAGCATGGCATAGGCGTGGGGGAATTGAGCCTTGATTTTGGCCAAATGATCGCCCGCAAAGCCGGCGTTGTCTCCCAAACGGTCGCTGGCATCGAGTTCCTCATGAAGAAGAACAACATCGATGTCCACACGGGCCACGGCAGCTTCATCGACCCCCACACCATCGCGGTGCAACCGGCCACGGGCGACCCGATTCACATCGGTGCGGCAAATGTCATCATCGCCACCGGCTCCAAGCCCGCCTCCCTGCCTTTCATCACGATCGACAAGAAGCGGGTCATCACTTCCACCGAAGCCTTGAGCCTGCCGAAGCAGCCCAAATCCATGGTCATCATCGGCGGTGGCGTCATCGGCCTGGAGTTGGGTTCGGTCTACGCCCGCATCGGCACGGAAGTGCATGTCGTGGAATACTTGGACACCATCATCCCCACCATGGACAGAACCATGGGCAAGGAGCTCATGAAGTCGATGAAAAAACTGGGCGTCAAGTTCCACCTCTCCCACGGCGTCAAAGAGGTCACCGCGACCTCTCGGAGCGTGACCGTGAAGGCGGACAACAAGAAGGGAGAGGAGGTCACTTGGAAAGCCGACTACTGCCTCGTTTCGGTGGGCCGCAAGCCCTACACAGAAGGCCTGGGCCTCGACAAGGCGGGCATCAGCACAGACGATCGCGGCCGCGTCGCCGTCGACAGCAACCTCCGAACGGCGGTCCCACACATTTACGCCATCGGCGACGTTGTCCGTGGGGCAATGCTCGCCCACAAAGCCGAAGAAGAGGGCGTGCTCGCCGCTGAAGTCATCGCCGGGGAGCACCCGCACATCGACTACAACCTGATTCCGAATGTCGTCTACACTTGGCCTGAGGTGGCTTCCGTAGGCCAAACCGAGGAACAACTCAAAGCCGACGGCAAAACCTACAAAACGGGCAGTTTCCCCTTCAAAGCTTCTGGCCGTGCCCGCGCATCCATGGACACGGACGGTCTCGTCAAGGTCCTCGCGGACGCGGAGACCGACGAAATCCTCGGTGTCCACATCTGTGGCCCTCGCGCCGCAGACATGATTGCCGAGGCCGTTGTCGCCATGGAATACCGTGCCACGGCGGAGGACATCTCGCGCATGAGCCATGCACATCCGACCTTCACCGAAGCCTTGAAGGAGGCGGCGCTAGCGGCGACGGATGACCGGGCACTCCACGTTTAACCAAGGAGACTAGGGTGACTAGGGGGACCAAGGAGACTAGAGAGACTAGGGGAACGAGGGGAGTCGGCCAAAGGCCGACAAGACACGCGGGCTGGAACGCGGGAGCGGGCGCCGAAGCTGCCGCGGAGCGGAGCGGCGGACGCGACGAGTGAGAGACCACCGGGGTTGGCACTCTGGTGGAATTGGAGGCGCTTCGGGAATGGAATTTGATCGCTGAACCCCAAAAAATTGCGTGGTCATCGTCGTTCCGTCGTTGCCCCAGTTGCCTTAGTCTCCTTGGTGACCCTGGTCACCCTGGTCACCCTAGTCTTCCTAGTCTTCCTAGTCTTCCTAGTCTCCCTAGTCACCCTAGTCACCCTAGTCACCCTGGTCTCCCGTTAATCGGACCGGGTCAAGAGACGCCAATATTCCTGAAGTTTTTCAATGCGAATCCCATTCCGATGAACGAGGTCGCGCGTGTAGGAACGAACCGTCGAGTAGGCCAGACCTGACTCTTCCGCGATTTCCCGTGGGGTGAGGCCCCGGGAACCCGCCTCGAGGACCACCCGTTCCTTGGGTTCGATGTCGATGTTGGGAATGTCCGGATGAGCGACGCTGCCGAGGCGACGCACCGTGATGGGGCAGCGGAAGGGGATGCGATCGGGCTTGTGGAGGTTCGCGATGGCGTGGCGGAGGTGGGTGTCGATGGAGGATTTGGCCAAATAGGCCCTCGCCCCATTGCGCGCAGATTCCCCCAACGTGAAAGGGTTCACAAAATCGGTGTAAACGTAAACGGGAATGCCCAAATCGGACGCCGCAGCGATGAAGCGGAAGTCCTTGCGGCCCTCGAAACCGAGGTCGGAAATGGCCAAATCGAATGTCCCCTCCCGCAACGCCGAGAGCGCGTCATCAATGGAGAAAGCCGAAATCACATCCGCCTCTGGCCAGATGTCAGTGAGGATGTCCTCCAGGAATTTGGTGGAGTGGAGGTGGTCGTCAGCGATCAGGAATCTCATGCGGCGGTGGGGATGACGAATGTCTCTGTGCGCCAGCCGTTCTGAGTGGTCAGGCGGTGGCGGGCATCGAGAATGGTGAGGCGGGACTGAAGGATGGACTGGCCGCGACCGCGATGGGCAGGACGAGGCGAGGTGGCGTCGTGGGTGGCGTGGGCGGGCGAGGTGGCGTCGTGGGTGGCGCGGGTGTCGTAGTGGCAGACAATGCGAAGGATGCCCTGGGGGTCGGCGATGAGCTGAAGGTCGAGGCGCTCCGGGCGGCTGTGGCGGATGGCGTTCGAAACCGTTTCTTGCACGATGCGGAAAATGTGCAAGGCCCTGGAAGGCGTGGTGACGAGTTGCGCGGGGCCATCGAAGCGGATGATGGCGGGGCTGGTGGCGGCGAGGCGCTGAAGCAGCATGGCCACATCACCAGATTCGACACCCGCTGGATAGAGGACTTCATTGATGTTGCTGAATTCGCCTTCGAGGTCGATGATGGTGTTGGCCAAATCCGAATCCACCGCCTCCCCACGAGACCGCAAGAGTTTGGCGAACTGCATTTTCACCTGCCCGAAATGGTCGTGAAGCTCCCCCGCCACCTCCCGCTTGTACCCCTCGAATTCCTCGAGTTGACGGGCACGCAATCGCTTGAGATGGGCGATTTGGCGGCGGCGATACCGGACAATGCCCACGGCGATGGCGAAGTTGAGGATCAACATCGGATACAGGAGACCGAGGTAGTTCATGGGGCGGGTTTGGCCTTTCTGCCTACAAAATAGTGCAACATGAACAAGAACATCAGGGCGGAGAGATAAAAGACATAGCTGTTCCAGGCCTGGGCAAACCAGCGATCCCACGCGAACGGCATGCGATCAATGAAGGGCACAAAACACTCATGGGCCAAGATGATGCCGATGCCAAACTGCAGCAAATCCCGCCACAGCAGCCGACCGCTCCACACCGCCCCTGCCCCGATGATGGTGGACATCGTGCCCATGATGAGCGCCCCGACCATTCGTGTGGCCAGGCCGTTCGCCCAGGTTTGGAGGGCGCAAGATGCGGCGAGAATGCAGAGGGCATAGAGGCCCTTCCTGCCCGGCAACCGGTCCCAAAACCAAAGGAGCAGGATGGTGAGGGGGGCTTGCTTTTGGTACAACTGGTGCAACTCGTGCGAATACCCGAAAAAAGCCCGGTATTGCACCAGCGAGAAACTGAAAAACGCGCTCAAAGCAATGTAACGCCAGATGAACTGATCCCGCCTGGGCAACCGCGTGTAATCCCGCCAGTTCCAACAGATCATGACCAACGTCACAAGATTGACAACGATGTTCAGTTTCAGGAACAAGTTTTACATCACTAGCGGCGAACGCGCATCCCCGGAGAATGGCGGTGTCAAATCCGGGCTGTTCAACACCAATCCTGGCAGGATGTCGTTACCAAGTTTGTCCACACCTACAAGCACAAAAGTAAGCCTTCCCTCCTCGTCTTCGCCCAAATAAATCCTTGTGTGAGTCGCGTCAGGCTGATCCGTGAGCTCATCGATCATTTGGGCATCGAAGAGGGCGGAAATGGTTTGGGCGGCGCCGAGCTGGCTGCGCTGGTAACGGAAAGTGTGGCCTTGGGCTGCGCGGAGGTTGATGAATTTTGACATGACAATTTCACTGGATTTGTTTCCTTCAAACTAGCGCCTGGCGTGGGCTGCGCGTGCCCTCAATTGAGGGTTTTGATTGCGACCAAATCTCAAAAACATCTTCCCATCCCCCCGAAACCCGCTGGGGCGGCTCGAATCGGGTCGGCTGGACAACAGCGGGATGTGTGCGGCGCATCTGTGATTATTTTCGCCACATGCATCCGCCCAAGAGCCACCCCGATGCCGACAACCCGACGACGGCACCTGCAAAGGATGCGGAGGTCTTCGGTTTGCCCGACCTGCGCGCACTCGTCGCCGCAGAGCCCGATGTGTTCGTGTTGTTCGATGGACGGCGAGCGGCGGGAGAGCCCAGCGCCAGGCCCGACGATGCAGGGGAACACCTGTTGGCGGTGGGGGCTCGGCGCCGCCTCACGCTGACAGAAGCCGAGGGTGCCCTGGACGCGCTGGATGCTTTCATGGCGGCCGACGACGCGTCCGGTTGGATGTTCTGCGCCCTGGCATACGACCTGAAAAACGGCATCGAGGCCTTGCAGTCGAAGCGCCAGGACCCTGTGGAATTCCCGTTGTTGCACGCGGTGGAGCCGCGCGTCGTGATCCGTTGGGGCGGGCAGTTGTCCGCGCCAGTCATTGCCCATGGGGCTTTTGAGGAGGATGCTGGGGTTTGGTTGGAGGCCTTGGGCCAAACCGCGACCACCCGCCCCCACACCCCCCTGGCCTTGCGGCCCAAGTGGGACCTTGCCACCTATCGGCAACGGTTTGCCCGCGTTCAACGGCACATTCAGCAAGGCGACGTCTACGAGCTCAACCTGTGCCAAGAGTGGCGAGCGGATGTCGGCCTCGATGACCCATGGGGCACCTTCGTCCGGTTGGTCGAGGAGACCCGAGCCCCACACAGCGCTTTTGTCCAAATCGGCGGGCGTCGTCACGCGCTCTGCGGCTCTCCAGAGCGTTTCCTCCGGCGCCGAGAGAACGAATTGCTTTCTTCACCCATCAAAGGCACTGCCCCCCGCAGCGCCGACATTCACGAAGACGCCGCCATCCGCGACGCCCTCCAAAACGACCCCAAGGAACGTGCGGAGAACGTGATGATTTGCGATTTGGTGCGCAATGACCTGAGCCGGGTTGCCGTGCCTGCGTCGGTGGAGGTCACGGAGCTCTTCGGCATCCACAGCTTTGCCACCGTGCACCAAATGATCTCCACGGTCCGGTGCGAGGTGCGGCCGGAGTGTTCCCTCGGTGACATCCTGCGCGCGACATTTCCAATGGGCTCGATGACTGGGGCGCCGAAAATCCGCGCCATGGCGTTGATTGACGAGTTCGAGGGCGTCCAACGCGGGCTGTATTCCGGCACCATCGGCGTGGTGAAGCCTTCGGGGGACTTTGATTTCAATGTGGTGATTCGGACCATCCTTCACGATGCCGACAAACCCGTGGTCAGTGTGCAGGTCGGTGGCGCCATCACATCCGCCGCGGTGGCCGATCAGGAATACAACGAGTGCCTGTTGAAGGCACGAGCCATGCGCAAAGTTCTCGGAGACCATGGCCGCGAGTGAGGGACTGCAACGGATCCGCCGATGCTTTGCGGATGCCGAGGTTCGGCCAGGCGATCGGCTCGTGCTCGGCGTGAGTGGCGGGGTGGATTCCATGGTGCTGCTGCACCTGTTGGCAAAAAGTGAATTCGCAGAAGGCCTGCATGCCGTTCATTGCAATTATGGCTTCCGTGGGTCGGCCTCAGACGGAGATGAGGCGCTGGTGCGTGAGACTTGCGAGCGTTTGTCGGTGCCCTTGACCGTCGTGCGTGACGGCGGTGACCCCAATGCTTCTCTGCAATTGGAGGCACGTCGGATCCGGTATGAAGCCTTTGAACAAGCGGCAGGCCCGAAGGGACGCGTTGTCCTGGCGCACCATGCGGACGACCAAGCGGAATCCTTCCTGCTCGCCTCCATGCGCGCTGCTGATGTCGGGGCCATGGGCGGCATGCGAGCGGTGTCCCACGAGGGCCGCCGGCTGCGACCCTTGATCGGTGCGTGGAAGGCAGAAGTGCTGCGGTGGGCGCATCACATGGGGGTGACGTTCCGCGAAGACGCCACGAATGCCCTGCCCAAGTACCTGCGAAACGCCCTCCGGCTCGAGGTCATGCCGGCGCTCGAAGCCCTGCGGCCCGGAACCGCCGCGCATTGGGTGAAATTGGCAGAGCGGGTTCGGGACTGGGAAGCGATGGTGGAGAAATCGCTGCAAGGACATCCGGGCTGGCCTGTGACCGATCCCGCGCTCTTTGGGCGTGCCGAACTGCCCTTGGAGGGCTGGTGGGGCGATGTCCGAGACCGCGAAGTGCTGCGGCGCTGGTGCGCCCGATGGGGGGCGCCCGCAAGCGCCGTGGACGAGCTGTTGACCATCGCCAGGCCCCAAGCCCCGGTGGGCGCCCGGTGGACGAATGGCGAGACGAAGGTGCTGAGGGAGCGCAATGCCCTGGTTTGGTCCCGGATGAACGAAGTCCACGCCAGTGAACTCCGGGGGCGCTTGATCCGCTCGGAGGCCCTGTCCCCCAGACCGGAAACCCTGCGAACTTCAGAAGAAGAAACCTGTTGGTTTGCCATGGATGCACTGGCTGAACCGCTGTCGGCTCGCGTCTGGCAGGCAGGCGACCGGATGACGCCGTTTGGCTGGGCGCCTGGGCAGACCGCAAAGGTGTCAGATTTGCTGACCCAGGCGAAGGTCCGGGCGGAGGATCGTCCGCATTGGCCTGTGGTGGTGGATGCCGTAGGCCAAATCCTCTGGCTCCCCGCCATCCGCCGATCCCACCACGCCCCCATCCGGTCGGCGGGGGAACGGGCGGTTCGGTTGGAATGGGTTTGGTCTGCAGAAAACACGAACGCATGAAGCTCGAGGCCCAATCCCTGCACCCGGCGCAAAGGGAACTCGCCCTGCGCATTTTCCTGATTTTGGCGGCGTTGTTCATTGCCAGCCTCGTGGCATGCAACCTGATTTTTCGCAAGTTTTTTCACATCGAATGGCTCGGCGGCGGGCTGGTGTTTGAGCAGAGCGTGGGGTTGCTGCCCTATCCGATCACCTTCCTTGTGACCGACCTGATCAGCGAGCTGTACGGGAAACGCAAGGCGAATGCCGTGGTCATTGCGGGCTTGATCGCCAGCGCCTTCACCCTGCTGATCATCTCGCTGGGTCAGGCCGTTCCGGCGGCTGAATGGTCGCCGGTGAGCAGCGGCGAGTTCGATCACGTGTTCGGCTCGACCATCATTGCTGTGGCGGCATCGATGTCCGCCTACCTGCTTGCCCAGTTCTTGGACGTCCGGTTGTTTCATTTTTGGAAACAACGCACAAACGGCAAGAAACTCTGGCTTCGCAACAACCTCAGCACCATTCCCTCCCAATTTGTCGACACCCTCGCTGTGCTCACCTTGATGTGCGCCGCTGGCCAAATCGCATGGGCCCTCTTTCCCACCCTCCTCCTCAACGGCTTCTTGTTCAAGGTGTTGGTTGCGGCGATGGACACCCCCTTGGTGTATGCAGGCAGCTGGGCGATTCGCCGGCAGTTCGGGCTCAAGTTGGGCCAGGAAATGGCGCTCTAGTTGCCCCAAGCCTTCACATTCTCTGTGAACCGCAAGCCTGTTGTGCTGCGTCGCATGCGTTATCTTCGCGACATCATGAAGGCAACCTGCAATTTTTGGACGACGGTTTGGACATTGGCCTTGGCGCTGGTGACACCTGCTGCTGTCTCAGGCCAAATCCTGGACCCCGTCACCTGGGACATCGCCCTCTACCCGAGCGCATCAGCGGAAGATGGGCAATTCGATTTGGTCTTCCACGCCGAGGTCGAGCCCTGCTGGCACATTTACTCACAATTCCTTGAAAGTCAGGACGGTCCACTCCCAACCTGGATTGACATCACCTTGCCTGAGGGTGTGGACTCCCTGGGCCATGCCCGGGAATGCACACCGCTGGTGGACTACGACCCGAACTTCATGATGGACTTGCAATTCTTCGAAGAGGAGGTCAGTTGGGTTCAGACGTTGCGCATCCCGAACCCCTCCCCCACCGATACGCTTCGGGGATTCATCAGTTTCATGGTCTGCGACGATTCGCGCTGCCTGCCACCGGAAGACATCGATTTCGCCATCGCCACAAGCGATGTGCGGCAGGCCAGCGATCGCCCGGTCTACTGCCCGCCTTCGAACCACCTGTGCGACCACGGCGAAGGATTGGAAGCGGAACATGGCGGCGGTGCCGGCGCCTCAGATGACGCGCCCAAGCAAGGGGAAACGGACCCTGCCGAGGAGGGCATCCTCGGGGTGTTTTTGCTCGGGATGCTGCTGGGCTTTGCGGCCCTGTTCACCCCTTGTGTGTTTCCCATGATTCCCATGACGGTCAGCTTTTTCACGAAGCAATCGAAAACCCGGGCTGCGGGCATTCGGAATGCGCTGCTGTACGGTTTTTTCATCATCTTCATTTACACAGGTCTCGGGTTGTTGCTGACAGCGGTATTCGGCGTCGACATTTTGAATGTCATCTCCACGGATCCCTTCTTCAACTTGTTTCTGTTTTTGCTCTTGATCATTTTCGGCGCGAGTTTCCTGGGGGCTTTTGAAATCCAATTGCCGGCCTCCTGGGCGAACAAGACCGACCAAGCCGCCGACCGCGGGGGCGTCGCCGGCATCTTTTTCATGGCCGCCACATTGGCCATTGTTTCCTTCTCTTGCACGGGTCCTTTGGTGGGCAGTGCCCTGGCCGGCGCAGCGACAGGCTCGTTTGCCGCACCAGCGGCGGTGATGTTCGGGTTTTCACTGGCGTTGGCCATTCCCTTTGCGCTGTTCAGTGCGTTTCCAGGTTGGTTGAATTCCCTTCCACAATCTGGCGGTTGGCTCAACAGCGTAAAGGTGGTCTTGGGCTTGGTCGAAATTGGGTTTGCCTTCAAGTTTTTGTCCAATGCAGATTTGGTCTTGCAGCTCGGCCTGCTGCAGCGAGAACTCTTTATCGCCATTTGGGTGGCTGTTTCGCTGGCCATCGCCTTCTACCTCTTCGGTTGGTTGATGTTTCCGCATGACTCGAAGACCGAGCGCATCGGCGTGTTGCGGTTCTCCATCGGGATGGTGGCCCTGATTTTTGGGATCTACTTGATTCCGGGCATGTGGGGCGCGCCTGTGAACTTGATTTCCGGTTTTCCGCCACCCACGTTTTACAGCGAGTGGACCAGCGGGGGGCATGGCGGCAGCGGGGGTGGGGAATCTTCCGGCGGCCATGTGGAGGCGATGTACACCGATTACGAAGCGGGCCTGGCGGCAGCGAAGGAAGCTGGCAAGCCGGTATTGCTGGACTTCACGGGTTGGGCATGCGTGAATTGTCGGAAGATGGAGGAGCAGGTTTGGCCTGACAGCCGGGTGCGCCAAATCTTGACCCAAGATGTCATCCTGATTTCCCTCTATGTCGATGAGCGGACAGACTTGCCCGATGCGGAAAAGCGGACCGAAACCTACGGGGGCAAAGACTTCAAAATCAAGACGGTGGGCAACAAATGGAGCTACATGCAAGCGGCGCGATTCAACACGAATTCACAGCCATTTTACGTCATGCTCGATGAGGACGGCGAACAAATCGGCGGCTCAGCGGGATACGACCCTGACCCCGATGTCTTCGTGGACTTTTTGCGGGACGGACTGGAAGCTTTTGAGCGGTAGTGAAGGAGCACTTGCAAAGTTTGGGCCGGCGGAGGTGAATTGGGCGTTGTGGAAACGGGTCCAGCAGCTTTGATTTGCAGCAGATACGAAAACCCCCTACGGATGAACAGCACCTCCCCTCCCGTTTCATTGACGCAACACTTTGACGAGGCGTCCTCCCTGCTGAACGCGGTGCGCTCAGATGGCGCGTTCCTGTCGGATGTTCACGCCGGTGGCAAGCAGCTCGTGGCGGCCTTGCGGGCAGAGGGAAAGATTTTGGCCTGTGGCAATGGCGGCTCGATGTGCGATGCGATGCACTTCGCCGAGGAGTTGAGTGGTCGATACCGAGAGAACCGACCTGCGCTGGCGGCTTTGGCTTGCAGTGACCCCAGCCACATGAGCTGTGTCGGCAATGATTACGGTTTCGATCAGGTCTTCGCCCGGTGGGTGGAGGCCATCGGTCGTCCCGGGGATGTGTTGGTGGCCATTTCCACGAGCGGAGGTTCTGCAAATGTCATCGCCGCAGCCAAGGCCGCACGTGAGCGGGGCATCGTCGTGGTGGGGCTGACCGGCAAGTCTGGTGGGGCATTGGCCACATTGTGTGACGTGGCGGTTCGCGTGCCGTGGTCTGGCTATGCCGACCGCATCCAAGAAATCCACATCAAGGTCATTCACGCTTGGATTGACCACATTGAGCGATCGTTGTTTGGCGCCGATGCGCCGGAAGCGCAGCCCCACACCTAAACCGCATTTTTCATGATCATTGAAACGTTTTCGGCCCCTTCATCGGGACCGACGGCCACCCTTGTGACCATTCAGTTCCGGATGGACAAAGGACTCCAAGCCCACATCAGCGGCATGCAATCTCAAGCGGCAAAAGACCTGTTGGTCAAACTCCGCCAGGCCTTCCTTGAACAGAAGCTCCACTGGCCGCGGGGCAACAGGACTTGGCATGTTCAACCTTCGGCGAATTGGGGACACCCCGCAGGCCTGGACCTCAGCATTGCCCTGTGCATGCTCGCTGGCTCCGGCGGCATTCCCCCCTCGCGGATTCGAAAGGTCGGCAGCCTCGGTTTGCTGGGGCTGCGAGGCGATGTCCAAGCACACCCGGACTGGCAGCGCTGGGTTGTGGAGGATGAATCCGTGGAGGAGTGGCTGATTCCTCACGGCTGGAAGCCAGAAACCCTGCAATTGCCGCCGCACCTTCGCTTGCATCCTGTTCGGACGTTGCGGGAGGCCTTGGACCACTTGACAGGTCGAAAAAAGATTGCCCCGCTCACCTTGACCCACCGAAACCCCACCCCAGCTGAGACGCCTCAGGATGCGCTGGCTGGACTCGAAGATTTGGAGGGAGAATGGACCGCTCGACTGGGTTTGAGCCTCGCCGTGATTGGCCACCACCCCATGATCTTGATGGGAGCGCCTGGAACAGGCAAATCCATGTGCGCCCGCATCCTCCATGGCCTCTTGCCCCTCATGCGTCCTTCGGAGGGCCACGCCGTGCGCAAACGTTTCGCCGCGCGTGGCTTGGTTCATGATGCGCTGCTTGTTCCGCCATTTCGATCGCCGCACAGCGGTGCATCCGCCGCTGGGATGTTTGGCCATTGTCCGGTCCGCAGCAACGGCTTGACCCACCCGATTCCTGGAGAAGTGACCTTGGCACATCATGGTGTCTTGTGTCTCGACGAGTTCACAGAATTCTCTCGCCCCGTGATTGAGGGACTCCGAACGGTCATTGACCAAGGACAAATCGCCATTGCGCGTGCCCACGGTGCCGTCAGGCTTCCCGCTCACCCCCTCCTCGTCATCACCTCCAACCCTTGTGCCTGCGGTTACCGGCTCGACGCTGACCGGCATCGATGCCATTGTACACCCGGCGAATCTCGGCGCTATTTCCAGCGCATCAAAGGCCCTGTACTCGATCGGCTGGCCATCCACATTGAGACCGGGACACCCGATGGTGGGTCTCCGGCACCCGACAACTGTCCTTCCGACTTGCGCACCAGCGCAGCCGCTCGCTTGCGCATCCAAAAGGCAATGGAATTGCGGCGCCAAACCCATCGGCAGCGACGGCCCCATGTCGAACCCGAGGCCATGCGCATGCTGGAGCGCGCCGCACTGGTCCACCACTGGTCGCTTCGCGCAAAGGGTGCCGTCCAGCAGGTTGCCGCCTCCCACATGTGGTGGCGCATTGCCGGCGAATCCGGTCCGGCGTGTATTCGATCGGTGGACATGGAAATGGCCATCGGCTTTCGCATCTTTGACAGAGCATCTTGGATGAACGCGCACTTCAGAAAGTCTGCAGGAGGCAGAAGTGCAGCAGACGTTCAACGCGCGCACAAATCCTGAATTCAAACATGGAACATACCGCTTGCATCCTGCCTTACCGGGGAATCACCCCCATGATCGATGCGACCTGTTGGTTGGCACCGAACGCCACTGTGGTCGGAGACGTGCGCATGGCGTCACATGCGTCGGTCTGGTTCCAAGCCGTCGTTCGGGGCGATGTGGCCCCCATCGAGATCGGGGAGGCGGTCAATATCCAAGACGGTGCCGTCATTCACGCGACACTTGGTCATTCTCAAACGGTGATTGAAGCGCGGGCATCCATCGGGCACAATGCCATTGTTCACGGGGCGCACATCGGCGCGGGGGCGCTGATCGGCATGGGCGCCATTGTGATGGACAACGCCATCGTGGGCGCCGGCAGCGTGGTTGCCGCCGGAGCGGTGGTCCTGGCGGGGACCCGCATTCCGCCCGGAGAAATGTGGGCAGGCGCTCCAGCGAAATCGAAAGGAACGGTCAAGCCAGCCCTGCAAGCTGTGGCTGCGGGAACCGCTGGACACTACATGACCTATGCGGACGGATTTCGGTCCTGATCGCCCCAAATGCTTCGTTCTGACAACTCGACAGCCTCGCCGAAAAAGCGACGCGCCCCCGCAGCGAACGCAGGGGTCAAATCCGAGACGAAAAAGGCACGGACACTCTCCTGATCTTCAGGCAGCGTGGCCTTTGCAGCACCCAAAGCGCCAGAGACAGCCCGTGCCACCAGGGCCGGGGAATCGAGCAGGCGGGTATCGGGACTGAGGTAGGCTTGGATTTGGTCTGCAATCAGCGGATAGTGTGTGCAGCCCAGCACGAAGACGTCCACATCCGCAAAGTAACCGTCACCGAGGTACGCGGCCAAAAGGGCCTCGCTGACTTGGCCTTCGGCGAAGCCTTCCTCGATGGCTGAGGCCAACAATGGCGTCGCCCGCGACTTCACGTGTGCCCCCACCGCCTTCAGCGCTTGTTGATACACACCGGAGTCAATCGTGGCGCGCGTCCCGATGACACCGACCCGGATGGGGCGTTCCGGAAAGCGCTTTTGCGCTTGCTCCACTTCAAGAACCACAGGGGAAATGACATCGATCACTGGCACTGCTGGGCCGACCGCGTCTTGCACGGACGCCAGGGCGTTGCTCGACGCTGAATTGCAAGCCACCACGATGATGGCACTGCCCCAGTCCAGCAAGTGGTGCGAGATGCGAGAGGCGTAATGGCGAATCAATTGCGGCGATTTTTCACCGTAAGGAAGGTGGGCGGTGTCGCCAAAATAGACGAACGAAAAACCGGGAAGGGTGTCCTCAATGGCGCGCGCCACTGTCAGTCCACCAATCCCGGAATCGAAGATGCCAATCTTCAAAAGCGCAGCCATCAGGGCGTCAATCGTTCAACCAATCGGTCGACCTCACATGCCCAACTTTGCACGAACGAGACCTGCTACATCATCCCCCCCATTGTACAAAGTGGCACCTGTGCTGGCATCAAAAATGTAGGTATAGCCGTTCTCCGCACCCACCTCATCGATGGCCTTCTGAACGCGCTCAATCATTGGGGTCAGCAATTCCTGCTCAAGAATCTGCAACTCTTGTTGAACCGTACCCCCGAACTCTTGCAATCCCTGGTCCAGCGCCTGCAACTCGCGTTCCTTTTGTTGGCGAATCGCATCCGGCCAAGTCTCAGCTTTCTGCTGATAATCCGCAAATTTTGTTTGCAACTCCTGTTGCATGCGTGCCATCTCCTGCTCGTATTCAGCCGCCTGCGCCTCAATCTGGGCTTGGGCATTTTCCCGCTCAGGCAAGTTCAACAGAATTTCCTGTGCGTTGACGTGACCGAATTTTTGGGCCGCCAAATCTGATGTGAAACCGGCAAAAATGCCTGTCATCACCGCGCCTGCAATCAACAATTGTTTCATTTCCTTCTATCGTTTCGCGTGCAAAAATACATTGTGTATCCGGGAATCTGAAGATTCATTGCTTGGGGCGTGAGGTCCCAGGGGTCACTGCACCACGCACCGCGTCGCGGCCTTGGTTGATGCCGCCTTGAACCGCGTCGCGGCCCTTTTGCGCTGCATCCTTGGCCTTGCCGACCAATCCCCCATCGCCCTTCTCCCCTTCTTCACTCTCAATGGTTTCACCCGGAACGTAACCGAGTGCTTTGATGAGTTTGTCAGAGACATCGTATTTCGGGTTCGTGTAGAGCATGTTGCTCTGGTTGCTCTTGTCGAAAATCACCATGTACTGGCTGTTGTTCGCCAAATCCTTGAGTTCCTCAAAAATCTTGTCCTGGATCGGTTGAATCAATTCTTGGCGCTGGCGAAACAATTCACCTTCCACGCCGAACTTCTCCTTTTGCAATGCCTTTGCTTCAGCCCGCTTCTCTTCGATTTCATCCTCGCGTTTGGCTCGCATTTCTGGGGTCAACAAAATGCGCTCCGCGCGATATGCCGTCTCCAAACGATCGACAGCAGCGAGTTTCTCTTCAATCTCCGCTTGCCAATCGATGGACATTTGGTTCAACTCCTTCTGCGCATCCGCATACTCCTGCATGTGAAGCAGCACATAATCGGAATCGATGTAGGCAAACTTCTGCGCGTTGACCGTCGCCCCGAGGGTCAGCATCGCCCCAGCGAACAGAAAAATTCGAGAAAACGTTTTCATGAGAGTTGTCGAGGGATTCATCGGATGGGAAATTTACGTCGAGAACTGCGGGTACATCACAGCTCTCCCATATTCATGCCAATGCTGAAGTGAAACTGGCTGCGTGCCATGTTCGGCTGGGCGGGGATGTCGTCCAATCGCCAACCGTAGTCCAAACCGAGCAGCCCGAACATCGGCAAGAAAATTCGCATGCCGACGCCTGCCGAACGATAAACCTGAAAGGGGTTGAACTCCCTGGCGTCCGCCCAAGTCTTGCCAGCATCGAAAAACCCGAGCATGTAAATGGTCGCACTGGGATTCGTGGAAAGCGGATAACGCAACTCGGCGCCATATTTGGCCACAACCGGTGCACCCGTGTCAGATCCAGGCTCGGTCAGGCTCAAATCATCGAATCCTCTGAGGTTGATGATTTCCCGGCCGTCAAGGACGAAACCGCTGAGGAAAACGCCCCCAAGGTAGAACCGTTCAAACGGAGACAAGCCCACTGCACGATTGTATTGGCCGATCATGCCGACCCCGGCATGCGTTCGCAACACCAACGTGCGCGGATTTTCGCCAGCCGATTGCGTCAACGGCGTGTACCACTCGGCCTTCACCTTCCATTTGTGGTATTCCACCCACTTGAACCGCTCTTGATCGGTCATGGCCTCGTAATCCACATCCTCGCCTCGGAACATCGAGTAAGGCGGTGTCGCCTTGATGGACAGGTTCACGTTCGAACCCCAGACTGGAAAAATCGGATCCGACACCGAATTTCGCCCGAGCGAAAAATTCAAGGCCAAATTGTTCGACCGACCATTCGAAAAACTGAAGAAAACCCCGTAATCGTCCAGCAAAAAATGCTGGTAACTCAGGGATGCCTGCATCACAAACCAGTCATCCGGCTTTTTCAAACGCTGGCCAAGACCCAGCTGGACCCCAGTGATTTCCAAGGACTGGCGAAGCTCGTTGATTTCCCCCTCGATGCGCTTGGCTTGACCGTTCGTTTGAATGGAGCGCCAAGCGGACAAGGTCAACGAATTGGGCTTTTTCCCGCCCAACCAAGGTTCTGTGAAACTGAGGTTGTAGCTCTGAAAAAACAGACCATTCGACTGGGCGCGAATGCTCAACCGCTGACCATCCCCCGACGGAATGGGCCTCCAAGCCTCGCCCTTGAAGAAATTCCGAGCCGAAAAGTTCGTGAAACTGATGCCCAACGTCCCCACGACGCGTCCGCCCCCCCAGCCGCCGGAAAGCTCGATTTGGTCAGATGGCTTCTCCTCAACAGTGTACTCAATGTCCACTGTCCCGTCTTCCGGATGTTGAATCGGATTGATCCCAAAAGCCTCCGGGTTGAAGTAATTCAGTTGGTTCAATTCGCGCTGCGTCCGGATGATGTCCGTTCGACTGAAAAGATCCCCAGGCCGGGTCCGAATTTCTCGGTAAATCACATGATCATTCGTCTTCGTATTGCCCTTCACGATGACCCGGCCAATCCGGAACTGCTTGCCTTCCAGCATCCTGATTTCCAGGTCGATGGTGTCGTTCTCAATCCGCGATTCGACAGGAATGGCCTGAAAAGTCAAGTAACCGTCATCTTGGTACAACGAGCTGAGGTCCATCCCCTTGGGGTCCATGTACACCCGTGTTTCCAAACGCTCGAGATCATAGATATCGCCGGTTTGAATGCCCAAGATGGAATCCAATTGGCTGCTGCGGTATTTCGTGTTCCCCGTGAAGGTGATTTCGCCGAAATAAAAGGGATTGCCTTCGTGAATCTGCAAGGCCAAACCAACCTGCCCATCCGCCATCCGATACAACGAATCTTTCACAATCCGCGCGTTCCTGTAGCCTTGTTTGTTGTACAAGGCAATGATTTGGTCCTTTGACGTTTCAAAGTTCTCCTCCACATACTTGGCAGACTTGAAAATCCGCCACCACCGGGCTTCCTTCGTGTCTTTCATCGCCTTTTTGAGGGTCTTGACGTCCAGCTGATTCACCCCTTCCAAAGCAATTTCCCCAACCTTCACCTTGCTGCCTTTGTCAATGTTGATGGTCAAACGCGCTCCGTTGTCAAACGTGGTGTCCGCGGCTTGCACAATGTCAATGCGCGCATCCCAGAATCCCTTGTCTTCGTAGTAGTCACGCAATCGTTTGGTCGCAGTGGCAATGACGTTCTCATTGACGATGCGACCGGTCAGCAAGTCGATTTTTGATTTGAGCGTTTCCTGCTCCGAACGGCTCACGCCATTGAAGGCATAACGCGTGAGCCGCGGCAATTCCGCAACGCGGATGACGAGGTAGACATCCTTGTCCCTGGCTTCGGCCACCTCGATGGAGACATCGCCGAACAAGTGCTGTTCCCACAAGTTGCGGATTGCCCTTGCCGTCGCCTCACCGGGGATGGCAATTTCGTCACCCACTTGCAAGGCGCTGAACAATTTGATGGCCTGGGGGTCGGTGTACTCTGCGCCGAGCACTGTGATGCCTGCGATGGTGTACATGTCGCTGGCCAAGCCTTGTGCTCTGGCATTTGAACCGAACGCCAGCAGCACTGAACAAGTCACCACCCACAAAGCGCTTTCCAGCTGCTGTTTCCAATTCCCAATCCCTCTCATGACGCCTTCGTGGTGGTTGTGTCGGGCTTGACCCCTGTGTGATTTGTGTCCATCAATCCGCCGAACCTGCGTTCCCGATTCTGGTAATCCTGAATCGCATGGACAAAATGTTCTTCTCTAAAGTCTGGCCAAAGCACGCTTGAAAAGTGAAACTCTGCATAGGCCAATTGCCAGAGCAAAAAATTGCTGATTCGGCGTTCGCCGCTCGTGCGAATCATCAGCTCTGGATCGGGCAGCCCAGCTGTGGACAAATAGCCATCGATGCACGCTGTTGTGACCTCATCCACAGCAATGCCATCCCGAATCATGCTTCGGACCGCCTCAACAATCTCCCATTTGCTGGAATAGCTCAAGGCCAGCACCAGATCCAATCCCTCCATCCCGGCGGTCCGATCCATCGCCGCATGCAACTGCGCCTGCGCTTTTTCCGGCAAAGAACTCAAATCGCCGATGGCGCGCAACCGAACCTTTTTCTCTGCCAAATCGTCGACCTCCTTCACCAGCGTTTGCACCAACAGATCCATCAACGCGTCCACCTCTTCCTTCGGGCGATTCCAATTCTCCGTACTGAACGCGTACAGCGTGAGGTACCGGACGCCGCAAGCCAGGGCGGTTTGGACTGCGGAGCGAACGGCATCCACCCCATGCAAATGCCCCACTACCCGCTGCTCCCCGCGGTTGTTGGCCCAGCGGCCATTGCCATCCATGATGATGGCCACATGACGAGGAATTCGATCGGGATCCAATCCCCGTTCCTTCAGCCATGCAGATGGATTGATTGGCTCCTCTGCTTTCGTCCTCGGTGTATTCTCCGCCATCAATTCCAACATGTTGTGGGTTTTTTGCTCACCCGAAAACTCAATGACGCCGTCACGAATCCGTAGGCATCCTTCACGCCAGGATCCCCGCGTTGCAACCCAGCCGGACTCTCTACGTCATCCGACCATTCCAAGGTGGCATCGGCCATCGCAGCGGCCAGCTCCCCTTTTTCTTGCAACAACACAACAGGATCGGCATACACCGTGCTGACATCATCGAGATAATCCGTCCACGTCTTCCGCATCCCCCACTCCAAATTGAACGCCGCAAAAGGACCGATGTTCACCTTGAACCCAAACCCAATGGGCAAAGAAAACCCAGAAGTCTTGTACGGTTCGATGCCCTGGGCCTCCCCCCAAGTTGTGCCCTGTCCTTCGGTGCCCAATGGAGCCAACGCGAACCAATTGTCATCCAGCGACGCCTCGGGCATGTGCGAATAAAACGCCAGCCCCGTGAACAGGTAGGCGGCGAAATGATCGTCCGGATTGCCGATTTTGTGATCGTAGTAATTGATTTCCGCCAAGACCGACACTTCTTGAATGGTGTTCCGAAAGTGCAAGTTTCGGTTCTGCTGCCAGGCCAAATCCGAATCCTCATCCCATGCCTCCACAGTGCCTTGAAAGTACTGGCCACGCACACTCAGCCGGCTGTCGATGTTGTAACGGAAAAAGCCCCCAAAACCCACATTGTAGCGCCCACCGAAATGCCGATTGGGGTTGATGTCGCCGATGTAATAGCCGGTGCCGAGAATGGCGCCGAGCTCCTTGGATTGGTCAAACTTTCTTTGGGCATAGGAAAGCAATGGGGCCAGCAGGGAACCCGCCAGCCACAACACGCGTACACCCCGAAAAAAAGTTACCTTCAAACCCATGAGCAAACCGACAACGTGCGAAAGTACAATTCATTGCTCGATTCCTGTGCGGAGCCCTTCCAATTTCTCCCAAAATGAAATCACCCGACTGCATGAACCATTGGATTTCCATTGAAGAACGGGTTGCATACTGTCTCGGAGGAGCCGAACCCGTAGACACCATCTTCCCTGACAACCGAACCCATTTCATCTCCCAAGACAACATCCTCGAGGAATCGGCCCGGTATCCAGCCTACAGAAAATCCATTCGGCGGCTGCTGGCGCAATCCGCCCGATCGGGGCATTGGTTCAGGTTGGGCGATTTTGCTTATCGCAAGGGAAACGGCCCAGTCGTCGTGAAAGTCCGGGACAGTTGGAACCCCGATTCAAAAGGCGTCATTTTCAACTTGAAGGAGCATCGTCATTTCCCGGATCTGAGGGACATTTTGCCACAAGACCCTCCTTGGACAGAGAAAAAAAACGAGGTGGTTTGGCGAGGTATGAATACCACCCCCCCCGATGGGAAGAACCGAGCGGATTTCGTCAAAGCCTACGGCGGAACTTTTGACGTCGGTTTTGCTGACAGCAATCCCAAGAATGAGCCGAAGGAAGTTCTTGGGTGGAAAGATGCGCTCAGCATGGATGAAATGCTGAAGTACAAATACTTGCCTGTCCTCGACGGCAATGACAAGGCCACCAGTTTGATCTGGGTGTTGGCCTCTGGGTCGGTGCCCATCATGGTTCGTCCGCGGTTTCACTCGTGGGCATGCGAGCCTTGGTTGAAGCCAGGGGTTCATTACCTGGAGATGCAGCCGGATTTCTCTGATTTTGCAGACCAAATCGAGTACCTCAAATCCCACGACGACCACGCCCAGGAAATTGCCCAAAACGGTTGGGCATTCGCCTCACAATTTTATGATTTGCGGCGGGAATTGGCGGTCGAGCGGGAAGTGATTCATCGGCTCGACGCCCTCTGCGGCTGACGTCAGCGGTTCCGCGGGTCGATGCCCCAGTGCATTTTTGCCCGAACGGTGCTGAAAAACTCCTGGTGTTCGAGGTTGACGAGTCGCAGATTGAACGGCGCGCGACGCACACCCACCTCCCGACCGGCGGGAAGGACAAAGGTGCGGGAATCCAGGGAGAGCAGGAATTGGTCTGCGCGGCCTTCCGCCACCAATTCCAAACGGCCCTCCGCCGGCAACACCAATGGTCGGTCATTCAAATTGTGCGGTGCAATCGGGGTCAAACACCACACCGCTGAACCCGGCATCACAATGGGCCCGCCAGCGCTCAAGGAATACGCCGTGGATCCCGTGGGCGTGGACACAATCAAACCATCTGCCCAATAGGTGTTCACAAAAACGTCATCCTTGTGGACCTCCACTGTCACCATCGACGATGTGTCTCGTTTCATCAGCGCCACTTCGTTCAAGGCAAAGGGAAATCCATCGAAGTCCATGCCTTCCACCTCGATTTCCAGCATCATGCGGTCTTCATACCACACCCGGCCCGCCGACACGGCATCCATGGCCAAATCAATCTCCTCTGAGCCCACATTCGACAAGAACCCAAGGCGCCCTGTGTTGACGCCCAAAATCGGAATCCGCTTGTCGCGGACGAATGTGGCCGCCTCCAAAACAGTGCCGTCCCCGCCTATCACCACCAACAAATCCGGTTGCCCGAGATCATCTGCTGAGGCAAACGTGCGCCATTCCGAGGCGACGCGCATGCGGCCTTTCAACAATTCATGAAACCCAACCTCGACAATGGGATGACCATCCAATTCTTGGATCCGCCTCAGCACATGCTTCACAGCGTCGTCATAGGTGGCGGCAAAGGTTTTGCCAAAGACCGCAATTCGCATCAGATCAAGGTTGAAGATATCGCATGAACGCCTCATACCGGTTGCGCATGTCCTGTTCGACCTGCGGTGCGTGCAACACGGTTTTGATGGCGTAGCCAAATCGATTGAACGTCGACAGCACCGGCGCAATGTCGGGGGTATTCAATTTCAAGGTCACTTGAATCAAGTTCGACTCTGGCTCGGTGGCGAGGGTGGATGCCACAATTTTGGCGTCATTGGACTCCACCAAACGCGCGATTTCCGCCAAAGACAAATCCCCTTCTGCCACCTCCAACACAATCACACCCCCTGGATGTCCCCAACCCGCCTTGGCCGACAGAAACCGCAACACTTGCTCAGGTTTCACCACCCCGAGGTATTGCCCCTCAGAGACCACAGGCATGACATCCACCTCGGCGAGCACGATGGCCGACACCAAATCATACACGTGCGCCGAAGCGTCCACCGCGACAGGACGAGCCTCCAAGGCCGCCATCGGCGCCTCCCCATCCACCTCCATCAAGTCGTCCTCGTAAATGAGGCCCTTGAATTCGTCACCATTGACCAAGGGCAAGTGTCGGACTTTGTATTCATCCATCAATGCCAACACCCGATCTGCGCTGTCTTCTGGGCGCACGGGCAACAGGTCTGAGGTCATCATGCTCTGGGCGTACATGGCGTAACTTTGCGTTTCCTAATTCAATCCGAAAGGTACGGATGACTTTCCTCAGCGTCAACGTCAACAAAATCGCCACCCTCCGCAATGCCCGGGGCGGCGCCCTGCCCGATGTCCTTCAGGCAGCCCAGCGCATCGAAGATTTCGGCGCCGATGGCATCACCGTTCATCCACGACCGGACGAGCGGCACATCACCTATGCCGATGTCCGCGCCCTGAAGCCGTTGGTTCGCGGTGAATTCAATGTCGAAGGCTATCCATCGGCTTCCTTTTTGGAACTGGTCTCGGCCGTGCGCCCGCATCAGGTGACCTTGGTGCCAGACCCCCCGGATGCGTTGACCAGCAATGCGGGTTGGGATGCAGTGAAACAGGCGGATTTCTTGGGCCCCATCGTCGCAGATTTGCAAGCGAAAGGCATGCGGGTGAGCTTGTTTTTGGCGCCAGATTCAGACCAAATCCAAGCCGCCGCCCACCTCGGCACCGACCGCATCGAGCTCTACACGGAGCCGTACGCCCTGGCGCACCCCGTTCAAGGAAGCGAGGCTGCTTTGCCCTTTGCCCGCGCCGCTGTGCAAGCCCACGCCCTCGGCCTCGGTGTGAACGCCGGCCACGACCTCAATGCCGAAAACCTCCACGACTTCGCCCAAACCGTTCCCTACCTCCAAGAGGTCAGCATCGGCCACGCACTGATCAGCGACGCCCTCTACATCGGCCTGTCCAATGCCGTGGCCCTGTACAAAGCCTGCCTCCAGCCGCAACCCAAATGAAGCCGGAACCGATTTCGTTGTTTGTGCGAGAATTGGGGGAGCCCGGCGCCCCGGTTTTGGTCATCCTTCATGGCCTTCTGGGCTCAAGTGACAATTGGCAATCGCTGGCCAAATCTTACGCCGAAACCCACCGCGTCCTCTTGACCGACGCGCGAAACCACGGAAGAAGCCCGCACCACCCGGATCACACCTACACTGCCATGGTCGCAGACCTCTTGGCTCTGCTCGACGCCCGTGGCATCGCGCGAGCCTCCCTGCTGGGGCACAGCATGGGCGGCAAAACCGTCTTGGAATTTGCGCGTTTGCACCCCGACCGCTGTGACCGGCTGATCGTCGCTGACATGGCCGCCCGCGCGTACCCCATCCACCACGATTTGATTTTCAAAAGCTTGCGGTCAGCACCGATCGTTGCCACAGCCACGCGGGCATCCGTCGAAGAACACTTGCTGTCCACATTGAAGGACCCTGCTGTCGTGGCGTTTTTGATGAAAGGGCTTCGGCGACAGGTGCTGGATGGCGAAACGGTTTGGTCTTGGCGCCCCAACCTGCCCGTCCTCCACAACGCTTTGCCAGAAATTGTTCGCGCGGTCTCTTTGGAGACGAGCACTTTGCCGCTGCTGTCCATTTATGGCGGGGGATCCGCGTATGTGGGGGAGTCGGATTTGGCCCAATTCGAGCACCACTTCATGCAATTCGAAGCCCATTGCATCTCCGGCGCTGGGCACTGGCTCCATGCGGAGCAACCTCATGAATTTCTTGCCACCACCCTCGATTTCTTGAATTGAGCCGGTCGCAGCTGACAGGCCGCTGGTTTTCTGCGGCAATTCCGCTGTAACTTTGCTTCGATTCAACCTGCGATCATGTCTGCACACCAAATCCTCGTCCCCATGGACTTCACGCCCGTCAGCGATGTGGCGTTGGAGCATGCTTTTGTCGTTGGCAAAGCTTTTGACAGCATCATTCACGTTTTGCACATTGTCCCTTCAAAGAAACTCGTTGCTGAGGGTCGCGTGCGATTGCAAGGTTTGGAGGAGCGCCTGAAGGCCAAATACGCCGGCGAGTTGCGTTTCGAACTCCGGATCGGCAACATCTTCGACGACATCGATGATGTCGCGGCAGAACGCGGGGCGAATTTGGTCATCATGGGAACCCATGGATTGCGAGGCATGCAATTCATCACTGGCGGCCGGGCGCTGCGCATCGTCACAAATTGTTCCACCCCTGTCATTGTCACCCAAGAAAAGGGCATCGGGGAAAACGGCTACGACGACATTTTGGTTCCCCTCGATTTGCACCAAGACACGAAGCAAAAGCTTTCTGTGGTCGCGGAAATGGCCCAGTATTTCGATGGTCGCGTACACATTTTCTCTCCGGCAGAAGAGGATGAATTTCTTCGCAACCAATTGCTGCGAAACATTGAATTCGCAAAAGAATTTTTCGAGGAGCGCAGCATCGCCTACACCGTCAAAATCAGCGAACACCGATCCAGCGCTTTCGTTCGGGATGTCATTCACTATGGCGCGGCCATTGACGTGGACCTCATCAGCATCATGAATCTCCACGAGAAATCATTGATGGGCATCATTGGACAATCCTACGAACAGCAAATCATCACGAACGAAGCGCAAATCCCGGTGTTGATCATGAACCCGATCGAAACACGGGTGATTCGCAACAGCGTCTTCGCGCGCTGACCCGTTCCGCCCCTCGTTCCCTGGTTTCCTGGTCACCCTCGTTCCCTGGTCACCCTGGTTCCCTGGTCACCCTCGTTCCCTGGTCACCCTGGTTCCCTGGTCACCCTCGTTCCCTGGTTCCCTGGTCACCCTCGTTTCCTGGTTCCCTGGTCACCCTCGTTTCCTGGTTCCCTGGTCCCCTGGTCACCCTGGTCCCCTGGTCACCCTGGTTCCCTGGTCACCCTCGTTCCCTGGTTCCCTATACTTTCACGGCCATCACCAGCACGTCGTCCACCTGTGGCTCCTCCCCCTTCCATGCATCGAACGCCGAGGCCAAGCGGGCTTCTTGTTCGACCGAAGGCACAGGTGCAATGGACTGAAAAAGTTCACGCAACCGCTTGCGCATGAACTTCTTGCCCTTGGGACCGCCGAACTGATCTGGAAAGCCATCTGTGGTCGCAAAAACCACATCGCCCGTTGACAATTGGCGGGTGTGCAGTGCATAGGTCCGCGTCGTCGGTTCGAACGACGCAATGGCAAACTTGTCTGGCTTGATCTCTTCGATTTCGCCTCCATCCGCACGCACGATGTACAGGGAACTGTTCGCGCCACTGTATTTCAGCTCCATCCGCTCCATGTCAATGGTCACAAAAGCGCAGTCCATGCCATCGCTCAGCTGCGACTCCTCGCTGCCCAAATGACTGGAGTGCAACACCTCGCGCGCCGATCGGTTCAATGCCGCCAGCACGTCGTTGGGCTCAGTGTACACCTTCGTGACCCGCTCCAGCCCCTGGTAGCCAATCAAACTCATGAAAGCCCCAGGCACCCCGTGCCCCGTGCAATCCACCGCCGCAAACATCCGGAGCCGCCCCACATTGTGGAACCAGTGGAAATCCCCCGAAACCACGTCCCTCGGCCGGTAAAAGACCGCATGATTTCGAAAAACCGCACTCCGTTCAAGGGCAGTCGGCAAGATGGCTCGCTGGATGCGCTTGGCATACTCAATGCTGTCTCTCAAATCGCTGTACAACAATTCGATGCGCTCTCTCTGCTCCTCAACTTCGGCGGTCCGTGCTTGAACTTTGGCCTCGAGCTGCGCCTCGTTCGAAGCCAAATCATCGCGCATTTTGAGGATCGCCCGACCCAGTGCATCCTCCTCGCTCAGGGGTTCGTATTCCGCCTCAAAGTTGCCTCGGCCCACTTCCAATGAAAAGGCCCGTGTGGCCTGCAGCCCCTCCGCAAGGCGATTGGCCGCCAGGGCCATCTCACCGATTTCGTCTTTGCGAACCCGAACAGGAGCCTCCGGGGGCACCCCTCGGCCCATGTACAGCAAGGCCCGCTTGAGTTCTCGCACCGGGGTGGTGATCGAACGGGTCACGAAGTAGGCGATGATGGCACCCAGAACCAGCACGCCCAGTGCGACATTGCCTGCGTAGAGGCGCAGGCGATTTCCGAGTTGAGCCATTCGCGCGGTGGAATCCCGAAGCGCCGCGGTTTGGGCTGTGGTGAGGCGGTCGAGGTGGCGGCGGATTTGGCCTGTCAGCTGAGGCAAACTCGACCCATCGAGTGCGTAGTATTCCGCATCCATCGTCGCCAAAGGATCGTCATACGCAGCAAAATCCGGCAGCAGCCGCATGATTTCGCCGTAAACAATGAACATGTGGTCGATCGCCTGGGCCAAACTGTCATACTGCAGCTGTTGGTCGGTCGGCCATTCTGCCGTCAAGGCCTTCAGCCGCCGGAGATGCAATGGCGTCGTGGTCTCGACCAAACCCAAAAGCGCCTGCTTCTCCGGATCATCCGAACCGGATTGAACGCTCAACCAATGACGAATCAACACCCGCCCCTCGCTCACCGACCGATCCAAGTCCTCCAGCGCCTCCAAACTCGGCGTCAAAACGTCGTCGATGCGCTGCCCGAGCGCTTGGCTTTCTGCCAGGGTGCTCCTCGTCAGCAAAAACAGGCTGCCGACGGCCACACCGAAAACGGCAAATCCGAGAAAGATTCGCCACCCAATACCGAGCCGAAAACCCCCTCGAGGCATCTGTTGAAAATCGCTTGACACGGGCGGAAGATACTGAGACAGCGCGAATCATTCACCCCCACCAGCGCGAATCACTTCCTCCAATTGCAAGCGATATTTTTCGCTGGCCTCCGGCTGACTGAGCGCATGGTGAATGGTCATCAGGCCCTTGAGCGTTTCGAGCCTCCGCGGCTGGATGGCATGTGCACGCTCCATCACAGGGAGCGATTCCTCAAACAAAGCAATGCACACATCTTGTATCTCCATCAACTCGAACATCGAGGTTTCCGGGCCGATGCGCTTCAGCTGTCGCACGCCGTGGTTGTACAGCGTGATCGCCAGGTTGTACAGCGTGCTGTAATGCTCGGGCTCCAAGGCCAAACTCGCCTCGTAGTGCCCCACGGCCGCCACCAACGCCTCCTGTTCCTCTGTCGCCCCAAGGCGCCCCGCCGCCAACATTTGGCCGTGTGCCAACCCCATCTGGCGGTCCCACTCCGCCCTTTGTTTGTCCAGATCTGCGGCGGTCGCACCCAAGAGTTCGTCGACGGACAAGTAGGTGTTGAACGACTGCACCGCCTCAGCCGCCTGGCCTGGGGACAAACCGCGCAGCCCATTCATTGCCTGTTGAAAGTAGGTGTCCCCGACAAACCGAAGGGCCTTTTCGAGGTCTTCGAGCAGCACGCCTTGGGGCTGCAATGCCATGGAACGGCGAAAGGCTGCCAAGGCCGATTCCCGCCGTGGGGAGTTCGGGTCCCAACGTTCGTCCGACTTGAAGCGTTCCTTCTCGAAGAAGCCGAGCACGTACCAGGCCTCGGGGTTTTGGGCCTCCCGTCCTTCTACCGCTGAGGAGATGGTGGAAAGGGCGCGCTGGGTTTGGCCAGACTCCCACTGCCAAATCGCCTCATCCACCGCCGCTTGTCCGCATGCACCCGCCAGCACACCAGCGCCCACCCAGAGCAAAACTGGCAGGAAAACCCTCAAAATCACTGGTCTGCAACTGCCCATGACAAGATTTTGTTTCCAATCAACAACTCCCGCTGCTGCGCTTCCGCTTCATCAATGGAAAACCGCAACCGGTTGGATTGCGTGACAAAATTGATCAATGCCCCCTTCGCCAGGCCTTCTGCCTCGTGACTGACCAGCATCGTCGGAGAATGCCTCAGTGCCCTCGAAAGCATTTCCAAATCGCCCTCCCCCTGCTCCACATACAGCACGTGGCAAAAGGGCTCCGGTGGACCTGAAGCGACATCCGCCGATGTCAAACTCACGATTTCCAGCACCTGCTGGCGAATCGGCTTCATGGCATACTTGTCCACGAGTTCCTCAACCAACCTCGGATTGCCCACCACACCGATCCGAAAAGCACCCACCTTGACGCCCTCAGGCCAGTCGTTTGCTGCGGCGAAATGAAAAAGGAAATTCGCCTTCATGATGGCGATGGTGTCGGTGTCGTCCACTTGGCTGCGCTGGACTTGGGGCATGACAAAGGCCAAAACCAATCCAACCAGCCCCGCCGCCACGACCATGGTCAAACGCGTCCACCGAGACGCTCGATCGGGTTGAGATTCCCTCCTCATTTGACCCATTGTTGCCAAATTACGCGGCGCCGTCAGCCGGGCCGTGACCCCCGAACCCAATGATGTCTCGGTCGAACATGTAGAGCGCACCTTTGTCGTCACCGGCGAGGGTGAGCTTGTCCAAGATTTGGCGCGCGAGCGCTTCCTCTTCAATCTGCTCAGAAACATACCACTGCATGAAATTGTGCGTGGTGTAATCTTTCTCCTTCAAGCACAAATCAACCACGTCATTGATCGCCTCGGTCACCCGAGTTTCGTGGTGCAAAATGGCCTCGAATACCGATTTCACTCCCTCGTATGCTGCCAAAGGCGCCCCCAACGCGGGAACCTCAGCCTCTCCGCCCCGCTCGTTGATGAACCGCATCAACTTGAGCATGTGCATCCGCTCCTCCTCCGCATGCGCGTAGAGAAACTGCGCAGTGCCATCCCAACCATGGGTTTCCGCCCAAACGGCCATGGCCAAATACGTGTGTGAACTCTCCGCCTCGTGGCGAACTTGATCATTCAAAGCCCTTGTGATGCTATCCTTCAACATGACCGCAAGTTACATTTTCCCAATGGGATTAACTACGGCTGATCCATCGGCGCACAAGCCTTTCCCACCAGCGCTCATCTCGCTTCAGGGTCTCCATGAGCAACTTGTCCATGAGGCGCCCAAAGGCCACAATTTCCCGCAGGGTTCCCTTCAAGACCCGGTCATCCATCGACCGACTTGCAGCGCCATGCGCCCGGAGCAATTTGCCCATTTCCAAAACAGGCTGAAGTTCCCGTTTGCGGCGTTGCTTGGCCACCGCGGTGGCAATTCTCCAAACATCGCGTTCTGCGACGTAGCCAATCCGACGGGAGCCCAACTGCCGAACGGGGTGAACCACACCCCACTCCACAAGTGCCTTCAACTGCATGTGGGCATTGCCGCGACTGATGCCAAGGGCCTCCATGACTTCATCCGTGCTCCAGGCACGATCTCGGCTGAGCAGAACCCCGTGAACCGCACCCATGGCTGGCGGCAACCCCCAGGTTTGGCCAGCATCTTGCCAGGCGGTGATGAACGCGTCTTGCAACGGGGAAAAACCTTCGCGAATCGCACCATCATCCCCATTTCCTTCGTTCCCCTCGCTCCCCTCGTTCTCCTCGTTCCCTTCGTTCTCCTCGTTCCGTTGGTTCTCCTCGTTCCGTTCTTCTTGTTTTTTCGCCTTCTTCTTCGCCTTTTTCTTCGCCTTCTTCTTGGCTTTCTTCAATGCTTCTTCCTCTTCCGGCTGTGTTGCAATTTTTTTCATCCTGCCCTGAAAGTACGAAATCTTTGACAGACCAGTTCTGCATGCACATCGGCTTGTGTTTTTTCAACATAAGTTGAACAAAACTCCATCGCAGCGCGCGGCCCCACCAGCACACCTCTTGTTCCCAACCCATTGATGACATGATACCAAGGGCGCCCTTCGGCATCCGGCCGCCCCACCATCGGACGACGATCAGGGCTCGCTGGACGGACGCCGGAATTGTGCGAAACAACCGATGACTGCAAGTGCGCCGAGGGCAGGATTTCATTCATGGCGCTGCACAATTCATCACGCGCCAAATCATGTTCACTCGGCATTGAAAGGTCCCAACGGTACGTTGCTCCGAGCCGATAATGTTCACCATCCGCCAATGGCAACAACCACTTTTTGTTGTTCAAAATCACCTTTGGCCAGTCCCGGCTGTCCTCAGGCCGGAGGGTCAGGACCTCGCCGTGGTTGGGACGGACATCCAGCCCAAAGTCGGCCAGGTCGGGTTTGGCGCCCACCCCTCGGGCATCCACAACCCAATCAAAACCGGTCGGCAAGCCGTCTTCCAAAAACCATATGCGCTCTTCCCATCGTTGTTCAGCGGTCAACTTGTCTCGAAATGCCGAAATCAGATTTTTCAAATCCACGTATCCGGCCCTCGGCACCCAGCCACCACCAAAGGCTGTTTTGACTTGGCTCCCAACAGCACGCCAAGATTCACTTTCAATCCAACCCGAAACTGGATGGGACGAATTCAACCGATCATGCCACAAGTTTGCATAGTCTTGATTCGGAAATTTTTTGAACAATGGCCGATCGTGCCAAAGGGACACACCCAGGTGCCCCTCGAGCCATTTGTATGTTTCTGCAGCAAGGTTCATGTGCGCCTCGGCTGCCCATACAGGCAACAATCTTCGGAAAGAAACCGGGTTGAACATGCCTGCAGCCACAAGCGAAGCCGCAGGATGTTGCGCATCCGGGGCCGACCAAACCACCGCCTTCCATCCCGCCCTTTTTTCCAGCATGGCCGTGATCAGCAGTCCGGCAAGGCCTCCACCGACAACGAGGACACGAGGCGGTGCGGCCATTGGTGTCAAATCACACCAAGTT